>NZ_JBWKMH010000025.1:0-90790 GCF_056431285.1 Clostridium amazonense | reverse complement strand
TGAAGAGTTAAGGTGGAAATCCTAAAGGATTTTTTAAAAATATATTCAAATTCAGCTTTGCTGAATTTATTCATTAACTTTTCACTCTTCACTCTTACCTCTTCACTTCTTGTTAAATTCCAATTTACATAGGAGGTTATTTTGATGTTTAAAAATAGAAGAATTTTGCGTAATGGCATAATTTGTATATTATTAATTTGTACAGTACATTTAGTATATTCTATCGTATCAGATCCATTAGGTGAACATGATATTATATTTGCACTTGCTGTTTCTGAAGGCTTCATTTTAATTGGTAGTGATAAGAGTGGTAGAAAAGGAAAACAACATGGTTGATAAAAAATAACGTAATATAGAATTGCTAAACTTCAATTTGTAAAGGGGAGGTATATTATGTATTTACTATTAAGTGCTGATGGCGATATTGGATTATATAAAGTTGATAAAATTATCCTAGAGAACTTTGATACTATTATTACTGATTTCTTTAAGTGGAAAAAGAAGAATTGCTATGATGAAACTTTATTCGTAAAATTTATTAAAATGACATATGGTAATGATGCTATTTCTTTTAAAAAAATAGTTGGATGTTATCCAGATGTAGAAGAAGAATATAAAAGTATAAAATGGTTTAATTTTTAAAGCTTTTAAATTCTTATTAATACCGTATTATTCAAAGTGAATATTCGGTATTTTTAATTCGCAATATAATTATTAATGGACATAAAAGCAAAAAGTGTTCTTTGAAAATTGAATAATGCGGTATTTACAAAATATGTTATAATTAATTCATGATAGTATTTTAATGTGAAGATTAGTTTTTTAGGAGGTATTATTATGAGAGCACCAATACAAGTATTAGTTATACCCTATAAATTAGTAGACGGAATACCACAATATTGTATTTTCAAAAGAAGTGCTGGTGAATATTGGCAATTTATTGCTGGAGGTGGCGAGGATGAGGAAACTCCACTTGAGTCAGCTAAACGAGAAGCATTTGAAGAAGCCAGTCTTGAAAAGACACTTACTTATTATCAGTTAGTGTCAACATTTTATGTACCTGCTGACTGCATTTCCGACAAACATAGGAAATATTGGTCTGCTGATACGTTTGTTTTACCTGAATATTGCTTTGCTGTAAACGTAGATAATAACCCAATAAAATTATCAGAAGAACATACAGAATATATTTGGGCTACATATGAAAAAGCAGAAGAGATGTTATATTGGCAAACTAATAAAGTAGCTATTTTTGAACTCCACAATAGAATTAAATCTAATATTTTTTAATATGTTAAATGATTGTATTTAATTATCAGTTGCTTCATATTTTGTAGATATGGTTCATATCTACAAAATGTGAAGCAATTTAGCTTTGAAAAAATATTTATGTAGTAGTAGAGAAATCTAGTTTTATACCATAAGTCATATACAAATTCTAATTTGTAGTGAGAGTTATATATTTTAAAAAAATAATTATATGAGGATGTAATAGTATGGAGCTTTTTTACAAATCAATAAGTCAAAATGAGTATGATGATGTAAGGGAATTGTTATTTCAAGATATTGAAACAAGTGAGGAATTTTTATGGGCATTGCAAAATGATCCAGGTACACTAACGGTTGTATACATGGAAGGTAAGATTGTTGCAGTAGCACAAATAATATCAGGTAAAAAGGTATCTTGCTTAATTGTATTTGTTGCACCAAAATATAGGTGTAAAGGAATAGGACAAGCAGTGGCTAAATTTTGTGAAAATGAATTGCAAAAAGAATCACAAAAAATAATAACAAATTTTCATGCAGATAATGAGGTGTCAAAAATGTTTGCAAAGAGATTGGGTTATGAAAGAGAATTTTCAAGTGCTTATATGAAACATAAAGATGGAAAATTTGAAATTAGCGAGCTTCCTGTAAGGTTATATGTTGATGAAGATTATTCAAAAGGGCATGCTTTGTATGCAGAAGCATTTCATGAAATGCGTATTAAAGTAGGAGATTTTCCAGGCTCTGTTGTTGAACAACCAAGTGAAAAAAATCGGAAAGCCTGGAATGTAGATGCAGCTAATCGTTTTACATATGAAGTAAATGATGAAGTTGCTGGACATGGACATTTAGTAGGAAATGAAATTGGTAGCGTAGCAGTAAAAACAGATTTACAAGGAAATGGTATAGGGAAAAATTTTGTTAAGTATTTATGCAATGAAATATATAATCGAGGTTATAAAGAAGTAGTGTTATGGTGTGTTGTTGGAAATGATGCTAGGAAGTTATATGATAGTTTAGGTTTTAGAAAAGCATATATTTCAGAATTTTCTTACAAAGTATTAAAACCTATAAAATCATAAATTATTTATAATAATCAAATTATGTTAAGTAAAAAATAAAGATAAATAGAATTTTGGGAGGAAACACATATGACGGATGATTATTATAGTCCCTGCAAAGAACTTGATGAATGTAATGAACTTATTCAGAAATACTTTGAAACGCAACAATATGAAGAGTGTTTTCAAGGTCATTTAAGGTTAGCTGAGAAAGGATATCCCTTAGCTGAATGTCAAGTTGGGTGCTTCTATTATGATGGAATTGGTGTAGAAAAGGATATGGAAAAGGCTTTTTACTGGACTGAACGAGCCGCACTACACGGAGATAGAGATGCACAATGTAATCTTGCAAATTTATTCTATATGGAAGGTATTATAGTGGAAAAAAATTTTTCAAAAGCAAGAGAATGGTTTATTAAGGCAGCATTGCAGAATAATGATTATGCTATTAACCGCTGTATGGAATTGAAAATTCAGATTAAGTAAATAGTAAATCAAATTTAAAATTTGTTGGTCATTTTAATAAAGTAGTGAATACTTATATTAAAAATGTTAATTATAGTTGACAAAATTCCAAGATTAATTGGTAGATAACACTTTACATTTCAAGTATACTTTAGATACAAGGTAACTCAGAGGAATTGAAAGGTGTGTGATTATTATGTCATTAGGTGATAAATTACTAGATTTACGTAAAAAATCAGGTTTATCTCAAGAAGATGTGGCTGAAAAATTAGGGGTATCAAGGCAAACTATCAGCAAATGGGAAACTGATCAAACAGTTCCAGAGTTAATTAAGGTAAAATTGTTAAGTCAACTATATAATGTAAGTTATGACTATCTTATAAATGGAAGTAACCTTAGTGGTGATGTTACAAGCATAGAAATGATTGTGGATGAAATTGACTGGACTAGTGCATGGAGCAAGAAGTATCCAATTTTAGCATCTTATCAAGGTATGCAAGGAATAAATAATTATTGTGAAAAAATATCGCAGTTGTATGATGATTGCAAAAATGAATTTAATTTTAATGATGAGGATACTGCTTTGGTTTTAAAAGATATTCTTTACCAAAAATTTAAATTATCAAAAAAACAAAGCAAAATAAAATAATGGTTAATCTCATCAATGTATTAAATGTATAATTAAAATAATTATATTGAGATAGAATACAATAGTTTTAAATTATATAGGAGTTGAATAATGAGTAGAAGCAAAATTTTCAGTGTTTTAATTGTGATTTTGTTATTGAGTTTAAGTTTAATTGGTTGTAGTAAAGTGCAAGTTGTTTTGCCAAATGAAGTTGATTTAAAAATTATAGTTTTATCAGATAACAAAGAAGAAAATAATAAATATATTACAATCACTGATAATGAAGAAATTAAAAAAATTATTGATATTATTAAATTAAATTCTAAAAAAACAAATCGTGAGTCTCTTGGTGACACGCCAACAAATGTAGACTATTATATAAAGTTAGAATTTTCATATTCTGAAGGTGGAAGTAGTGTAGCTTATGTGTACAAAATAAAAGATATATGTTATATTGAACAACCTTATAATGGTACTTGGGAGATTGCACAAGAAATATATGAGGATATAGATGCATTACTTAAGGATAAGTAGTGATTTAATGAGGAGTTAAGAAGTAAAAGTGAATAGTGAAAAGTAATATATTAAATACCATACTGTTCAAAAATGAATTTATGGTATTTTTTTTATTATGTTGTAATACCAATCAAAGAAAAATGATCTAGTGGAGTTTTACTTAATATTCAAAATAAAGGCATAAAATGTTTTATAAAGTAATGAAAATACAAGATAAATTTTTTAAATTAAGCAATTCTGTATTTACAAAATATGTTATAATTGTTTTGTGGTAGTAAAGGAATTCATATCAAGGTTAATTTATATGATATATAAATATAAACAAATTATAGAAGCATGGAGATAAAAATGAAAGAGGACATAAATAATTATTTAAAGAAGTTTGAAGAACAAACTAAGGAAAGGTTTGGGGATTTATATAGACTTATCTATGAAAGTACTTCCCAAAATATTGATGAAAAATTGTGGGCTAAACTACCTACATTTTATGTAAGTGATAAATTCGTTCGTCTTATTCCTTTTAAAGATCATATTAATGTTGAAGCAAAAACAGTAGTTTTTCATAAAGATGAATTGTTAGGATATAAAATAACGCCTAAAGGAATGCTGCAAATTTTTCATAATCAGGTGGTTCCATGTGAAGTATTAAAAACAATATTTAAAGAAAATTTTGAATAGTGACAATTTATATTTTTGTTAAAGGATAAAATTAAATACATATTATTCAACGTTAGTATGCGGTATTTCTATTTTATTCTACAAAAATAAGAGGATGTTATGATTATAATAAAATGCAATTTTTGAAAATTTAAATATGGATAATGTTCTTTAAAAATTAAAAATGCGTTATTTACAAAATATATTTTAAATGAAATAAAATCACAAATATAAAAGTTTATATTACATAAATTTTTATACGGAGGTACTTATGGGAATTCATTATTATTTAGGTTGGTTTAACGATGCTTTTCTTGAAAAACTGGTAAAGTTATTGTATGAGGATATAACTGATAGAAAATCGCTTGTTATGATTAGTGCCAATCCATTCCTTTATGAAGATAAGGAAGTTGGTGCTACTGAACGTTCGTGGCTTGACCAGGTCAATATTATATTTGATGAATATCATTTAATTGATTATAGCGTACAGAAGGAAGAGGCACAAAAATTAATTCAAGATGCTTCGGTAATTTTCTTGTTAGGTGGAGATACTGTTGAACAAAATAATCTTTTGATTGAATACCAATTGTCCGATTTAATAAAAAAAAGCAAATCAGTTGTGATGGGAACAAGTGCTGGTGCTATAAACATGTCTGCTAAATGGGTATGTTCGAAATATACTGACTGCGAATGTGACATAAGTTCTATTTACAATGGTATTGGTCTTGATGATTTTTCAGTGTTGTCTCATTGTGATCTTGAAAATAACATTGAACAAATTCAAATCGAATTATCTTCATTATCAGAAGAAATGAATGTTTACGCATCAAACAAAGATTGTGCTGTACGTGTAAAAGGAAAGAAAATTGATATTTTAGGTAATGTATATTTAATTTCACATTCAAAGATTCAAAAGTTAGATGAGACGCTTTAGTTGTGTTAATTAGCCATGCTGATTTTATTAAATTAGTTTTTAAAAACAATATTTTTATTCAAGAACTAAAATATAAAACAAATAAGTTTTCTAAATACCTTATTATTCAAAAATGAATTTTAGGGTATTTTTATGTTGTAATTCAAAAAATAAGAATTTAGCAAGGATATATTACCTCCAAGGTTAAAACCTCAGCTACTAAGGTGATATAGTTTTTATCTACAAAGGAAAAATAGACTTTAACTTTTTGGATAAAGAAAGTATTTAAACTTTTTTCCTGGAATAACATTGTTCTCATTTAATATTTAAATAATGAACCTTAAAAATTATAAAATACAAGAAGAAAATATTATTACATGGCAAAAGTTGAACAGCATGAGAGATATGTGAAAAGTTAAATAAGATATATGTGGCAAAGAATGAAGACTATGGAGACAGTTTTGGTGAAGGTTTTGAAGAATATGGACTATAATGCCTGCAATTAGATTGGAAGATAAGATACGAAGATATAAGCCATTAATTAAACAAGATGCTGAAGTAAAAGACGAGAGTATTATAGATACACTACTAGATTTAGCCAATTACTCTATAATGACAATTATTGAAATTGAAAATAAAGATAAATAGGAATTAAAAGTGAAATAATTAAAAGCGAATTTGTGGCTTAGCTTGATTAAGAATTACATTAAATAAAATAAATTGAGATAAGGAGGGATTATAATGATTTATTACCAAGATGAAAATATTAAGATTAGAGATGTACGTAGTGATGATGTTATCAATTTATTTTCTTGTAGACTAGATAAGGAAATAAACTTACACGACCCGCGACCGATACCTAACACAAGTAAAGAGTTAATAGATGAATGTATAAATTTTTGCAATATATTTAATAATGAAATAAATAATGAGAATGTTGAAGATAGAAAATATAAGTATTTTATTATTACAAATAATTCAGATGATTTTATAGGATTTGTTAATTTTTTTAGTATAGATAAAGAAAAAAAGCAGGGTGAAATGGGTATTATTATAGCTGATAAGCGATGTTGGGGAGAAGGCATTGCATTTAAATCAATAAATATAGTTACAAAATATATATTCAATAATATGGATATTAATAGAATATACATTGAAACTGGTGAAACTAATAAACCTGCATTAAATTTGTTCAGTAAGTTAGGATTTAATAGATGCGGTGAGTATATTGAAGATGATAATTTCAAGTTTATAGTCATGGAAAAGAATATAAATTCTATTTAAATAAATAATTTGTAATTTTAATATATTATGGGCGTTAAATTTTAACTTCCAAATTATCCGAGAATTTAATAAATATATAGCTTAAGTTTTTAAATGTATTTTTATAAATTAGTTATAGTAATTTCATTACATTAATTGAGTATTATGGTAAAATATTAATCGGGGATATTTATTTTAAATAATAAATAATAGCAAATTACAAAAATGGGGGTAATGAAATGGATAACAATGTAAAGGAAAGATTTGATAATGCAAGTGAAGAGTATGTAACTGATAACTATATTTGGAGATATAGATCATGTCAATTGGTAAGTAAATTAGCAAGTCCAAATGAAAATGATGTTATTTTAGATATGGGATGTGGAACAGGTAAGCAAATTATTGAACTTTCAAATACTATAAAACTTGGCATAGGAATTGATATAAGTGAAGGAATGATTATAAAGTCAACTGAAAATGCTAGTGAAGTAAATAGAGAAAATGTTGAATTTTTTATTGGAACATTTGATAAGCCAGATGAAAATGTTAATTTGAAAGAAAAGCAAATTACTAAAATTATTTCAAACTACGCATTACATCACTTAAATTTAGAAGAAAAGAAGAAGGCAATTGAAAATATGGTTTACATAGGTGGACAAACCTTACAAACTATTATCATAGGTGATTTAATGTTTTTTGATAATCCAGATAAGTATGAAGATGAATACGATGAAATTGGTTATGGACCAGGTGGGGACAAACCATCAACAGTTGAAGATTTAGTTAAATGTTTTTCAGAACTAAATTTTAGTGTTGAATTACATCAATTACATCCTCTTGTAGGTGTTTTAGTAGCTACTAAAAATAGTTAGTATATAATAGAATACGATTTGACTAAAATAATATAACTTATTTAAATGATGTATAATTTATAAGAAAATATTCACATATAACAAAATAATGAAAAAACACTGCATTATCTAATCTAAAATCTTGCAGTGTTTTTATTTTAAAACTAGATAAAAGGAAAATGAAATTTTTGAAAATTTATATATAAATAATGTAATATTTATAAAATATGCTATTACTAATTTGTAGTAGAATTTTATATGTGATAGCTTTTAACTGAAGTAATATATAGATAGGAGTTTGTGAAAGGAATATTAATATGGATGATAGAGTAAAAGCATTAAGCGGTGGAAATATGGATATAGATTTGGCAAGTGATGGAGTTGATTGGAAACAGACAAAATGCCCATGGAACGTTGATGATGGCAATAATAAACATAAATGTGCTGTAAAAGGAACTTCGATATGTAAATATTTTTGTGGAATTAAATTTTTAGATAGCGTATTATGCAGTTATCCTTATGAAAATAAAGAGGTACTAACAAGAAATGATATGGATAGGGCGTTGTGGTAAAAATCTAGACTATATTGAACGAATACAAAATTTGAAAATGAGAAATAAGCATAAATAAAAATTTATTTAAAAGTAATATACCGATAAAATATGTGTGAGAGGAAGTTATGAAGTGTCAAATTATATAATGGATTTGAGGACTATTGTTGGGCATAGAACTTTATTGCAGGTTGGTGCAAGTATAATTGTAGAAGATGATAAAGGAAGAATACTATTACAAAAAAGAACTGATAATCATTGTTGGGGATATGCAGGAGGTGCTGTTGAATTAGATGAAAAAGTTGAGGATGCTGCAAAAAGGGAATTATATGAGGAAACTGGATTAATAGCTAATAGTCTAGAACTATTTGGTATATTCTCAGGAAAAGATACACATTATGTATATCCAAATGGTGATGAGGTATCTAATGTGGATATAGTATTCATTTGTAGGGATTATGCTGGTGAATTAATATGTCAAGAAAGTGAAGTTGAACAATTAAAGTTTTTTTATATGGAAGAGTTACCTAAAAAGATATGTCCGCCAATAAAGATAGCATTAAATAAGTGGGTTGATACAAAGAAAACACAATGTTAAATTTCAAGTTTATAATATACACCCTTGTCTTGTGTAACAACCAATTCCTCCTTGGATTAGGTCTAAAAAATAAAATTTTAAAAAGTTGTATCAAGTTGTGATACAGCAATATAAAAAGCTGAACAAAAAATTGAACACCTAAGTAGTGATGAGGAAGCTATGAGAATTTATTATGAGAGAGAAAGATTATTGCATTAAATAAAAAATAGAGCTTTTAGGAGAGTATGATAAGATGGAAAATAATCTGTGTTTTGATGATTTTAGTGATATAGATTTAGGAAATGGAAAATTTGTAGAAAATAAACAATTAGATAAAAATAATTTTTTCAATATTATAATGAGTGCTATATGGCCTGGTGGAGTTAGTTTAGAGTTATTAATGTTTAATAGTAAATATTATAGAATTAGTGTTTATAAGGATGATACTATTTTTGAATCTTTCCAATTCAAGGGAGCAGCATCTGTTTTATCATATGTACAAAAATTGGCTAAAAATATTAATGATGGGCAGTATAACAGAAAAAAAACTGATAAAGAAAAGGCACGAAAAATTATTGAAGATAAAGATCTTACAAGTTATATGAATAACACAAAGTGGAATGTCCTTTTAGATATAGTAAATAATAGACTTTCATTTCCACCAGCATTTATATATAAAACTTTATTTGATATACCTGATAGTAAATTTTTAAAAACTATATCTAAAATACCTAGTTATTTTGGCGATTATAGCTATGAAGGGCTTGAGTATAAGCATTATTTAATAGAATGGATAAGGATTACTCCTAAGTATGCTGTTAACAAAGGTGGCAGACTTGCATCAAAAATTGAAATACAAGATGAGAGTGAAGAATTTAAAAGAGAACTTAAAAAAGAACATATACCATATGAAGTTGATGGAAATGATGTTATTATATATGGATATAGATAATTTTATTATATGGTAGGAATTCAATAAGATAGGCAGATGACTATCTTATTTTTTATAAAAATTTATAATGAAAATTTGAAATTGAAAATATTCTAGTGATAATACATATTTGGAAGGTGTTATCTTTTGCTTATTATACGGTGAAGCATATCTGTGGAGAACCAAAATAAAAAGAGATTAAGTTTATTATTTTATAGGTTTGGTATATAATATAGGGAAACAAGCTCGAATTCAAAACTATTTTTAAAGTTGTAAATATATTGCTTTCAAAAGAAATACTTACTATAAAATGATTCCGAGCTAGTTTCACTCTTAAGGGTATCCAAGTTTTGGAACTAACAATTATGAAGATGAACTTGGAAACCTATAGTGTATAAATAGAATTTCATCAGGAGGAGTTTGATATGGAAAATAAAGATAATAATTTATATGATATTTTTATCAATTATTCTTATAGCCAATTGAAGGATTTATTTAAAAATGCAAAAACAAAAGAAGAACAAGATTTTTATATGACTTTATCAAATTTAGTGCTACAAAAAGAGCAAGCAAAGGTAATAGGTGAATAATATGCCGACATATACAATTTTTGCAGGTGTTAATGGGGCAGGAAAAACTTCAATATATAAAGCTATATACTATAATGAAAATAAAGAAGAAAAAAGAATAAATACAGATGAGATGGTATCTAGGATTGGTTCTTGGAAAGATAATAATCTTCAAATGAAATGTGCAAGAGAAGCTGTTAAATTAATAAAACACTATATTTTAAATGGCATATCATTCAATCAGGAAACCACTTTATCTGGAAAAAGCATAATAAAAAATATAAAGTTCGCAAAAGACAATGGATTTTATATAGTTATGAATTATGTAGGAGTAGAGAATCCCGAAGTTGCTAAAGAGAGAGTTAAAATTAGAGTTAGTAAAGGTGGCCATGGAATACCAGATAAGGATATAGAAAGAAGATATTATGATTCATTAAATAACTTAAATAATATAATTGAAATATGTGATGAAGTAAACATATATGATAATACAGAAGTATTAAAAGAAGTTATATATTTAAAAAATGGTAAGATAATATGGACAGATAAAAAAATACCTAATTGGGCAAATAATATATTGCAAAGATAGCTAGTAAAATTATAAAAGTTTACTAGCTATTTTTGTATAAAAGTTAAAACTTGAATTTGAAATAACACCGATTATGAAGAATTAGTATTTGATTTTAAAGAACTTTTAATCTTGTAAAAGATATTTACAGTACAAGCAAATAAAAATTAAGTTTCTATTAAACAAATTTTGCTTTAATGTTATAATAAAATAAGAAATTAGAGTAGAGAATAAAAATGTATTAATATATAAGAAAAAATGTAGAAATCTATTTATACAGGAGGTATTATGGCACTTAATAATAAATTGAAAATTACAGATTCGGTTGAACTTGCTAGGGCAGAAGAAAAAATAAGTAAGAAAAAAGCTATTGAATTATTCAAAAGTGGATATTTAGATAGCTTAGAAGCAGGAAAATACAATACATTAGCTGAGATTCATAGATATTTATTTGAGGATATATATGAATTTGCAGGAGTAGTACGTGATGTTAATATTACAAAAGGAAATTTTAGATTTGCGCCTGTTATGTACCTAAAAGCATCATTAGAACATATTGAGTCAATGCCACAATCAAGTTTGGATGAAATAATTGAAAAATATGTTGAAATGAATATTGCCCATCCTTTTAGAGAAGGAAATGGAAGAAGTGCACGAATTTGGCTTGATTTAATGTTAAAAAAAGAGTTAGGCAAAGTAGTTAACTGGAGTGAAGTTGATAAGAATGATTATTTGCTTGCAATGGAACGTAGTCCTATAAAAGATATAGAGATTAAGCACCTTTTAAAGCAAGCATTAACTGATAAAATTAACGATAGAGAAATTTATATAAAGGGAATTGATACCAGTTATTATTATGAAGGATATACTGTTTATAAGACAGAAGATTTATAATAGTTACCGTTACATGAGGATGAAATTAATAAAATGAGCTAAGTGTATGGTTAGAGATTTGAATAAGATAGTTTTAGTTAATAAAAAATAAGTTATTTAACTAAAATTATCTTATTTTTTATAAAAAGCTATAATGGAAACTTGAATTCGAATATATTTAAAAAGAAATCCTTTAGGATTTCCACCTTAACTCTTCACTTTTCTCTCTTACTTTTTAACTCATATACAACTTCCAATTTTACAAGAAGGGAGTGATTTATAAAATGAACGTAATTGAGTGTATGTATAAAAGGAGAAGTATAAGAAAGTTTCAAGAGAAGGCTATAGATAAAGAACTTTTATTAACTTTAATAAAAGCTGCTACAGCAGCACCTACTGCATGTAATAGTCAGCCTTGGGAGTTTATTATAATTACAGATGAAAATATAATAAATCAAATAAATGAAAAGACGTATTTTGGAAAATATAATGCACCATCAATGATAGTAGTATGTGGAAATATGAAATTAGCAATGTCAGGTCCAGTTAAAGATTTTTGGGTTCAAGACTGTAGTGCGGCTATTGAAAATATATTATTAGCAGCTACTTCTATGGAACTCGGTAGCATTTGGGTAGGATTACATCCTGTGGAAAGCTCATATAGACCTTTATATAAAATATTAAACTTACCTCAAGAAGTAATTCCTTTAGGAATTGTATATGTTGGATATCCAGCAGAAGAAAAGAAACCAAGAACACAATATGATGAAAAACATGTATATTGGCAAAAATATGAAGAAAGAAAGCATAGAGCAAGAAAGAAAAATACAAAATTTAATAAGTAAATAGAAAATAAAATATGCAAATATCGCAATATTAAGAAAAACACACTTTTGCATATAGCAATTAAAACACAAGATTACATTATTATTAAATGGACTAGATATATTACAATTGGATTATTTTTAATTAGTAAAGATGTTTTAGGTATTATATGAACATATGCAATGCTATAATTTAAAATACAGATAGAAATATAGTGCGTTTATATGAAAGGAAAATAATGATGAATATAGTGAAATGATTGAAAATTGAAACAAATAGGCTAATAAAATGAGGCATTATATAACATTAAAAATATATTGTATTTCATGAACTACTGTTTTAATAGTGAAAGAAATATAATTAATATTTAGAAAAAACATTAAGTTATGGCAAAAGAAGTGAATTCAAAAATATTGAGAGGTAGGCGAAATATATGGAAAAGCAAACATTAAAGACATTGTTAAGTAATATAAAAGATAATGAATATGCAGTACCAGAGGGTATGAACCCATATAAATTATCAGTAGATATGATGGAGTATATAGGAGATATTGATGGTGAGCTTCGTAATGATTTGATTTGTAGCGTTCTTCTAGAGTGGATAATGACAGATGTTCTGACACCAGAAGAAGCATATCACATATTTCTAATAGCATTAGACGAAAAACATATTTTTAATGGATTGGGAAAAGTTGATGATACAGTTTTTGACAGGACTTTTTCTGTTTTAGTGTCTGCATGTATAACCTATAAGCATAAAAATTTTTTGCCAGACAATGATATTTTAAAGGCATTTAATAAAGTTTTGAAATTTTATAATGAGGACAAGGATGTAAGAGGCTTTGTAGAAGGTAAAAGCTGGGCGCATGGTGCTGCTCATGGCGCTGATGCCTTGATGGAGCTTGCAAAATGTGAAGTAATAGGATATGAACAATTAAAAGAGATACTAAATTCAATATATAAAAAAATCAACGCAAATTATTATGGATATATTAACAACGAGGATGAACGTATGATATCAGCTGTTAAAGAGGTTTTAGAAAGAGATATAATTCCTGTAGAAGAAATTGAAGAATGGATAAGAAGCTTTGGTAAAATAGAAAAAACAGGAATACTTCCTGATGATTTATTTATTGAATTTAATGTAACTCTTTTCTTGAAAAGCTTATACTTTAGACTTGTTGATAATACTAAGTATGAACAATTAGCAAAAATAGTTAAAGAGGTACTAAAGAAAACAAGTCGTTTTGGTGAGGATTAATCGTAAAATAATTAAATATCAAGATAAAGTAGCAAATGGTGAAATTATTGAATATATAAGATAAATAGGAATTTACTAATTAGTTAAAAAGTAAAAATTAAGAGTGAAAAGTTAATGAATAAATTCAGCAAAGCTGAATTTGAATATATTTAAAAAGAAATCCGTTAGGATTTCCACCTTAACTCTTCACTTTTCTCTCTTACTTCTTAACTCATATACAAATTCTAATTTAGTAAATAGATTTAATATAAGATATAATAAATAGAAATAAATAATTTCTTTATTGATACTGTATTATTCAACAAGAATATGCAGTATTTTTTATGTCAGAATTTCAATGAAATATATATTTGTATTCAATTGCCTTTTCCAATATAATTATATAAAAATATGGATAACTTTATCTAGGAGGATTAAAATGGGGAAAATAGAAGAAGCTCAATACATTATTAACAATAGAACAATTAACATAAGAAATGGAGAGGTAAAAGACGCTGAAAAATTGATTAATCTTATTAAAAAAGTTGGTAAAGAAACTGATTTTCTATTAAATAACCCTGATGAATTTAATATAACAATTGAAGAAGAGGAAAATTTTATTCAGAATCAGGTAGATTCAGAAGTAGATTTATTGGTTGTGGCAGAAACAGACGGAGAAGTAATTGGAATATGTGGATTGAATGGAAATATCAATAAAAGGATTAGGCATTCTGCTGAATTTGCACTAGCAATTGAGCAAGAATTTTGTGGAATGGGTATAGGTAAAAAATTAATGAAAGCAGGAATTGAATGGGCAAAAGAAAATGGTATATCTAGAATTACACTTAAAGTTGACACAAACAATTATAGAGCAATAAGTTTATATTTAAAGTTGGGTTTTGAAATAGAAGGGACATTAAGAAATGACAAAATGTTATCTGATGGTAGCTATATAGATGGTTATACAATGGCATTATTATTATAATCAAACATAATATATATCGTAACATTAGTTAATGTACAACATTCTTATGTTGTGCGTAAATGAAAAAAAGAATGATTTACTCAAGCACCGCATTATTTAATTTTGACTTTAGTGGTGTTTTTTCGTCGTATTTCAAATATAAGGTGTAACAAAAATATCTTAGTGGAGGTATGTATGTTTCAATTTATGGAATTTAATGACTTAAAAGATGATGAAATTAAATTAGTTTTGAAAAGCAAAGACTTTCCTGATTATGATAAAGGAATTTTACCAAGATACGGATTTTCTATAATACACATTAATGATAATGAAGATATTGGCGTAATTTATTTTGCAGTAGACAATACACGCAGACAATATTTAAGAGGTCATATTAGTTATGGTGTTTCTAAAGATTATTCTGGGCACAATTATGCAATGAAAGCATGTAAACTTATTAAGCAAGTTGCATTGGCTCATGGATTTAAACGTTTGTTTATATGGGCTAGGTATGATAATATTGCATCAAAAAAAACAATAGAGAAATTAGGAGCGACGCGTATTAACATAAATGATGTTACTGATGATGAAATTATACAAAACTTGCATAAAGAGAAAATAGATATGTATGCTTGGGATATTATGGCATAATCGTTATTCTTAAATACTTTATTAATAATACTGTATTATTCAACAAGAATATGCAGTATTTTTTATGTCACAATTTCAATGGAATATATACATTATAATTCTAAGCGATTAATAATATTTGTTCTTTGGAAATTTAACAATATGATATTGGAAAATATGTTATAATATGGATTAATAATTAGACCTGAATCGTAGTTGTAGAACAATACAATATGTGAAATTATATTTTTAGAAATTTAATGAAAGAGATGAGGAACAATAATGAATATCTGGAGTCAAGAGAGAAGAAATATTGGTAGGGGAAATGCAAACGAAGAAGTTCAGCGTAGTGTTAGAAATACCTTAATCAAATTTCAAAATGGATATGCTAAAAGAGATATAACTTTAAAAGACAGTTTTATAGATGAACTTTTTTGGGATGATAGTGATACATTAGTTGTTGGAACAGGAGATGTTGAATGGTGCTTGGGGCATAAAGAAATTAGTGAATTGATTGAAGTAGATTGGGTAGATTGGGGGAATTTTATTATTGATATTGATGGTGCAATAGTATCATCTTATGGTGACGTAGCATGGATAACAACTGAAGCAATATTAAAAAAAGAATTAAATGTAAATAAGATGTATGACAATTGTTTAAAAAATATAAGAAAAAATTTAAAGGGTGAATTAGAATCAAAGAATAAACTTATAAGTACGCTAAAGTATATATCTAGTTGTTTGAATGAAGAAAATCTAGGGGAAGAAGTCGTTAGGCCAGTAAGATTTTCTGCCATCCTTGTGAATAAAAATGGGACATGGAAATTTCACAACATTCATTTCTCTTATCCAGTAGTACCACCAACAGACATTCGCATTATAGGAGATTACAAAATTTATTAGGCACATGATTTATAAGTTTAGTACTACAAGATTGTTGAAAATATATATTAAGCATAAATATAATTAAAATCATTCATAGTTTTCTTAAATGACGAAGTAATTAATAAAGAGTGTTTTTTACAAAATATGTTACAATTAATTCATTATAGTATTATTAAACGAACTAAAAATTCTATTTATTTTAGAAAGAAGGTTGACTGTTTTGATAAAATTACGAAACACTGCTAAGGCAATAATTATTCAAGATAATAAGATATTATTTGTAAAATATATTTCAAAAAAAACTGGAATTACATACTATGTATTACCAGGTGGTGGACAAGAAGGTGGAGAAACATTTGTTGATACATTAAAGAGGGAGTGTTCAGAGGAACTTGGGGTTGAAATAGAAGTGGAAAGAATTGCACTTCTTACTGAATATATTGGAAAAAATCATAAATTTGTAGATATACATTCAGAATTGCACCGAATTGAATGTATGTTTTTTTGCGTATTGAAATCATCTATAGACTTGTCAAAAGCCACTAATACTGACCCTGATCAAGTAGGATTTGAATGGATTGCTTTCGATGAAATGAAAGATAAAACTGTGTATCCTGAAGGGTTAAAAAGAGTTTTTGATAAACAAGGAAACATTACAACACCTTTATATTTAGGAGATATATTTTAAGGCTATTAATTCGCAATTCAAAAGATTAAGAGGTGGAATAATCAGTAGAGAATTTTATAGAGAAGTAAATTTGGTAGAGTTAAATTTCAAATTAAATGTAATAATGAAGAAGTCACACTACAAAAATGAAATTATATTATGATAATAAGATGAACTAAAAATGAAATACGTTCTTTTAAAATTGAATAATTGGGTGTAAAAGTAGTATGAAATAACCCATATTAATATGTTATTTATTTAAATTTAGTTTATAAAATTGAAGTTAGGAGGTAGAGTTAAGATATGAAGCATATAATACAAATAATATTCATAGTTATAGTGGTATGTATAATTATTGTTACAATGATAAAAGTTATGAACAAAAATAACAAGAAAAATTATAAATTTGAAGGCATGATGATTGGATTTGTAATCGGTTCAATTTTTGGTTATTACATACTGAATGCAATTATATGTGCCCCTATAGGAATGTTTTTGGGTATTGAAATTGGAAAAAATATAAAAAGAAATAGTTAAAATTTATAATATTGTACAAGTTATATTAGTTTATATAGACGATTTTTGTACTAAATCAAATCGTCAAAAGACTGGTGTTGGAAAAATGCTATGTAATTAGGCAATTAAATTTAGATGATACAATCATAAAATAGAATAATTTTTTAAAACACCTTATTATTCAAAACTGAATTTTATGGTGTTTTTTCGTCGCATTTCAAATATAAAATTACTTTATGATAAAAAGGTCGTATTTTAATTATTATAAATGAAATAAAAATTCCCTTATTTGTAGGCGAGAATTCATTCTTGCATAACGTTATTTACATTACTTTTAAATTTGTAATCTGTTAGGGACTGACTTTACTTTCTTAGACAAGTATATTATTTAAAAGGGTAATAAATCATGAAAAGGTGATTGCTCTATGAGATGTCTGTCCCTTTTGTTTATTGGTATATTTAAGGATGAAAGCAATAAAATTTAGCAAGGATACATTACCGTCAAGGTTAAAATCTCAGCTACAAGGAAAAAACAAATTTTATCATTCATCTGTAGGCGAGGTTTCAACCTTGCAAAACCACATTATGATTAAATGACGAAGTAATTAATAAAGAGTGTTTTTTGAAAATCGAACAATGTGGTATTTACAAAATATATTATAATTAATTCATGATAGTATTAAATGGCGAATTAAAGATTATTTATTTTTATATGAGGGGGATATAATGGAAATAAAAAAGTTATTAGATGAATTAGTTGAACATAGTTGTCGTATTTTCGAGAGGAATTTGATTGGAGTATATCTACATGGGTCTAGTGTAATGGGGTGCTTTAATCCGACGAAAAGCGATTTGGATATTTTGTTTGTAGTAGAAAGTGCAATTACAGACATTCAAAAGAAAATGTTTATGGACGTTATTATTGCTTTGAATGATAATGCACCAGCAAAAGGAATAGAAATGAGTATAGTTAGAAGTGAGTATTGTAAAAAATTTGTTTATCCAACTCCATTTGATTTGCACTTTTCAAATATGCATTTAAACTGGTATAAGAGTAATCCAAGTGAATATATTGAAAAAATGAATGGTAAAGACCCTGATTTAGCAGCTCATTTCGTCATAACTAAGAATCGTGGCATTGTTCTATATGGAAAACCAATTAATGATGTTTTCGGAGAAATACCATCAGAAGCATATTTAGATAGTATTAAAAGAGATATTGCCGATTCACAAAATGAAGTTATAGATAATTCAATTTATATTATTTTGAACCTTTGCAGAGTTTTAGCATATGTACAAGATAGATTGGTGCTTTCAAAAAAAGAAGGTGGAGAATGGGGAATAAAAAATATTGATGGTAAATATCAAGGATTAATAAAAGAAGCACTTGCATGTTATACTTCAGATCAAAATATTGAACTGAATCATTCACTTGCATTGGAATACTGTAAGTATATGGAGAACAAGATAGGTATATAAGAAAAATTATAAGGATAGTCTAATACTAAATATTCTTATAATATAAAAATTGAATAACATTGTATTTATAAATATGATATAATTTATCAAAAATAAGTATTAATAAGGAGTAAAGAATGGGAAAACATTTCAAGGCATTATCAGCAATATTTCCAATTATTTTAAAAACCAATGAAAAAAATACAAAAATTTTATTACATCGTAGAAAGAATACTGGTTATCAAGATGGAAAATGGGATATAGCAGGTAGTGGTCATGTTGATGAAAATGAAACTGCTAAAATGGCGGTTTTAAGAGAGTGTAAGGAAGAATTGGGTATTGATGTAAAAATTGATGATTTATCTTTTGCTCATTTATCACACCGTGTTAGTATTAGTGGAGGAAGAACATATTATGATATTTATTTTGTTGTAAATGATTATGAAGGGTTACCTACAATTATGGAAAAAGATAAATGTTCAGAATTAAAGTGGTTTGAACTAAGTGACCTTCCTAAGGATATTATTGATATCAGAAAAGAAGCTATTGAGAATTATTTGAAGAATATTCCTTATAGTGAAATTCAGGAATAAGAAATAATAACTATAAAATAAATACTTTCGTAAAATACCGTATTATTAAAAATAAATTTACGGTATTTTTTTTATGTCACAATTCCAATGCAAGATATAAATTATAATTAAAATGCGATATAAGGTTTAAGTTTAGACTACTATAGGAATACAAGTTTAAACTTTAAGTCATTCATGTTTCAGTTGAGAATTTTAACTCGAAGTTTTAATCTATATTTTTAAAATTGAAAATGGAAAATTGAAAGTTGAAAGTGAATGTAAAAATTGGATTTCCAATTTTAAAGAATGATTTTTTATTAAATTTGCTAAGCAAATTAGTTGTAAACAATATAAAAACGTAGTTTTTATATATTTCCATTTTAAATATTAGGAATGAAATGAGTAATATTAACCATAACTATTCACTTTTCACTCTTAGTTCTTAATTGGTTTCAATCATGATATCAGAATAAACTGTAAGATTAGTACTATCATTTGAGAAATACATTACTTTAAATTTGAACTTGGAACCCTATAATAATGTGCTTTGAATACTGAATAATTCAGTATTTACATAATATGTTATAATTAATTTATAATAATCAAAATATATTAAGTAAGATTTACTTGTATAAGAAATAAAGATAAAAGGAAGTTAGGGATTTCAAGTTGAAACTAATGTAAAATCAATAAGACAATGGATGGTGAAGATGAATGAAACGGATATTTTTAGTTGAGGATGATTTGAGTTTAATTAACGGACTTTCTTTTGCTATTAAAAAGCAAGGATATGAACTAGATATTGCCCGTACAAATTATGAGGCAGATAATGTGTGGGCAGATGGAAAATATGATTTAGTGATTTTGGATGTTTCTTTGCCTGATGGCTGTGGCTTTGATATATGCAAAAAAATTCGTCAAATTTCAAATGTGCCTATCATATTTTTGACTGCAGCTGATGAAGAAACTGATATCATTATGGGACTTGATATTGGCGGTGATGATTATATTACAAAACCTTTTAAGCTTGCTGTGTTCATGTCAAGAATAAATGCATTGCTTAGAAGAAGTAATAATTTTATTAAGGCAGATACGGAACTGCATTCTAATAATATAAGGGTTCAACTTCTAAAAGGAGAAGTCTACAAAAACAATGAAAAGCTTGAATTAACCGCAGGAGAATATAAGTTGTTGCGTCTTTTTATGGAAAATGAAAATGTGGTACTTTCAGCAGAACAAATTTTAAGCCAATTATGGGATTGCAACGAAAATTATGTTGATAGTAATACACTTACCGTATACATACGTAGATTACGCACAAAAATTGAAGATGATCCAAGCAACCCCAAAAGGATAATTACCGTTCGTCGCATGGGGTATAAGTGGAATTCAGTTGATTGAGGTGTATGATGAAAATACTAACAAATAAAAAAATCAAGGATTTCTTTAGTAGAATACTCATATGTATACTGTTATTCTGTGTTATTGCAGCAGTTATCATGACCTTGGTAACTAAAAATACAGCAATATATATTTTTCTATGTTCATTGTGCATGGCTGTGGCAATTTTGATTGTATGCTATGAGTATTTTAAGGAGCAGCACAAGATTATTGAAGACGCTGCTTTACAAATTACAGAATATATTTCAGGAAATCAAAATGCTCGTATTGAGTGTGATTATGAAGGTGAGTTATATAGACTGTTTCATGAAGTGAATTCATTAGTTTCTATTTTGAATGCACATGCTGAAAATGAATTAAGAGCCAAGGAATTCTTGAAAAATACAATTGCAGATATTTCCCATCAGTTAAAAACACCGCTTGCGGCGCTAAACATCTATAACGGTATTTTGCAAGGAGAAGCAGAAAATTTACCAACAATTCAGGAATTCACAGACCTTTCAGAACAAGAACTAGACAGAATAGAAACGCTGGTTCAAAACCTTTTGAAAATCACAAAGTTGGATGCTGGAACAATGGTGATGGAAAAAGCTGAAGAAAATGTATCTGAAATGATGGCTAGTATAGAAAGACATTTTTTATTTCGTGCAAAGAAAGAGGAAAAGAAAATAAATTTATCTGGTAATGAGGATATTACTTTATTGTGTGACCGTAATTGGCTGATGGAAGCAATCAGTAATATAGTGAAAAATTCTCTTGACCATACACAAAGAGGAAAAGAAATTCATATTGAATGGAAACAATTTGCATCTGTTGTTCAAGTCAACATAAAAGACAATGGAAGTGGAATTCATAAAGAGGATTTACATCATATTTTTAAAAGATTTTATCGAAGTCATTTTTCTAAAGACACACAAGGCATCGGACTTGGACTTCCACTTGCAAAAGCCATTATTGAAGCACACAATGGAACAATTGAAGTTGATAGTGAATTAGGTATAGGTACTATCTTTACAATCAATTTCTTAATTCCTACAAAATTGTAGGGAGAGTGTCATATTACAGTAGGATTGAAATGATAATCTTTAAGTATTAAGACAGAAAGAGGTGAACAACCTATGAATTTATTAGAAGTTAAATCAATTTCTAAAACCTATGGCAGAGGTGAAACTGCTGTTCACGCATTGAAAGATGTTAGCTTTTCCATTCCCAAAGGTGAATTTGTAGCCATCGTTGGAGAATCCGGTTCTGGAAAAAGTACGCTTCTCAATATGGTAGGAGCACTAGACACACCTACTTCAGGAAAGGTGCTTATTGACGGCAAAGATATTTTTTCAATGAAAGATAGCAATTTGACAGTTTTTAGACGCAGAAATATTGGATTTATTTTTCAAAGCTTTAATCTAATTCCAGAATTAAATGTTGAACAAAACATCATATTTCCCGTACTACTAGACTATCAAAAGCCCAATAAAGAATATCTTGAAGAATTACTTACGGTGCTTAATTTGAAAGAACGTCGAAATCATTTATCTAGCCAATTATCTGGTGGACAGCAACAGCGTGTAGCAATAGGACGTGCTTTGATTACACGACCATCAATCATCCTTGCAGATGAACCAACTGGTAATTTGGATACACAAAATAGTAGTGAGGTAATTGCTTTATTAAAAGAAGCTGCAAAGAAGTATGAACAAACTATTGTTATGATTACCCACAATCGAAGTATTGCACAAACTGCTGATCGAGTGCTGCAAGTGTCAGATGGAATACTAACCGATTTTGGGAGGTGCCATGAATGAGAAGTTATCTTAGTCTGATTCCTATTTCTGCAAAAGTACATAAACGACAGAACCGTATGACATTTCTATGTATTGTCTCTGCCGTATTTATGGTAACGGCTGTTTTCAGCATGGCAGATATGGGTGTTAGGATGGAGAAAGCAAGACTACTTAGTAAACATGGCAGCTTACAAGGAGTATGGGATAGTGCTATGGCACAAAGTCTATATGCTGTTGCTGCTATATTGTTTGTTATGATACTGATTGCTGGTGTACTTATGATTTCAAGTAGCATGAACAGTAATGTTGCCCAAAAGACAAAATTTTTTGGAATGATGAGATGTATTGGAATGAGCAAACAGCAAATTATCCATTTTGTTAGGTTAGAAGCTCTTAATTGGTGCAAAACTGCTATTCCATCAGGAATTGCGCTTGGAATTGTAATCACATGGGGATTATGTGCTGCATTACGGTTTCTTGTTGGTGGAGAATTTTCAGATATGCCTATTTTTGAAATAAGCCTAATTGGTATTATCAGCGGAATTGTGCTTGGTATTGTTACAGTTCTTATTGCTGCTAGTTCTCCAGCAAAACGAGCATCTAAAGTATCTCCAGTAGCAGCGGTATCTGGAAATTCTGATAATGTAAAAAACACAACTCGTTCTGTGAATACTCATTTCTCAAAAATTGATATTTCCCTTGGAGTTCATCATGCAGTATCAGCAAAGAAAAATTTTATACTTATGACAAGCTCCTTTGCGTTTAGTATTATCCTTTTTTTGAGTTTTTCTGTTCTAATAGAGTTTGTTGGGTATCTTATGCCACAATCGTCCAATACTTCTGATATAGATATTTCAAGCAATGAAGGTTCCAATTCAATAGACAGTGTGTTGCTTGATAAGATTAGAAATATGAATGGCGTAAAACATGTTTTTGGTCGTAAAAACTGTCTTGATATTCAGGCAGAAGTGAATTCTAAAACAAAAAACATTGATATGATTTCCTACGATGATTTTGATTTGGGTTGTCTCACAAAAGATAAGCAACTAAGAAAAGGTAGCGACATTTCAAAAGTGTATGGTGATAGCAAGTATGTACTTGCAATTTTTGATAAGGATAATCCTTTAGCCATAGGTGATAAAATAAAAGTTGGTAATGATGAAGTTAAAATTGCTGGATTGTTAAAGTGTAATCCATTCAGTGATGATGGAAGTACAGATGGAAAGATAACAATCATTACTTCTACAGATACATTTTCACGTGTAACTGGTATAATTGATTATTCACTTTTTATGATACAGCTAAAAAACAATGCAACAGATGAAAATGTGACAGCAATCAGTAATATATTAGATGAGAATTATAAAGTTAATTATATGCGAGACCAAAGTAACTCCAGTACTTATATAGCTTTCATGCTGTTTGTATACGGGTTTTTGGCAATTATTGGCTCTGTATCTGTATTAAATATCATGAACAGTATTTCTATGAGTGTATCTGCAAGAATAAAACAATATGGAGCCATGCGTGCAGTTGGTATGGATGAACATCAAATCACAAAAATGATAGCAGCCGAAGCGTTTACCTATTCTACATCCGGTTGTATTGTTGGAGTTGTAGTTGGTCTCTTCATTAGCAAGTTAATATACAACACTCTTATTGCTTCTCATTTTAGCTATGCTACTTGGAGTATTCCTATTATACCGTTAATCATTGTACTTTTAATTGGTACCATTACAGCTATTATTGCAGTCTATGCTCCATCAAAACGAATTTCAAACATGAAAGTAACCGACACAATAAATGAATTGTAAAAAGTTATAGTCTTCAATTTATCAAAAAACTTAAAAATTAAATATAAAAATATCGCAATATACATAAGAAATATTGCGATATTTTTACGTCATAATAAAAAAAATTAAAAGGAAACTCTTCAAATAATATGTAGTGCAAAATGCTTGATTAAATTTGGAGTTATAGTAAAATATGGTAGAAAACAACATGATGATGTATAATTAAAAAATTCAGAAAATTAAAAATATGGGGGAATTATAAATGAAAATAGGTAGAATAACAAAAGTTCTAGAAGATAAAGATAGAAAGGAAACATTAATAGAATGTGATGAAAATAGAAAAATAGTAATAAGTTTTTATTATCCTATTGATGAATCATTCAAAGAAGATAGACAAGCACTTTATATGGATTTATATAGTCCAAGAGAAGATGAATTTATAAATAGATTTAAGGGAATGGTTGCATCAGGAAATGAAAAGGAAAAAGAAAATTTTATAAAGGAATTAAAAACTAATATATATAATAATGCACCTATAAGTAAAGAAGAAAAATCATATCCTGTAATTATACAATTAACAGGACTTGGAGCACCAAGAGATTATATAACTTTCAATATTGAAAAATTAGTAAGTGAAGGATATGTAGTGTTTACAATAGGACATGCCTATGATAGTATGCTAACAGTTTTACCTAATGGAGAAATACTTGAAATTCCAGATAAAGATTTAACTCAAGAAGAAAAAATAGACATTCTTAATATAAGAGAAAAAGATGTTTTATTTATGTTAAATCAGTTAGAAAAATTAAACAAAGAAGATGACTTCATGAAAGATAAACTTGATTTAGAAAAAATAGGATTAATAGGTCATTCATTAGGTGGTGCAGCTGTTTTTAACGCGTGCAAAACGGATTCTAGAGTTAAAGCGGTAGCATTATTTGATGCCTCACTACAATTTTTCAATTTAGAAGAAGATATAAAAGAAGGAAAAACCTTAGAAATGCCTCTTTTAAATTTTAGAAGAGATGGTTTTGACTATAAATCATCTATTCAAATGTTTATTGATATAATGAAAGAGCACTTTGATGGAGAAAAATTTAAAAATGAAATTATTATTTATGATAAAGTTTTAAGAGATTCAGAAGAAAATCAAAGAAAGATTTATAAGTATGTAACTAGTTATAAATCGTTTATAAAACTTAAAGACTCCAATCATATAACATTTACAGATTACTCAATGTTAGCAGGTAAAGAAATGGAAGGCACTATATTACCGGTAGAAAAATCACATGAAATAATAAACAATATAACAATAAGATTTTTCAATGAATTCTTATGTGGAAAGCAAGGAGCATATAGTGAATTTATTAAAAATGATGAATATGTAACACTTATTGATGAAAATGGTGAAGATATAAAATAAGAATAAGGTAATGGAGAGGTTTAATAAATGTTAAGAAACATGACTTCAATTTATATTATAAATAATGATAAAATTTTATTACTTTACAGAATAGGTTCAAGAGTAGTGAGCCCTTCATGGTGTGGTATAGGTGGTCATTTTGAAAAGAAAGAATTAAACAATCCTAAAGCCTGTGTATTAAGAGAATTATTAGAGGAAACAGGCATTACAGTCAATGATGTAGAACCTATAAAATTAAAATATATTACACTACGAAACAAGAATAACGAAATTAGACAAAATTATTATTACTTCACAACATTAATAAATAAAAATATAAAAATAAATAGCTGTAACGAGGGAATTTTAGAATGGGTCAGTATAAATCAAGTATTAGAAAAAGAAATGCCATTTACAGCTAAAGAATGCTTAAAACATTATTTAAATATAGGAAAAAACAACGATAAAATATATGCAGGAAGTATCACTAATAAACATGCTATATTCAATGAATTAAATGAATTTTAAATATAATCCATATAAAAACTTTAAATATTTTACCAGCTAAAATAAAACATAAAATATGTATAGTCTTAGATATATCAACATCTAAGGCTATTATTCATATAAATAAGTATAAAAACAAAAATCGCTGGTAAAAAAGTAATGAATCCTAGCAATATGAATACTTTAGAGGTATAATAGGAAAAGAAGAATGGCTATATTACTGTGGTTTAACAACAACATAAGATGTATTGAAATTCCAATTATAGATAGTGTTTCTATTTACATTAAGGTTTAACAACAACATAAGATGTATTGAAATAAGGTTCAGGTAGTTCGCTCATAATATTACCATACATGTTTAACAACAACATAAGATGTATTGAAATAATAAATCAAATAAGGAATGAACTTAAAGCAGCCAAGTTTAACAACAACATAAGATGTATTGAAATTTTAATGAGGAAACAGTATTATTTGAATCTCCTTGTTTAACAACAACATAAGATGTATTGAAATTACTGCTTCTTATTCCAGTTCTTCTGACTCATTACGTTTAACAACAACATAAGATGTATTGAAATAATGAAGTCCTTGTTTAAAGTGCTAAATTCATTTGGGTTTAACAACAACATAAGATGTATTGAAATTCTCTTGTATCAGTTTCTTCTGTTAAATTACCGACGTTTAACAACAACATAAGATGTATTGAAATTAGATAGGTAAAAACTTCTCGTCTACTGTATCAAACGTTTAACAACAACATAAGATGTATTGAAATGCCCTCAAAAGGTGGAAATCCAAATATACCTAATATTGTTTAACAACAACATAAGATGTATTGAAATTTTATCAATCACCTCTTATATGCACTTGTTAAATTCGTGTAACAACAACATAGGATGTATTTAACTTTTATCTCATCATAATATGAGATTTAATTTTGAAAAATACGAGTGCCAATTTAAAATAAATAATGTCAGGGACTGGCTTTGGTTATTAAGATTAATATCCTTTAAATGAGAGAAAACTAAAACAACTTAATTCAGCTATGTGTAAAACTGCCTGTCCCTCTTGTTACGGATAGTAAACATAGATATAACATATCGTTATTTTACCAGCGACAACTAAAAATAAAACTGGTATAACCTTAGTAATTACAAGCTCTAAGATTATTTTTTATATAGGTAAATAAAAAAACTAAAAATCGCTGGTAAAAAAGTAATGAATCCTAGCAATATGAATACTTTAGAGGTATAATAGAAAAAGAAGAATGGCTATATTACTGTGGTTTAACAACAACATAAGATGTATTGAAATAGAATTGGATTCGACAATGAAAATAATATGGTTGGTTTAACAACAACATAAGATGTATTGAAATAGTATAAAAAACATAAGTAAAAATTTATTCTTATGGTTTAACAACAACATAAGATGTATTGAAATAACTTTATACTCTGGTTGATAACTGCTAAAGCACCAAGTTTAACAACAACATAAGATGTATTGAAATTCAAACCAATAATCAACATTAGTTTCAAAAAAATCGTTTAACAACAACATAAGATGTATTGAAATTAATCCCTCTTCCTTAAATGTAAGCTTCCTTTATGTTTAACAACAACATAAGATGTATTGAAATATTACTAGAAGAACGTATGAAACGTGGAGAATTTATGTTTAACAACAACATAAGATGTATTGAAATCCAGTAAATTCATTAATTGTACCCTTAGCCTTTGGAGTTTAACAACAACATAAGATGTATTGAAATATTTCTTTAAATATTTTATTTATTATAAATTTTTTAAGTTTAACAACAACATAAGATGTATTGAAATTTAAAACTAGTGAAACATATGAATCTCTTAGTAAGTTTAACAACAACATAAGATGTATTGAAATTTATCTTCTGGTTTTGGTCTTTGAACTAAATCCAGTTTAACAACAACATAAGATGTATTGAAATCCATCTGTAATGAATATTACAAGCGTTGGTACTTGTTTAACAACAACATAGGATGTATTAAAATATGCTTTTATTAGTAGCACCAGCCATATCTGCTACGTTTAACAACAACATGAGATGTATTTAACTTTTATCTCATCATAAAATGAGATTTAATTTGGGAAAATACCAGTGCCAATTTAAAATAAATAATGTCAGGGACTGGCTCTAATTATTATGCTTAATATTCTTTAAATGAGAGGAAACTAAAATAATTTAATTTAACCATATATAAAATTGCCTGTCCCTCTTGTTATGGATAATAAACATAGATATAACATATCGTTATTTTACCAGCGACAACTCAAAATAAAACTGTTATAACCTTAGAAATTACAAGCTCTAAGGCTATTTTCTATGTATGTAAATAGAAAGAATAAAAATCGCTGGTAAAAAAGTAATGAATCCTAGCAATATGAATACTTTAGAGGTATAATAGAAAAAGAAGAATGGCTATATTACTGTGGTTTAACAACAACATAAGATGTATTGAAATCTATTCTTTAGATACAGTAAAACAATGCAATACTTCGCGTTTAACAACAACATAAGATGTATTGAAATACAAAAAGGTGAACTGGTTCTTGTGAAAATGTATTCGTTTAACAACAACATAAGATGTATTGAAATTCAAACATAAAAAATCTCTTAAATTTTTATAAAAAGTTTAACAACAACATAAGATGTATTGAAATTTAAAAGGATTTTCTTATGTATGCCAAAGACGAGGGTTTAACAACAACATAAGATGTATTGAAATGGAGGTACATTCTCAAATTTATCAACATCTAAATTTGTTTAACAACAACATAAGATGTATTGAAATGAAGCCTTCTTAACGAAAGTATCATTTAATACTAGGGTTTAACAACAACATAAGATGTATTGAAATTGGTATGAGAACTTAGTTAAATATTTTATCTCTTGTTTAACAACAACATAAGATGTATTGAAATTCATTAATCCACATATTTTTGAATGAACTATACATATTGTTTAACAACAACATAAGATGTATTGAAATTATAAATTCTGTAACACAAGATAATGATTTTCTTATGTTTAACAACAACATAAGATGTATTGAAATAGTATTAAGGTAGAAGGGTTTTAACCCTCCTATTCTGTTTAACAACAACATAAGATGTATTGAAATTGTAATATATCTGCCTCTGTTTTTACCTCTGACTCGTTTAACAACAACATAAGATGTATTGAAATTAAAATATATATAATATGAGTATATTAATAAAGAAATGTTTAACAACAACATAAGATGTATTGAAATTCTATGTAACATAGTTGTAGGGTTTCGTTAGTTTGTTTAACAACAACATAAGATGTATTGAAATAGATTTTGACCGAGATAAAGTTGATATTGTAGAAGTGTTTAACAACAACATGAGATGTATTTAACTTTTATCTCATCATAAGATGAGATTTAATTTGGGAAAATACCAGTGCCAATTTAAAATACACAATGTCAGGGACTGGATTTTTGGTTATTATGCTTAATATCCTTTAAATGAGAGGAAACTAAAATAATTTAATTTAACCATATATAAAACTGCCTGTCCCTCTTGTTACGGATAGTAAACATAGATATAACATATCTTTAATTTACCATCTACAACTAAAAATAAAACTGTTATAATCTTAGAAATTACAAGCTCTAAGGCTATTTTCTATGTATGTAAATAGAAAGAATAAAAATCGCTGGTAAAAAATTAATGAATCCTAGCAATATGAATACTTTAGAGGTATAATAGAAAAAGAAGAATGGCTATTCTACTATGGTTTAACAACAACATGAGATGTATTGAAATTTTATAGTAAAGATAATACATCTAGGTTTTCTTGGTTTAACAACAACATGAGATGTATTGAAATCCATCTTCGTTGTTTAGAACTCTTGGTCTACCATTATGTTTAACAACAACATGAGATGTATTGAAATGAACGAGAATTAGATGGTGATAAGAGATTTCCTTATGTTTAACAACAACATGAGATGTATTGAAATATGAAAATAATACACACTTAGAAAACTTAGAAGTAAGGTTTAACAACAACATGAGATGTATTGAAATGCCGTATGTGAACATTTACATTGTGTATGATAAAGTTTAACAAAAGTAAGTAGCTTGAAGGATGAGGGACAATAAGTGATTTAAATAATTTTGTAAACTAGGTATATTAAAGATTTATATGAAATAAGGGGGATATAGGATGAATTCAACAATAATTTATAAAATTACCAATAACTATATAAATATGGAAAGAGCTATAGTTAGTGAATTAAATTTTAGCGTTACACATCCTTCAAGTATTGGAGGATTTAGAGAAGAAATATGGAAATCATTATTTCAACAGATAATTCCTAAAAAGTTTTCTATTGAAAGATCGGTATTTATAATTGATTCGCAAGGAAATGTTTCAAATGAGGTAGATTTAGCTATTTTTGATGAGCAGTATACACCATATATATTTAAATATGGAACATTAAAATTTGTACCTATAGAAGCAGTGGTAGTAGTTGTTGAATGCAAAAGTAGCACAATAGATAAGGATAGAATAAAAAAATGGTCAGAAAGTATAGATAGCTTAAAAACATCAGTAGAGTCTATAGCAAGAATGGCAACTACAATAGTTAATAATATGGATGAAAAAAAGAATAATATAACACAAAAGGCAACTAGACCTATAAAAATATTATGTTATGTTAATGAAAATATTAATAAATCTAGTTATTTAGAACAATGCTTTGATATTAAAATTCATGCAAATAAAGAAAAATTAAATATTTATTTTAGTAAAAATGAAACACTATTATATTGGTACAATGAATTGAATAATTCATGTATAGAAGAATTAAGAGACGATTTAAAAATTAAAAAAACAATAGATAATGGAGATTCAATTGATATAAAGTTAGAGGAATACAATGTTAAAGGCAATTCAATTTTAACATTAATTTTTCAATTGAATCAGTTACTTATGCTAATAAATAATCCTATGTTATTTCCACACATAGCTTATGTGAATATGTTTAATAAAAATATTAAGGATAATTTTGAAAAATAAATAGTAAATTATAAAAATTACAAAGAATAGCTTAAATAATATACAAAATTTAGATTATAATAAGCATTATGAAAAGGAGAGAATTTAGATTGAAGGTATTTGAGATATTATTAAAAGTGTATTTATTGAAAGATATTGATGTATATGAAAGTCAAAATAATATATTAAAATTGATTGATAATACTTTAGGAAAAACAGAAGAAACATTAAATTTTCATAATAAAAATGATTTTAAAAATTATTGTTTTAATTCTTTTTATCCATTAGAAAAAGATGGTGTGTATAAAAATGGAAATATTTACACGGTTATAATAAGAACTGTTGATAGAAATTTAGCTATATATTTTAATAATAAATTACCATATTCATATACACCATTTATTAAGGCGTTAACATCGGAAATTAGGATTGTTCCAGCAAGAAAGATTAGAAAAATATACTCCATAACCCCATTAGTTATAAAAAATGATAACGGATATTGGAAGAATGCACTAGAAATTAATGATTTTGAAAGAAGAATTAAAGAAAATTTAATTAAAAAATATAATAATATATTTAATAAAAATATAGATGAAAATTTTAAATTATATAAGTCTATTGAGTTTAAAAATAGAGTGCCTATTTCAATATCATATAAAGAAAAAAAATTATTAGGTGATAAAATAACGTTAGAAATAGTAGAAGATGATATATCTCAAGAATTGGCATACATGGCTCTTGGCACAGGGATTGGAGAAATGAATGCAAGAGGAATGGGTTTTGTGGGGTATAGATAAAATTTTACATTTAATACAATTATTGTATAATATAGAATATAAAAGCAAGTATTTATATTCACATATAAGGATATTCTCCTATAAACAATCTTTTTACATAATTTAAAAAGGGGGAATATTAATGAAAAAAAATAGAATTGTATAAGTTTAAACAAAAGAAAATTAAAAAAGAAGATAACTATTTTACTAAAAGTACAATTAATAAGTTCACAATATTAATTGTAAAAGAAGATAAAATGAAAAAAAGGGGGAGATTTTATAAAAAGATAATTTCGGAAATGATTTATAAAATAATTTTAAATATAATTAAAACATTTATAAAATAAAAAATGAAGGGTAGTTCTATTATAGACTACCCTTTAGGATATGAATAGTTTACTATAAATATATATTAATAGAAACATGAGATGTATTAAAATGTAAGTAATTATATGTTTTAATTTTATTTCAAATTTATTAACATCAACATGAGATGTACACAACATGTATATTGTTAAAACATTTAAATAACTTATAATAATAAAGATAGTACTATTTTAATTAAAAGTAGTACTATCTTTTTATGTATTATATTGGAAAAATATGATGAATTTGATATAATTACAATAGAATTAAAATTGAGGATTTATTAATATATAATATTATGGAGGAGCTATATGAGAGAATATGTAAAACAATTATATCCTAGTAAAAATGAAGAAAAGTGGATATGTAATAACAATATAAGTAAAATACTTCCAGCTAAATGTGATGTTGAGAAAATAAAAAGATTAATTATAAGCTTAAAAAAAACTGATAAAAAATCATGTGATATAAAAATTGAAGATGATGATGTAAATGATTACTTAAAGAATATATATTTAAAATCTTTACATAAAATAGAATATAAAGAGACAAAAAAGTCATTTATAGATGAAATAGAAATTGATGTAGTTAAGGGTTCAATTTATAAGGTAAAAAAATATTTTTTGGAGAATAACAATCTAAAAGATATTAGAGGAGGAAGTATTTTAGTAGATTACTTAAATAAAGAACATATTTCAAATACTATGTCTGAAAATGGTTTTTCGGATGATAATATAATATATTGTGGTGGAGGTAATATATTTATTGTTGTACCTAGCGGTGAAGGAAATAGAGTTTGCGAAATTTTAGAAAATAGTATCACAAGAATTGGTTTAACAGTAATGAATGCATTTGAATATATTTCATGTAAATTTAACGAATTTGCTTTTGATTTTTCCAATATTATGAAAAATGTCAATGATAAATTAACAGAAAGAGCAAAGATGAAAATATATGAAATTAACCCATATCCTCAAAATAATTTATATAAATGTGAAAAAATAACCATTAAAGATAAAAATATAGATATAGAATTCAATCCAAATGAAGATAAAAACTTAAAAAATACTATATGTAAATTATGTGATATTAGAGATGCAAAATATGTAATTAAAGAAGGTAACGAAAAAGTTTATGTATGTCCATCATGTTTTAGAAAGCATGAAGTTGGAAGACATAAAAATATTTTTTATGAGAAATATAAAGATGTAGTAAATAAAAGGAAAGAAACAAGTAGCAATGTTACATGTTGTGAAGATAAAATAAAATCAATTGATGATATAGATAATGAAGTTGGGGTTATTTATGGTGATGGTAACAATATGGGAAATATAGTTCATCATATAAATAATGTTTTTGAAATGATGTATTTTAGTAGACATCTAGATGAAATAACTAATGAGTGTGTTTATAATGCGATATTTGATTCAATGGGACAAGAGGCTAAATTTGAAGTCATAGCTCTAGGTGGGGATGACATTTTTATTATTGTACCTGCAAAATATGCATTTAAAATAACTAGTAACATTATAACTAATTTCGATAGCAAATTTGATAATAAAATAACTATGTCAGTTGGATTAATTATTTCAAAAAGCAATACACCTATAGCCAGTTTATTTTCTTTAGCACAAAGCAAATTAAAAAGTGCTAAAAAGTTATTAAAAAGTAATGAAAAAATAAATGAAGGTAGTATAGATGTTTTAGAATTAATAGGAAGTATGAATATTAATATAGAAGATAAAGATAGATTATTTCCAATGACTAATTCAAATTTGAAAATATGTATGCAAGAAATTTCTAATTTGGAAGGGAGTAGTAGATTAAGAACTCAACTTTATAAAATGAAATTTGCAAAAGAAAAAATGGAAAAGGAAGAGTTTGAGTTATTTTACTATTATCAAAATAGTAAACAAAATAAAGATGAAATAAATATAGACAAGCTTTTAGACAATATTATTGTTAAATCAAAAGAGAAAAATAATGGAGATGTTATAAAAATTGATAGAGCTGAGCCTTATGAAATTAATTGGGATGAATTAATACTTTTATATGAAAGGGTATGTGATGGTAAATAATGAAAGCTAAAGTTTATAAAATTACAATACAAACATTGAGTTCATTTAATATATGTACAGGAGCTAAAAATAATGGATATATTAAAGAGTTATCTATTAGAAATTTTGATGGAAAACCATATATTCCAGGAAGCACTATTAAAGGGTTACTAAGAGATAATTATAGAAAATTTGAGGAAAATGATTCTATAGTAAATATAATATTTGGAAGTGAAGATAACCCTTCAAAAATAGTTGTAGAAGATATGATACTAAGTGAAAATGAATACAAAAGTTTAGTCAAATTTGGTAATGCAGTGGATAGGCATAGAAAAGTAGTTGTAGACAATGCATTATACTCTAAGGAAATTATAAGTGGGATATTTCAAGGCGAGATTAAAAGTTATATAGATGATGAGACTATAAATGACAACTTAGAGTTAGCTATAAAAATGATTAGAAGTTTAGGTTCAAGCAAAAGCAGTGGATTGGGGAAAATTGAAATTTGTGTAAGTAAAGAAGAGAAAGAAGAAAAAGAGTTTGAAATACAATCTAAAGGGAGATTTATGTTAGATTTTCAATCACCAGTTCTGATTGGTAAACACAGAAAAAATTCAAATTTTATAGAATGTGATGATGTAATAAAAGGTAGTGTAGTAAGAGCAGCTTTTGCAAAAAAAATTTTAGAAAATTGCCCTGAACGAGAAGAAAGCTATAAGGATGGTAAAAAAAATTGGGTTTTTTATAGGAATAAACCTAGTTGTGTTAAATGTAATTTGAAAAAGACATGTATGGATTTTTCAAAAATGAAATTTTCATATTTTTATCCAAAAGAAACGGAAGCTATACCACTTAGCCAAAAAATATGCAAAAAAAATGAAGAACATGGATATATAAATGATCTTATAGAGAATAGTAATGTGGGATGTAAAAAGTGTAGAGAAGAAAATCTAGAAAAACTTTCAAGAGTTGAATTTAAAAGTGGATTAAGATATAAAAATGATAAAAAACCTTATGATAGTGATTTGAAAAAATGTATATTAACAAAAAATTCTATTAATCCATATACAAAAACAGCTGAAGATGGAATGTTATATAGTGTTCAAGTAATATCATCAACACATATAGAAAATGGAGAAAATAAAATTCAATATGAAGGTAAAATTCATGGAATTCATGAAGATGAAATTAAATATTTTTCTAGTTTGAGAGTTGGAGGAGATACGACAGTTGGACTTGGAAAATGTTCTCTTGTAAGTTTAGAAGAAAATTCAAAAGAAATAGATATAACAGAGTCAATTGAAAAATTTTCTACAAGATTTAAAATGAAAAAATTTGGAAAGTCAAATGAAAAGAAAAATTATATAGCAATAAAGCTAACTAGTGATTGTAAATTAAATTTTGATTTTAAAGGTGAATATATAAAAACAGAAGATTTAAAAAAGCTTTGGAAAAAAACACTATTGGATAATATTAAATACAATAATAACTTAGAGGATTTGGAGATAGAGAAAATTTATACAGAGTTGAATATATATAGGGGATATGATAATTCATTAAGTACTAAAAATAAAAGAGAAGAGGCATTTGTATTAGCATCAAAAGGAACTGTAATTTTATTTTGTAGTGAAGAAAAAAGCATTACAGAATTAATTAAAGTTTTTAAAGAAATAGAGGGATTTGGAGAAGAACAAGAAAATGGATTTGGAGAAGAACAAGAAAATGGATTTGGAGAAGAACAAGAAAATGGATTTGGAGAATTTGAAATATTTTATGAAGGGATTGAGTAAACATGTCAGAAAACTATAAAAAAGAATTAATTTCTATGGTTGATGAATTAAGCTTAGACACAGAGTTTTGGGAAGAAATGAAGAATGCTAGAAATTCAGGAAAAGAAGGGAAATTAGGCTCTACAAATATAAGAAGTTTAGCAAGTATATGTACAAATGCTGATTGTTATGAAGAAGTTAAATTATATATTGAGTATAAAATAGGTAAAGGAAATGGATGGAATGAAATAATTAAAGTAAAGGGTGACTTTAAAAATAAAAAAATGTTTGGACGAGCTGTAATTGACCATTTAGAAAATATATATGAAATGTGTAATAAAGATGATAGTGAGACATTAAAACAAAGTGCATTGTATTTCGGATATATGTTTTGGAGAAAAGTTGCAATTGAAAAAGGTGATTATAGCTATAAGCAAAAACTACAAAATAGAAATGGGAGGGATTAGATGTACTTGTTAGATAAATTTGAAAATAAATATATTATAAAAGGTGTTTTAAGAGCAGAATCACCTATTCACATAGGGGCAGGAGATAATGATTTTACAGCACATTCAGTAGATAATGCAGTTATACGTGATGAAAATGGAAATCCATATATACCGGGAAGTTCATTAAAAGGTGTAATTAGAACTTTTATAGAGAGAATTATAAATGCGGAAATTTTTAATGAAAATGAGTGTAAATATACAGCTTGTGATATATTTAATGATCCATGCATTTCAAAAGTAACATATAATGAAGTTAAAAGTCAGAGTCTTGATAGAAGAGAATTAGCTTTAAAAGTTTATGAAAAAGAATGTGATGTTTGCAAGCTTTTTGGAAGTAATTATTTTGCATCTAAAATACATATTGATGACGCAAAATTAAAAATATCAGATAAAAAAGTACGTACAGAAATACGAGATGGAGTTGCTATTGATAGGGATACACTTACAGCGGCTAATACAGCAAAATATACATTTGAGTGTGTATGTTCTGGAACTGAATTTGAATTTGAAATGAGTATAGATAATTTAGATGAAAAAGATGAAAAAAATAAAGATTATGAAGAATTGTTACAAAGTATAATTACATTTCTTGAAAGTGGGGATATGTTAATAGGAGGAAAAACATCATCAGGCTTAGGAAGTATAAAATTAATAAATACATCAGTTTATAAAATAGAAAAGTCAACAGCAAAGGAATATTTTTTAAATGGATTAAATGAATTAAAGAAATCTTGGCTTTATGATTTGGAGGCGAAAAAATATGTTTAAGACATTAAAAAGTGAAGCTATTTTAACTTTTGATATAGTTACTGAAAGTCCTTTGTATATTCAATCAGGACAAGATGATTCATTAGATCCTTCTGCAGTTGATGGAAAGTATATAACTATTTTTAGAAATGAAAGATATGAACCATTTATACCAGGTACAAGTTTAAAAGGAGCTTTTAGATGTAGAGCAGAAAGACTTTTAAGACAGTATGGTGCATGTGATATTGTTAATAGAAAGGAATGTGTACCCAAAAATAAAGAAACACCTAAAACAGGAAAAGAGAGGTATGAAAAAAGTTGTCCAGTTTGTAGATTATTTGGATCTAAGGTTTTAAAGAGTAGGATTACATTTAGTGATGCATATGTTGAAGGAGAATATAAAGTTGGTCAAAGAACTTGTGTAGCTATAGATAGAATAACAGGTGCAAGCAAGCAAAGTGCTCTTTATGATATGGAATATATAGAAAAAGGAACTTTTAAGGAAAAGATAGTAATTCAAAATTTTGAATCATATCAAATTAATTTAATAATTTCTTTAATAAAGGAAATGAATGAGGGATTTTTAACATTGGGTGGACTTACATCTAAAGGATTTGGTTGTATAAAAGGTGAAAATTTAAAGTTGACATTAAAATATTATAATAAGGAAGACTTAACTAAAAAAGGTTATGAAAAGAAAAGTTATTATAATACTAAGACAATTGAAGGTGAAGATGCAATATTTGAGTTAGTTAAGGATAAACCTTTTAATAGCAATGGAAGTGTTGGTGATATGTATGAAACCATATAGTTTTATTCCATTTCTAAAAACAAATTGTTACAAAGGTGACAAAACTAAATCTATTCTAACTGGAAAAATTGAATTAACCATAGAAGTACTTAATGCAATTCATGTTTCAAAAGGAGTTTATTACATGAATGAATCTAATGTATTATATGATGAGTTTTTTAAAATAGAAGAAAAATATGCTATACCAGGTACTAGTATAAAAGGGATGGTTAGATTTATAGCTGAAGTTGTTTCAAATAGCTGTATATCAGTTAATAATAAAATACAAAAGAATTTGCCTCAATATAAGTTTAAATCTTGTAAAGTAAAAAATAGCAAGTCTGATTGTTGTATGGTATGTAATATTTTTGGAACTATGGGTAAGAGTGGTAAGATAAAGTTTTCTAATTTTATTTATGAAAGTGGTAGTGGAGAAATTAGTATAATTGGATTACCAGAACTAAAAGGTCCACATATAGATAAAGAACATATATATTTAAATAAAAACAATGAATTTAATGGATACAAAATTTATAATCATGGTATAACATCAATTTTAAAGAGTGGTGATTATCAATGCGAATGTTTAAAAGAAGGAGCAAAATTTAATGGTACAATTTTATATGAGAATTTAGATGAACAAGAATTGGAGTTACTGTGTTATGCTTTAGGTTTGGCTGGTGACTTTAATCATAAGGTAGGATATGGAAAGCCTGCCTATTATGGTTCAGTAAAAGTATCATCAAGTGATCAATTATATATAGATTATGCAAAAAACTATATGAAAAATTCTTCACAAGAAATAAAAAATAATATTTTATTATTAGAAAAAAATTATAGCTATGAAAATGCTAAAAAACATCCTGATTATGAAGAATCATACTAAAGGTGGTGTTAAATTTGGAATTAAATAGAAAGAAGTATCTTTTATCATTAGCAGATTCAATAGGAAAAGATATAAATTCACATAATTGTGGTAATTATGTTCCTAAGGTATTAAATGCAATAGAAATAGGAAAAAAATATAATGATAAGAAAAAATTTAAAGTAGCACTTGAAAACATGAAAAAAACAAGTTTTGGAGGAAATTCACAAAAAATAGGCTATTCAAATTTTGTAGACAATATAATCACTAAAAAAGAATATGATGTTGAAAATCTTTCGTTTGAAGAATTAGAATTTGTATTTTCATGGGTCAGAAGAATAGTATTTATAAAATCTAAAGATAGTAATAATAGAAAAGAATATAAAAAAAGCAACAAAAATAGAAATTTTTATAAAGATAAAGATAAATCTAATCATCAAATTGATAATAGAATTAATGATAATCCATTTGCTGTATTATCTAATTTGAAATTTGATGAATAAAATAAATATTTATAATGAATCTAGTACAGAAGTTATACACGGAAAGTACAATTTCTGTACTTGTATTTTAAAATTACAAAAATACATATAAAGAAAGGTTTATATTAAAATGAAAAAAAGATATAAAATTTTAATTTTTGTATCATTATTTTATATAATTGTAGGACAAAAGATTTATGCAGTTCAGAACAATAATGTTGCAACAATGTCAAAAGAAGAAATAATGGAAAAATATTATGAATTAAAAAAGGATAATCAAGAATTGATAGATAAGTATAATGAATTAAATGGTGAATGGTCTGAAAAAAAGGAAAGTGCATTTAGATTTATTACTATTGGAAGCTCACTATTACTATTATACTCTATGGGAATAACTATATATGTAAGAAAGCATATTAAAGATAAAATTGAGGATTTATCTAAAAATAAAATTGATAGTATTATTATAAAAGAAATTGATGAACGTATATCTAAACAATGTAAAAAAGATATGGGACACATAGAAAATATGATTAAGGATTGTAAAATAGAAGAAAAATTAATGAAAGAAAAAAATATATTAGTTATATCTGAAAATGATGAAAAAGAAAAATTGGCAAAAGAACTGTTGAAATGCTTTTTTAAAGTAAAGAATGTTAGATTGAGTAATCATACTTGTGGAATTGATAAATATGATGTGGTAATATTTAATGAAATTAATGGAGATGAAAAAAAGGATACTTTAAACAATATAATAACAGAAAATAAAAATAAAGACGCAGTGTATTTCTACTTCAATACAAATAGAAAGCAGTTGTTTGACAGTTCACAACCCACTCAAACTAATTTTGCTAATAGTGTGTCTACTTTTTATGGAAATTTAATTGATTTGATAAAATATCAGCACTATATTTTATTAAATGAAAAAAGCAATTAAATTTTATAAATGTATTATAACAAGAAAACAATTAAGTATTTTACCAGCAAAAAATAAAAATATAATTGCTATAGCCTTAGATAATACAATATTTAAGGCTATTTTTACACTCTAATAATTAAAAACTAAAAATCGCTGGTAAAAAATTAATGAGTCCTAGTAAAATCAACGCTTTAGAGGTATAATAGAAAAAGAAGAATGGCTATTTTGCTATGGTTTAACAACAACATAGGATGTATTGAAATTTAAATTCTAATGTTCTATCTTTTATTTTTTTATATTGTTTAACAACAACATAGGATGTATTGAAATTAAGTTAATAATACTGGTGCATTCAATGGTCTTGATGTTTAACAACAACATAGGATGTATTGAAATACTGATAGCATATGTTTAAAGTTGATTTCTTTAATGTTTAACAACAACATAGGATGTATTGAAATAAGTGTGAGCAAATTCATTTGTTTTATCTAAAATATAGTTTAACAACAACATAGGATGTATTGAAATGGTATGTTTATCTCCCTATTATTAAATACTTTACTTGTTTAATAACAACATAAGATGTATTGAAATAGCTTGTAGGAGTAAAAGGCAGAAGTGTTGTAATAGTTTAATAACAACATAAGATGTATTGAAATTTAGATATACCCCCTAATTTGTTTTTCATTTCTCTGTTTAATAACAACATGAGATGTATTGAAATATTCTAGGTGTTCTTGTAGAATTGACTATATATTGTTTAATAACAACATAAGATGTATTTAATTTTGAAAAATACGAGTGCCAATTTAAAATAAATAATGTCAAGCTTTGGTTATTAAGATTAATATCCTTTAAATGAGAGGAAACTAAAATAACTTAATTCAACTATGTGTAAAACTGCCCGTCCCTCTTGTTACGGATAATAAACATAGATATAACATATCTTTAATTTACCAGCGACAACTCAAAATAAAACTGTTATAACCTTAGAAATTAAAAGCTCTAAGGCTATTTTCTATGTATGTAAATAGAAAGAATAAAAATCGCTGGTAAAAAGTTAATGAATCCTAGCAATATGAATACTTTAGAGGTATAATAGAAAAAGAAGAATGGCTATTCTACTATGGTTTAATAACAACATAAGATGTATTGAAATAATAACAAGAAATTAAATGCATCAAACAATGTTGTTTGTTTAATAACAACATGAGATGTATTGAAATGTAATTTAATTGAACCATCTGGATTTTTAATAAACTCGTTTAATAACAACATGAGATGTATTGAAATTATTCTGATTTGATTAATTTTAATTCTATTTTATGTTTAATAACAACATGAGATGTATTGAAATAAAATATATCAAGACTTTGAAAGGGAAAAGGTTAGTTTAATAACAACATGAGATGTATTGAAATTTTGATTGCCTAACATTTTGAATTGTACCCTTTGAGTTTTTAATAGCAACATGAGATGTATTGAAATAGTGGTCTGCATTTCCCTTTTAAAAATACATGTGATGTTTAACAACAACATGGGATGTATTGAAATTCAAATAAATATGGTGCTAAATCTATAGATGTACAGTTTAATAACAACATAAGATGTATTGAAATAATTCCTTATAACTTACAATTTTCATTTCTACTTTAATTTAATAACAACATGAGATGTGTTTAATTTTTAGCTCATCATAAGAGGAGATTTAATTTTGGAAAATACCAGTGCCAATTTAAAATGCACAATGTCAGGGACTGGCTCTAGTTATTATGATTAATATCCTCTAAATAAGAGGAAACTAAAATAATTTAATTTAACCATATATAAAATTGCCTGTCCCTCTTGTTACGGATAATAAACATAGATATAAGATATCTTTAATTTACCAGCGACAACTAAAAATAAAACTGTAATAACCTTAGTAATTACAAGCTCTAAGGCTATTTTCTATGTATGTAAATAGAAAGAATAAAAATCGCTGGTAAAAAGTTAATGAATCCTAGCAATATGAATACTTTAGAGGTATAATAGAAAAAGAAGAATGGCTATTTTGCTATGGTTTAACAACAACATAGGATGTATTGAAATATAAATTTAGGATTTACATTTAATGGTGTATATTCGTTTAACAACAACATAGTATGTATTGAAATCCTAATCGCTCAGGATCAATAGCCTTACATGAAAGTTTAACAACAACATAGGATGTATTGAAATTCAGCTTTTAACATATCATAGCTTACTGTATGATCGTTTAACAACATAGGATGTATTGAAATGTACAAATATATAATTTTGCCAAATGACAAGGTGGAAGTTTAACAACAACATAAGGTGTATTGAAATAAAGTAACATGACTAGCAGAATCTATATCTGTAATAAATTTAACAACAGCATAAGATGTATTGAAATGCTAATAGAAACAGAAAGTCAAGTTATTAATTTAGTTTAATAACAACATAAGATGTGCTTAATTTTTAGCTCATCATAAGATAAGATTTAATTTTGAAAAATACCAGTGTCAATTTAAAATACACAATGTCAGGGACTGGCTCTGGTTATTTGCTTAATATCCTTTAAATAAGAGGAAACTAAAATAATTTAATTTAACCATATATAAAATTGCATGTCCCTCTTGTTACGGATAATAAACATAGATATAACATATTTTTACCTTACCAGCGACAACTAAAAATAAAACTGGTATAACCTTAGTAATTACAAGCTCTAAGGTTATTTTTTATATAGGTAAATAAAAAAACTAAAAATCGCTGGTAAAAAAGTAATGAATCCTAGCAATATGAATACTTTAGAGGTATAATAGAAAAAGAAAAATGGCTATTTTACTATGGTTTAATAACAACATGAGATGTATTGAAATAAGTCTTTTGGATAAACTATATATGCCTTACCATTAGTTTAATAACAACATGAGATGTATTGAAATGTTAATAATACACCAAATATAACTACACCAGTAAAGTTTAATAACAACATGAGATGTATTGAAATTTGAATGTTGCTGAAAAATCTGTTCTTTCCCACCATGTTTAATAACAACATGAGATGTATTGAAATATGAATAAAACTAAAAAGAAAAAAGAAACAACATATGTTTAATAACAACATAAGATGTATTGAAATGTTCATAAAATTAACTAAACTATTTATAGCCACTTTGTTTAACAACAACATAGGATGTATTGAAATTCTCTAGCATATACAATGCCACGTATGCTTGTTTCGTTTAACAACATGAAATATATTGATCCCTATAATAATATCTCATCAAAATACCTATGACAATTTAAAAGACACAATGTCAGGGACTGGCTCTGATTATTAGGCTTAATATCCTTTAAATAAGAGGAAACTAAAATAATTTAATTTAACCATATATAAAATTGCCTGTCCCTCTTGTTACGGATAATAAACATAGATATAATATATTTTTACTTTACCAGCGACAACTAAAAATAAAACTGGTATAACCTTAGAAATTACAAGCTCTAAGGCTATTTTCTATGTATGTAAATAGAAAAACTAAAAATCGCTGGTAAAAAATTAATACAATCTAGTAAAACCAACACTTTAGAGGTATAATAGAAAAAGAAGAATGGCTATATTACTGTGGTTTAACAACAACATAAGATGTATTGAAATCATCCTAATTGTAGGTCAACTACTATTCCCTATGTGTTTAACAACAACATAAGATGTATTGAAATGGTTCTAGTATAACTAATAGTGACATTAGTATTCGTTTAACAACAACATAAGATGTATTGAAATTTTGCGGGCTTATCCCAAAGGCACTTGCTATCTGGTTTAACAACAACATAAGATGTATTGAAATTCTGTTTTAAATTCGCTTATCTCTGTTTCTAATGCCGTTTAATAACAACATGGGATGTATTTAAATATATGAAAAGTTAAATATGATAATAATTTATAACCTTAAGAATTGCAAGCTCTAAGGTTATTTTTATTTTTAAATAATTAAAATAAAGATATTTTAAAAAGTAATAAAATTAATATATGGTATAAAAAGTAAAATAGTATATTATAAAATTGTAGAGATAATTTTATGGGGGGATAGTTTATGGATAAGTTGATTGAGGAGAAGGCAAGGAGATGTTTTGGAAAAGATGTGTCTTTAAGAAGTTTAAGTAGGCTTTTAGGTGGAGCACAGAAGCATGTTTATTTAGGGATTTTAGATGATGGATTTAAGTTTGTTGTTTATGTGTGGGATAAGAGCACTAGTTATTTTTCAGATTGTGAAAATGAAATTGATGATGTATTTTTGTCTAGCAGTGCTTTGATGTTTAAACTAAATAATAAGTTAATGGTTGAGCATGGGATAAAGACACCAAGGTTATATTATATGGATGAAGGTTTTGAAGAGCCAGTTTATGCATTGGTGGAGTATATTGATGGTGTTGATTTTGATTATGTGCTAGAGAAACAACCGGAGAGGGCAAATGTAGTTTTAAAATCTTTAAAGAGAAATCTTGATGCTTTACATGAAATTAAAAGTAGTAAAGTAGGGCAATTGAATAATTTTTTAGGAGAAGATTTTGATCCTATTGAATATTGTTATTGTGTGGCTTTGGAAAATGTGGATTATCTTGTAGAGGTTGATGAAGAAAATGCAAGTTCATATTTACAACTAAAAATAATATTAGAGAATTTAATGAAAAATATAGAAAGAAGATGTGATTTTAGGTTTATTCATTCAGAGTTAGGTCCTAATCATGTAATGATAGATGGTGAGGATAATGTATATATGATAGATATAGAGGGAGCAAGGTTTTTTGATTTGGAATATGAGGAAAGCTTTTTGAAGATTAGATTTACTGATAATTATAAATATTTAAAGAGTGATAATTTAGACGAAAATAGAATGAAGTTTTATCATATATTCCATTGTTTTGGAAATTTATCTGGGGCTTATGAACTTTTAGCTAAGAATTATTATGATAAAGATGATGTTTTAGGAATGATAAGTTATTTTAGGAATGCTATAAAAGAACTTTGCATACAAAATAAATAAGTATGCAGGAAGTTTCTATTTTAAATTCATTATGAAAAAATAAATAGTATTTCAGAAATTCCTAAAATAGTTAAAAGAATCTTATGATAGATAAAAAAGTAGCATAGGGAATATGTGAAAATATTATAGATAGGCTTTTAATGGTCTATCTATTGTTTTATAAAGAAATAAATTTTTATAGATTTTATGACAGAAAAAATTATGAATATTAAAATAAATTTCAATAAAGTATAATATTCACATAAAATAAAATTGTATGTGAAGAATTTATGGTTTGAATAGGGGGATGTGTTATGTCAGGTACTTCAATTGCAGTGACATTAGTTATAATGTTTTTGATAATTATGAAGCTTGCTAAGTGTTTGAATAAGTATAAGGACAAGAGCGAGTTAAGGTTTATATGTGTTTTTTGTTTTTTAACTGGTTTAGTTTTGAGGTCATTTATAATAAGAGAATTTGGTTGGTTAGATTTGGTTCTTTATATAGTTGCTTTGTGTTTTGATTTTTATGGAGTTGTTACAGGTGTTCAAGCTATAAAAAGAGCAAATATAAAAGAACCATAGTAATAGAAGGAATTTAATTATTTCATTTACTTGTACTAATGCATTGGTTATAATTTGATTAATGGTAATAAATTGAATAAATTTAAATTAAAGGAGAATTTATGAGTTATAAAAATTTTTATGAATTTGAAGAACAGTATTCAATGATTTTTTCTGAAAAGAAGTATGATGAAGGTTTAAATATGCTTCTTCATGCAAATGAACTTTTGCCAAAAGATGAGTATGAAGAAAATTTATTTGAACTTATGATTGATGAGTCTAGAATATATACTCGTACCAATAATACTGAGAGCTGCATTAATCTTATAAAAAAAGCTCTTGAAAAGGGTTATTCATTTCCACTACATTGGTCAAATTTTAATTTACTAAGAAAACATCCTGAATATGAGTATCTTAATAATTTAAATAAAAAAATACTTGGACAAGCTAAAGAAAATTCTAAGTTTAAATATGAAGTGTACCTTCCCAAATCTTATGATTCAACAAAAAAATATCCATTATTCTTTTGTTTACATGGTGATGGGTTTCATTGCAATATGAAAGAAGCTAGATGGTGGTGGAAACCTGATGTACTTTTAGAAAAAGGATACATAGTTGTATATCCGCAATCATCACAAATGTATTTTCATAATAGCTTTGGTTGGCTTAGTGATCCAGAGTTATCAAGAAAAGAATTAAAAAATTGCTATGAAGAGTTATTATTAGATTATTCTATTGATGAAACTTGTGTAATAATTGGAGGATTTTCTGGTGGGGCAACTACTTCTATTGATATTGCATTTGAAAATGCTATACCAGTGAAAGGAGTTATTGCATTATGTCCTGGTGATTATTTAGATAAAATAACACTTGAAGACACAAATAAATTAGAAGAAAGAAAAACAAAAATAGTTATATTTGAAGGAGAAAATTCAATTGATCCAGTTGTTAACCATGTTTTAAGATTATTTAATGAAGTTGGGATTTCATATGAGTACCATATTAATAAAGGAATTGGTCATGAATATCCTAGTGATTTAGATGAAAAAACATTAAAGGCTATGGAATTTATAGTTGGTAAATAGGTTTGAAGAAATCAATATAACACATTAATAATAAGTATATTTTTATATTTAAAGAAGACTTTTAGCTTTTATAGCTGGAGGTCTTTAATTTTGTGTTTAATTAGAAATTTTGTTGATTGGTATATCTAAAGATGAAACAAATAAAACTCATTAAGGATACATTCCTGTATCAAAGACCGCCAAGACTGAAGTCTCAGCTACGAGGAAAATAGAGGTTGAATTGAAAGTCCAAAACTTTGTAGGCGAGAATTCATTCTTGCAAAGCGTTATTTTAATATATTATTTTAAGAATGAGATGCCCAATCAAAGACCGCCAAGACTGAAGTCTCAGCTACGAGAAAAACAGAGAGTGGATTGAAAGCCCCAACCTTTGTAGGCGAGAATTCATTCTTGTGTAACGTCATTTAAATATATTATTCTAATTTTACATCCATATAAGAATCCGCCAAGGTTAAAACCTCAGCTACGAAGAAGAAAGGGTGAAGGAGAAATAATTGAATTAAATAATATATTTTATCATTTTCAATTTTCAATTAATAAGTAGGCGAGGTTTTAACCTTGCAAACAGTTATTTTAAGAATGAGATGCTATGTCAAAGACCGCCAAGACTAAAGTCTCAGCTACGAGGAAAACAGAGGTTGAATTGAAAGTCCTAAAGTTTGTAGGAGAAGTTTTAATGTTGCATGATGTTATTTTTTATTTTTGTAAGAATTTAATTGGATGTGGCAATAATTAATATAAATGAGTTATGTTTATAAAAATTTAGGTGAGTTTTAAGAGTATGTTTAGTTTTGTTATAAATATAGAATTTTGTAAAATTTTGAGTTATAGTTATGATATAGAATTATAGGTTATATAGTTTTTATTTATATTTTTAATGTGTGATTTTATTAATTGAGATAATTAAGTATATGGTTAAACATAATTTTACTTTGGAGATTTGACAATGTGATGTTTTTAAGGGAGAGATGTTTATGATAGGTAATAAGTTTGCTAGGGTTTTGGTTTGGTTGGTGAATATATTATTTGTAATAGTTATTTTTATTTTTTCGACTTATGGTATTTTGATAAAAATTTTAACATCTTTATTAGTAGTTGTAATTAATGATTATTTAATGGGTAATGTTATAAAATCTATCAATGCAGAACTTAAAAAGATGAAACTTAAGAATTTCCATTATTTAAGTATAAATCCTAAATTACAAATAGTTATAATTATAAGTAGTTTAATTACTGGTTGGATTATAGCAGGTATTCTTATATTAGGATTAGATTATGAAAGAATGAATTTGCCATTGTTTATATGTTTATCTATACTGGTTTTAGTTGTTTTTACAGATAGGCTTTATGGACCTAAACTTTCAATATATAAAAGTAAGAATGAAGTTAAATACACACTTGAGCATGGAGATAGAAGTGGTACGAGTGTTTTTGGACGAAGAGTTGGTAGTTACGAAGATGGTATTGTTTTAGATGAACTTATTATAAAAAGTGACGATATATTGACAACACAAGTTAATAATGAAGGTTTTTTAATAAAGCTTAGTGAGAATAAAAGTGTAATGATTATTGATAAAAAAGCACAAACATACTTGGAAAATTCAATAAATAGATTTAGATAAGAGAGCAGAAATGCTCTCATTTTTATTGTATATATTTAAGGCAACAAGTTTACACTTTAAAAAGTTTCAAAAATTTATTGGAGTGTAAAAAAATCGATAAATGTTGAAAGAAATGATACAAATAATAATTTAAATTTGATATATAAGTAATTTATGTATAAATTTATATATACAATAGAAAAAGAAACTAAATAAAAATGGATGTATTTAACATATATCTAATTGACTTTAAGTCTCATTTAAGTTTTAGAAGTATATGTTTTGAAAAATTCAATAAATATATATAAAGTTTTAATATTTTGTATATTTTATATTTCATTGTAATAAGAATAAATATAAAAAAACTATATCTTTTTAATAAAAGTTTATTTAAAAATTACCTTATATAATGGTATATAGGAACTCATACATTAAAATTTAACTATAAAATTTTACAATATAAGGTAGAAAATATGAAAAAATATTAATAAAAAGTTTCCTTTTTAGTAATAGTTTTTTTATTCAAATTGACTTTTGGGTGATATATAATTAAATTAAACCAAAAATACCATATAAAGGATGGGGATGGTCATGTTAAATGAGCAAGAAATAAAAGAAGTAGAGGATATACTAGAAGAATACAACTATAATAAAGCCTCTATTATTGCTATTATGCAAGATATTCAAAAGAAATATCGTTATTTACCAGAAGAAGTGTTATGTTATATTGCGAAAAAATTAAAAATTAGTGATGCAAAAGTTTATAGTGTGGCAACATTCTATGAAAATTTTTCATTACAACCTAAAGGAAAGTATATTATTAAAATTTGTGACGGAACTGCTTGTCACGTAAGAAAGTCAATTCCTATATTAGAGGAGTTTAGAAATATATTAGGACTTTCAGAAAGTAAAACTACAACAGATGATATGATTTTCACTATTGAGACTGTATCTTGTTTAGGTGCATGTGGACTAGCTCCAGTTTGTACTGTAAATGATGTTGTGCATCCAAGTATGACTAAAGACAAAGTAAGAACTTTAATAAATGAATTAAAGGAGGATGCAAAAAGTGAGAATTAATAGTAGAGAAGAGTTAAATGAGCTTAGTAAAAAATATAAAAAAGCTTTAGATATGCAGCATAAACAAATATTAATTTGTGCTGGAACTGGTTGTGTTGCTGGTGGTTCTTTAAATATTTATGCAAGACTTAAAGAACTTATAAAGGAAAGAGGACTTAAACTTGATGTTATATTAGAAGAAGAGCCACATGGCGAGAGTATAGGATTAAAGAAGAGTGGATGTCATGGATTTTGTGAAATGGGACCACTTCTTAGAATAGAACCAGAAGGATGGTTATATATAAAAGTTAAAGTAGAAGATTGTGAAGAGATTCTTGAAAAAAGTATAATTGGGGAAGAAGTAATAGAACGTTTAATTTATAAAGATGATGTAAAGAGTTATAGCAAACAAGAAGAGATTCCTTTTTATAAACAACAAAAACGTGTAGCATTAGAACATTGTGGTCATATTAATGCAGAATCAATTAAGGAATATATAGCAGTTGGTGGTTATAGTGCTGCAGCTAAGGCACTTTTTGATATGACTTCAGAAGAGATTGTAAAGGAAATTTCTGAGGCAGGACTTAGAGGTAGAGGAGGCGGTGGTTTCCCTACAGGTAAAAAATGGTCTCAAGTTTTAAGTCAAACTGAACCTGAGAAATATATTGTTTGTAATGGTGATGAAGGTGACCCAGGTGCATTTATGGATAGAAGTATGATGGAAGGTGATCCTCATAGAGTAATTGAAGGTATGATTATAGCTGGTGCTGCTACTAAAGCTAACAATGGTTATATATATGTTCGTGCAGAGTATCCACTTGCAGTTAAAAGACTTAGAATAGCTATAGATATGGCTAGAGAAAGAGGTCTTTTAGGAAAAAATATTTTAGGTTCTGGTTTTGATTTTGATATACATATAAATCAAGGCTCAGGAGCATTTGTATGTGGAGAGGGTAGTGCCCTTACAGCATCTATTGAAGGTAATAGAGGTATGCCAAGAGTTAAACCACCTAGAACAGTAGAACAGGGATTATTTTCAAAACCTACTGTATTAAATAACGTAGAAACATTTTGTAATGTTCCTTTCATTATTAATAGAGGTGCTGATTGGTATAAAACTTTTGGTGTTGAAAACAATTATGGAACCAAAGCTTTTGCACTTACAGGTAATGTAAAACATACAGGTCTTATAGAAGTTCCTATGGGAACACCTTTAAGAAAAGTAATTTTTGATATAGGTGGGGGAGTTAAAGAAGGAAACTTTAAAGCAGTTCAAATAGGTGGTCCATCTGGTGGATGTTTATGTGTAAATGAAGGACATCTAGATTTAGATTTAGATTTTGATTCTTTAAAGAAAGTTGGAGCAATGATTGGTAGTGGTGGACTAGTTGTTATGAATGACAGAAGTTGTATGGTTGAAGTTGCTCGTTTCTTTATGAACTTTACTCAAAATGAATCTTGTGGAAAATGTGTTCCATGTAGAGAAGGTACAAAGAGAATGCTTGAAATTTTAACTGATATAGTTGAAGGCAGGGGCACAATGGAGCATATTGAACTTTTAGAAGAATTATCTGAAACTATTTCAGCTACTGCTCTTTGTGGACTTGGAAAGAGTGCATCACTTCCAGTTAAGAGTACTTTAAAATATTTTAGAGATGAGTATATAGCTCACGTTGTAGATAAGAAGTGTCCAGGTGGTGTATGTAAGGCATTGATGTCTTATAAAATAGATGAAAATAAATGCAAGGGATGCTCTAAGTGTGCAAGATTATGTCCAGCAGGAGCAATAACTGGTGAGATAAAGAAACCTTATACCATCGATAATTCAAAGTGTATAAAATGTGGTGCTTGTATGGAAGGTTGTTCATTCAAGGCTATAGATTTAGTTTAATTTAGAAGGGATGGTAGAAAGTATGTCTAAGTATATGATTATTGACGGCAATAGAGTAGAGTTTGATAAAGAAAAGAATATTTTAGATGTAGTTAGAAAATCTGGCATAGATTTACCTACATTTTGTTATTATTCAGAATTGTCTATCTATGGTGCTTGTAGAATGTGTGTTGTTGAAGATGAGAGAGGCGGAATTATAGCTTCTTGCTCTACACCACCTAAGGATAAAATGTCTATTAAAACTAATACTCCAAAAATAAATCAACACAGAAAAATGATTTTGGAACTTTTATTAGCATCTCACTGTAGAGATTGTACAATATGTGAGAAGAATGGAAAATGTAAACTTCAAGAATTAGCGTTAAGATTTGGTGTTAAAAAGATTAGATTTAAAGATACACATAAATTACAAAAATTAGATACATCATCAAGAGCAATAATACGCGATCCAAACAAATGTATTTTATGTGGAGACTGCGTTAGAGTTTGTAATGAAGTGCAAAATGTTGGAGCTATAGATTTTGCATATCGTGGACCTAAGATGGAAGTAAGTCCTGCATTTGAAAGAAAACTTTCTGAAACTGATTGTGTAAGTTGCGGACAATGTGCAGCAGTTTGTCCAACTGGAGCGATTATTGTAAGAAGTGATGCTGCAAGTGTTTGGGAAGCTATTTATAATAAAAAACAAAGAGTAGTAGTACAAATTGCACCAGCAGTACGTGTTGCTTTAGGTGAAGAGTTTGGAATAAAGCATGGCGAAAATGTTATGAATAAGATAGTAGCTGCTATGAGAAGAATTGGTTTTGATGAAATTTATGATACATCTTTAACTGCTGACACAACTATTATAGAAGAAACAAAGGAATTTTTAGAAAAGTTAGAATCTGGTGACAATAGTTATCCATTATTTACATCTTGTTGTCCAGCTTGGGTAAGATATGTGGAAACAAAACATCCAGAGCTTATGAAGTATGTATCTTCTTGTAAATCACCTATGCAAATGTTTGGTAGCATAGTTAAAGAATATTTTAAAGAAAGAGATGAAAAAGAAGGAAAGGAAACTATTTCTGTTGCAGTTATGCCATGTACAGCTAAAAAATCAGAAGCTGCTAGAGAAGAATTTGTAAGAAATGGCATTAGAGATATAGATTATGTAATTACAACAACAGAATTATGTAGAATGATTACTGAACTTGGAATCAAATTTGATGAAATAGAAGCAGAAGCTCCAGATATGCCGTTTTCTGTACACTCAGGAGCTGGTGTTATATTTGGAACTACCGGTGGAGTTACAGAAGCAGTTATACGTGGAGTTGTTGAAGATAAGAGCATGAAAGCACTTAAAAATATAGAGTTTATAGGAGTTCGTGGAATGGATGGTATAAAAGCTCTAGAACTTCCTATGGGAGATAAAACACTTCGTATAGGTGTAGTTAGTGGTCTTAACAATGCAGAACAATTAATTGAAAGAATTGAAAGTGGAGAAGAACACTTTGATTTTGTTGAAGTTATGGCTTGCCCAGGAGGATGCATAGCTGGAGCAGGACAACCATTTAGCTTTAGTAAAGTTAAAGAAGAAAGAATGAAAGGACTTTACAAAGACGATAAAGTTACAGAAATAAAGAGAAGTCAAGAAAATCCAATGATTACTTCACTATACAATGGACTTTTAAAAGACAGAAGTCATGAACTACTACATGTTCATTATGGAAAATGCAATAAATAAATTCTTTTATCAATTTTCATTTTCTCTTCGTAGCCGAGGTTTCAACCTTGGCGAACTTTGATATGGACTTGAAATTAGAGGTAATATATGTAAAATGACGGTATGCAAGAATAAATTCTCTGCTATAAACATTGGGACTTTTAATTTTATTTCTAGTTTCTTCGTAGCTGAGACTTCAGTCTTGGCGGATTTATGATATGGATGTAAAATTAGAAGTAATACATTAAAATGACGTTAAGCAAGGTTAAAACCTCGCCTACGAAAGTTGGCTTTTGATTTGATATCCTTGGTAGCCGAGGTTTCAACCTTGGTGGTTTTTGATACGGGAAGATATCCTTGCTAATATTTATTGCTCTAGATTTAAAAATACCAATGAACAAGAGGGACAGACATATTATATGCTAATTGCCTTTTTATAATGAATATCCCTTTTAAAAGAGATATTTATCAAGACAAGTAGAGTCAGTCCCAAACAGATTGTAAATTGAAAAGTAATATGAATAACGTTATGTAAGAATAAATTCTCGCCTATAAACATTGGGTCTTTTAAGTTTATTTATAGTTTCTTTGTAGCCGAGACTTTAGTCTTGGCGGATTTATGATATGGATGTAAAATTAGAAGTAATACATTAAAATGACGGTAAGCAAGGTTAAAACCTCGCCTACGAAAGTTGGCTTTTGATTTGATATCCTTTGTAGCTGAGACTTCAGTCTTGGCGGACTTTGATGTGGATGTAAAATTAGAAATAAATATGTAAATTATAAAAAGCTAAGTCAAATTAAGATTGTTTTGACTTAGCTTTTTCATTGAGTTTTAATCTTCTAATGTAATTGTTTTGCTGTTTATTTTAACTTTAGATTCACTTAACCAATTGACAATTGCATCATCTTCGTTAGAAACATGATATATGTTTTTAGGTTCCATGGATTTATTAGTGTTGTCTGTTAAATCACAGCTTATGATAGGTGGATTAAAATTGTCTTCTATAATATAATTAATTATTGTATATTTTCCAGTAGGTGATGTAGACTCACTAATATAAGTAGTTCTAGGAATATTGGTCATATTACTATTTAAGTTTTTTACAAGTCCGTAAGTAATAATAGAAATTATAAAAACTATTAAAAACGGAACATATTTTTTTATATTTTTCATTAAGTTCTCTCCTTATAATTTATTTATCATAAAGTATGCTCTTTTTATCCTTAGATTTAATTACAATAAATAAAAATAGAATAATTAAAAAGGCAAGATTATTAAAAATATTACATATTGAAGAAACATAATTTCCTACTAAATTGTGTTCATCAATGTAAATACCATAATTAAAATCACTCAAATTCGAAATAAAAATAAAGAAAAATGAATTTAAAATGAATAAATAACTTGGAATTTTATTTGAACTTTTGGATTTTATCATATAAATTAAATGCAATAAAAAAATAAAAGAACATATATAAATATAAATTTCAAAGTTATAAAGCATAAATATCCTCCCAATACTTTATAAAAGTATACCATTTTCTAAAAATAGATATATATTAAACTGTTATTTTAAAACTTTATGGTTTATATTATTAAACATACATAGTGCTATTTTAGTTTATAATTAGGAATTTTAAATTTTATCTTCAGACTCTAGAGATTCTTCATTCTCAGAGAACTTGTTTTCAGCAATATCTTTATAGGCCTCTTTAATTCCATTTTTAACAGACCATTTAATAACAAAATACAATGCAATTAAAACAATAATGGCAGTACCACTACTAACACCTAATTCATCCCACATAAATATCCCCCTCTAAAATATATCCTATTTATTGTAAATTAATTATAACATACTTTATGAAAATGTATTATTCAATCCTTTAAATATATTATCTTAAATATTTAAAAAAGCATAAAAATAACGTTAAGCAAGAATGAATTCTCACCTACAAAAGTTGGGGTTTTTAATTAGATATCCAACGTAGCCGAGGTTTCAAACTTGGTGTTTTTTTATTTTCTCTTCGTAGCTGAGACTACATTCTTGGCGGACTTCGATATGGATGTAAATTTAGAAGTAATATATGTAAAATGACGTTAAGCAAGAATAAATTCTCGCCTACAAAAGTTGGGCTTTCAATTAAACTTGCTTTTATTCGTAGCTGAGACTTCAGTCTTGGCAGAGTTTGATATGGAGGTAAAATTAGGAGTAATATATGTAAAATAACGTTAAGTAAGAATAAATTCTCGATTATGATAGTTGGGGTTTTTGATTTGATATCCAACGTAGCCGAGGTTTTAACCTTGGTGTTTTTTTATTTTCTTTTCGTAGCTGAGACTTCAGTCTTGGCGGACTTCGATATGGATGTAATTTTAGAAGTAATATATGTAAAATGACGTTAAGCAAGAATAAGTTCTCGCCTACAAAAGTTGGGTTTTCAATTTGATCTCATTTGTAGCCAAGGTTTCAACCTTGGTGGACTATGATATGGAGGTAAAATTAGAAGCAATATATGTAAAATGACGTTAAGCAAGAATGAATTCTCGCCTACAGAAGTTTGGATTTCAATTAAACTTGCTTTTATTCGTAGTCGAGACTTCAGTCTTGGAGGACTTTGATATGGATGTAAAATTAGAAGTAATATATAAAAGACATTAAGCAAGAATGAATTCTCGCCTATAAGAGTTGGGTTTTCAATTTGATTTCCTTTGTAGCTGAGACTTCAGTCTTGGCGGACTTCGATATGGATTTGAATTTAGGAGTAATATATGTAAAATGACGTTAAGCAAGAATGAATTCTCGCCTACAAAAGTTTGGCTTTCAATTAAACTTGCTTTTATTCGTAGCTGAGACTTTAGTCTTGGCAGATTTTTATATGGATGTATTAAATTATAATATGGAAAGTGTAAGGCGTATAATGATTTTATTTTAAATTGAGGTTTAGGGATTTAAAAATGTATATAATTTTAATGTATATGGGAACAATATTATAAAATTAAATGAAAGGAGGAATAGGAAATGGAAGATTATAAAAAGAATTATAAAGTTGCAGATGTAGGTAGTGTAGAGCAAGAAGCAATTAACAAATGTGAAAAATTTGTAAAAGAAGAAACTGGCAAAGATTTTGTTATGATTGCATGGGAAAAGAAATAATTAGTAATATGTTTTAAAAATCCACACAAAGTTGTCATTAAAAGGGAATTAGCACTTAAATATGTGCTAATTTTCTTTATGTTATTAACTTTTAGACTTGAATGTGTTATAATAAAAGAAAAATATTTAATTTTAGAAAAGGAGAAAGTGATGCGTATTTTAGTTTTAGCTTAATTAATTTTAAAAATTTGTTTAAAAATTTAAGGGCAGTACCCTTTTATTTGTGTGCGAACAAATATAGCTAAAACATCAGATACAGTTGCTTTTATTTTTTATAATGATATATGAAACAAGTTATATATTTGTAGTTTTAAAATTTAAAATATATTTAAGTAAAGAAAGCCATATATTTTTTTAGCTAAAATTTTGGTTCTAAATTATAATATATTTTAAAGGTAATTTAAGACTTTAACCATTTATATAAGTCATTATAAATTAACACTTTTCATTGGATTTGCAATAAACAACTGTAAATGAAATTTTCATTTGCAGTTTTATTTTTTATATTTTTATTTTTAGATATTAAAAGCGAAGTGAGTAATATCCACAATCATTGTTAACTGTTGATTTATTACATATATAAATATAGTAATAAACTATAACATGGCTAGTATTTTTTTATCAAATAATACTGTTATGGTTAATATTATGAATAAAATTTAAAAGGTGTTTTTAGTTAAAGGTACTGCATAAAAGGAAAGGTGATTTTATGTCAGTCATATTAGAGTGTAGAAATATAAAAAAGAATTTTGGAGAATTTGATATATTAAAAAATATTAATTTAGATATATTTACTGGAGATAGGATAGGGATAGTTGGAGACAATGGAGTAGGAAAGACAACGTTAGTTAAAATAATAAAAGGAATTTATCCTTTAGATGGTGGAAATTTAAATTGGCATATGAAAAATATGAATATAGGCTATTTAAATCAATCAAGTTATGATGAAGAACTTTTTAATAAAAGTGTGGTTATTAAAAAAGAGTTTTTAAAAATATGTAGTGAGCTTGGAATTAGTAATGCAGAAAATTTACTAAATGAAGATAGAATAAGAAGTCTTAGTGGAGGGGAAAAAACTAAATTATCACTTGCATATTTGTTTTCAAAAAATTACGATATGTTAATTTTAGATGAACCAACTAATAATCTAGATTATGATGGAATAGAGTATTTAATAAAGAGAATAAGTTATTATAAAAATACTATTTTAATAATTTCACATGATAGGTATTTTTTAGATAAAACAACTAATAAAACAATTGAAATAGAAGATGGCATATGTAAAGAGTATAAAGGTAACTACTCTTTTTATAGGGATGAGAAGAAACGAATATATATAAATACATTGCATAGATATAGAGAACAAGAGAAATATAAAAAAAATATAGAAAATCAAATAGAAACTTTAAAATCTTGGTCAGAAAAAGCTCATAGAGACTCTACTAAAAAGGCAAGTACAATTGGAGGGAAAAAGGGCGTTAAAGAATATTTTAGAGTTAAAGCAAAGAAAAAAGATATACAAGTTAAGTCTAGAATAAAAAAACTTCAGAAAATAGAAGTAGAAGGAGTAAAGAAGCCAAAGAAAGAAAAGAGTATAAACTTTAATGTTAACAATGGAGAAAACAAGGGAACATTAATATTAAAAGCAAAAAATATTAGTAAATCTTTTAATGGCAAAGTCTTATTTAAAAATAGCTCTTTTTATATTAAAAGAGGAGAAAAAATAGCTTTGATTGGGAAAAATGGATGTGGTAAAACCACATTAATAAAAGCCATTTTAAGAGAAATTCAAGTGGATGGTGAAATAAATTTAAATCCTAATGCAAAAATTGGTTATATGAGTCAAGAAATCCCAGAACTTAAAGAAGCTAAGAAGATTATAGAATTATTTTCTTATAAATCTAGAGAGGAAGAAGGGATTTTAAGAAGAGAACTTTTCCAAATGGGTTTTACTACAGATGATTTAAGTAAAAATTTAAGTTCTTTAAGTCATGGTGAAAGGATGAAAATTAAACTCCTTCTTATGATTAAAAATAATTGTGAAGTTTTAATATTAGATGAACCTACTAATCATATAGACTTGCATGTTAGAGAAGAACTTGAAGATGCATTAGATAAATATAGTGGAACTATAATATTGGTAACACATGATAGATACATGCTTACAAAAATTTCATCAAAATTGTTAGTATTTGAAAATAATACAATAAATAGATACGAATATACTTTTGATGAATATATAAATAAAAAAAATCAAGATAAATCTAAAGAAAATGAAATGATTTTAAAAAATAGGTTAAGCTATGTATTAGGAAAGCTTTGTAATGTACAAAAAGAAAGTGAAGAATATATGACTTTAGATGAAGAATATAAAAATATACTTTGGGAGTTAAAAAAGATTTAAATTTTAATATTTAATTTAAAGTATTATTTTAATTGTTAATTTAAATTTGGTTCCAAATATGATAATGGATATAAAATGTAACTTAATCATTGTCATTTGATAAGCATGTTATTTTCAATTTGGAACCTTACACTTACAATGCTTAATAATAAATGTGAGGTGATATATATGGGTAAAGTGAAGAAAGCTATTTTTGCAGGTGGGTGTTTTTGGTGCATGGTAAAACCCTTTGATAAATGTCATGGAGTTTTAAAAGTTGAAGTTGGATATACTGGTGGACATAAGAAAAATCCAACATATGAAGAGGTTTTAAGAGAAAATACTGGTCATTATGAAGGGGTTAGAGTAACTTATGATGAAGATGAAATAAGCTACTATGATTTAGTTGATATATTTTTTAGAAATATAGATCCAACTGATGTAGGGGGACAGTTTAATGATAGAGGGGAAAGCTATAAAACAGCTATTTTCTATATTGATAATGAACAAAAAGAAATTGCAACCAAATACAAAGATGATTTAGAAAAAAGTAAAAAGTTCAAAACACCAATTGCAACAGAAATAAAAGAAGCTAATGATTTTTATGTTGGCGAGGAGTATCACCAAGATTATTATAAAAAACAACCATTAAAATATAAGTTGTATTATAAAGGCTCAGGAAGAGAGGCTTTTATAGAAGATACTTGGAATAATTGTAGCTGTAATAAAGAAGAACTTAAAGAGAAACTTACTAAAATGCAGTATTATGTAACACAAGAAAATGGTACAGAACCACCTCATGATAATGAGTATTTTGATAATTTTGAAGAAGGAATATATGTTGATATTATAAGTGGAAAACCATTATTCTCTTCAAAAGATAAATTTGACGCAGGATGTGGTTGGCCTTCTTTTTCACGTGCTATAAATGATGGGCATATTAGAGAAAAACATGATTTTTCACACGATATGTTTAGAATAGAAGTTAGAAGCACTCATAGCAATTCACATTTAGGTCATGTTTTTGAAGATGGACCAAAAGATAAAGGTGGTCTTAGATATTGTATTAACTCAGCAGCACTTAGGTTTGTGCCTAAACACAAAATGCAAGAAGAAGGATATAGTCTAGATTTATTAGAAAAATAATATAAAACTCCAATTAAAGATTAAACTCTTTTAATTGGAGTTTTTTTATTATTTTAAAAATATATTCCCGTATCAAGAACTTTTAAGACTAAAGTCTCAGCTACGAGAAAAACAGAGGTTGAATTGAAATTCCCAAAGTTTGTAGAGGTTTTAACCTTCCAAAGTGTTATTTTAATATATTATTTTGAAATGTTCAGCTAGGAAGGGGAGAAGAATTTTAAAATTCATTGTTGTTTGTGCAAAAATATTATATATACTATAATATAAGGATATGATGTATAATTTGATTTTAAAAATATATAAATAATCGCATGTAGAAAACGTGCTTTATTCTTAGATAAATATAAAATAAAGGATGGTAACATATGAATTTAATTACTTTAGATAATATAACGAAAAGCTATAGTGATAAGGTTTTATTAGATGATATAAAATTAACAATTTCTAGCGAAGATAAAATAGGTATTATAGGAGTTAATGGTGCTGGAAAATCAACACTTTTAAAAATTGTTGCAGGTATTGAGTCTTACGACAATGGAAATGTTGTAAAAATGAATGGACTTAGAATTGAATATTTAACTCAAGAAGTTTTTTATGATGATGAAGACAATGTTTTAGATTTAGTTTTTAAAGGATCTTCAGAAGTTATGAAGGTTTTAAGAGAGTATGAAGAGGTACTTTATAAATTAGAAAAAGATAGTATGAATGAAAATCTTCAAAAAAGGCTTACAACACTTCAAAGTAAAATGGATGCTTTAAATGGATGGCAAATAGAAAGTGATGCTAAGAGAATTCTTACAAAACTTAAAATAAATGATTTTAATGAAAAAGTTAAAAACTTATCTGGTGGTCAAAGAAAAAGAATTGCACTCGCTAGTAGTTTAATTGCAAAGTGTGACCTTTTAATCTTAGACGAGCCTACAAATCATATGGATAATGAAGCAATTGAATGGCTTGAAAATGAATTAAAGGTTCGTAAGTGTGCATTACTTATGATTACACACGATAGATACTTTTTAGATAGAGTTGTAAATAAAATATTTGAAATTGAAAAAGGAAATTTATATACATACGATGGAAACTATTCTATGTTCGTAGAAAAAAGAATAGAGCGTATGGAAATGCAACAAAGCTTAGAAAGAAAAAGACAAAACCTATATAGAAGAGAACTTGAATGGGTAAAAAGAGGGGCAAAGGCTAGAAGTACAAAACAAAAGGCAAGACTTGATAGATTTGAAGAAATTAAAAATGGAAAAATTGAAGTTAATGATGAAAAAGTTAATATAAGTACAGGAAGCAGTAGACTTGGTAAGAAAATTATAGAAGTAGATAATATAAGTAAAAGCTTTGGGGATAAACATTTAATAAAAGATTTTAGTTATATAGCTACTAAAGAAGATAGAGTGGGTATAATAGGAAATAACGGAATGGGAAAATCTACACTTTTAAATATGTTAAGTAACAAGTTAGAGGCAGATAGTGGAGAAATATCTTTTGGAGAAACAGTGAAACTTGGGTATTTTTCGCAAGAAAATGAGGAAATGGATTATGATTTAAGAGCTATAGACTACATAAAAGAAAGTGCAGAATTTGTAGTTACTAACGATGGAACAAGTATTTCTGCATCTCAAATGCTTGAAAGATTTTTGTTTGAAGGACCAAGTCAATATACACCTATAAATAAATTATCAGGTGGAGAAAGAAGAAGACTATATCTTTTAAAAATACTTATGGAAAGTCCCAATGTATTATTTCTAGATGAGCCTACAAACGATCTAGATATAGATACTTTAAATATATTAGAGGAATATTTAGAAGAATTTAATGGAGCAGTTATAACGGTTTCCCATGATAGATATTTCTTAGATAGAATAGCTAATAAAATATTCTCATTTAGAGGTAATGGTGAGATAGTAGAAATTACAGGAAATTATAGTGACTACAAAGACTATCAAGAAAAGTTTTTAAAAGAAGTAGAAGAAGCTAAAAAAGAAGAAAAGCCTAAGGATAATGATTATAAAAATAAAAAAAGAGAGAAGACACTTAAATTTTCTTATAAAGAAATGAAAGAATATGAAGAAATAGATGATAAAATTGCAGCGAAAGAAGAAGAAATAGAAAATGTTGAGATAGAAATAGGGAAGAATGGAAGTAATTTTGTAAAACTACAAGAGTTATTAAATAGTCAAGAAACATTAAAAAGTGAACTAGATGAACTTATGGAAAGATGGGTTTATTTAAATGAACTTGCAGATAAAATAGAAGAACAAAAAAATAGTTAAAAAAGAAGCAACATAAATCAAATATTTTAGATTTATGTTGCTTTTCTTATTGTATTTGTGCTATTTGATTTATGTACTGTAGCTGAGACTTCAGTCTTGGCAGACTTTGATATGGATGTGAAATTAGGAGTAATATATGTAAAATGATGTTATGCAAGGTTAAAACCTCGCCTACGAGAGTTGGCTTTTGATTTGATATCCTTTGTAGCTGAGGTTTCAACCTTGGCGGACTTTGATATGGATTTGAATTTAGAAGTAATATATAAAATGAGGTTATGCAAGAATAAATTTTCGCCTACAAAAGTTGGTGCTTTCAATTAAACTTGCTTTTATTCGTAGCCGAGACTTCAGTCTTGGCAGACTTTGATATGGGAATATATACTTGCTAAATTTTACTGGATTCATCCTTAAATATACCAATCAACAAGAGGGACGGACATATTATAGGCTAATTACCTTTTTATAATTAACTATCCTTTTAAATAATATACTTATCTAAGCAAGTAAAGTCAGTCCCTAACAGAATAGAAATTGAAAAATAATATGTAAAAAGACGTTATGCAAGGTTAAAACCTCGCCTACGAGAGTTGGCTTTTGATTTGATATCCTTTGTAGCCGAGGTTTCAACCTTGGCGGACTTTGATATGGATTTGAAATTAGAAGTAATATATGTAAAATGGCATTATGCAAGGTTAAAACCTCGCCTACAAAAGTTGGGACTTTTAATTAAACTTGCTTTTATCGGTAGCTGAGACTTTAGTCTTGGTGGACTTTGATATAGATATAAATTTAGAAGTAATATATGTAAAATGACGTTATGCAAGAATAAATTCTCGCCTACAATTTTTAATTGAAAATGATACAAGGGGTTATTCATAATAAATTGTTTCATTAACTTTAATTTTTTCTTCGTAGCCAAGGTTTCAACCTTGGAGTTTTTTGATGCCATAATAAATTATATATTCTATTATTAAATTAGTTTACATAATTATAATTAAGAACATTAAATTTATTGTAAACAAAATTAAATATAAAATACATGAAGGTAATCAATATACATTTTGAATATGCTAATATAAAGAACTATGCTGATTAGCAAATGGAGGTAAATATATGATTATAGTTTTTCAAATTTTATTTTTTATAATTTTAGCAATTGTAATTATAAATGGAATTAGACAATATGTAAAAAACGAAAATTCGCCAGTTATATCTATCAAAGCACAACTTATAAATAGAAAAAAAGATGTTAGTATGACTATGGATGCAAATAATGTTATGCATCATAATGAAACATTTAAACTTGAATTTAAGCTTGATACGGGTAGTGAAGTTAACTTTGTTGTTAATAGAAGAATATTTTATGAACTTGAAGAGTTTGAATGGGGCATTTTAACTTTTCAAGGAACTAGATTTTTAAGATTTCAGTGGAATGATAGAACTGTAGAAAAATAAAAAGAATATCAAAAAATATAAAAACTTTTCAATTAACTTTTTACCAGAATAACAATATATTTCAAATGTTTAATAAATAGAAAAAATTATAAGTAATACTACAAATTGTGAAAGATTTGAATTTTTTTAAATAATGAAAACCATTGACAGTATATAATTAGAATGATAAATTGTAAATTGGTATAGATTGAAAAAAAAGCTATTTATAAAATAAATTAATAAAGGGGGATGGTCTTTAAAAAAGATCTAAAAAATAATATATTATAGTAAAAAATGATGGAAACATCAAGTTTTATAGGGTACCAAAGTCGTATTAAATGAATATTTTGAGCATTGGTCGCCTAAAAAGATGAATACACCGTTAAAAGAATAAACTATATATGCAATTATTTTGTTAGTTAATGGTATTTAATGGTTGGTGATAAATAGTTATGGTGTATAAATAATATAAAGCGAGAGGATTAATAATTTTTTATGAGTAACTTTGAAATTTTTACAGGTATTTTTGGAGGATTAGGTTTATTTCTGTATGGAATGAAACTAATGGGTGATGGACTTGAGAATGTAGCAGGTGAAGGTCTAAAGGGTATTTTAGAAAAAATAACAAGTAATAGACTAATGGGAGTATTTGTAGGTACTATAGTAACTGCTATTATTCAAAGTTCTAGTGCGACTACTGTTATGGTTGTTAGTTTTGTTAATGCAGGACTTATGTCTTTAACTCAAGCTACAGGCGTAATATTAGGATCTAATATAGGTACAACTATAACTGCTCAAATGGTTAGTTTTAAACTAGAAGTTGTAGCACCTATATTTATTGGCGTAGGTGCTATACTTATGATGGCGGCTAAAAAGAAAAAAACAAAAGAATTAGCAGTAATTTCTGTAGGATTTGGTATATTATTTATGGGGATGGGAATGATGTCATCTTCAATGGAGCCAATTTCAGAATTACAATCTTTTAAAAATTTTATTTTGGTTGTAGGTACTAATCCATTATTAGGTGTATTTGTAGGAGTTGTAATGACAGCGGTACTGCAAAGTTCATCAGCAACAACAGCAATTTTAGTAGCACTTGCTACAGCGGGAACTATAGATATGAAAGTTGCATTCCCAATGGTTCTAGGCTGTAACATAGGAACATGTGTAACTGCAATAATAGCATCATTAACAGCTAATAGAACTGCAAAAAAAGCAGCATTAATACATTTATTATTCAAGATTTTTGGAACAATATTATTCTTACCATTTGTATCACAAGTTGTAAAAATAGTAGCACATATGACTCCTGATAATTTAGGAAGACAAGTAGCAAATGCACACACTATATTTAATATTGTTATAACAGTTGTAATGCTTCCAGTATCAACATATGTGGTTAAACTAGTAGATCGTATGTTGCCAGAAAAGGATGATGAAATAGAAATTCAAGGAGCAATCTATTTAGATAAAAATCTTCTAGAAACTCCAGTAGTTGCTAGTGCTCAAGTTGTTAAAGAAACTATAAGAATGGCGAAAAAAGCTAAGGAAAACTTTGAATTGGCCATGAATACTTTCTTTAATGATAAAGAAGAAAATATTGAAAAGATTTATGAAAATGAAAATACAATAAATATTTTAGAAAAAGATATAACAGAATATTTAGTAGAGCTTTCAGAACAGAATTTACCAGAAGAAAATGCTAAATTGGTAAGTCAAATATATCATACTATAAATGACTTAGAAAGAATAGGTGACCATTCAGAAAACATAGCAGAACTTGCTTTAGAGAAATGTAATAAGAAAATTGAAATGTCAGAAGATGCAATAGATGAAGTGAAGGAAATGTTTGAAACTACATTAAGAGCATTGGATTTAGCAATAGAAAATTATGAAAACCATGAAAGCATAAATGAGAATATAGCAGAAGAAATGGAAGAAAAAATAGATGAGCTAGAAGTTAAATTTAGAGAGAATAATATTAAAAGATTAAGCTCTAAAATGTGTTTAGCTGATTCAGGTGTTATGTTCTTTGATTTACTATCAAACATTGAAAGAATAGGAGATCATGCTAATAACATAGCAACAATAAAAGCTGGTAAGAAACATAAAGCATATGCATAATTTAATACATAAATGAAATAGAAAAACAGCTTTTAAATTTTAAAGCTGTTTTTTATTATAAACAAAGTTCAACATTGGAAAATCATATATGAATAAAACACGGACAAGATTAAAGTCCCAAATTTTGTAGGTGAGAATTCATTCTTGCATAACGTCATTTTCAATCTTTAATTTTCAATTAATAAGTAGGCGAGGTTTCAACCTTGCAAAGTGTTATTTTGAATTTTAATTTCGTATCAAAGACCACCAAGACTAAAGTCTCAGCTACGAAGGAGAAAAAATTGAATTAAATAATATTATAAATCATTTTCAATTCTCAACTTTCAATTAATAATTAGGCCAGATTTCAACCTTGCAAAGTGTTATAATAAATGTATAAGTAATAAACATAATCAGGTGTTTACAATATAGAATAATTAATATAATATGTATTTATATGTAAATTAGAAAAATTATAGAGAGTCTATATAGAGGAGTGGTTTTTTATGAAAACAGCTATAGTTTACGGAAGTAATTATGGAACTAGTGAAAAAGTAGCAAATATGATTAAAGATAAAATAAATGGCGAAGTAGAAGTTGTAAATGTAATGGAATGGAAATTACTTAATCTAAAAGAAATAGATAAAGTTGTAATTGGAACAGGTATAAAAGCAGGACAAGCACCTAAGACATTAAAGGATTGGATAGAAAAGAATTTGAGCTATTTAAAAGATAAGAAGTTATATTTTTATATGTGTGCAGGAATGGAAGACGAAAAGAAATTAGAACAGCAATGGAATGCTAATTTCCCTAAAGAATTATTAGATAAAGTCTTATATAAAAGTTACTGTGGTTATGAATATGATTTTGACAAGATGAACTTTTTTGAAAAAACTATAATAAAAATGCTAACTAAAAAGAAAGAAAGTGAATCTAAAATAAAAAAAGAAGAAATAGAAAAATTAGTTGTAGAAATAAATAAATAATAAATAAATAATAAAAAAATAAATGATAAAATCTTAAAAATATAAGATTTTACCATTTATTTTTTTATATATAATATTGTGCTTGTGATTCCCACATTTCTCTATACAGCTTACAATTAGATATTAACTCTTTATGAGTTCCAATATCTTCAATTTCACCATTATTCATAACAACAATTCTATTTGCAAACTTAACGGAGCCAAGTCTATGCGTTACAATTATAGCAGTTTTATCTTTAGATATTTTTGAAAAATCTGTATAAATTTTATTTTCTTCTATAGGATCAATACTAGCAGTAGGCTCATCTAAGATTATAACTTCATGAGATTTATAAAATCCACGAGCTATAGAAACCTTTTGCCATTGACCAATAGAAATATCAGTGCCATTAAATTCGGGTGAAAGTATAGTATTATATCCATAGGGAAATAATTTAGGATTTAAATTAATTCCAGCATCATTGAGCGCTAAATCTACTTTATCAAGAATTTTACAATTTGAATTTAAATCACTTATTGTAATATTTTCTTTTAAAGTAAGTTTATATTTTTGAAACTTTTGAAAAACACTAGATACTCCTTGAAATAGTGATTTTGAGTTAAAATCTGTTGTACATTTATTATTATGAGTTACAGTTCCAGTTTTAGGCAAATATAATCCTGCAATTAATCGAGTTAAAGTAGATTTGCCAGAGCCATTTTCACCAACAATAGCAATAGTTTCACCTTCTTTAATAGTAAGGTTAATATTATTTAAAGCATTTTTTTCAGCATTGGGATATGAAAAAGTTACATTTTTAAAAGTAATATCACCATGATGAATTCTTTTTTCTTCAGTATTTTTAGTGAATCTTTCTGGAAGTGCTAAAAATCTTAAGTAATTTTGAATTTTACCAAAGTTTTCAGCATAATATGAAAGTCTACCTAAGATAATATCCTCCATCATATTAAACATGTTATCTATAGAAGAGAATACAGCTACAAAAGCACCTATAGTAATTTCTTTTTTTATTAATGCAGAAAAAAGCATAAATAAGATGCCTAAATAACCACAAAGCGATAATAAATTCATTAAAAATTCTAATATATTAATTTTAAAGTTATATATCCATTTAAGTTTGTTTAAAGAAGAAATACTATCTTTAAGTAAATTCATAAAATAAGGACATGCCCCTAGTAGTCTTGTTTCTTTTAAGTACTCCCTTGATGTTAAACAATCTTCATAGTATTTTGCCTTTCTTCTAAGAGGAGCTGAATTATCTTCTAATTTTGCAAAAACTTTGATTCTAAATATTTGACTTATAAAAACTGGTACAAATACAAGAATTAAAGATAATGATAAAATAGGTTTTAAATTAAAAAGATATATTGCCATAAATAAAAAATATGGTAAATAAAAAAGTCCAACATCTAATATAGTATTGATAAAATTTATTGCATATCTTATTCCAGTATAAGATTTATTTATATCATCTAAAGTATAAGAATTTTCAAAACAAATAGGGTCTAATCTAGCAATTTTCAAATTAACAATACGGGATAGCTTTCCAAAACTTCTTGAATCATAAGACTCTGCAATGAAATTTGCAAAAGCACTAGCAAGTTCTTCAAAGATCTTTACAGAAAATAAAAGAAACAAAGCTAGGATAACAGTTTTTAAACTACATTTATTCAGTGTGAAATCTGTTATTTTATCAAAAAGTATTTGAAGACAAATAGTAAATGTAGCAAATAAAACACCATTTAGAGCAAATAAAACATAAGTTAATATAAATAATCTAGGTGAAACAAAAAAGGTTTGAGGAAGTATAGTACGTACCATTTTCCAAAGAGATATATTTTTACAATCTTTATTCATCATACCAACTCCTTTGTGCTTCAAACATTTTTGAGTAAATTCCTTCTTTTGAAATTAAATAATCATGGGAACCTTTTTCTATAATAGTTCCATTATTAAGAACTAATATTTCATCTGCAATTCGAGCAGCGCCTAATCTATGGGTAATTAACATTGTTAGTTTTTCTTTGCTAGCTTTATTATAGAGAGAATAAAGTTTACTTTCTGTAATTGGATCAAGAGAAGCAGTTGGCTCATCAAGTATACAAACAGGTGAAGAACTAATTAGTGAACGAGCAATTGCTATTCTTTGCCATTGGCCAGAAGATAAGTCAACATCGTCTTCAGTGAGTTTTCCAAGATTAGTATTAACTCCATTTGGTAAATTATCTATAAAATCAAGTAATTCTACATTTTTAAGCACAGTGTTTAATAAAGATTTCTCATCATATTCTTTCAAAGATTGTCCCATTTTACCTAAAATAATATTATCTTTAATAGAAAGAGCATATTTAGCAAAATCCTGATATACTACAGAAAAATAAGCATTTAATTCACTTTGAGAATAAAGTCTTAAATTTTTATTATTGATAAAAATTTCACCTTCATAATTATCATAAAGTCCAGTAAGTAATTTTGTTATGGTAGTTTTACCAGCACCATTTTTCCCTACAAAAGCATATTGTCTATTACTTTCTAATTTCATAGAGAGATTAGAAAGTATTTTATTATGACTTCCAGGATAGCTAAAAGATACATTTTTAAATTCTATGCTATCTAAAGCAGTATTTAAAATTTTATTATCTTTAAATTTATAAGAACTAGGTAATTCTTCTAAATATGAAAACTTAGTTAAATCTTTTAGATATAATTTATTTTTTGTATATTCTTGCATAACCATAGTTAGTTCCCAAGACATATGTTTCACTAGATTAAATGAAGCAGTTACTAAGCTCATATACATGCCAGCACTCATTTTATTATCTTTTATTGGTATTAACAGTACTAAAGCAATTAACATAGATAAAAGAGCAGTTGTCATACTTAAAATTTTAGTTTTAATAAAAATTTTTTTATCAGCATTAAATTCTATTTTTCTAGCAGTTTCATACTCTTCAAACCAAAATTTATCAATTTCTTCTGAATAGTTAAATAAAGCTCTTTCATTTTCACTTTCTCTTGATGAAAGTATATCTTTTAAATATTCTGCCTTTCTTTTATATTTTTGAACCTCTTCAAAAGCCTCATAAGTAACTTTACCGTTTTTAGAAGCAATCAAAAATAATGGCAGTATAATTAGTATAACAACTATTCCAATCCACCATATATGAAATGCTATAATTAACACAAGACTTACAATTTTAAGCAAATATTCCATTATATCAAATAAATTATTAAATCCATTTAAGATTTTTTCAGGAGAATCATTACAAACTCTAGAAATAAGTTCCCAAGTAGAATTACTTTCTACATGTTTATATGATAGAGAACTTCGTTTTTTTGTTAAAGATAAAGTAATTTTTTCGTTTACTTTTATACTCAATTTTAATTTCGATAATGAAATTAAAGTAGAGCATAGAAATGAAAGTGCAACTAACAAAGCTATTAATATAAGATTAGGATAAATTCTTTTAATGTTACCATTTTTAAAAATATCAATAGCTTTGTTAGTAAATTTTGATATAGCTAGCACTTGAAAACTAGGAATTAATGCACTTAAAACTTTGAAAAATATTATTGAAAGTGTCATTAGTGAATCAACTTTAAAAGGTATTTTTATGTAATCAATTACTTTATAAGTATTATTTTTAAATTCCATTGTGTCACCTCATTTTTGCAATATAAGACTTAATACATTATAGGGTTTTAAGCTCATTTAAAAAATTATTAATTCCAAGATTTTTGCATTCTTAAGAGTGAGACTAACTCGAAAGCTTCTTAAAACAGACATTTTTTTAAGTAATGTAGTTAAAGTTTAAAAATAGTTTTAAATTTGAGCTTGTTTACCCATAGAATATTAGAAAAAAATAAAAGAAAATGATATACTAAATATAGAAAATAATGTAATTACATAATTATACTATAAAGTAAAAAATATTAATATAAATTATTTTGTTTTATGGATTTTAATGTTAATTTAAGGGGGAGTAGTGGTGAATAGAGGAGGTAAAGTATTATTAATTGTTATAATACTTGTAATAACGATAAGTTTATTCATTAATTCATATAAAAGCAGTTCTGCATACATATGTTCTGATAAATATTTGAGTAGTAAAAATGAAGAAGAGAGAAGTGTTAAATCTACAAACAATAATAAAAATGACTATAATTATTGCAGTTTTGAGTTTGAAAAGTTTACTGGAAAGTGGACAATCATGGAGTTTAAATCAGGTAAAAATAATTATATTAGTATAGAGGATAATAGTAATATAGAAAATGGAACTTTCGGTATTGTAGTATTAGATTCTAATTATAATGTGATTAAGAAAAAAATAGATTTTAAAGAAAATAGCAATATAAGTTTTAAAACATCAAAAGATGAAAAGTATTCAATTAGACTTGTTGGGAAAAATGCTAGTGGAGTGGTAGATATAAAAGTAAATGCTAAAGATATAGTAGATATTGAACATAAAGAGTTTTTCTCATAATTAATAAAAAGGTATGCTACTTTAATTTGTAGTTCATACCTTTTTTAGTTTAAGTTTTATATAGGTTTCAATTTAACACTTTAGTTTATACAATTATTAATAAATAATCTTAATTTAAATTATTTATACATTGAGAATTGCAGTTTGGAAATACTTTTACTTTGTCTGAGTCTAAATTTTCATTAAATAGGTGAACAGCAGATATTTGGCGATTTTCATAATTGTGATAATAATAAGAACCAGATTCACTACACATTGCAGATGTATAAATTGTATAGTCTACAGAGTCATCTTGTTTTATTACTGCACCTTTTGGAATATTACATTCAGATAATATATGAAAGGCAGCTGTTACACCATCAGTTTCTGTTTTTACATTTAAGATATTGTTTTTTAAATAACTTGCTCTAACAAATCTAGATGGTGGAGTAAAATCACCAGGTAATCCAAAAGTACCAGAACCTTGACCAAATGGACTTAAGTCTAAATCTTGCCATTTAGTAGGTGAAAGTTGTTTAGGATTAAGTCCTATATATTGGCGTAAGTTATTTAAATGCCATTCTAAATTTGGGCTGTTTGTCATTACCCCAATAGGATTATCTATAATTTGCAAGCCATTAATTGTTTTTTCAATAACTATACACTTAGATGATTTATCACATAAAATCCAATGTAAAGGTGGAGTTACACCTAATACAGATATATTTTTAGATAATATTTCTACATTGGACATATTGGCTTTTACATCATTTATATCAGCAAATTGAGATAGTAAATATACAACTAAATCATAGGCTACAATATTTGTTTTATTTTCGCTAAGTCCATTTTCAAAGTCGGCAAATCCAGGAAAATACAGAGTTGCACATGTTAATCCTTTTTCATTTACACCATCTGCAAGTACAGGATGATTATCTACTAACATTCCCATACCAACTGAAGCATATTTGACTTTTAAAGGCTTTTTATCTATATCACTAATAAAATTATAGTTTCTAGGTATTAAATGAACTTCTTCATTTAGTTTTATTGCAAAATCCATTGTTCTAGCAAGAATGTTATATCCGTTTTCAGTTTTAAGAGTTAAACTAGTACACATTTATTTACACTTCCTTTGTTAATTTATTATATTTAAATTTTACAACTATGATATAATTAAGTAAAAATAAAGTTACTTAACATATAGTTAAGTACAACTTAATACAAAGAGGTAAGTTATGAATTTTGAACAACTTGAAATTATAACAACATTATCAGAAGAAAAAAGTTTTTCAAAAACTGCTAATAAACTTCATTTAACCACTTCAGCTATTAGTCAAGCAGTTTCTTCACTTGAAAATGAATTAAAAATAAAAATATTTGAAAGATCAAAGCAGGGAAGTTTTCCAACAATACAAGGACAGTATATAATTAGAAATGCATATATGATTTTAGAAAGAAAAAAAGATATATATGCATATTGTGATAAGAAATTTCAAAGTCCTAAAGTTAAGTTAAGAATTGGATGTATTCCAGGAATTAATTCTCCGCTTATTAAGTCACTTCAAAAGTTGAAAAATGAATATCCATTTATTGAAAGCACAATAATTGAGCAAAATACTGAAGAGTTATTAATTTTATTGCAACAAGAAAAATTAGATTTTGCATTGATTGCATTTTCTGATAATATTAAGAATCACAATTTAAATTATGAAATTACTAAGATTATAGATGGAAAATTTTATTTTTTAGTTAATCAAAACTCTCCAATTGCTAGTTTTGATATTTTAGATTATGAAAATATTATTAACCAACCGTTAGCTATTTATAATGATAAATTTTTACTAAATTATTTGAGTCATATTGAAAATGAAACTCAAAAGTCTGCTAATGTTTTGTTTCAAACAAATAATTTTAGTTCTATAATAAATTCAGTAGAACAAAATATGGCAATTTCGTTTGGTCCATCTTATGCAATTATGAATGATTCTTATGATAAAAGAAATAATATAAAAACTATGAAAGTAGTGAATGATAATAATACACTTAGTCCAGCACTTTGGTTTTTGAAAATTAAGAATAAATCGCTTAATGAAATGGGTGAAGAGTTATTTAAAAATTTTAATGAAGAAATAAAATAATAATAAAAGCTTTTAAATAATAAAAATTATCCATTGCAAAGTTTTATATAACTGTAGTATCATTTAGATATATAAGTTTGAACTATTGTACAAGAATTAATAATTAACAATAAAACTAAAGCCTCAGTTTTTTAAATCAATTTCTATAATAATTTGAAGAGCAATTTAGTTAAAACATATAAAGTAATAGTTATATAGGGTTCCAAGCTGAAAAATGAAATTATTGAAATAATAAATGAGAATAGTAGTATTCCAAGAAACAGTAATTATTTAAAACGTTATTCATAAAAATCTCAAAGAAACTTTAATGAATTTGCTATTTTATTTCCAAGACTAAACGGCTGAATCGACGTCCTGTCTAGGCAGTCGCTGAACCCGTCCTTGGGTTCAGGTCTTGAAAATAAAACACAAATTAATAAGAGTTTCTAAATCAATTTTTAAAGAAATACTAATTTAAATAATTCCTGTTTCTTGATGAAAGAAAAAAGCTTTTCAATTGATAAATTTGTTATTTTGAATTTGAACTTGTAACCCTATACTTACTATTAAAACTATGTTTATTAAGAATATTATAATGGGGAATTTATTCTCCAAGATGAATTTTTTATGGTTATATATTATTTTTAATTAGGCTTTTAGAATAAACAAGAGAGGAAGATAGATATATGTTAAATATAGGATGTCATTTGTCAACTAGTAAGGGTTTTAAAAATATGGGAAAGGAAGCAGTTCAAATTGGAGCTAATACTTTTCAATTTTTTACTCGTAATCCTAGAGGTGGAAAGGCAAAAGATATAGACGAGAAGGATGTTAAAGAGTTTTTAGAAATAGCAAAAGAAAATAATTTTGGAGTGATTCTTGCTCATGCACCATATACTTTAAATGCTTGTTCTAAAGAGGAAGATACTCGAAAATTTGCAATGGAAATGATGGCAGATGATTTGGTGAGAATGGAATATGTACCTAATAATCTATATAATTTTCATCCAGGTAGTCATGTTAAACAAGGTGTAGAAGTTGGAATTCAGTACATAGTAGATATGTTGAATTCTGTTTTAAAAGAAGAACAGACAACAACAGTTTTATTAGAAACAATGGCAGGAAAAGGAACGGAAATAGGAAGAAGTTTTGAAGAAATACAAGAGATAATAAGTAAAGTTGAATTAAAAGATCATATGGGTGTTTGTCTTGATACATGTCATGTATATGATGCTGGATATGATATAGTAAATAATTTAGATGGGGTTTTAGAAGAGTTTGATAGAATAATTGGACTTGATAAATTGAAAGCAATACATTTAAATGATAGTAAAAATCCTTTTGAAAGTCATAAAGATAGACATGAAAAAATAGGTGAAGGATCTTTAGGAATAGAAGCAATTAAAAATATAATTAATCATCCTAAATTACGCCATTTACCATTTTTCCTTGAAACGCCAAATGAACTTGATGGATACCAAAAAGAAATAGAATTATTAAGAGGATTATACAAGGAATAAAATTTAAATAAAAAACAGAGTATAAGGATTTTTATACTCTGTTTTTATGTACTTTATACTATAAAATTACTTACTGTATCATTAAGTGTATTACTACTAGTATTAACTTCATCAATAAGCTTTACTACAGAATGAGATTTTTCAGAAAGAAAATTCATTTTCTCAGCAATGCTATTAGTGCCATTAGCTGAAGAATTAGTAGAATCACTTATTTCATTTATAGATTGCACTATAGTTTCCATTGCAATCATTATGTTGTTAGACATTTCACTGAAATCTTTGGTCATGTTAAAAATCATAGTAGCATCATCATTATATTGTTCACCAGTTTTTACAATCATGTCATAATCGCTTATAACGTTAGCGTTTATAAAATCTATCATTTCTTTTGAAGTAGTTACTAAATTAGTAACGGTATCAACAATTAAATCATTAACAGCTCTAATTTCTGATACTGTATCTTTAGAGTCTATTGCAAGTTTTCTTATTTCTTCAGCAACTATGGAAAATCCTTTTCCAGCTTCACCAGCTCTTTGAGCTTCTATTGCTGCATTTAATGCCAATAAATTAGTTTGTGATGAAATTTTTAAGATAGCATCAGATAAAACATTTACTTTTTCAACTTGTTTAGCATTTTCAATAGCATTTAAAAGTTTGGTTTGAGTTTCTGTATTTATTTTTTCTACATTGATTTTAGAAGTAAGTGCTACATTTTTAAGTTCAGTTGCTCTAGATTTAATTATATTTGATTCATTTGAACCTTCTTTAGCTTTTTTAGCAATTAAATCTATATTGCTACTAACTTCAGAAGCTAATGCGCGTATTTCCTCTGTAGATGCAGCAGTTTCTTCCATTCCACCAGAAACTTCTTCGGTAATTGAATACACATTTTCAGTTAATAAGTTTAATTCATTTATAGTTGTATTTGCAGATTTTACTTTGTCTTCAACACTAAGTGATTCAGAGGTAATAGTTTTAATTATTTCTCTAAATGAATTTTGCATTAAATTAAAGCTTGAAGCAAGTCTGCCGATTTCATCATTACTAACAAAATCAATATGTTCAGTTAAATCACTGCTGTTATTTGACATATCATTTAATTTTAGCAATATCTTGTTTATAGGTATAAGTATATTTTTATTTATAAACATTGTTGAAAGTGCTGAAATAATAACTAATATAAATAGGTCTATTAAAATTAAGTTAGTGGTTTTACCAACAGACTTATTAATGTTATTTATACTTTTATCAATATTTTCACTTGATATAATCTTGAATTCATCAACTTTTTTATTAATGGTTTCAGCATTTGCATCAAAGTCTTCCATAAATTTATTACCTTTTGAAGGCCCATCAATAATATAAGCAGAGGCCATTATTTTTCCAGTTTCATAATAAGGCTCAAAACTTTTTTCAATATCATTAAGCATTGACTCACTTTTAGGGTTTAAATCTTTAAGTTCACTTAAAATAGTTTTTACATTATTGGCATAATCTTCAGCAATTTCGAAGCCATCATCAAAGCCTTCGGCAGCACGAGTTGCACTTATATCAGTAAGCCATTGTTGAACTTGAACAACACTTAATTTTAAATCATTTGCTTTTAGCATAGTAGTAAAATGTTTATCTTTCATTTCGTTTACGAGATTTAAGTTCGTTTTAGTATGGATAAACTGAATTCCCATAAATCCAATGAAAAATATTGACATTAAAAAAATTGGAAACAATATTTTTGTTTTTATACTTTTCATAAAAAATAGTCCTTTCTTAAAAGTGCATAAAATTTTTAAAAACATTAATATAAAACATAAACTTACAGAATATGCAATTTAATTATAACATGATAGTTATCTTATAAAAATCTATTTTGTAAAGTATTTCAAAGATATTTAATATATTTATGTAAAATCATATAATAATTCCTTGATTTTAGAAAAAATATAATTTATAATCAAGAAAGTAAAATAAATTAAATAAGACAGTTCGTTGACCATCCTGTCTCTAAACAAAACTAGGAGAGCATAAAAAAGTTTATTTATGTGTTTTAAGATGGAGCAATGCTCCATCTTTTATTTTTTTGGAGGTGATTTTATGGAAATAGATAATAGAAGTTTAAAAACCAAAAAGCTTACTACTTCAAGTATAGTAATAGCACTTTACGTAGTAATAATGTTTTTAACTCAAAGTTTTTCATTTGGTGCAGTACAAATTCGTATTGCTACAACATTGTATGCATTAGCTTATCTATGTCCATTCTTAGTTTTACCCCTTGGTCTTTCGAACGTCATATCTAATATTTTACTAGGTGGATTAGGTATATTTGATATTTTAGGTGGAGGATTAGTAGGTGTAATAACCTCAATTTTAATTTGCTTAATTAGAAAGTTTAAATTAAATATATGTTTTGTAGCAATTCCTATAATACTTATTCCAGGTCTTTTGGTGCCTATTTGGTTATCACAAATATTAATTGTGCCTTATAAGGTTTTAGCTATTAGTTTGTGCCTTGGACAAGTTGTTCCAGCTATTTTAGGTGTAATTTTAATAAAAATATTTAAAGGTAAGATTGGAGAATAATTATGCAGGAAAATTTAAAATTGAATTCATTAGGAAATAGAAATGTAAAGTATGATTTTTCATACACACCAGAAATTCTTGAAACCTTTGAAAATAAACATAAAGATAATGATTACTTTGTAAAGTTTAATTGTCCAGAGTTTACAAGTCTTTGTCCAATAACATCACAACCAGATTTTGCAACAATTTATATATCATATGTTCCAAATGAAAAAATGGTTGAAAGTAAATCTTTAAAATTATATTTATTTAGTTTTAGAAATCATGGAGATTTTCATGAAGATTGCATGAATATTATAATGAAAGATTTAATAAAGCTTATGGACCCTAAGTATATAGAAGTATTGGGAAAGTTTACACCAAGAGGAGGAATATCTATTGATCCTTATTGTAACTATGGTAAGAAAGGTACTAAATGGGAAGAGGTAGCTTTTAATAGACTTATAAGGCATGATATGTATCCAGAAAAGGTGGACAATAGATAATGAGTGTTATGAAAAATGAAGATGTTTTAGTTGTTCTTAGTGGAGGACAAGATAGTACTACTTGTCTATTTTGGTGTATGGAAAACTTTAAGAATGTAATAGCAATAGGATTTGATTATGGACAAAAACATAAATTAGAGCTCAAATGTGCTAGTGACATTTGCAAAGAGTATAATATTCATTATGATATTTTAGACATGTCATTATTAAATAGCCTTACATCAAATTCTTTAACAAGACAAGATATTAAAGTTGATGAAGTTAAAAATGATGAAAAAGTTCCTAACAGCTTTGTTGAGGGACGTAATATGATTTTTCTAAGTTTTGCAGCAATATATGCAAAAAATAAAGGATTAAGGCATATTGTTACTGGTGTTTCAGAAAGTGATTTTAGTGGATATCCAGATTGTAGAGATAGTTTTATAAAATCTTTAAACGTAACTTTAAATTTAGCTATGGATTATGAATTTATAATCCATACTCCATTGATGTGGCTTAATAAATGTGATACATGGAAACTTAGTCATGACTTAGGAGCATTTCAAATTATAAAGAATAAAACATTAACTTGTTATAATGGAATTATTGGAGAGGGATGTGGAAAATGTCCAGTATGTAAATTAAGAGCAAAAGGTCTAAATGAATTTTATACTAATTATAGCAAATAAAATAATATTATAAAATGAGGCTTTTATTTTATATAATAAAATAAAAGCCTCATTTAAATTAAGAAATAATATTCTTTTTATTTTTACGTTCAGTTTTTGTATATTTATCATACCAATCATTAAAAAGAACTTTTAATGATGCAGCTATTGGAACTGCAAGTAACATACCAAATAAACCACCAATATTACCACCTATCAAAATAGCCATCATTGTAAATACAGCATGTAATCCAACACTGTTTCCAACAATTTTTGGAGCTAAAAGGTTATTGTCTACTTGTTGTACTATTAGCATTGCAATAATTGCATAGAGAACTTTTATTGGTTTTCCACTAGCAAGTCCCATGATTCCAGCAAGAACAGTTCCAACTATAGGGCCAACATAAGGAATCATATTAGATATTCCCGCGATTAAACCTATGACAATGGCATAGTCTATGCCTGCAATAGCAAGTGCTATAGAAGAAAGTATTCCAACAAAACAAGCTTCTAATAATTGTCCACGAATATATTTACCAAATACATCATGAATAACTTTGAAAATATGAGTTATTTTACCACCTAAAATGCTATTTCCAAATATTAAGTAGTAAATTTTATTCCAAAGAGATAAAAAGTATTCATAATCTTTTAAAAGGTAGATACTAATTATAAAAGCAATAAAGAATGAAGCAATACTACTGCCAATAGACATAATTGAGGATGTCATATTTCCAAGATTGCTTGCAATGTATGTTTGTAAAGAATTAATTGCATTTATAATATGTGGTTCTAGATTATCTAAAAGTGGAATATTTAATCCTTCAATAGCTGTTTTTATGGATGTAGCTGATAATGAACTATTTCTTAAATACTGTGTAATCTCATCTATTATATTAGTTAATGTTGTATTATTTGATAATTGACCACCAATCATAAAATAAATACCCCAAATTAAAAGCATAATAATACCTACTATTAAAAGATAAGCACCTAAAATAGCCAATACACGCTTTGTTGACTCATTTTTAAATTTATGAAACTTATTTTTATCAAGAAATTTTTCAATTCCATTAGTAATAGGAAATAACAAGTATGCTATAACAATGGCTATTAATAATGGCTTAATTAAATTAATTAATTGAGCTAAAATAGCAAAAGTTGTTTTAAAAATAGTACCTATGTTGAATAGTAGTAAAAATGAAACATATATAACAATTGCTGTTAAAGTTATATATACACCATATTTAAACAATTTTTTATCAAATTCAACTTTCATATTTAAATCACCTTCTTTTAATTTGAATTTTATTTTAGTATATAAATAAGTTACAACTAGAATATGAATAAGTCAATATAAATTGAATTATTACAGAAAAAAATAAGGAAAAGTTGAAATTAATGTAATATAATGTATGTTTGACTAAATTAAACCAATATATTATTATGTATATAGATATTAAAAAAATGTAAATATGTACATAATAATTCAAAAATTAGGTTAAGGTTTGAATTGTTAGTAGAATTTGTTTGATTATGGGGGGAGTAATTTGAAAACAAAGAAAATTATATTAATGGGATTATTTACAGCACTGTGTTTTGTAGGTACTTGGGTACATATTCCAATACCTATAGGTGGTGGTATGTCTATGATTCATCTAGGAACTACAATGATATTTATAATAGCTATTCTTATTGGTAAAGAAGCAGCTATTCCAGCAGGTATTGGATGTGCACTATTTGATTTAATATCACCAGGATATTCACTTTGGGTAATTCCAACTCTTATTGTAAAAGGTCTTATGGGGTATGTAACAGGCAAAATAGCTTTTGCCAATGGTAATAATGGTAAAAGTTTAAGTTACAATATATTAGGATTTGTAGCAGGAGGAGTTGTTTCGCTACTAGGATATTTTGTATTTAACTGGGCTTTATTTAAAGGATGGCAAGGTGCTGTTGCAAGTTTGTTAACTTCGTCTATAACAACAGGTATAGGACTTGTAATTGCAATACCATTAGCTGTAGCAGTTAAAGCAGCAACAGCTAGATTTATAAATGATGCTTTTGTAGAATAAAATATATAACCACTTACAATATTAAGTTGTAGGTGGCTTTTTTTATAAAGAAAATCTCAAAGTTTGTAAGTGAATTTATAACCTTACATAAAGTTATTTTAATGTAATCTCACATCAACAACAAATCTTTGTAGGCGAGGTTTTAACCTTGCAAAATGTCATTTTAATATATTAATTTATAAGTTTACATTCGTATCAAAGACCGCCAAGACTAAAGTCTCAGCTACGAGGAAAACAGAAATAAAATTGAAAGTCCCAACCTTTGTAGGCGAGAATTCATTCTTGCGTAACGTCATTTTTAATCTTCAATTTTCAATTAATAAGTAGGCGAGGTTTCAACCTTGCAAAGTGTTATTCTAATATATTATTTTAAGAATGAGATGCCATGTCAAAGACCGCCAAGACTGAAGTCTCAGCTACGAAGGAAAACAGAGATTAAGTTGAAGGTCTCAAAGTTTGTAGGCGAGGTTTTAACCTTGCAAAGCGTTATTTAAATGAAATCAATAAATATGTATTTGATGATGAAATGAATATTAAAAATATATAAGAAAATAATATAAAAAGGATAAATTAATTTAACAAACAATCGATAATTGATATTATATAATAAACATTACAAGTAAGGAGCGTATTATGAATAATAAAATAACTTTAACATATGAAAATAGTGAGTTCGTTATATTAATAAATGACACAATAGTAACTAAAGGAAGAGATTTGGAAAAATCTTTAGAAAAATTTGAACAAGTAGTAAAAGATAATTCAACGGCTCAATCAAGAAGTTGGGATAGTATAGAAGAAAGTATACAAGAGTTAAAAAACTCTGAAATAGAAATTAATAGTGAATATAAAACACTAACATTTGGGGCAATGAAATATTTTTATGCTACAGGGAAAACATTTTACATATCTAAAGGAGAAATGGCAGAATTAAAAGGAGGATATAACTTATTTTATTATATAGTAAACTTAGTTTCATCAGGATTACTCGAAGACTATGAAAGGTTGTTAAAGTTCTGTAAAGACATTTTAATAAATAAATCATTATATAATATTTCAGAATCAAGCATTGTAGTATCTAATCCTGGGTTCAACTATGGATCTTGTGAATACAATTTTGTAACTAGAAAAATCAATAAAGGTGCATCTATTTCAAAAGGTAATTTAAATGATTTTATAAATTATGTATTAGAAATAATTAAATAAAAACCTAAAGCTGAGGAATAAACCTTAGCTTTTCTTTTTGTGTACCTCTTTAATACGTAAAAAATAAATGAAAATTGAATTGAAAGTCCCAACCTTTGTAGGCGAGAATTCATTCTTGAAAAACGTTATTTATATTACTTTTAAATTTGTAATCTGTTAGGGACTGACTTTACTTTCTTAGATAAGTATACTATTTAAAATGGTAGTAAATTATTAAAAGGTGATTGATTCATGAGATGTCCGTCCCTCTTGGTGATTAGTATATTTTAAAGGTGAAAGCAATAAAATTTAGCAAGGATACATTACCGCCAAGACTGAAGTCTCAGCTACGAAGAAACTAAGAATTGATATTGAAAGTCCCAACCTTTGTAGGCGAGGTTTCAACCTTGCAGAAAGTCTTTTAAATATATTATTTCTAAATTTACATTCATATCAAAGTCCGCCAAGGTTAAAACCTCAGCTACGAAGGGAATAGAAATTAAATTAAAAACCCCAACATTTGTAGGCGAGAATTCATTCTTGCAAAACGTCATTTAAATATATTATTTCTAAATTTGCATCCATATAAAAGACCGCCAAGACTAAAGTCTCAGCTACGAAGAAACTAAGAATTGATATTGAAAGTCCCAACAGTTGTAGGCGAGGTTTTAACCTTGCAAAACGTTATTTTAATATATTAATTATATTGACACAGTATTGAAGACGTCATATACTATTATGAAAAAGTTGGATAAATTTAGTTTGTGAAAGGATTATATTGTATGAAGATAGATATTAAAGATGTTAATAAAGAGAATTTAAAAGATATTTTAGAATTAAATGTAAATGAAAGTCAAAGTTCTTATATTGAAACAACTAGACAGTGTCTTAATGAGGCTGAAGAGTGTAATTCATATAGGCCAGTTGGACTTTATAGTGATGGTGTTTTAGTAGGTTTTGCAATGTATGGACTTTTTAAGGATGAAGGTAAAAACGGAAGAGTGTGGCTTGATAGACTTTTAATAGATAAAAAATATCAAGGAAAAGGATTAGGTCATATTATGCTTGAAGCCCTTATAAATCATTTAACACAAATATATAATTGTGATGAAATATTTTTAAGTTTATATGAAGATAATAAGTGTGCAATGCACATATATGAAAAATTTGGTTTTAAGTTTAATGGGGAATTAGATATAAACAATGAAAAAGTAATGGTTAAAAAATTATAATAAATATTAAATGTATGCTTTAAGTTATTAAGCATACATTTTAAATGAATATAGAAATTTATTTTGTGAATGAAATAATTAACTGAAAATTGACAAAATTTACAAAATTGGATATAATTATGAAGAAATAAAATTAAAACATAAGGAGTATTTTGTTATGCAAAATTTAAAGATTCCAACTATGGAAGAAGCCAAATTAATTTTAGATGAAGCATCTAAATTAAATCCAGGACCATGGGTAGAACATTCTTTAAATGTAGCCGAAGCAGCTAAAAGTATTGCAGATAATGATAAGGATTTAGATGGGGAAGTTGCTTATATATTAGGAATGATTCATGATATTGGAAGAAGATATGGAGTAACAAGCATGAGGCATACAATAGATGGTTATAACTTTTTTATAGAAAAAGGATATGATTTAGCAGCTAGAATTTCTATAACACATTCATTTACATATAAAAATATTAATTCTATATGTGGAGAGTGGGATTGTTCAGATGAAGAACTAAGTTTTGTAGAATCTTACATTAATGGTATAGAATTTGATTCATATGATAAGTTAATTCAATTATGTGATGCAGTAGCACTTCCAAATGGATGTTGTTTAATGGAAAAAAGAATTGTTGATGTAGTTATGAGGTATGGTTTTAATGAATTTACTCTTGATAAGTGGAAAGCTAGTTTTGAAATACAAAAATATTTTGAAGACAGAATAGGAAAATCTATTTATGATGTTATACCTAATGTTAAAGAATTTACATTTAAGATGGATATATAGGGAAACAAGTTGAAACTTTAAGTTATTCATGTTTCAGTTGAGAAAGAGAAATTTAAAGTGTTATACAAAATTAACAATTAACGATGAACAATTAACAATGAAGGATAAAACTGAAGTATCAGTTTTTAAAATCAATTTTTATGATAATTTGCTAAGCAAATTAGTTGAAAACAATATAAAAACGTAGTGAGTAATATCAACTATAACTTTTCACTCTTAACTCTTACTTGGTTCCAAATATAAATATAGAAATAGACTGTAGGATTAGTACTATCATTTGAGAAAGACATTACTTTAAATTTGAACTTGGAACCCTATATAACATATTAATAGTTAATTTATCATTTGGACCTAAAAGAAAAATAGAGATTAAAATATAAATTTTAAAGAAAGGAAGATTAAGCCATGTGCAAATTAAATTTTAAAAAAGGTTTTACTCCAAAATGTGGCGCATCTAATGGAAAGGGTGCAATTTCATATGTTTATGGGAGGAGTATGTCCTTTTTTATATGAATTTGCAGGTTTAATAATTAATATATTGCAGTTTATATAGGAATTTAGAAGAACATAGCAACTCCTAAGATTTTATCGTTTTGATAAAATTTTTTTTTATTAAAAAATATATAAATTAGGAGTGAAAGTAAATGAGAAGTATAGAAAAGAATATTAAGGTAGATATATTATATAGAATTTTTAGTAATTTAGATTTTACATCAGCTATTTGGGTATTATATTTATCAAGTAAGGGTATATCATTAGTTAAAATTGGGATATTAGAATCAATATTTCATATAACTAGCTTTATATGTGAAACGCCAACAGGAGCTATAGCAGATTTATTAGGAAGAAGAAACACATTAGTTATGGGAAGATTAATGGCTTTTATATCCAGTATAATTATGCTAGTTTCAAATTCATTTTTAGGATTTGCTTTAGGTTTTGTATTTTCAGCATTATCTTTTAATTTGAATTCAGGTTCAGAAGAAGCTCTTATATATGATACTTTAAAAGAATTAGGAAAAGAAAAGGAATATTCAAGTATAATTAGTAAATTGAATGTGGTAATAGAGGTAGCTTCAGGTATTGCTGTTTTTATAGGCGGGGTTTTATCAGAAAAAAGTTTTGTGATAAGTTATGTAATAGCAGCACTTATTAGTTTGACAGCGCTAAATGTAGCCTTACTTTTTAAGGAGCCAAAATATAAATGTGATGAGAAAGTGAATATAAAGAAGCATTTTAAAGAAAGTTATTTTATTATAAAAGATGATTCTAAAATTAAATTTATATTATTTTTTTTCCCACTAGTAGATACTTTTACAGCAATGCTATACTTTTATGGACAAAAGTTTTTTGAAGTAAAAGGATTTAGTATAACAGTTATAGCTATTATTTTTGTTATAAAAAGCATATGTAGTACTTTAGGTAATCTTATGTTTGTTAAAATTAAAAAAATACTTAAAGCAAGAACTATATTTATTATGATTTCTTGTATATCAACTTGTTTAATACTAGTGGGATTTTTAGATAATAAATTTAGTGTGATATTATTTGTGATTGTAGGTTTTTTTGATGCAATATTATATGTGATAAGTTCTACTTTGTTGAATAAAGAAATACCTTCGGAGCAAAGAGCAACATTAATATCAGTAGATAGTATGAGTTATTCAGCTTTTATGATTATATTATTTCCTTTAGCAGGATACTTAGGAGAAAAAATAAGTTTAAGTAATATTTTCATAATTCTAGGCATAGTTTTATTTGTGATTAATATCATAAATATAAATAATATAAATAAGTTTAAAATATAAAAAGGGTAATATCTCTAGTATCATTTGAACTTAGAAAGAGCAATTTAAAGTGTTGTACAAAAATGAACAATTAACCATCACTTATAATTGCTAACTGTTAATTGGTTCCAAACATGATAATAGAATAAAATGTAAGGCCAGTAGTATCATTTGATAAAGTTATTATTTTGAATTTGCGTTTGGAACACTATATAGGAGGGGAATATGGGAAAGGTAAAAGCAATTTTAATAGATTCTGGAAAGGTACTCAATGGGCCTGTGACTGGGGAATGGTTTGTAACACCTAATTTTTTTGAATATGTAGATAAAAAGAAAGTTGAAAAATTAAATATTGAACAAATTAATAAGGCTTTTCAGTTAGCAGGTGACTATATTTCAAAGCAAGATTTTATAGTTACAGAGGAAGAAGAGTATAGACATTTTTTGAAATATTACAATATATTTTTTGACACTGTTAAAGAATTAAATGTATCAAAAGAAAATATAGAAAATGTAACAAAAGATTTAGTTTACAATTATGACAAGTATAGATTTTATGATGATGTTATAGAAGTTATTCCTACATTGCATAAGAACTATAAGTTAGCTGTGGTTTCAGATGCATGGCCATCTCTTTTAAATGTATTTAAAAAGGCTGATATGACAAAATATTTTTCAGCTATTGTTATTTCATCATTTCAAGGTGTTACAAAACCTAATGATTTAATGTACACTACTGCACTTAAAGAACTTAGTGTAGAGCCTAATGAAGCTATATTTATTGATGATAGTCTAAAAAACTGTAAGGGTGCAGAAAAGTTAGGAATTAGAAGCATATTAATATGTAGAGATAAAGAGGATTACTTAGATAATAAGAATAAATTAAAAGATATAGACGTAATAAATAATTTTAAGGAACTATTAGAGATTATATAAATTTAAAGGCTATGCATTTATAAGTGCATAGCCTTTAAATTATGATTAGAAGTTTAAAAAAAGTTAATGAAATATATTTGTATATTTACAAAAAATAAACATATTAGATTTTTACAAGCATTATAATATAGAGTGATAAAACTATTATGAAAACAAATTAGAATTAAAGATGTTTTTTTATTAAAGAGTTTATAAAATAATAAGAAAATTATTTTAAGTTCTAAGTTATAGAATGAGGAGGGGGAAATATGGAGATACAGTTTAGTGAATTTTTAAAAAAATCGAAACCATATTTAAAAGAATTAATCAATGAATTAGATAAAGATTTTAAATATGTTTCAGTATTAGCTACAGACTCAAAGGGGAAGGAATATTTAGTATCTAATAGTGAGATACATATAGATAAAGTAATGGTGGCAGAAAGAGGTTTTGTAGTAAGAGTATATAATGGAATTAATTATTCGGAATATTCATTTAATTACATCGATGATAAAAATGTAGGAAAAATTGTATTAGACATAAAGAATAAATTTAAAAATTTTAGTGATAAAATTGAAAATGATTTAGAATTAATAGAGTACGATGTAATAAAAGAAGAACCTATAAATAAAAAAGAGCAGAAACCAGTAGAGATTTCACCACAAAGCTTAGGTGATGAAAAGATAATAAAAAGATTAACTGAAATTAACAATAAAGGCATGAGCCTTTCAGATAAAATAATACAATTTAAGTCAATATATCAATATGCTCAAATAAACAAAATATTTTTATCTAAGAAAAAAGATTTAGAAGAAAGCTACATGTGGAGCAATGGAATGTTAATATGTATGACATCAGAAGGTGAAAATACAAAAGTTATATATGATTCATTTTCAGGATTAAAAGGAGCAGAGTTGTTAGATGAAATTGAAAATGGTGTAGAAATTTTAGTTGAAAATGGATTAGCATTATTAAAATCAGAACCAATAAAACCAGGAGAATATGATGTTATCTGTTCACCTGCTATTTCAGGGTTAATTGCACATGAAGCTTTTGGACATGGTGTGGAAATGGACATGTTCTTAAAAGATAGAGCTAAATCTAAGTATTATATGAATAAAGAAATAGCTTCAGAACTTGTAACAATGCATGATGGAGCATTAGGAGTAAATGAGACTGCTTCATATGTATTTGACGATGAGGGTAATTTGGCAAATGATACAATAATAATTGATAAAGGAATATTTAAGAGAGGTCTTTGTGATACTTTAAGTGCATCTAAATTAAATGTTATACCTGCTAATGGAAGAAGAGAAAGCTATGAAAGAAAGGCATATTCAAGAATGACTAATACTTACTTTGAATCTGGTAAGGATAAACTTACTGATATGATAAAATCTATAGATTATGGATTTTTAATAGAAGGCAGTGGAAGTGGAATGGAAGATCCTAAAAACTGGGGCATTCAATGTATTGCTATTATGGCAAAAGAGATAAAGCATGGAGAATTAACAGGAAAAATATATTCACCAGTTATAATGACTGGTTATGTACCAGACTTATTGAAGTCAATATCTATGGTGTCTGAAAATGTTTCATTAGAGGGTGCAGGCTTTTGTGGTAAGGGTTCAAAAGAATGGGTTAAGGTATCTTGTGGAGGACCTTATATAAAAACGAAAGTGAGGTTAGGCTAATGGTTGAGAAAATTTTGAGTGCTTTAAAAAAATTAGAAGCAGAGATTTATAAGATAAATATTACTAAGATAAAAAGTGAAGAATTGTTTTTTATAAGAAAAAAATTAGATATGAATAGAAAAAAAGATGTAACAAAATACGAGGTTACACTTTATAAGGATTTTAAGGAAAATGAAATTAAGTTTAGAGGAGAATCTACAGTTGATATTTATCCAACTATGAATGATGAAGAAATTTTAGAAGATTTAAAGGGTGGTCTATATGCAGCAGGTTTTGTTAAGAATGAATATTATCCATTACCTAAGAGTGAAGGGGCAAACACTATAGATAAATCCTATTTGAATAAAGATTTAAATTTAGAAGAAACAGCATTAAAAGTTCAAAATGCTTTATATAAATATGACCACTATGATAATGGTGGCATAAATTCTACAGAAATATTTGTGCAAAAAATAGAAAATAGAATAATAAATTCAGAAGGAATAGATGTGTCTTTTTCAAAACTTGGTTTAGAAATAGAGTATGTTGTAGATTGGACAGAAAATGGAGAAGAAGTAGAAATATATAATAAAGACAATTATGATGAATTAAATGAAAATACTATAGCAGAAAGTGTAAGAGAAGCAATAGAAGTTGTTAAGTCTAGAGCAAAAGCAAAAAGTTCAGTAAAAACAGGAAAATATGATGTTATACTAAACAAAGAGGCAGTACAAACTTTTTTTGAATATTATCAGTATAAAGCTAATGCTAGGTCTATATATACAAAAGGATCAAAATTTAAAATTGGAGACAGTATTCAAGGAGTAAATATAATTGAAGATAAGATAAACGTAAGTCTTGAAGGAACTAACCCTTATGATAATGATGGAGTAATGTTAAATAGAACTAATATTATAGAGGATGGAATATTAAAGAGTTATTATGGTAATTTTAGATATTCTAGTTACTTGAAGACTAAGGCAACTGGAAATTTAAACAAATTAGTAGTTAATAGTGGAAATACAACAATTGCAGAAATGAAAAAAGAGCCACATCTAGATTTATTAGCATTTTCAGCTTTTGATATGGATCTATCACTTGGAAACTTCTGTGGTGAAATAAGACTTGGATTTTACTATGATGGTGAAAATACAATTCCAATAACAGGAGGATCTATATCTGGAAATGTTAAAGATGCTCAAGGAAATATGATATTATCAAAGGAAATATTTGAAACAAGTAAATTTGTAGGACCTAAGTCAATAAAACTTAAAGGTGTTACTGTAGCAGGTAATTAAGCTAGGGCTGTATCAAAAATATTTTTGTTAAAATATAGGGTTCCAAGTTAAAAAATGAAATTACTCAAATATTAAATGAGAATAATGTTAGTAAAGGAAACAGGAATTATTTAAAACGTTATTCATAAAAATTTCAAAGAAACTCTAATAAATTAGCCATTTTATTTCCAAGACTAAACGGCTGAATCGACGTCCTGTCTAGGCAGTCGCTGAACCCGTCCTTGGGTTCAGGTCTTGAAAATAAAACACAAATTAATAAGAGTTTCTAAATCAATTTTAAAAGAAATACTTATTTAAATAATTCCTGTTCCTTGATGAAAGAAAAAAGTTTTCAGATTGATAAATGTATTATTTGAAATTGGAACCCTATAGTATATTGAAATCCAAACTAGAAAAAGGCTATTGGTATTTAAAGTTTACCGATAGCCTTATATTTTTCATTAATTTAATAATATAGTTTATAATTTTAAATTAAACTTATTAATTAATCTATTAACTAAGTTATTTTGATACAACCCTTTATTATATAGTCTAACTTTACATTCATATTAAAGACCGCCAAGATTAAAATCTCAGCTACGAAGGTGAAGCAATTAAATTAAATAATATAATTTATCATTTTCGGATTGGCCCCACAAAAGTAGACTCTAAATGCTAATTACTAGCTTATTCTTAAAATTACTATTTTTTAGATTATAGAACTCATTTGGGGTTCTATAATCAACTGAAGAATGTATTCTTTTAAAGTTATAGTTATCTACGTATTTTTCAATAGTGTTAATTGCATCTTTAAAATTTTTAAACAGCCTGCCGGCAAGGCATTCTTGTTGTAAATATCTATGGTATGACTCTATATGAGCATTGTAATTAGGACTATGAACAGGTATTCTTTCATGTATTACATTCTCTTGAACACAC
>NZ_JBWKMH010000024.1:383643-383878 GCF_056431285.1 Clostridium amazonense | reverse complement strand
GTTGTTTATAATAAGTAGATTTTTTTAGTCCTAATATCTTTAATATAGTCTTAGTAGGTGCTCCTATAGAAATCCATTCGGATGCATAAGAGTATAAATTAAGGTCTTCATTTATTTCTTTTTTTTAAATAAATCTTGAAGAACAGCAACTTCTAATTCAAGATCTCTACACTTTTCTTGGGTTTTTTTATACTCTTTTTTGTAGTCTACAATTATTTCTTCATTTTTAAATTGT
>NZ_JBWKMH010000024.1:207678-383464 GCF_056431285.1 Clostridium amazonense | reverse complement strand
TTCCACAATTTTCACTCGTTCTTCTTCAGTATATTTTCTAATAAAATTTCCACTCATAATGCACCCCTCCATTCATTAATCCTAGTATAATTCCATTTGAATTATGAGTCTACATTTCTATAGGGGACTATGAGTTTATCATTTTCAATTTTCAATTCTCAACTTTCAATTGACAAAGTAGGCGAGGTTTCAACCTTGCAGAACGTTATTTGTATTACTTTTAAATTTGTAATCTGTTAGGGACTCACTTTGCTTGCTTAGATAAGTATATTAGTAAAAAGGATAATAAATTATGAAAAGGTGATTGTTCTATGAGATGTCCGTCCCTCTTGTTGATTAGTATATTTTAAAGATGAAACCAATAAAATTTAGCAAGGATACATTACCGCCAAGATTAAAAGCTCAGCTACGAAGGTGAAGCAATTAAATTAAATAATATAATTTATCATTTTCAATCTTCAACTTTCAATTAATAAAGTAGGCGAGAATTCATTCTTGCAAAACGTCATTTAAATATATTAATTCTAATTTTACATACATATCAAAGACTGCCAAGACTAAAGTCTCAGTTACGAAGGAAACAGAAATTGAGTTGAAATTTCAAAGGTTTGTAGGAGAGGTTTTAACCTTGCAAAACGTCATTTCAATATATTATTTCTAAATTTGCATCCATATCAAAGACTGCCAAGACTGAAGTCTCAGCTACATAGGAAAAGCTATGAAGGAGAATAAATTAAATAATATCATTTTCAATCTTCAATTTTCAATTAATAAAGTAGGCGAGGTTTCAATCTTGCAAAGATAATATGGAATTTAGTTTTATATATTTAAATAAAAAATAAAGAATTTTAGAATATATAAAACTAAGCAAATAATATGTATAGAAAAATTAAATAATTTGAAATTTCATAAAAATATTGAAATTTATAAAGAAAATTTGTAGAATAGTAATTAAAATGTTGAGAAAAAACTAAATTTTAAAAAAATAAAATAAAGGAGGAATATTATGTTAATATATTTTTTTATATTTATTTCCAAGATAGTAGAGGTTTCATTAACAACTGTAAGAACAGTGCTTTTAACAAAAGGAGAAAAAGTATATGCAGCTATTATAGGATTTTTTGAAGTTATAATATGGTTATTAGTAGTAGGAAATGTACTAGATGGAATACAAGATGATCCTATAAAAATTATAGTATATGCTTTAGGATATGCTTGTGGAAACTATTTAGGTTCTATAGTTGAGGATAAATTGGCAATTGGAATAATAACTATGAATGTAATAGTAAAAAAAGAAGATGGCGAAGAAATGCTTAAAGTATTAAGGAGAGCAGAAGTAGGTGTAACATCTATAGAAGGTGAAGGACTTGATAGTAAAAAACTTATACTTATACTGCATTTAAAAAGAAAAAGAAAAAAAGAAATCATAAAACTTATAGAAAGTGTAGATATGAAATCAGTAATATCTATAACAGATACTAAAACTGTTTATGGCGGTTTTGGTGTTAGAAAATAGAAAAATTTTAATTCAATGTTAAATTAAATTAACATTGAATTATTTTTTTGAAAAAAATAAAATCAAATTACATATGTAAATATAATGAGAAAATAATTAAAAAATAAAGTGAAGAAATATAAAAATTAATTTGAAAAATCAGAAAATATTGTTATAATGTAAGTGAATAGCAAGAAATTTAATATAATATGTAAAAAAATAAAAAATATGTAAAGAGACACAAAAAACTTACCTAAGAAATTTTTTTAGTGTAAGTATTATTTACGAGGGGGAGAAAAATGTATAGAAATGCACATATAAAAGGAGTAGGAACTTATCATCCAGATATAAGGGTTAATAATGAGGAACTAATTGAACATTTTAAAAATTATAATCTAGATGAACATTCCGAAGCTATAATGGAAAAATTGGGAAGAAACATTAGAACTTATGCAAGAGAAGGGGAGACAGGTATAACGATGGCAGTAGAAGCTGCTAAAAATGCACTTGAAAATTGTAAATTAAAAGCAAGTGATATTGATATGATCATATCTGCAGCAGATGTGCCTGAGTATTTTTCACCTTGTTGTGCATTAATAATAAGAAATAAACTACAAGCAAAAAACAGTGTAACTGTTTTTGATGTGAATTCTAACTGTACAGGAATGCTTACAGGAATAGATATTGCAACTAAATATTTAAAAACTGATAGTAGATATAAAAGAATATTAATAACAGGATCATCGTTGGTAAATAAACTTGCAAAAAAAGATGATATTGTAGCTTATGGATGTTCTGGTGATGGAGGAGCAGCAATAATTCTTGAAGTGAAAGAGGAAAGTGAAGAAAGAGGATTTTTAGGATCTAAAATGTACACAGATGATTCATTCTATTGGTCTATAACAATGCCAGGCTGTGGTATGTCACAAATAGCTTGTGATTCAATTGAAGATGAAGATAGGCGAGTGCAATGGAAGCCATTTGATTTTAGTTTTTTATCAGAAAAATGGAATGATGTAATAAGAGGAATTTTAGATGAACATAATTACAAACCTAAAGATGTAACGCATTATTTTATGTCTCAGTTTTCTAAAACTGACCTAGAATTAACTTTTGAAAAACTTGAAACTAGTATGGATAAAACTACATTTGTAGGAGATAAATATGGATACACTGGATGTACAAGTCCTATTATGTCATTAGATGATACATTAAAAAAGAAAACATTTAAAAGTGGGGATATAGGAATTTTTTGTTCTGTAGCATCAGGATATACTATAGCTTCACTAATATATAAATGGTGATATAAATTGAAATTATAAGTAAAATCTGAAATGTTTAAATTAATAATTGATATAGATATTATCTTAAGACTGAAATTCATTATAGGGTTTCAAACTCAAAATATAATTAAACTTATTCTAAATGATAATTAAAAGAAAATGTTATATAAAAGTTGACCTAATAATATTATTATTTGAAAATTCATATTGGAATTTTCATAGAGGGGGGAACGTGTTGAGTCAAGAAGGAAGTACTATTATTAAATATCAAAAAGAAACATTAGAATTTACTTTGAAAATGTATGGTGTAAGTGGATTATCTAGCCCTATTTTATTTACAGTTTTAAAATTTGCGGGGTTGTATCCAGAGGTGTCATGGATTAAACTAATTACTTTATTTTTAATAGCTATTATTGAAATTGTAGCATTTAATTTATTTTATAAGAAAACAATGGATAATAATGAATTAAATTTTAAGTGGTTTAGTTTTTTAAAATTAGAGATTTTAATTACATCATATATTAATTATATTCTTATATGTCTATTTATACCATCAAAGGAAATATGGATGTGTGTATTTGCATTTATGCTTATGTCAGCTATATTTTTAGATAATAAAATAAATGCATTATCAGTTGGAGTTGGGGTAATATGTCAAATTATTATATTTATAGTTAACCCAGCCACTATTCCAAATGAATTTGTTGTTAGGGAACTTATATTAAGAGGTGTTGCAATATATTTAGTTTATGCATCAATACTTACACTTACTATGTTTGCATCTAAAATACTTAGAGAAGTTGAAAATAATGAATTAAACTTAAAAAACAAAAATAATACTATTACAAATATGTTTGATAAAATCAAGGATTACTCAAAAACATTATCAAACTCTAGTGAAGTATTATTAAATATATCAGAAGAAGAAAGCAAACGTTTAGATAGTTTAGTTAAAACTACAGAAATAGTTTCGGAAAAAGCTAATTCTGTTTTATCAAATACAGAAGAGAATACAGAAATCTTAAAGAATTTTTTAGAGACTAATAAAGTAATATCAACAAAGACTATTGATGTAAAAAGTGATTCAGATGAAATTATAAAGTTATCAGAAAATAATGAAGCAACATTAAATGAGATAGTAGAGATTATAATGGATATTAAAAATAGTATTGATAGTACGTTTAATGCTACTAGGCTTTTAGACTCAAAATCAAAAGAAATTGATAATATTATTAATTTAATAGGTGAAATCTCAAATCAAACTAATTTGTTAGCATTAAATGCATCTATAGAGGCAGCAAGAGCAGGTGAACATGGTAAAGGATTTGCCATTGTTGCTGATGAAATAAGAAAATTAGCTGAAAATACAAATAGTTCATTAAAAGATATTTCAAATATAACTGATGAATTAAAAAATTTAATTGGAAATGTAGAAAATCTAATGGATAAAAATAGTGATAGAATAAATAATGGTGACACTATTATAAAAAATGCAGCAAATAATATAAAAACTATGTTAAAAGATTTAAATAATTCAGGTGAAAAAATTAATGATATAAACGGATTAGCGAAAAATATTTTATTAGAAACAGAAAATATTTTTAATTTTAATAATGATATATATGAAGATACTAAAGAGACAATGAAAAGTTTTGAAGAGGTAAATACTTCTTTAGAAGAAACTGCTGCTATGAGTGAAGAATTGTCAGCAAGTTCACAAGAACTTAGAACTATGGCAGCAGAAATGGAAAATCTTATGTTAAGTTAAAATAACTAGATATTTATAAGTAGACATTAAAATGTCTACTTATTTTTTTATGAAAAACTATAAGCTTTATAAAAAAATATACGATATATAATTATATTAAAAGAATTTTAAGAAATGTAATTGATTTCACTTAGTAATTGTTTTGTATAGTTAAAAATATGATATAAAATATATTAAAATGTAGAATGAATTTTCAAAAAAATGCAAATGCATACACGTATCGACACACATAGGAGTAATTTTAAATTTTGTCAGCTAATGAATTTATAATAGAAAATTTAAGTTTAAAATCCTATAGAATAATAATATTGTGTATTAACAATGAAGGAGGACAACATGTATAAAAATGTACACATTAAAGGAGTAGGGTCTTATCATCCTAAAAAGAAAGTTAAAAATGAGGAGTTATTGGAGCATTTTAAAAAGTTTAATTTAGAAGATCATGCTAAAGGTCTTATGAATAAATTAGGTAGAGATATAAGAACACATGCAAGTAGAGATGAATCTACAGTAACTATGTCAGTGGAGGCTTCAAAAAATGCATTACGAAATGCTGGGTTAAAAGCTGAGGACATAGATATGATTATATCTGTATCTGATGCTGCAGAATATTTATCGCCTTGTTGTGCAATTATGGTAAGAAATAAAATTGGTGCTAAAAATTCAACAGCAGTGTTTGATGTAAACTCTAATTGTACAGGAATGCTTACTGCAATAGATATTGCATGTAGATATTTAAAAACAGATTCAAAATATAAAAAAATATTAATAGCTGGAGGTTCATTCATTAATAGCTTAGCAAGAGAAGATGATATAGTAAGCTATGGTTGTTTTGGTGATGGAGGAGCAGCAATAATTCTTGAAGTTAGAGAAGAATCTGAAGAAAGAGGATTTTTAGGTTCAAGAATGTATACTGATGATGAATATTATTCAACAATAACATTTCCAGCTTGTGGAATGTCTAATTTAAATGACGAGGGAAGAACAAAAGAAGATAGACAATTACTTTGGAAGCCTTTTGATTTTAGCTTCTTATCTGAAAAATGGAGTGAGAATATAAAAGCAATTTTAGATGAACATGGATATAATGTAGGAGACGTAACACATTACTTTATGTCACAATTTTCTAAGGCTGACTTAGAGTTAACTTTTGAAAAACTTGAAGCAGATATGACAAAAACAACATTTGTAGGAGACAAGTATGGATATACTGGATGTACAAGTCCTATTATGTCATTAGATGATGCATTAAAAGTTAAGACTTTTGAAAGTGGAAATCTAGGTATATTTTGCTCTGTTGCAGCAGGATACACAATTGGTGTATTGCTTTATAAATGGTAAATTTTATTTAGGGAGTGATAGTATTTGGAATCAAGTAAAAATAGCTTAGTAGATAATACAAGTACAATAATAGATTATCAGAAAAATTCTTTAAAATATATTCTTATAATTTATTCAATAAGTGTATTAGTAGCATCAACAACATTTATTACATTAAAGATATTAAAAATGTACCCAGAAATAAAATGGAGTACATTAATTGGATTTCTTATTTTAACAGTTTTAGAAGTTGTTGTCTTTAGAGTAATTCACAATAAAGCAATTGTAGATGATAAGCTAAATATTGAAATATTGCCTAAATTAAAAATTATAATATTAGTTATATCTTATATAAATTATAATGCAATATGTTTTATTGTTCCATCAAAAGAAATTTGGGCATCTGTATTTTATTTTATTCTTATAGGTGCATTACTTTTAGATAATAAACTAAATATAGCTTCTATTATAATAAGTTTAATATCACAAGTTGCTATATTTATATTAAATCCATCAACATTACCTAGTAGCGAATTTATGATTAGGGAACTTATTTTAAGAGTGGTTGTAATAACATTAATTTCTACAGGAATACTGTTTCTTACAACTTTTGCATCTAATTTATTAAAAATTGTAGATGGAAGAGAAAAAGAGCTTTTAGAAAATAATAATAAAATTAATAATATGTTTAATCATATGAAAAATTATGCTGAAGTTTTATTGAACTCTAGTGAAACATTATTAAATGTGTCAGAAGAAGAAAATAAAAGATTAGATGATTTAGTAAATACAACAGAAGCAATATCAGAAAAATCTCAATTGACACTTGATAATTCATTGGAAAGTACAAAAATATTAGATGAGTTTTTAAATACAAATAAAATAGTTTCTGATAAAACTAAAGATATAGAAGATAAATCAAAAGAGATTATTAAACTGTCTAATACAAATGAAAAAAAATTAGGAGAAATAGTTACTATAATTTCAGGAATTAAAGAAAGCGTAGGAAGTACTTTTGAAGCTACTAAACTACTTGATGATAAATCAAAGGAAATTGACAGTATTATTGAACTTATTTCAAAAATTTCTAACCAAACAAATTTGCTTGCTCTAAATGCATCCATTGAAGCTGCTAGGGCTGGAGAATATGGAAAAGGATTTTCAGTTGTAGCTGATGAAATAAGAAAACTTGCAGAAAACACTAATGCTTCACTTCAAGATGTTAGCAATATAACAAATGAATTAAAAGGATTAGTTAATAATGTTGAAAGTCTTATGAATGAAAACACTGAAAGAATTGATACAGGAGATTTCATTATAAATGAGACAGTTAAAAATATAAAAGTTATGTTAAAAGATTTAAATATTTCAGATGAAAAAATTAAAGAGATTAGTGGATTAATTGATGAACTATTAAATGAAACTGAAAATGTAGTTAACTTTAATAATGATATATATATTTCTACAAAAGAAACTATGGACTCATTTAATATGGTAAATGAAGCAGTTACTCAAACAGCAGCTATGAGTCAAGAGTTATCAGCAAGTTCTGAGGAACTTAGAAGTATGTCATTAGAAATGAATGAACTTATTTCTAATGGAGATTAAATAAATCAAATGAGTTTTATATATAGGATATTTAGAAGTACCATTATTAACTGTAAATTTATAAAAAAGTATACTAGCAACAATATGCATGTGTGTAATGTTGCTAGTATTAAAAAGTCCAGTAAGTTTATTTACTGGACTTTTACATATATTTAAATTATTTTTTAAACTGCAAATTTAGTTACTATTTCTCGAAGTTCAGAATTGTTTTCTTTAACCCAAGTGCAGAAATCTTTATTGCTATCTTTAATTTTTAAAGCGATTTCATATAAAAATTCAGGAACTTTAGAGAATTCAATGTCTCCATAGCATTCACCTAAAGCAGCTTTTCCAACACCTACATTTCCACCAATATGAAGTTCAAAAACTCCTGTAGATTTGTCATTTACTCTTTTCATTTTTCCAGTTAAACCTATTTCACCAATTTGATGAACTCCACAAGAGTTTCCACATCCTGAAATATGAATTCTAGGAAGTATGTCTGAGTTGAAATTATGTTCTCTAAAGTAATCTACTATAGAATTAAGTTCTTTTTGGCTTTCAAGTAGTCCCATTTGACAAATAGGTACACCTATACAAGAAACACTTTGCTCTAAGGCTGTTTCTCCTCCTAATTTTGATGTGGCTTTAAGCATTGATTCAGCTTCTTTACCATTTAAATTTATAAAGTAAATGCCTTCTGTCATAGCAAGTCTTATAATTGGATTTTCAATTTTATCAAGTTCATCTAAAATGACTTTAAAATCTTTCATGCTAAGCTGACCACCAATTGGATGGAAGTAAACACTATAAAGACCAGATTGTTTTTGTTTAAATAGTCGCTTATCTTGAATGGTTGTTTCTAAACCTTCTTTAGTATAATTTATTAGTTCAGGATTTACATCTAAACCGCCTTTTTCTTTAGCTTGTTTTAAATATTTTTTATATTCATTTAAGAAACCTTCTTCACCTAATTTTTCAACCATATATCTTATACGAGCTTTACTTTTATTTTCATAGTTTCCTTCGTTTATAAAAAGATTGGTCATAGCTTCTATGTGGTATAATACATCCTTAGGTTCAACAAGTTCATCAAGTTCTAAACTTAATTTAGGATTTCTTCCAAGACCACCACCTAAAAACACTTTGAAATAATTTTTATTATCTTTTTTGCATGCTACAAAACCTAAATCATGAACAGTACAGTGACCTTCGTCTACATTATTATTAGAAAAAGCAACTTTTAGTTTTCTAGGTAATTTGTATGTATATATTTTTTTAAGAAAATGATTATTAGCAGCAATAGCATATGGTGTAACATCAAAAATTTCATTAGGATCTACACCAGATAGAGGAGACATGGCAACATTTCTTGGATAGTTTCCGCCAGCACCTCTAGTGTAAATATTATGTTTTAAACCTTCTTCCATGACTTCACAAATATCTTCTATAGAGAGTCCATGAAATTGAATAGCTTGACGAGTAGTTAAATGAATATGATCTAAATTATATTTTTTAGCCATATCATATATAATTTTTAGTTCTTCTTTAGACGTAATTCCTGAAGGAATTCTAAGTCTAATCATAAAAGACTGTCCATCTCTATGAGCATATGCTCCAAAGCCACCAGACACTCCTTTAAATTCCATTTTAGTAATTTCTTTATTCAAAAATTTTAATCCTGTTTCTTTAAAACCAGGAATTTCACTTAATAATATTTCTTTTAATTTATCCATTTCATCACCTTTTCCAAAATTAAACTTTAAGTTATTAAAATTCATTTTTATTTATAACCTTAGTATTAATTGTTGAAAGAATTATTATACTGTTATTAATCATTAATTTTATTTAAACATTTAGGTGCAAAGATTTTTATGCCTATAGCACCAATTGGAGCAGTTATTAAAACACTTAAAAGAGCAATAGCCTGCATAATTTCACCACCAGCTACGCCCATTTGAAGAGGAATACCAGCCTTAGCAGATTGAACTGTTGCCTTAGGAAGATAAGCTACAACACAAAATAATCTTTCCTTCATTGTAAGATTTGTATTTACTAGAGATAATAAAACACCTAAAGACCTAAATGAAAGAGAAATTGTTAAAATTATTACTCCAATTTTTAAATAACCTAAAGCTAAAGATGGATTTATTGCCATACCTACAAAAACAAAAAGATATAGCTTCCCTAGTTTCCAGAATTTATCCATTTTAGTTTTTATATATAGTGCACTATCTTCTGTTTGAGATCTTAAGAAAAATCCATATAACATTATTGTTAATAATGAATTAAATACTTCAATTTTGAATCTAGATTCTATAATTCTAAGAATAATACATATTGAAAATACAAATATAACTTTCAAGTATTTAGTTTTAAATTTAGATATAACAAAAGTTGAAAGTTTGCAAAGTATATATGAAATTATTATGCTTAAAATTATAGTTATTGGAATTGTAGATATACTTTTTATTAGTAAAAAATCTCCACCAGAACTTTTTTGCATATATAAAGATAAAAAAGTAGTAAAAAGTGTTATAGCAACAGTATCATCAGCAGAAGCTCCTACTAAAAGCATTTCTGGAATAGATTTATCTTCACCAAGCCTTTTATCAATTAAGTCAAGCATGGAAGGAATAAGCACAGCAGGACTTACAGCTGCAATTATAAAGCCTAAAATTGCTCCTTGAATAAAATCAAAACCTAAAAAAATTGTACTAAGATATGCAATTATAAAGCCTTCTATAGTTGCTGGTACTATACTTAATAAAATAGCAGGACGACCAATTTTGTGCATTTGATTTTTGCTAATTCCAAGACCAGCAATAAATAATACGGTTATAAGAGCAAAATCTTTTATGAAAGGAGCTACAGAAATAGTGATATTAGGAACTAATTTAAAACAATAAGGTCCTATAAGCATTCCTAGAAGCATCATTCCAATAAGAGAAGGCAATTTAATTAACTCTGCTAGCTTTCCACTAAAATTGGAGAGTAGGCATATTATGAGTAAACTAATAAGTAAAATAAAAAAAGTCATAAAAACCTCCTAAAATACATCAATATTAAATTTTTATGTAGGAGTCATCAGCCAAAGATTGGCATTTAAAGGCGAACCCCATCACCTATTGGAAATTTTTTTATAAATGAAATGTTTAAAAGATATGATTAAGTTAAATAAGATTATAATAACAAAATATATTTTACAATTTTTATTAATTGGAGTCAATAGATGAGAAAAGACTTGAAAATATAAACAATTCTATTTAAGTGGATATATTTATAGATATTTATATGTATTTTATAAAAATATTATCAAAGTATGAATAATTAGGATTTATATAAATATTAGTAGAATAGATAAATAAAAAATATTTGTTTTAGGTAGGTGAATTTTGTGAAGTCAATTTTAAAAGTTAAAGGGGAGAAAAACATATTTCTTCTTTTAATCAGTTTAATTTTTGTTTTAGGATTATCTATAATAATAAGCATTATAACAAGGTCAGCACCAAATATTTATTTAGGGCTTATGAGACCTAAATTTGCACCACCACCAATTGTTTTTGGAATAGTTTGGCCTATATTATATGTTTTAATGGCATTAGCTTTTTATAGAATACTTATGCTTGGAAGTTTAGGTGAAGATGTTACTTTTGAGGTAGTTATTTTTATAATACAATTTGCATTAAATTTATTATGGCCAATATTATTCTTTTATTTTAATTTTAGATTATTAGCACTTATAGATTTAGCATGTTTAATTATAGTATTAATAATTACAGTTATAAAGTTTTATAAAAAAGATAGAATAGCCGGTATATTATTAATTCCGTACTTAATTTGGTCTAGCTTTGCACTTATATTAAATTATGAAGTATATAGACTAAATAAAAATTTGTAGTGCAAGTTGAAAGATGAAATTATTCTTATTTCAATTGAGAACGAGCAATTAGAAGTGTTGTACAAAAATTAACAATTAACGATAAAACTGAAGTCTCAGTTTTTTAATCAAATTTTATAATATTTTTCAAAGTAAATAATTTAAATATTATATAAAAACTAGTTTTTATGTGTTTCTATTTTTAGATATTAGGAACAAAGAGAGTAATATTTACCATAACTTTTAACTTTTCACTCTTAGTTCTTAATTGGTTTAAGATACAAACATAGGAATAAAATATAATTTTAGTAATATCATTTGATAAAAAGATTACTTTGAGTTTGAACCCTATATGTAATAATCCAATTCATAAATAAGTTATAGTTGTTTGAATTGGATTTTTTTAATGTTTTTATACAAGTAAAACTCTGAATAATGAAGCTAGGGAATAGTGTGAAGATTTAATATATTTTACAAATTTATGGATAAAATTTAAATTAGATGATATAATTGTAAAAATATAATAAAAAGTAAAAATATAGAATAAAAATTCCAAGACTATTAAAGGGGAGTTTGAGAATGATGAATATTAATATTGAAACAGATAACTTAATTGTTAGACCTTTTTCATCAGTTGATGTAGAAGATGCGGCTTATTATAGTCAGCAACCAAAGGTGTCTTATTGGATGGCTGATATGGTTATGCATGATGAAAAAGAGGCACTTGATTGGATAGAATGGATAAATAAAAAATTTGATATTAGTGAACCATTTATAATGCTAGCAATTGAGCATAAGTGTGATCATAAATGTATTGGCTTTGTTGGTGTTCATGCACAAGCTATGGTAGATAATGAAGTTGAGATTTCATATGCTGTTTCAGATAACTATCAAGGCAAAGGATATGGTACTGAAGCTGCTAAAACATTAATTAAGTGGATTTTTAAAAATACTGAGTTAAAAGAATTAGTTGCTATTGTTAAGCCAGATAATATACCTTCTAATACTGTAATTAAAAAGCTTGGTTTTCAAGCGTTTGGTAATAAGGTGGCAAAATACTGCGGCGAAATGTGTAAATTTAATTATTACAAATTATATAAGAAGCTTTCATAATATGTTTATTAAACCACATAAATATTGAAATTTAAGATATGAATAATGTTCTTTTAAAATTGAAGAATACGGTAATTAAAAATTATGATATAATTTACTGACATTATATTGGAAATTAGCTATAAAACTAATTTATGATAAGTAGAAAAATTATAGGAAAATTAAAAATATAGGGGAGAAAAATTATGTTTAGCTTACAAATTTGTGATGATAAGAAAGTAATAGAATATAAGAAATCATTTAAGAGAATTGCAGTAAGAGGAGTTGTTATAAGGGGAGAAGAAATATTACTTGTCAAATCAAATAAAGGTGATTATAAGTTTCCTGGTGGAGGAATAAATAAGGGAGAAAGCCACAATGAAGCTTTAATGAGAGAAGTTGCTGAGGAAACAGGGTATAGTATAGAAAGTATTTTGGAATTAATAGGTAAGATAAAAGAAGTTTCTAAGGATAAATTTGAAAGTGAATGTAAATTTATAATGTATTCCTATTATTATAAATGTTCCGTTATGGATGAAGTTAAAGAACAAAAACTAGATGAGTATGAACAAGAACTAGGGTTTATGAGTGAATGGGTTAATATAAAAGAAGCCATAAAAAATAATGAAAATATACTAGCTAATGGTAATATAAATACTACAAGTTGGATAAGAAGAGAAACTTTAGCCTTAAATAATATTTATGAAATTATTAAAAAAGAAAAATGTAATAGTTAATTTAATGGATATAAAGTTTATAAGATTACGAATGAAGAAATGATTAGTTGCATCAATGGACAAATCTCTATTATATAAAATTTAATGAATAGAAAATTTTAAACATATGTTAAAAGACCACTTGGGTGTGGTCCTTTAATATTGTATTAGTAGAATTTATAATAATATTTAAGTGATAAAATTAATTTAGATTTAAATTCTTTAGTTTTTCTTTTAAAATTATTTCAATTGTATTTGTAGCATTTTCAATAAATTTATTCATTTCTTCTTCTGTTAGGTATTTAAAGTTTTCTTTAGTTAATGTGTTTTCACCTAAATAATATTCACATATGTTTTTAACACTTTTAGTAAAAGCTCCTTTAGGAAAGTAATCAAGATAGTCAGGAACTTCAGCTACATTTTTAAATACTTTAAAAAAGTAGCAATTGGGATTTTGGTCTAGATATAAAAAGTCTAATCCATACCAATCGTCTTTAATTACCCATATGAATTTTTTATCTTTATCTAAATTTTCTTTATAAAGAGGAGTTTTCTTTTTAGCTTCATATAATTTTTTCCACTCAATATCAGTTAATAGATGAGTATAATAACCTATTTTAAATGAAAATTCATTTTTATCAGTGATTGGATGAGCATTTTGTATATATTTATTAAAAAATCCTTCAGCATCTGAAATTTTATTTTTTTCCCAATGAGTTATCTCACGTGGTGGATAAAAACTACTATAATCTTCATTAGGAACACCAGAATCAGGTCCTATGTTTCCAATTAAAAATGAAGATACATCAAAATTGAATCCTTTATTTAATAAATTTTCAGCTACTCTTAAATGAGCAATCCATGTAGCCATAACTAATATAGCCCCCTTACATAATTTACTTGTTGTGTGAGTATTTAGATTATATCATAAATTAACAAATATATATATTATAGTATTTAAACTTGAATTAAACTTGTTAGTTTGATATAATATGATGCGATTTTTAAAATTTACTATGCAACATATTAGTTTTAATTTTAGACAAAGTTGTCAAAAATATATAGTGTTATGATTTAAAAATCAGATTGGAAAAGTATACAAATAAATTGAAAAGAAGGTAGTTAAATGAGCAAAAAATGTATCTTTAATGAAAATAAAATTTGTAATGATTGTAAAGAATGTGAGACTTGTGAATTAGATAAAAATAAAATTTGTGATAATTGTGGAAAATGTTTAGAACTTGAAGGTTATGATGTTAAAGCAATAAAAATAGACGAAGTTTTTGAAGAAAATAAAGATGTAGACATAGAAACTGAAAATAAAGAAACAGAAAAGGTAGACTTAGAAGATTTTAGTGATTTTGATTTAGAAGAAGAAAATGAAGATGATTCTAAGTTTGAATTAAATGAAGAAGAGAATGAAGAATATGTAGATATATTTGATTTAGAAGAAGGAGTAAGCTACATAGACGATATAGATGAATTAAAAGAACTTATGGAAGAAGGTAAAGAACTTGGCGATGAATTATTCCCAGGTCTTATAAAATATCATAAATAGAAATATAAAAAGCATTGAGGAAAATTTTCTTCAATGCTTTTTATATTAGAATAGTAGAGTTGTCTAACCAAGTCCATTCAGGTTTTAATCTTTTTATATTATTATGCAATTTAAATAGAGCTAAATCTTTATTTTTAGCTTCAATCATTACATCTAAGTTAGTATCTAAAGTCTTAAAAAGTTCTAAGAAATTTACAAATTCAATAGCATTTATATAATCAGCATGTTTCCTATCTAATTTATGAGCACGTGGTGTTGAATAATGAATTTTAGGTGGAAAATATTCGTTGTTCCATGTTGAAATAAAATCTTCTAGTATTTTTAAAAGTGATTCATTGTTATTATGGCATTTGTGATGATGTAAATCTAATACCATAGGTATGTTTAATTTTTTGCAAATGTTTAAAGTATTCATAGCTGAAAAGCTTTTATCATCATTTTCTAAAATTATTTTAGATGTAATTTCTTTAGGAAGTTTTTCGAAATTATCTATAAATCTTTTAGAGGCAAAATCTATTCCATCTTGTTTACCACCCACATGTAGCACCATTTTTCCATTATTATAATTAATGTCTTCAAAAAAATTAGAATGTACTACTAAATTTCTAGTAGTATTTTCTACGGTTTTAGAATTTACACTGTTAATTACATTGAATTGATCAGGGTGAGTGTCTACTCTTAAATTATTATCTTGTATAAATTCACCAATAGTTTTAAATGAGTCTTTAAAAATTTCTCTATAATTCCAATTTTCAACTTCAGGGTGAGTAGCTAAAGGAATTATAGCAGAAGATATTCTATAAAAATGAATTTGATTTTCTACATTATACTTTAAAATTTTATATAATCCATCTAGATTTGCTTTAGTTACTGAAATTAATTTATTTAATTTTTCATCATCAGTCTTTAGTTTATTATAGTAACTAAATGTTACAGTACTAGATGATTTAACATTTTTCAAATTTAAAGCAATTGCTACATAACCCAATCTAACAATCATAATATCTCCTTTTATATGAATAATAATTTAAATAATTTATATTTAAATTGAGAAATTTAATGCTAACTTTTCACTATTCACTCTTGCTTATTACTTGGTTCTAAATACAAATATAGCAATAAACTGTAATATCGTTAGTATCATTTGATAAAGCTATTATTTTGAATTTGAGCTTGTTTCCCACATAGGCCTACAAGTTCAAATTTTAAATAACACATTTATCAATTGAAAATTTTTTTCTTTCATCAAGAAACAGAAATTATTTAAATTAGTATTTCTTTAAAAATTGATTTAGAAAATCTTATTAATTTGTGTTTTATTTTCAAGACCTGAACCCAAGGACGGGTTCAGCTACTGCCTAGACAGGACGTCGATTCAGCCGTTTAGTCTTGGAAATAAAATGTCAAATTTATTAGAGTTTCTTTGAGATTTTTATGAATAACGTTTTAAATAATTACTGTTTCTTGGAATACTACTATTCTCATTTAATATTTAAATAATTTTATTTTTCAGCTTGAAACCCTATACATGTGTTTAAGGTTAAATTCCTAATTATAATTGTAGTATTTCAAATTTAAAGATTTTAATGCTACTTATTTTAACTTTTGCATAGAATAATATTAATAGCTATGTATAATGGAGGAACTATGACTAGAGGATTTAGTAATCCAATATATTTAAGTGAAAGAATAGAAAATATGATAAAAAAATCAGACTATTTAGGTAGAGGAAATAATGGAGTAGTCTATTTACTTCCTGATGGCAAAATAATAAAAATATTTAACAGTCCAAAAGTTTGCAAATCAGAGTATGAAACTTTAGTTAAATCAAGGAAAAGTGAATATTTTCCTAAAGCTTATGAACATGGTAGTTTCTATATAATTAGGGATTATGTAGGTGGTGTTAGGCTTGATAAGTACTTAAGAAGAAACCATATAAATAGAAAGTTAACAGAACATATTATATGTCTTTATAAAGACTTCAAAAAACTAGGATATAGAAAGCTGGATATTAGATGTAAGGATTTATATATACAAGAAGACTATTCAATAAAAGTAATAGATCCTAAAAATCAATATGATGAAAAGGTTAGTTATCCAAGACATCTAATGAGAGGCATGGAGAAACGAGGTAGATTAGAAGAATTCTTACATTTTTTAAAGGATGTAGATTATAAACTTTATGAAAGTTGGCATGAAAAAGTTTATATTTATATTGCAATGAAAAAGGAAGAGGATAGATTAAAGGAACTAAAAAAACAAAATGAACTAGTATAAATACTATGCCTTAGAGAAAAATAACTATAACTAAAAAAGTTATAGTTATTTTTTTGATTAAATTAACTTAGGAGGAAGAAAAAATGAAAAAAATTTTACTTATAATAGTAGCATCTATGATTGTACTTACAGGATGTGGATCTAATAATAATAAGAATATAAAAAGTGATGTAAACGAAAATATAGAGGAAAAAGTTAAAGATGAAATTGTAACTTATCCTAAAGATTTAAGTGAAGAATTAGGAGAAGGAACCATAATAGTTTCTTTACCTAACGAAAATTCAAAAGAAAATCTTATACCTATAATTCACCCAGAAGTAGGTGTTAAGATTATGCAATTAGATTTATCTACATCTAATTTTGACAATAAAAAAACAAGTTATATATTTATAGATAAAAATTTAGTGGCTAAGGGTAATTATGAAAATGATAAAGTTAGTTTAAATTTATCAGATGAAAATTTATATGAAGGTGAGCATGTGGTTGAGATAATACAATTTAAAGATAATGATTCTAGTAAAGAACCTATTACATATAAATCAGCAAAATATGAAGTGAAAATGAAATAGATTAATTGCTTGTGCATGATATTAAAATATTTTTAATTAATGCACAAGCTAGTTATAAAAAAATATAATTTACTATTGACTTGAGAAAGAATATCATTTACTATATTAATATACCCCCAGGGGGTGGGGGTAACAGAAGGGAGTGATTACTATTTCAAAGATGAATGAAGAAAAGAAAAATGCAATAAAATACTTAAAAATTGCTAGAGGTCAAATTGATGGAATAATAAAAATGATAGAGGATGAACGATATTGTATGGATATATCTAATCAAATAATTGCATCACAATCTATACTAAAAAAAGCAAATTCAGAAATTATAAAACAACATTTAAGTCATTGTGTTAAAAATTCCTGCTGTCATGATGATATAGATGAAAAACTAGAAGAAATTAATACGTTAATAGATAAATTAATGAAATAGTTTAATTATGTATCAGTAAAAAGTCTGAATTGATGATGAAACATGATTATAAGGCTTAATCTATAATTGAGTTCTAAAAATGGATAAGCAGTAGAATATAATTTTGAAATTATTAATTAATAAAAAATATATTTACAAATGATATCGAAATTTTGTACTAAAAAGGAGTTGAGAAAGTTGACAAAAAAGACAATTAAAATTGAAGGTATGACATGTGCAGCTTGTTCTAAGGCTGTAGAGAGAGTAACTAAAAAATTAGATGGTGTAAATGAGTCTAATGTAAACTTAGCTACTGAAAAGTTAAATATAGAGTTTGATGAAAATAAAATATCCTTAGAAGATATTATGTCTGTAATAGATAATGCAGGATATAAAGCAAAACTTGACAGCACAACTAAATCGCTTAAGATAGGTGGTATGACATGTGCATCATGTTCTAAAGCAGTAGAAAGAGTAGTGAAAAAGTTAGATGGAACTATAAGTGCTAATGTAAATTTAGCCACAGAAAAATTAACCGTTGAATTTGAAAAGGAAAAAACATCATTATCCGAAATAAAAAAAGCTATTGAAAAATCAGGTTATAAAGTTTTAAATAATAAAGAAGAAAACATAGATGAAGATAAAACAAGAAAAGAAAAGGAAAGAAAAGCTTTATTTAAAAGATTTATATATTCAGTAATATTTACGGTTCCATTACTTGTAATTTCAATGGGATCTATGATGGGATTAAAACTTCCAAATATAATTGATCCAATGAAAAACAGTTTTAATTTTGCACTTGTTCAATTTATTTTAACAACTATTGTTATAATAATAGGAAATAAGTTTTTTAAAGTAGGATTTAAGTCATTGTTTAAAGGTAGTCCTAATATGGATTCTTTGATATCAATAGGATCATTAGCATCTTACCTATATAGTGTTTATGCAATGGTAGAAATATATAATGGAAATAGCCATGCAGTACATGATAAATTATATTTTGAATCAGCAGCAACAATACTTACATTAATAACACTAGGAAAGTATTTAGAAACTAAAACTAAAGGAAAAACATCAGAGGCAATAAAAAAACTTATGGGACTTAGTCCTAAAACAGCTACTATTGAAAAAGATGGAAAAGAAATTTCAATATCTATTGATGATGTTGAAGTTGGAGATATTATTATTGTAAAGCCAGGAGAAAAACTTCCAGTAGATGGTGTAGTTATAAGCGGTATGACTTCAATAGATGAAAGTATGCTTACTGGTGAGAGCATTCCAGTTGAAAAAGTAGAAGGTAGTAAAGTTATCGGTGCTAGTATCAATAAAAATGGTCTTATAAAATATAAGGCTACTAAAGTTGGTAGTGATACTACACTTTCTCAAATTATTAAATTAGTTGAAGAGGCTCAAGGGTCTAAGGCACCTATAGCAAGGCTTGCGGATATTGTATCAGGTTATTTTGTGCCAATAGTAATAATACTTGCACTGGTATCTTCAATAGGATGGTACATTTATGAAAGAGATTTTATATTTTCTTTAACTATTTTTACATCTGTCCTTGTAATTGCTTGTCCTTGTGCATTAGGACTTGCTACACCAACAGCTATAATGGTTGGTACAGGTAAAGGTGCTGAGCTTGGAGTTTTATTTAAAAATGGTACAGCACTTGAAGAAACACATAAGATTCAAACTGTAGTTTTTGACAAAACAGGAACAATAACAGAAGGAAAGCCAAAGGTTACAGATATAATAAATTATGGTATAGAAGAAGATGAACTTTTAGCAATTGCAGCATCTAGCGAAAAGGGTTCAGAACATCCATTAGGAGAAGCAATAGTTTTAGAGGCTGAAAATAGAAAAGTTAAATTTAGAGAACTCGAAAGTTTTAAAGCTATATCTGGTAAAGGAATAACTTGTACTATTGAAAATAAAGAAATAATTTTAGGAAATGATAAGCTTATGAGCGCTTATAATATAGATATAGAAAAATCTAATGAAGCTTATAATAAACTTGCAAATGAAGGAAAAACTCCAATGTTTATAGCTGTAAATGGAGAACTAGGTGGTATGATAGCTGTTGCAGATACAGTAAAACCAAGTAGTAAGAAAGCTATAGAAAGATTACACTCAATGGGAATAAAAGTAGCTATGCTTACTGGAGATAATAAAGTTACAGCAAATGCTATAGCTAAAGAAGTTAATATAGATGTAGTTATTTCAGATGTGCTGCCAAATGAAAAATCTAATGTTATTGAAAGTTTCCAAAAAGAAAATAGAAAAGTTGCTATGGTTGGAGATGGAATAAACGATGCACCCGCATTAGCAAAAGCTGATATAGGAATTGCTATAGGTTCTGGTACAGATGTTGCAATAGAGTCAGCTGATGTTGTACTTATGAAAAGTGATTTAGAAGATGTGGCTATAGCAATTAAATTAAGTAAAAAGACAATTGCTAATATAAAAGAAAATTTATTTTGGGCATTTGGATACAATACATTAGGAATTCCAATAGCAATGGGTGTTTTACATATATTTGGAGGACCATTATTAAATCCTATGCTTGCAGCACTTGCAATGAGCTTTAGCTCTGTATCAGTACTTTTAAATGCTTTAAGACTTAAAGGATTTAAAGCATAATAAATTAATAAGATTTTTTAAATCAATTAATAAATGTGTTATTTAAACTTTGAACTTGGAAAACTATATAGGGTTCAAAGCTGAAAAATGAAATTATTCAAATAATAAATGAGAATAGTATTATTCCAAGAAACAGAAATTATTTAAAACGTTATTCATAAAAATCTCAAAGAAACTCTAATAAATTTGACATTTTATTTCCAAGACTAAACGGCTGAATCGACGTCCTGTCTAGGCAGTCGCTGAACCCGTCCTTGGGTTCAGGTCTTGAAAATAAAAAACAAATTAATAAGATTTTCTAAATCAATTTTTAAAGAAATACTAATTTAAATAATTCCTGTTTCTTGATAAAAGAAAAAAGTTTTTCAATTGATAAATGTGTTATTTAAACTTTGAGCTTGGAAAATTATAGATAAAAAAATTGTTTTTAAATTTTAGAGAGTAAGTAAAGATTAAAAATATGTAAATAGTTTATAAAAATTCTATTTTAAAATTGATTTCAGAAATTAAAGTATTATTGGATGAAGATATAGCTATAAAGTTTATATTAAAAACCTATATGAACAAATTATTAATAAACAAGTATGAAATATATTTTAGGATAAGTTGAAAATACTACTTAAAAATGTGGAATTTAATTTAACATAGTTTTCTAATCTATATTTATGATAAGGTTTAATATAAATTATAATATATACAAAAGTTAGTATATGTTAAAAGTTTATTTAAAAATATATGATGTATAATGAAAAGGAGATTTATTATGAAATTTAGTATTAAAGTTGATGGAATGAGCTGTATGCATTGTGTTAAGCATGTAGAAGAATGTTTAAGTGAACTTAATGGAGTAAATTCTGTAGAAGTGAGTCTTGAAAATAAGAATGCTATAGTAGATAGTTCTAGCGAATTAGATGAAAATACAGTTAAAACTGCTTTAGATGAATATGGTTACATTTTAGCTGGATTTGAAAAGATTTAATTTTACTTAGTTAATTATTTATTTAACAAAAAAACATAGTGTTTACCATAAATACTATGTTTTTTAATGAAATGAATAATATATTTTTATTAGACAATAATATAAATGTGTAAATTTTTATTTACAAAACTTCAAATCAAGAACAAACAGCAAGATAAATGCATATAAATTACTATAAAGATAAAATTAAGAAGGTGATTATTATTAATACTAATAATAAATATGAAGATACAAATGAAGTTCTAGAATATGATTATGACTACGAAACTTTTTTAAAAGAAGACGTAAAAGAATATCCAAAGTATGAGGAAATTTTAAAATGGGTTACAGAAAAAGTATAGTAGCAGAAAAGCCACATGTCTTTCTATAGATATGTGGCTTTTAAAATATGTTTTTTTATATAAATATCGTCACATATTTGTAATATATATATTATATTATAGAAAAAAGATTTAGATTAAATAATGCAAGGATAAGTTCTACTAAATATATTAAATTTACATAATTAACACATAATTTAGATAAGAGAATAGTATTCTTTAATAGAATTAAGAAATATGGTAAAATTTAATCATTATGCTTCAATATGAAAGGAGATTTTTATTTATGAAAAAATACATAGCACTAATACTGGTTTTTATATTAGGTTCTGTTATATTAGTGGGATGCAATGCAAAAGAAAACAAAGAGTCTGCTGATGAAAAGGCTGCAAAATCAGAATCAATAGCAGTTGTAGAAAGTGAAAAAGGAAAAGATGATAAAAATCCTGTAGCTACAATTGAAATGGAAAATGGAAAGTCTATAAAAGTAGAATTATATCCAGAAATGGCACCAAATACTGTAAGAAACTTTATAAGTCTTTCAAATTCAGGTTTCTATAATGGATTAACTTTTCATAGGGTAATAAAAGGATTTATGATTCAAGGTGGAGATCCAGAAGGAAATGGTCAAGGTGGTCCAGGATATAGCATAAAGGGTGAATTCCCAGAAAATGAATTTAATCAAAACACATTAATCCACGAAAGAGGAGTAATATCAATGGCAAGAACTCAAGAACCTGATTCTGCTGGTTCACAGTTCTTTATAGTTCATGAAGATTCAAACTACTTAGATGGTAAATATGCTGCTTTTGGAAAGGTTATAGAAGGTATGGAAGTTGTTGATGAAATAGCTAATTCAGAAACAAATTCACAAGATAAACCTGAAAAAGAAATAAAAATAAAGAAAATTTCTGTTGATACTTTTGGTGTAAAATATCAAGAACCAGAAAAAATTGAAAAACAAAGTTAAAATAAATTAAATATAAAAAACTCTATTGATAATAAGGTGAAATGAGATAATGATTAACTCATTAAGTGCCTAATGGTTTAAAGATTAAGAAATTTATAACCATATAATCAATAGGGTTTTTTTACGATTTTATAAATTTTATGAAAGATTAAATATGAATTTTTAGTATAAATATATTTGGATATGTAAAATATAAAATGAAAACTATTACATGGAAAATGAGACTATACAAGGGTTATACATAAGTTTCAATATTCATTATATACTAAATTTTAAAATGGTTTTAAATGATTTTAAAATAAGATTTTAAAAAAAATCATGTTAAAATAATTTAGTAAAATTTATCATAATAATTTAATAAGGAGGAATTTTTTAGATGAATATACTATTAGGAATTATTTGTATAATACTTTTAATAGGAATTGCAGTATTATTTTCTAATAATAAAAAAGCAATAAAATATAAAATAATTATACCAGGAATTTTAGTTCAATTAGCTTTAATAGTTTTTGTTTTAAAAGTACCAGTAGGTCAAAAAATATTATTAGCTATAGCTAATGGATTAAATAGTGTTATTAATACAGGGGTTGAAGGAATAAAATTTGTATTTGGTGATTTATCACTAGGCTTTGTTTTTGCAATTAATGTTTTGGGGTTAATTGTATTTACATCAGCACTTGTAGCATTACTATATTATTTAAGAATATTGCCTATAGTAGTTAATGTAATAGGAAAAATGGTTTCTAAAATTATGGGAACTACACTTGCAGAAAGTTTTAATGCTGTTGGAAACATATTTTTAGGTTCTACAGAAGCTCCAATACTTATAAAACCTTATTTAAAATCACTTACAAAATCAGAATTATTTGCTGTAATGTCAGCAGGATTTGGAAGTGCATCAGCAGCTATTTTAGGTGGATATAGTATGATGGGTATAGATTCAAGATACTTATTAATAGCCATATTTACTGTTCCATTTAGTTCACTTATGATTTCAAAAATACTATTTCCAGAAGATAGTGAAGGAGAATTTGAAGAAGTAAGAATAGAAAACAGTACAGCAAAAAATGTTTTTGATGCTATAGGGGAAGGAACAAGCCAAGGTTTAAATTTAGCTTTAAATGTTGGCGCAAGTTTAATTTCTTTTATAGGACTTATGGCTTTAGTAAATGTTATATTAGGTGTTTTTGGATTAAGTATAACTTCAATTTTAGGGTTTTTATTAAGACCATTAAGCCTTTTATTCCATATACCAGGATCAGAAGCAGCAACTTTTGCATCATTAATAGGAACTAAAATGTCTGTTAATGAATTTGTAGCATTTAGTGATATGGCAACTGTTATGAAGTCATTATCTCCAAGAACAATAGCTATATTATCAGTAGCACTTTGTAACTTTGCTAATTTATCTTCAATTGGAATACAAATTGGAGGATTCGCAATTTTAGCACCAGAAAGAAGAGAAGAAGTTACTAAAAACGGATTAAAAGCATTGTTAGCAGGAACATTATCAACATTAATAACTGCCGCAATAGTGGGAATGATAGTTTAACATACATATAAAAGTAAATTTACATAAAAAGCACAATGAATTTAAATTTCATTGTGTTTTTATTATATTCTAGGGTTTAAAGCTGAAAATGAAAGTTCAAAAGTTTGTAGTCCTAACTTTTGTAGGCGAGAATTCATTCTTGCAAAACGTCATTTTCAACCTTCAATTTTCAATTAATAAAGTAGGTGAGGTTTCAACCTTGCAAAGTGCTATTTTAATATATTAATTCTAAATTTATATTCATATCAAAGACCGCCGAGACTAAAGTCTCAGATACGAAGGAAATAAAAATTAAATTAAAAGTGCCAACCTTTGTAGGCGAGAATTCATTCTTGCTTAACGTCATTTTCAATCTTCAATTTTCAACTTTCAGTTAATAAAGTAGGTGAGATTTCAACCTTGCAAAACGTTATTTACATTACTTTAAAATTTGTAATCTGTTAGGGACTGACTTTACTTGTTTAGATAAGTATATTATTAAAAAGGGTAATAAATTATGAAAAGGTGATTGTTCTATGAGAGGTCCGTCCTTCTTGTTGATTAGTATATTTTAAAGATGAAACCAATAAAATTTAGCAAGGATACATTACCGCCAAGACTAAAGTCTCAGCCACGAAGGAAATAAAAATTAAAAGTCCCAACTTTTGTAAGCGAGAATTCATTCTTGTAAAACGTCATTTTCAATCTTCAATTTTCCACTTTGAATTAATAAAGTAGGCGAGGTTTCAACCTTGCAAAACGTTATTTTAATATATTAATTTATAAGTTTATATTGATATCAAGGACCGCTAAGGTTAAAACCTCAGCTACATAGGACACATGATTTAATTAAATACTATGCTTCATCATTTTCAATCTTCACTTTTCACTTTCCATTTAAATAAGATTAAGTTCTTAATTGGGTTTTAAAAACATGATATAATGAGGATAAAATGTGTAGATAACTAATTATGTAATTATATAAGAGAGGTGTTATTTTTGAAGTTTATTCATACAAGTGATTGGCATATAGGTAAAATTGTTAATGAGTATTATATGACAGAAGATCAAAAGTTTGTGTTAAATCAACTTTTTAATATTATAGAGGAAGAGAAGCCAGATGCACTGGTTATAGCTGGAGATTTATATGATAGGTCTGTAGCACCTGTAGAGGCTATTGAGCTTTTAAATGACACTATAAATAAAGTAATAGTAGATCTTAAAACTCCAATTATTGCTATAGCAGGAAACCACGATAGTGGAGAGAGATTAGAATTTGCAAGTAGTCTTTTAAAGGATAAAAGCTTTTATATAAGTGGTACATTAAATAAAAATATAGAAAAAATAACATTATGCGATGATTATGGAAATGTGAATTTTTATATGATTCCATATGCAGAACCAGCAATAGTTAGAGCATTATATGAAGATAAAGAAATAAGAGATTATGATGATGCAATGAGAGTTATATTGGAAAATATAAAAGAAAATATGAATAAAGATGAGAGAAATGTAATTGTTGCTCATGGATATGTTACATACGCAAAAGATGCTGAGGGTAAGGAGTTTAATTCTTTAGAGAGAAGTGATTCAGAAAGACCACTATCTATTGGAGGTTCAGAGTATATTAATTCTAGTTATTTTAATGATTTTAACTATACAGCACTGGGACACTTACATGGAAGGCAAAAAGTTGGTAATGAGAATATTAGATATGCAGGTTCACTTTATAAATATTCTTTTTCGGAGGTAAAACAAAAAAAAGGTGTAAATATTGTATCTTTAAATGAAAAAGGTGAGTGTACTGTAGAATTTAAAGAGTTTGAACTTAGAAGAGATTTCAGAATTATAAAGGGAGAACTTAATAATCTTTTAGACAAAGAAGTTTATTCAAAAGAAAATAGAGAAGATTACTTAAAGGTAATACTTACGGATGAAGGTGAAGTTCTGGAACCTATGAGAAAATTAAAAATGGTATATCCTAATGTTATGGAACTTACTTATGAAAATTCTTTAAAAGAAAGAAGTGAAGGAAAAGAAAAAAAATCTTTTAAAGAAAAAAGCAAGATAGATTTATTTAAAAGTTTCTATAAAGATGTAAAGGGAAAAGAATGTTCAGAAGAAGGAATTAAGCTTATGGAAACATTAATTGAAAATGTAGAAAGAAAAGAGGTGTAGTTTTTTATGAAACCAATTAAATTAGTTATGAAAGCTTTTGGTCCTTATAGTGAAAATGTAGAAATAGATTTTTCAAAACTAGACGATAAAAATATATTTTTAATAACAGGGCCTACTGGTGCAGGGAAAACTACTATTTTTGATGCTATAACATTTTCATTATATGGAGAAGCTAGTGGTAGTGATAGAGAAGGTTCTTCACTTAGAAGTGATTTTGCAATGCCAGAAGTTTTAACTGAAACAGAACTCTATTTTAAATTAAGAAATGAAGAATATTATATAAGAAGAGTGCCTCAGCAGCTTAAAAAGAAAAAAAGAGGCGAAGGGTACACAGAGCAAAAATCAGAAGCAGAATTACATCTTCCAAATGGTAAAATTCTTACAAAGGTTACTGAAGTTAATGCTGAAGTTGAAAATATATTAGGCATAAGCAAAGAACAATTTAAACAAATAGTTATGATTCCACAAGGTGAATTTAGAAAGCTATTAACTTCTGACAGTGTAGAGAGAGAAAAAATATTTAGAAAAATTTTTGGAACATATGCTTTTGAAAAAATACAAAAACAGATAACATTAGAAGAAAGTGCATTAAGAAATGATATAAGTAAAGTAGCTGAAAGAAGAGATACTAAGTTAAAAAGCATAAATTGTAAAGAGGTTAGCGAAGAGTTATATAATTTAATTTCATTAGATGAGATTAATTCAACTGAAGTTATAGAGCTTGGAGAAAATCTTTTAGAGAAAGATAAAGAATTAGAAAAAGATATAAGAACTAAGATAGTAAATATAAAATCTTTATTAGAAAAGAAAAATATAGAAATTACAAAAGCTAATGATATAAATAAAAAATTAGAAGAAAAAGTGTTATTAGAAAATAAAAAGAAACATTTAGAAGAGCAAAAAGAAGAATATAAGTTAAAAGAAAATAACTTAGAAAAAGCTAAAAAAGCAAAAGAAGTAGAAATCATAGAAAATCAATATACATCTATAATTAAAAAGATTAAATTAAGAGAAGAAGAATTAATTTTCGTAGAAAATCAATTAAAAAGTTGGAATGAGAAATATAATATTTCATTACTAAATTTTAATTCTGAAAAAAATAGAGAAGATGAGCGTAAAAAGTTAGAAATAACTTTAAATGACTTAGAGAAATTAAGATTTAAAGTAGATGTATATGAAAAAAGTAAAAATGAGATAAATATAAAAAGTAAATCATTAAAAGAGTTAAAAGATAGAAATGATTATTTAAAAGAACTAGTAAAAACAAATAAAGAAAAAATAAAAAAAATAGATGATTATTTAAATAATATAAGTGAAAAAGAAAAGCAAAAAATAGAAAAAGAAAATACTTTAAAAATAGAAAAAGAACAACGTGAAGTATTAGTTAATCTATTTAAAAAAATTGATTCAGTTCAAAATGACGAAAACACACATTTTGAGCTTAAAAGTCAATTTAATGTATTAGAAAAGGATTATAAAATTAGAAAGGCAGAAGTTGAACTTAAGGAAGATTTATTTAGAAAAAGTCAAGCAGGTATACTTGCTTTAAGTTTAAAAGAAAATATGCCTTGTCCAGTTTGTGGTTCTACTAGTCATCCCAATAAAGCAATATTAATTGAAGAAGCTATAACTGAAGATGTTATAAAGTTGGAAAAGGAAAATCTTAATTTATTAAAAGAAAAATATGATGTATGCCTAAATAAGCTTATAGCATTAAAAAGTAAAATAGATGAAGCTACTGAAAATGGAATAAAACCTGTAATAAAGGAAATTTTAAATTTAGAGTTTTCGAGTATTAAGGACGTTAAGGATAAAGTAGTTGAAGAAGGAAAAGTAAGAAAAACTAATATAGATGCTTTAGTAGAATTAATAAAAAAATTAGATAAGGAAATAGCTGAAAAAGAAAGTTTGATAAGTTTAAAAGATTCATTAGAAAAAGAAATACAAAAATCCGAAAATGATGTAGAAACTTTAGGTTTAAAAGTTTTAGATTTTGAAAAGTCTATAGAAGTTAATAAGGAAAAATTAAACTCAATAAAAGAAGATTTCAATGGAGAAATAAAAACTTTAAATGAATTAAACTTAGATATAAGTAATGTAACAAACAAAATTCAAGAAATTAAAGAAAGTTTTATTAAAGCGGAAAAAGATTTTAATTTATGTAATAATAAATGTTTAGAATTAAAAACATCTAAAAATGAAAAAGAAGAAAGTCTTATAAAAGATAAAACTGAAGGTGAAAATTTATTAAATGAGTTAAAAAATAAAATTAACTTATTAAAGTTTATTGATTTTGAGGATTATAAAAAATCAATTTTAAATGATAGTGATTTTAAATTTTTAGAAAATGAGATTAAAATATATTATCAAAATTTAAAAACTTGTGAAGAGTTTTATGAAAAAGCAGTTAATGAAACAAAAGGATTAGAAGTTATAGATTTAAGTAAACTAAATGAAGATTTATCTCATTTAAGAAATCAAGAAAAGAACTTAGAAGAAAATTATAACTCAGTATATTCTAGAATTGAAAACAACTCAGCATTATTAAAGGATGGAAAAGAATTAAGTGAAAAAATAAAATCAAAAGAAGAAAAATATAGGGTAGTTGGCGATTTAGCTAATATGATTAAAGGAAATAATAGAGAGAGAATAAGTTTTGAAAGATATGTGTTGGCTTCATATTTTGATGATATTATAGAGGCTTCTAATATTAGGCTTAAGAAAATGAGTAATGGAAGGTTTGAACTTTTAAGAAAGAAAGAAAAAGGAAAAGGTGCTGCCCAGCAAGGATTAGAATTAGAAGTGTTTGATAATTACACAGGTAAACCAAGACATGTTAAGACTCTATCCGGTGGAGAAAGTTTTAAAGCATCTCTTGCTATGGCACTTGGACTTGCTGATGTAGTTGAAGCTTATGCTGGTGGAATAGAACTTGATACAATGTTTGTAGATGAAGGATTTGGAACACTTGACCCAGAGTCTTTAGATAATGCTATTGAATGTTTAATAGGACTTAAAGAAGGTGGAAGACTTGTAGGAATAATATCACACGTTCCAGAACTTAAAGAAAGAATAGAAGCTAAGATAGAAGTTTACCCAACAAAAGAAGGAAGTAAATTAAGTGTAAAAATATAATAAAAAGTTATTAAAGGAAGGCAAAGAGTCTTCCTTTAACTTTTATCTAAAAATCTACAGCACATTGATTATTTATTCCAGGAATTTTATAATTACCAGTAATTTCAATAGTATTATTATCAGGATCTTCTAAAACAAAGAAATAGTATGGACTAGCTATATTTAAATACATAATTTCTGAAAGTTTACCTATATCCAATGCTTTTATCCGCTCATATTCTGCATTTAAATCTTCAATCCAAAAGTTTAAAACAAAATTATTTCCATAGTTTATTTTTCTATGCTTTAAGTAATTTATATATTCTTCATTAAAGTATTTGTCTAAATTTTTATTGCTATTTATAATTTCGTAATCATAGGAATTATTGTATAAAGCAATACAGTTTCCACTAAAATTAAATTGAGCCCACCTATTAAAATTTCTATGTGAAACTTTCATTTCCAATAATTGTTCATAAAAATTAATAGATTTTTCCATATCTTTAACAATTAAATAAGTAGAACCTAACTCTAACATGTTTGTTAACCTTCTTTCTAATCATATAACCTTACTTATGCAGTTACTTTATAAGTTTTCTTAATCTAAATTAGTGTAAATTTTTTCTAGCTAATGTATATGTAGTTTAACATAAATTAATAAATTTATTATGAAATATATGGGAATAAGTATGAACAATATATTAAAAACTTATGTAAAACTTTTAATATGGAGGAATTTATATATATTTAATAGAATAGTTTTGAAGTGTAATAAATTTAGTGTAAGTTAATGAAAAAAATTACATATACAAGTTAGGGGGAGATTATTATGCTTAGAACTAATAAAGATAAAGTTGTTATGCAAAGTGTACAAGGAAAAATTCATCATCCATCATTTCCAGCTTCACCATATAGGTTAAGTCATGAAGGGGAATCACTAGTTGTGCCTGCAACTGGTGGAATTTGTTATAATGTTAAGATAGGAGATTGTGCTTTTAAATTAGCAGGGGACCATATTGAACCAGGAGTTTCAATTAGAAATGAAAATGAAAGAGAAAATAGTGCATTAAATTCACTATCTTGCATTGGAAACAAAGCTAAAGTTGTATCTGGTGATGGAAAAGGCTCTGTAGGTTACGTTACAGGAAAACATGGAGGGGTTGAACATGTTTTAATTAATTTTAAAAAAGATGATTTAGAAAACTTAGCTATAGATGATAAAATATTAATTAAAGCATATGGACAAGGACTTAAACTTTTAGATTATGAAGATATTCATGTTATGAATATAGATCCAGAACTTCTAGAAAGACTTCCTATAATTGAAAAAGAAGGAAAACTTATAATTAAAGTTGCAGCTATAATTCCACCATATCTAATGGGGTCAGGTATAGGTGCTGGATCTGCTTATAAAGGTGACTATGATATTATGACAGCGGATATGGATGAAATAAAAAAACATGGTATAGATAAATTAAAGTTTGGAGATTTAGTGTTACTTGCAGATTGTGATAATACTTATGGAAGAGGCTACTTAACAGGAGCAGTTTCAGTAGGTGTTGTAATTCACAGTGATTGTATAAAAATGGGACATGGCCCTGGAGTAACAACTATACTAACAAGTAAAAAGCCCTTAATAAAAGGTATGATAAGTGAAGATAGTAATATAAAAGATTATATATAAAAAATAAAATTATTTGATCCTTAAGTGAAGTTAGTACTTAATATATAGATTTTTGAATATAAGATCAGATATCTATAAAAAATAAGGGGGAACTGTATATTTATGTGTTTTCCAAAGGAAGTAGAATTTTTTATAAAGGATATGAAATGTGTAAAAGATAATGAAGGAAAATCTAAAGCTGATATTTATAAGTTTGTTGATGGGGAAAAAATCTATTATCTAAAAGTAGAAAAAAGAAATGATGAGAGCATTCGTGAACATGAAATGTATCATTGGTTAAAAGAAAAAGTTCCAGTTCCAAAAGTCATTTGCGAATGTTTTGAAGATGGTATGGATTATATTTTACTTGAAAAAGCAGATGGAATTATGTTAGAGAGTGAATGTTATGTTAAAAATCCTGAACAATTAGTACGACTTGCAGCAGAAGGATTAAACATATTATGGAAAATACCAATTTCAAAATGCCCTTTTAATGCATCAATTGAAAGTAAGCTAAAGAAGGTAAAAGAAAATATTGATAATGGAATGAAAATTTGTGTTGATAAAAATATATATACAGATGGATTTAATAATGAAAAAGATGTTTATGAGTATTTAGTTTCAAATATGCCAAAAGAAGACAAAGTTTTAGTTCATGGTGATTATTGTTTTAATAATTATTTTGCTCAAAATAATAAAATTTCAGGATTTATAGATATGGGAAGAGGTGGCATAGGAGATAGATATCAAGACATTGCATTATGTGTTCGTGAGCTTATGAATTATGAAAAATGTTATACTGAATTATTATTTCATTACTTAAACATTAAACCGGATTATGAAAAAATACTTTATTATATTCTCTTGGATGAATTATTTTAATATCTTATATTAATTTAAACTGTAATAGAATCACAAACTTTTGTGACTTTGTTACAGTTTATTTTTTATGTTTATTTTAAAATATAAAATATGAAAAATGTATGTATTACTAGGAGGAATATAATGAATAAAAAAATAGTTAAAAGAAAAGCTTACGTTGATACTAAATATTGTGTTGCATGTGGTGTGTGTGCAAGAACTTGTCCATTTGGCGCCATTTCTATATATAAGGGAATTTATGCAGAAGTTGATTTTGATAAATGTGTTGGATGTTCAAAATGTGCAAAACAATGTCCTGCATCAGTTATTGAAATAAAGCAAGAGGAGGGGCAATAATGGGTAAAGTAAAAAAGAAAAAGAATTGGTATGAATATCTTTGGATAGCAACTATCTTATATTTGACATTAGGACTATTTAATATATTATTTGCTTGGTTAGGATTGTTATGCTTCTTTATACCATTAATTATGAGTTTTACTAAAAAGGATAAAGCTTATTGTAATAAATATTGTGGTAGGGGACAGTTATTAGAATTGGTTGGAACTAAGTTTTCAAGAAATAAACCTATGCCAAAATTTTTAAAAACAAAATGGTTTAGGTATGGATTTTTAATATTCTTTTTAACTATGTTTGTAAATATGTTATATGTTACCTATTTAGTTTTTAATGAAACTACTGGATTAAAGGAAGTTATTACTCTTATGTGGACATTTAAAGTACCTTGGAGGTTTAATGAGTTAACTAATGTAACTCCTTGGATAGCACAATTTGCATTTGGATTTTATAGTATGATGCTTACATCAACAATACTTGGATTTATTACAATGGCATTATATAAACCAAGATCATGGTGTGTATATTGTCCCATGGGAACAATGACTCAAGGAGTTTGTATTATAAAAGATAAAATTAAATAGATTAGTAAAAAAATAGTCTTAAAATGTGATAATGCATTTAAGACTATTTTTGTGTATATAAAACTTGATATTTCTAATTTTAATAAAATAAGTGTAGTTTTTAAGATATTAAAATAAATTGAAAATCATTAATAAATTTTAATATATTTCCTTATATATAACAAATTTACATAATATGTTATAATAAAAATGCTAAATAAGTGGGGATTTTAGAAATGAGAGGAGATTTATATGTTTGAAACAAAGGGTACAATTAATGAAGAAAATATAAAAATATTCAAAAAATATTTAATGACACCTTTGCAAAAAAATGTGTTTATAATACTAATTAGCATATGTACATTAATAGGATTAATTAATATTTCTTTAGGTGATAAATATGTTGTAGCTATTGCTTTTATTGGAGCTATTATTTTGGTTACAGAATATCTTTTAATTATTAATAAATACGGCAAAGTGTTTATGGATAGAGTGGAAGAAACTGCGGGGAAAAGGGAAATAACTTATGAAATATCCTTTGATGAATTAACTGCAACAATTAATAATGCAAATACAGGTGGAAAAGTTGTTATGAAATATGATTCATTTGTACGATTTATAGAAATTCCTGAGGCTTATCTTATTATTACAAAAACAAATCAAATCTTTATTATAGATAAAAAATATTTAAATGATAGAGAAGGTGAGTTTGATTTATTTATTAGAGAAAAGTGTAAAAATTTAAAATAGAATTCAAATAAGGTTCAACTTGAAAGGATATAAAAAAGGGGGGAAACAATATGTCTAGAGCAAATGATAGTAATATAGTTAAGGTTCAATATAATTCAGATAAGAATTTAAATGCTAGACAAGCATTTCACAATGAATGTAGTATAAATAAATATGGATGGACAAATTGGATATTTGATCAATATAACTTTAAACCTAATAGTAAAGTTATTGAATTTGGTTGTGGAAATGGAAGTATATGGGTTGGAAATAAAAATAGAATACCAAAAGATATTAATGTAATTTTAACAGATTTTTCAGAGGGTATGTTAAATTCAGCAAAGAACAAACTTTCAGATGTTAAAGAGATAGTTAATTATTCTGTTATGGATATACAAAATATAGAGTGTGAGGATAATTATTTTGACGTAGTTATTGCCAATCACATGCTTTATCATGTACCAAATAGAGAACTTGCTATAAGTGAAATTGCTCGCGTACTAAAATCTGATGGAACTTTTTATGCAACTACTAATGGTGCAAATAATATGAAGGGTCTTAAAGATTTAGTAACCAAGTTTGATTCACAATCTAATTATAAAATGTTTTCTATTACAAAAGAATTTGGACTAGAAAATGGAGAAGAACAATTAAAAAAGCATTTTAACTCTATTGAAAAAGTAATATATGAAGATTCTCTTCACATAACAAATCCAAAACCATTAGTAGATTATATATTATCTTTAGAAGGACATACAAATATAAATACTATAATGACAGAGAAAAAAGTAACAGATTTTTATAGATATTTGGAAGATATAATTTCAAAAGATGGAAGTATTGATATACCTAAAAGTAGTGGTATGTTTATAGCTAAAAATCCTAAAAAATAAAATTTAATTTTTGAAAGTTTTATTCTCAATTTTAAGGAGGAAAATTAAATGGAGAATATTCAAGATTTACTTATGTGTCCTGTATGTAAAGAAGAATTAATGAAAAATTTGGAATGTTCAAAATGTAAAAGTAAATTTTCTTATGAACATGGTGTATTTAATATTGTATCTCCTAGTTTATCAGATAATCAAGAAATACTATGGAATATAACAGAAGATATGCTTGAAAAAGATATTGAAGATATAAGAAAAAAAGATGATTCTGCAATTAAAGACTATAATGCACATAAAAATAAAGAAACAATTGAGGCACAAAAAATTCACGGAGAATGTATGAATAGTTTAATAGAAGAGTTTTCAGGAACTGTTTGTGACCTTTCAACTGGAATGGGATCTATGCTTCAAAGATTACTTAATTCAAAAAATAAAAACTTCTCTATTGTTTGTACTGACATAGATAAATATGTATTAATGAAGACTAGAAAATTAAAACAAACAGATGACAAAAGAGTCTTTTATGTAGCAACTGATGGTAGGTATATGTCAATAAAGGATGAGAGCTTTGATTATATCACTTCTTTAGCTGCACTTGGAAATATTCCAGAAAGCAATAAAGTTATAAGAGAATTATATAGAATTTTAAAGCCAAATGGCAAAATTGTAATTCAAAGTAGTTATATTGAAAAAGGAAGTAAAAGCTTTGAACTTGCTAAAAGTAAAAATATTGAACGTGGTTTAGTAGAAGAATATTTAATTAATGATTTAAAAAATGCAGGTTTTAAAAATATTATATCAAAAGTTGTATCAAAGGCTATATGGGCAGAAAATCCATACGATTTAATTCCAGTAGCAGGTGATACACAATTTTACTCTATAATTGAAGCTCAACGTACAAAATAATTAAATCATTGAATTAACTAAACTTGAAATGATAAATATAATTAAAATGGTGATGTGCTAATATGGCAATACATTTCATATTTGAAGTGTTTACAATAATTTGTTATATCTCTAGAATGATAATAAGGAAACCAAGTGAATATCCAGATACTACAGTTGGGTATAGAGGTAAAAAAGCTAGAGAAAGCAAAGAACTGTGGCATTTTTCAAACAAACTTGCATAAAAAGTTATAAGGTACATTTCAATTGTACTATTTATATTTAATATAGGGGCATATCTAATAACAAATTTAGAAAATGGTACTATTATAATTTTGATAAATATATGGAGTATAATAGGTTCTATTTGTTATATAGAAATTTAAAATAAGCAGATTCAAAATAGAATATATATATAAGTAAACAAGAAGGAGTATTTAATAATGTTACTCCTTCTTGTTTTATGCTAAAAAATATTGGAATGAATACTATATAAATCATGAAAAATATATAATTCTTAAATTTAGTCAAATGTTAACTTATTTCTTTAATTCTTCTAAATTCAATTACAATATTAATTAATATTGATAATCAATATCGTAAATAGTAGAATTAGGTTAGTGTTAACTAATAAGAAAGTAAAGAAAGGCTGTGCAGACAACGAGAAAAACGGATAAATTAACTTTAAATAACCTAAGAAGTTATAATTAGTATTGTTATTGATGTTAAAAGATCATATGTGTTTATCAGTAGCTATTATTAAAATGGTTAAGATAGTGAAAATAACTATATGGTATAAACAAATCTTTGTCCTTGCTTTTATAAGTTTTTAGCATAATGGACAAAGTTTTTTTCATAGCATTAATAGGTATTTATTATTTAAAAGAAAGGAGAGAATTGATGTAGTTAGTTTTAAATACATCAATGTAAGGATAAGTATGAATAATAATGAATTTTTAAAAGTTTGCAAGAGAAATGAAGGCGAAAAATATAGTTCAAGAAAGTATGAGATTTTTAAAGGTATAAAAGTATTTTATAATGACATTCATACGGATAAAATTATACATAATTTTCATTGTGAATCCAATTCTAAGAGTTACGAGATTAACCATTGTAGAGAAGGAAAGTTTGAATGTGTTTTAAAGGATGGAACTATAACATATATGAATGCTGGAGATTTTTCAATTAATCCATTAGAAAATTGTCCTTCTCAATCTAACTTTCCAATAAGACATTATCATGGAGTTACAGTTTATATAACTCCATCAGAACTTGGTGAGGAAGCAGAGTGTTTGCAAAAGGTCTTTAATATAAACTACAATAACATTTTAAATAAATTATGTGAGGGTGATAGACTTTTTATAAAAAGAGCAACGCCTAAAATACAACATATTTTCTGTGAAATATATAATGTTGAAGAAAATATTGTTATACCTTATTTGAAAGTTAAAATACAAGAACTGTTCTTGTATTTAAGTACAATTGATCCTAAAAATGAAGTGATAGATAGAGAATATTTTACAAAATCTAATGTTAATATAGTGAAAAAGTTACATTCATTTATTATTGAAAATTCAGAAAAACATTATACATATGAGGAATTATCTTTCATGTTTTCTATAAATCAAACTACAATGAAAAGATGTTATAAGTCTACTTATGGAGAAACAATTTATACTACATTTATGAAAACTAGATTGGATAAATCATCAAAATTGTTAAAAACTTCATCATTTACGATTACTGAAATAGCACTGCTTGTTGGGTATTCAAGTAATTCAAAATATTCTACAGCTTTTAAAAAAATGTATAATATTACACCAATGGAATATAGAAAAGTTCATGCCTGATTTGGTAATAATGGTCATATTGGGAAAGATAAAAAAGTTAGAGCATGCTAACATATTCTTGTAGAGCATATTAACTTAACAGATCGCAATATTAAATCAGGGGGAAAAAATGAAAAATAAAAAATTAACCGTAAGTAATGTAAATACAGAGAATTTATTAAGAAAATATAAGCTTCCTAATATGAAAAATCGTCATTCTTTAACATTATCAGGTGGACAAAAGCAAAGACTTACTATAGCTGCAGCAGAGGTTTTAAATAAGGAAGCATTTATATTTGATCAGCCTACTAGTGGCTTAGATGCTGACAGTATGCATTTGGTATCAGATAGACTTAAGGAACTTCAAAAGAGTGGGAAAATTGTTATTGTAATTACACATGATTATGAATTTTTGATGGAAACATGCACAGAAACTTTAATGATAGATAAGAATAAAATAACTACCTTTGATACAAAAATTGATACAAAGTCTATACTTCAAGTGTTGAAGAATGAAGGTGAAGCATAATGAATAGAAAAAATAGTTTATTGAAGTATGCAGAAGGTTACAAGTGGCTTACAATTGTTTCATGTGTGTTATCAGGTATAAGTTCTGCTTTATCAATTGTTCCATTTGTATGTATTTACAATATCATAAAATATTTCATATTGAATAATCAATCAGATCAAATTATTAGATATGGAAAAATAGCTGTATTAACATCCATAATAAGTGTTACATTGTATTTTATTGCATTGTCATTAGGTCACATTGCTGCATTTAGAGTAGCAAAAAATTTAAAAATGAAAGCTTGCAATCATATTATTGATATGCCACTTGGTTATTTTGAAATGAAATCAACAGGGGAGTTGAGAAAGACAATTGATGAAAACACTATGTTAACAGAGGATTTCTTGGCACATAAATTGCCTGATTTTGCAGCAACTTTAATTATGCCCATAGTCATTGTTATTAGTTTTTTCTTTTATGATTGGAGGATGGGCATAGTTTGTTTCATTCCATTACTTATTGCTTTCTTTTGCATTCATAAAATGATGGGTGGAGAAAATAAGTTTACAATGGGAAAAATAATGACCATTCAGGAGCAAATGAATAAAGAAGCTGTTGAGTATGTTAGAGGAATTCCAATTATAAAAGTTTTTCAGCAGACTGTATTTAGCTTTAAAAAGTTTCATGATACAATCCTAAACTATAGAGATTTAGTAGCAGAGTATGCAAAAAATTGTAGATTACCTAAAACGGTTTTCATAATTGCTTTAAATAGTTTCTTTATTTTTTTAATTGTTATTGGTATTATAGTGTTTAATTTTTCTTCAGATAAAGTAGGAGTATTTTTAAACTTGATATTTTTCATATTAATTGCACCATTGATATCCACAACAATGATGAGATTAATGATGACTGGAGAGAATCTTATACAAGCTAAAGAAGCTTTGATAAGAATAGAATCTATTATTTATAATAACACAAAGAATAAGGTTGAAGGAGTAAGTTTTCCAGAGAAACATGATATTAAGTTTAAAAATGTGAGCTTTTCTTACCCAGGCCATGAAAGAAAAGTACTATACAATATAGACTTGAAGATTAAAGAAAAATCAAAAGTTGCATTTGTAGGGTTGTCTGGTTCGGGTAAAAGTACCATTATTTCATTAATAGGAAAATTTTTCGAGGTAAAAGATGGAGAAATAACTATAGGTGATATAGATATTAAAAATATAAGAAATGAAGAGTTAATGAAAAATGTATCTTTTGTTTTTCAAGATAGTAAGTTATTTGAAATGAGCATATTAGACAATATACGTATAGGAAAAAAGGATGCATCAGAAATGGAAGTAAAAAAAGCACTTAAAATTGCTCAGTGTGAAAGTATTATAGAGAAATTGCCATTTGGTATTAAAAGTGTTTATGGAACTAAAGGAGTATATTTATCAGGAGGAGAAAGGCAGAGAATTGCTTTAGCAAGAGCGTTTATTAAAGACTCTCCTATAATTATATTTGATGAAGCAACATCAGCAACAGATGCAGAAAATGAATATTATATTACGAAAGCCATTGAAGATATTTCAAAAAATAAAACTGTTATTTTAGTTGCGCACAGATTATCTACAATACAAGATGTAGATGAAATTATTGTTATGGATAAAGGAAAAATTGTTGAAAAGGGAAATCATAATACTCTAATAAAAGATGGAAATCAGTATGCAAAAATGTGGAATCAATATGTAGGTTCAACAGATTGGAGGTTATAGTATGTTCAACAAATTAAAAAACGGATATTATTTATCTAATAATGAAGCAAAATTAATAAAAGAAGGAGTCTTATTTAATGCACTTTCTAACATTGCTAAAATGATTCCTGTTGGTATATGTACCTATTTACTATTTAATATGTCGGCAATAATTTCAAATAAAAATACAAGTTATATACCAATTCAAAAATATATAGTATTTTCAATAATTGCTATACTTATAATGTTTATACTTTCATATATAGAATACACAAAAACTTATATTGATATTTATAGAGAAAGTGCAAATAGAAGAATAGATATTGCAGAATTTTTGAGAAAACTCCCATTATCATTCTTTGCTAAAAGAGATATAGCAGATATAACTACTGCTATTATGACAGATACTTCAGGAATTGAACATGCTTTAGCTCATGTTATACCTCAAGCCTATGGTACTATAATATCAACAATTGTTGTATGTATTGCACTAGCTATATTTAATGTCAAACTAGCACTAGCATTATTTTGGGTTATTCCTATTGCATTTTTAGTGGTACTTTTATCAAGAAAAATACAAAATGGACTTGGAAATCAGTTTAAAAAGGATAAGCTAGATTGTTCTAATGAAATTCAAGCCACATTGGAAATGATTAAAGAAATCAAGTCATTTTCCTTGGAGGATGAATATAAAGAAAATTTGAAGAATCAACTTAACAATTTTGAAAACAGCCAAAAAAAGAGTGAGTTATTTTCAGCTACGATTTTAGGCTCAGCACAAATGATACTAAAATTAGGTATAGCAACAGTTATAATAATAGGAAGTGATTTATTATTAAAAGGTGAAGTGAATTTATATACTTATATTATATTTTTATTTTCAGCTGGCTTAGTATATGATCCTATATATGGTTTAATGAATTCATTAACTGAAGTTTTTTCTACAGATATCTTAACAAAGAGGATAAACGATATAAAAAGTGAAAAAATATTTGATGGAGTAACAAAGTTTAATAATAGTAAATTTGATATTACTTTTGATAAGGTTTCCTTTGGATATAGTGATTCTAAGGTTATTGATAATGTTAGTTTTACGGCTAAAGAAGGTGAAAAGACTGCATTAGTAGGACCATCAGGCTCAGGAAAATCAACCTTACTAAAATTATCAGCTAGATTTTATGATGTATCAAGTGGAAACATATATTTAGGTAATCAGAAAATAGCAGATATGGATGCAGAAGTTTTACTTAAATATTATTCGGTAGTTTTTCAAGATGTATTACTTTTTGATAATACTATAATGGAAAATATAAGACTTGGAAATAAGAATTCCACAGATAAAGAAGTAATTGATGCTGCAAAACTTGCTAATTGCCATGATTTTATTATGGAATTACCTAATGGTTATGATACTTATATTGGTGAAAACGGAAAACTTTTATCTGGAGGAGAGAAACAAAGAATTTCTATAGCTAGAGCAATTATTAAAGATGCACCTATTGTGCTACTTGATGAAGTTACATCAGCATTAGATATTGAGAATGAAAATCTAGTTCAAGAAGCACTGAGTTATGTAACAAAAAACAAAACAGTTTTAGTTATTGCACATAAACTTGATACAATCAAACATTGTGACAAGATTGTTGTTTTACAAGATGGAAAGCTTGTAGATGAAGGTACTCATAGCCAATTGATGAGTAAAGATGGGTCATATAAGAAATTAGAAAACATGAAGATATAAATTATTATTCATTTGATAGAATAGAGAAAAATATAATATTAAAAATGAATGATAAAAAGCCTTTGAAAAGTATTTATTTTTAGAGGCTTTTTTGCATATTAAATAATAAAAGCAAGGAAGAAAAGTTTTTATATAGAAATATATAAGTAGTAATAATTAGTTTATATAATTGTTTAAAAAAGTAAAAAATAAGGCAAAGGAGGTACATTATGAAAAGATCAATGATGCAAGTTTATGTAAAAGGTAGTGGAGAGGCTGTGAAACTGTATTTAAAAGCTTTTAATGCTACTTTAGGATTTAATGTAAAAAACTCTGATGATACGTTTTACCATTCAGAACTTGATATTTGTGGACATACCTTAGCCGTAGATGAGGCAAATGATGATAATGACAAAATTATTATAGGTAACACAATGCATCTCTGGTTACATTATGACCAAGAAAATAAGAATATGGTCAAACAGGCTTATGAGGTGCTTAAAGAGGAGAGTAAAATCCTATTTCCATTAGGGCCTTGTGAGTTTAGTCCATTGTGTACAGATTTTATTGACAAGTTTGGAGTTAGATGGTGTCTTTTTGTCTAGTAATTAGAAATTTAACTAATCTATAAGTATTTAATATAATATTTTCTGAAATTTTAAAATATTATATATATAGTGCGAGCTTTATTTGATATATAATTAAGGGGGGAGATTATGGATTTTAGAAAGGTTTTTGACAGTATTCCAAAAGAATTTGATAAATGGAGAACACGTTATTGTAGGGAACTTTTTAACGATCTTATAGAATATTCAAGGTTAGAATCTGATAAAACAGTTCTTGAAATTGGTCCTGGAACAGGTCAAGCTACTGAACCAATACTTAAAACAGGTTGTTCATATTTGGCAATTGAACTTGGTGAAAACCTTGCAATGTATACAAAAACTAAATTTAGTTCATATGATAATTTTCAAATTGTAAATGGTGATTTTGAAACATATAATTTTGAAAATGAGCAATTCGATTTAGTTTATTCAGCTGCTACAATTCAGTGGATACCAGAAGAAATTGGTTTTAATAAAGTTTATAATATATTAAAAAGCAATGGAACATTTGCAATGATGTTAACTAAAACAGATGAAAAAAGTGGCAATGAACTTTTATATTCAAAGATACAAGAAGTATATGACAAATATTTTCATCCAGAAACAGAATATACATGTAAGTTAAATTATAATAACATTAAAAATTATGGATTTAGTGATATTAAGTGTAACAAATATTATAAGGTAAGAGAGCTTAATGCTGATGAGTATGTTTCATGGATAAGTACACATGCTTCTCATATAACTTTGAGGGAGCCATATAAATCAAAATTTTATTCAGGCATTAAGGATGCTATTATAAGTTTTGGAAATAATATAAAGCTTTATGACACAATAATTTTATATTTGGCAAGAAAATCATAAAAAAATAAATCAAATTTAATATTAATTATTGGAGGAAAACACAACATGTCTGTAAAAATTTTTAGATGTGGGATTAATGAAATAGAATATATTAAAGATGCAATTGTTAATGTTAAAGCTGAAGAAGATATATGTTGTTTTAATGAGGAGGCTATAAAAGAGTTCTTAAAAAATGAAGATAATTGGTTTTATGTTGCAATTATAGATGAAAAGGTAAGTTCCTATGCCATTGCTTATGTTCAACGACGGATCGATACTATGAAAAATATGATTTGTCTATATGAAATAGGTACATTAAATTGCTTTAGAAGAATGGGAATTGCAAAAAGAATAATAGAGAAAATTATTGAAGATGGAAAGTTGAATGAATCAATGAAAATTTGGATTCCAACAAACATAAGTAATAAAGCGGCTTGTGCATTGTATAGAAGTATTGGTGCAAAAGAGCCAAAAGTGAAAGATGAAATAATTTATAATTATAGATATTAAGTGCTTATAACATAAAAGTAAAAAAATTTATATTTGAAAGGTGATTAGAATGAAGAAAACACTTGACGGAATGACATTGGAGGAACTTTGGGAGTTGTTTCCCATTAAGCTTACAGAGCATAATGATGAATGGCAAGATTGGTATAAAGAAGAAGAAAAGAGATTAAGAACAGTTCTTCCTATGAATTTAATAGCACGTATAAGTCATATTGGAAGTACATCAATTAAAACTATTTGGGCGAAACCAACTGTTGATATTATGGTAGAATTAAAGTCTAAATGTAACATTAAGGAGATAAAAAGTATCATAATTAGAAATGGGTATACATGCATGTCAGAGAGTGATGATAGAATATCTTTTAATAGAGGGTATACTATTGATGGTTTTGCAGATAGAGTATTTCATTTGCATTTGAGATGTGTTGGTGATAATGATGAACTTTATTTTAGAGATTACCTTATGAATAATATTGATGTTGCAAAAGAGTATGAAAAATTAAAATTAGAATTGTGGAAGAAATATGAACATAATCGTGATGCTTATACAGATAGTAAAACGGATTTTATAAAGAAGCATACAGAAAAGGCAAAGGTATTATATAAAGATAGATATATTTAAATTACAAGATATAACAAAAGTCCAGTAAGACATTCTTTACTGGGCTTTTATCTTTAAATTTGTATTACCTTTGTAAAGTTACAAAAATGCCAGCTACAATTAATATACAGCCAGCAATTCGTATAAGTGTTATATAGAATTTGCTTGGTTCAGCTTTAGTTTTTGTTTTCCATGAATCTGAAATTTTCCACATAATTTTAGGGTTTAATAACATTATTATACCAATAACAATAAAAAATATACCAAGTATTAATTCCATTTAATAACCTCCTTTCTCATATTATTATAATAACATGCTACAGAAATTTTATGCTAAAAATTCAATTATATTACAAGTAAAATATTAAAAATAAAAAGTATTTACAACTAATAATTACAATATATGGTATTATAAGTATATGAAATTAATACTGAGCGCTGTAACAAATTAGAGATTAAGGAGAATGTAATATGGAACAAATATGGGAAAAACTTTATAAAGAGGCTGTGAATGCACTAAATCCTCATGAAGTATCAAAAACTATGTGGGTTGGTAGTGTGGCCTCAGCGATTTTAACTAAAAAAGGAAATATTTATGTAGGTATTTGCATTGATACAAATGGTTCATTAGGAATGTGTGCGGAGAGAAATGCATTATCAACAATGTTAACTAATGGAGAAAATGAGGTAGATAAGATTGTTTCTGTATATAAGGATGGAAAGGTGATACCTTCTTGTGGTGCATGTAGAGAATTTATGATGCATCTTGGAAATAACTCAGATAATATTGAAATGCTACTTGATAAGGAAGGAAAAATAATAAAGTTAATTGATTTGTTGCCAGAATACCCAAAATATAAATAAATTTAGTCATCCTTACCTATAATAAATTTTAGATTTTCATTTAATATAAAATAGCAATTAGAATAGGGGAATATCATGATATATATTATTAAAGATAGAGATAAAAAAGAAAAAATAGCAAGAGATATATTATATAATTTGCCTGAATGGTTTGGATTACCAGAAAGCACTGAAGAATATATTTATTGTAGTAAAGATATGAACTTTTGGGCAGATATTGAAGATGATAAGGTGAGGGGATTTATTGTACTAAAAGAGACAAGTCCTTATACTGTTGAACTTTACGTTTTAGGAGTATTGAAAGAGTTTCATAGAAATAAAATTGGTGTGAAGTTATTTGATGCTTGTTATAATTATGCTAAAGAGCAAGGATATTTATATATGCAAGTTAAAACAGTAAAAGAGGGGTGCTATGAAGAATATGATAGAACAATAGCATTTTATAAAAAACTTGGATTTAAGGAATTTGAATGTTTTCCTTCACTTTGGGATGAATGGAACCCTTGTCAAATCTATGTTATGACATTAAGTAATCTATAGTCTAATTTGTAGTAAGATAAAATTAACTTTTACTAGGACAAGTATATTTAATAATATATACCTGCCCTATTTAAGTTATGATGATTATGTATTAATTTTGATAGTTGATATCTTGTGATGTTAAATATTCAAATATCTTAATTTCTTCTGCGTTTAAATTTTCTTTATTAATATCAATAGCATTTATTCTATTATTATCATATGTTTTGTAGTAATAAACTCCATTATTTTGATTCATACAAGAAGAGTATGTAGTTAGGTCTTCTAAACCATCCTCTGTAATTACACCACCTTTTACCATTTTTACATAATCTAGCATGTGAAAAAATTGAGTAATAGCCAATATATCATTATCAATAGACGGCATTTTAGATCTAATATAAGCAATTCTTACAAATCTTGAAACAGAAGCAAAATCTCCAGGCATTCCTAAAGTACCAGCTCCTATGCCTAAAGCTTTTAATTCTTGGTTACTCCAAGTAGTTTCTTTTGGATAATCAGGAGTTAAATATAAATACTCGTTTAAATTTGTTAAGTGCCAATCAAATGTAGGATTATTAGTCATAACTCCAACAGTATTATCATGAATTGAAAAGCTATTTTTAGTTTTTTCAACCACTATAGATTTACCGTTTTTATCAACAATCATCCAATGAAGTGTTGGTACTGGTGTTTTTTCATTTATTGGTCTATTTACTAATTCTAAATTTTTAATTGTAACTTTAACTTCATCTACAGTCTCATGATTTGACAACACCCATTGCACAAAGTCATAGGGTGCAATATTAACTTTATCAACTACAGGATCTTTTTCAAAATAAGCATAACCTGCAAAATTTAATCCTGCACAAGCTAAACCGTGTTCATTCATTCCATCAGCTATTACGGGATGATTATCAATAATAGTACCCATTCCAATAATTGCATGATTATTAGTCATTACATTGCCTGTAATTGTATCTTTGAATTTATAATTTCTTGGAATAATCATAGCTGATTGATTAAAATTATAAGCTAAATCCATATTCCGTCCAAAAAAATATTTGTTTTCATTAGATTTTATACTTAAAGCTGTACACATATTTCCACCTCATATTATTATAATTACTAATATACTTATTTTTAATGTTTGAAAATTCTAAGATATTTATACTGATATATTAAATTAATTTATTTAAGTTAACATGAAACTGTTAAATATAAAATAATATTAAAAGTGTTGTTGATAAATCTTAATATTGTTGTTATAGAACGAATACTCAATTTATGTTATGATTTTAAAATAAAACATAATTTTTGCAAATTCTAATTTAAAATAATATAAGAACAGTACATTGACAAAGAATTATATAGATAATAAAATACTTTATGAAATAAATTTCATCATAAGAATTTAATAAAATTAAAATTATAATAGGTTCTAATAATATGTAAAAAACAATTTATGAGCAAGCAAATATGGTTTTTAATCTGAAGATTTTAAAAGAGTAACTTATAAGAAGTAGGTGATAATATAACTAGTATATACTTAATAACTTTTTTAGCTATTTATTTATTTAATAGGGCCTTAATGGACTATAGTTACAGTATATTAAATTTGAAAAGTAAAAAAGTATCTGAAATTTTAATTATAACTATATCAATTATCTCTATGATAATGATAGTTCATAAAGTATATACACCAATTGTATATTTAACTTTATTTATTGAATATATGATTATTTACAAAGTAAATTTTAGAAATAAATTAGGTGAGATATATAGCATTATTATTACCAATATTTTTATGTTGATTTTTATTAGAGATATATGTGTTGGTATATTTAGCTTATTATTAGAAAAAAGTATGAGTGATGTTATTATGTCTTATAATACATATGTGCTATCATTTGGTGTATCAAGATTTATAGGATTAATTTTAATATTAAATTTTAACAAATTTGTGAGTTTAGAAATTGTTAAAAAATTATTAGTTAATAGAAATATTCTATTAATGAGCACTTTTACAATAATTAGCTTAATTATTTTATTATTAAATTCTAACCATACATATTTTTATTCAAGTGATGCTATTTCAACTACAAAGATTATGTTAATAGATAGATTTTGTATTGCCTTCTGCTTTTATTTCTCAGTTAATGAAAAGATAAGAGCAATAAAATGGTTTGAAGAAGAATTAGATACTTATAAAAAATTAAATTTTTTTAATGAATTAGTTGATAAATCAAAAGATGTTATGTTTTTTAAGGATTCTAATTTTATATACACATACTTAAATAATGCAGGTGAGAATTTTTTAAATAGGGATAAAGACAAAATTATTGGGAAAACAGATTTAGATTTACTGAATGAAAATTTTTTAGATGAGAAATTATACTATGAGTGGAAATTGGGAGATAAAATTGCTTTAGAACAAGGATATTATGATAGAATTGAAACTAAGGGAAATCGAATTTTTAGAGTTTCTAAAGAAAAAATTGATGGAGGAATATTAGGTATAGCTAGGGATATTACGGATGAGATGAAAGCTATAGAAAAGTCTGAACTAGATGAATTAACAAAAATATTTAATAGACGAAGATTTAAAATTGAAATAAATAAAATTTATTTAAACAAAAATAATAATACATATCTTATATTAATAGATTTAGATGATTTAAGAAATTTAAATAATAACTATGGTCATAATAAAGGCGATGAATATTTATCTATTATAGGAGAAATCCTTAAGGAAGAAAATAGATGTATGTTTTTCAGAATAGGTGGAGATGAGTTTGCTGGTTTGATAGATATTAGTAAGACTTCACCAGAAATAGTATTGAAAAGTATATTTGAAAAAATTAACTCTATAGATATTAATCCTAAGATTAGTATAAGTGTTGGTTGTAAAAGATTTTTCTTAGATAAGACATACATTGAAAATTATGATGAAGTAGATAATTTGTTATATGAAGCAAAGGAAAAGGGGAAAAATAAATTTATTATTGAATATGATTAGAAGTAGATAGTTGTGAATTATATATATTTGCAATTATCTATTTTTATTATATACAAAATTTTATTTTTCTAAGTATAAAACTTACAGTGTAATTAAGAAATTCTTTCTATTATATTTACTATTTATGACATATGGTATAATAAACTAAATGAATATAGGGTATAAATGTGTGATTTATGGAGGGGATTATGGTGAAAGCAAAAGCTATTGTTTTTGATTTATTTGATACCTTACTTAAGGATATTAAATTTGATTTTGATTCAGGGTTATGTTATTTACATGAAAATATTTTAACAAAAGATACTGATAAAGTTGAGTTTCTACACTATGCATCTACATATTGGAAAGAACTTTATGATAAAAGAAGTGAAGACAATTCAGAATTAGCATTTGAAGATGAACTTTTAGATTTTAAAAATAAGTATGGTTTTAAAGTAGATTATTCATTAGAAGAAATTGTATTAAATTGTGCACTTAAAATGAATATTGCTGAGCTATATGAAGATACTATTTTAGTTTTGGAACAGCTTAAGCTTTTAGAAATTCCAGTTTACTTATTAAGTAATTCCATATTTAAAAAGAATATAATGAGAAAAATTATTAATCAATACGATTTAGAAAAGTATTTTGTTAATGTATATTTTAGTGCAGATTATAATATAAGAAAGCCACATAAAGACTTGTTTAAAATTGTATTTGATGATATTAAAGAGAAAAATAAAAGCATAGAAACGAATGATGTTTATTTCATTGGAGATAACTTTCAGGCTGATATTCTTGGTGCTAAGAATTTTGGATTCACTCCAGTTTTCATAAATCGAAAAAAGAATACAAATATTAACAATGATGAGTTCATTGAGATTAAATCATTAAATGAATTATTAGAAATAATTAAGTAGGTTTAATTTAAAAGTAAAATACTATGATATTTATTAAAATTTATATACTGAATAATATAAAGAACTAAGTCAAATATGATGAAGTTCTTTTTACTTTTATTATACAAAATGTATTTTTAAAGTTATTTTTATCTTGTATAATTACATAAGAACTTATGAAATTGAAAAGTAAGGTAAATGTTTGATAAAAAGTAGAATTAATATATAATCTAGGGAAAAGATAGATATTAAGGTTATTGATATAGATGATTAATAGTAGAAATAATTAAAAGATATACTTGGAAATTTATTTAATTAGGAGTAGTGATAGTAATGAAAAATTGGATTGATGGTGCAGAAAATAAAAAATTCATAGCTTCATATAGTGGAGGAAAAGATAGCACATTAGCGTTATATAAAGCTATGAAAAAGGGAGAAGCTTTAGGGATTATTGTAATGATGGAGGAAGATGGGGAAAAATCTAGAGCGCATAGTTTATTTTTAGATATATTAAAAGCTCAAGGAGAAGCAATAGGACTACCTGTTTTTTCAGGTAATGCAAATTGGGAAAATTATGAGAAAGTATTTGTAGAAATATTAAAAGAAGTAAAAAAACTAGGTGCAGAAGTTCTTGTAACTGGTGATATTGATGTTCCAGAAAAGGACTGTTGGCATGAAAGGATTGTACATAATGTAGGACTTGAACTTGGTATTCCTCTTTGGAAAATGAATCATAGAGAAGTAGTTGAGGAATTTATTTCTTTAGGGTTTATAACTAAAATTATAACAATAGATACAAAACAAGGAATGAAGAAAGAAGACCTTGGGAGAATACTAACTTTTGATTACATGAAAGAACTAGAAAACCGTGGAATTGATCCATGTGGTGAAGCTGGAGAATTCCATACTGTAGTTATAGATGGCCCAATTTTTAAAAAGCAGATAAAAGTTAAAGAAAAAGAAATTATAGAAGATGGAAAGTATATGTATCTAACATTAGATCTAGAATAGAGAAAGGAGCATTAACTTACTTAATTAAAGTGGTTAATGTTTTTTTGTTAAGTTGATATATTAAAGAGAAGATAATTAAAAAAAATAAATTTTTATAGTATAATTATAATTGCAAAATATTAAAATAAATAATTAAGTCCAAATATCAATTGGATGAAAAAATAATGCTAGACATATTTTTGAAATTAATAAATATTTTAGAAAACTTAAATGAAATTAAAGAATTGGGGAAATTGAAATGGTCCTTGAAGAGGGTATATGTTAAAAATAGAAATAATATGTATAATAAAAATATAAAATTTTCTATTTGGACATTAAATGTCCAAATGATTTATTATAATAGTGAATATAGAAGAAATACTATTATAAAAAAATAATAATAGTTAAATAGTTACAATGAAATTAGAAATGGAGAAGTAAAATGAAAAGAGATATATTTTTTTATACATCATTAGATTTAAAAAATCATCCTATGAAATATACAAAAATTAATTATAGAGAAGATTATATAAATGCATTAGGATATTTTATTAATAAATATTCAAAAACTGAAGTCAATACTGAAACTGTATTAAAGCAATTTAGTAAACACTTTTTAAACAATGATAAAAGTTATGATAATAATATTAATGATAAAGAATGGAGAAGGAAAGTAAAAAGCACCTGTAATTTTAGGATTAAAAAATTTAAAATTTTTACTTATAGATTTGTGTTTATATGTGATTGTCTGTTTATTAATGCTTTTAATAATCCACAATTAGGAAGAAAAATTATAGATGAATTTAAAACTTTATTTAGTTCTAGGTATCATTTAGCATTAGAAGAATTATATGAAGTATTATACAATGATAAGTTAAGTAAGAGAGAATTTAAACTAGCAGAAAAGCAAATTGAAATTTGGAAAAGAAATAAAAACTTTATTAATAAACCTGTCAACAATATCTTAATAACAGCAACAATGAGTGCAGGTAAATCCACTTTAGTAAATACTATTATTGGTAAAAATTTAGCTCAAACAAGAAATGAAGCATGTACTGATACCGCAAGTTTATTTTTCAATAAATTATTTGAAGATGAATTAATAACAAAGAAAAGTTCAAATGGTGAAATAGTATATGATAACAACATAATAAATATTAAATCACAAAGGGAGCATTCTAATATATGTACATATATGAATTTAACTAATAGATGTGAAAATAGAATTTGTTTAATTGATACTCCAGGGGTTAACTCATCATTAAATAAAGATCACGCAGATGTAACCATAAATGCACTTAACAATATGAATTATAATAAAGTAGTTTATGTTATTAATGCTAATAATATAGGTACAGAAGATGATATGAAGCATTTAAAAAATATATGTGAAATAATTAAAGATAAAAAAATAATATTTGTATTAAATAAACTAGATACTTTTAGATTAAAAGATGATTCTATTGAAGAAAGCATAGAAGAATTAAGAAAAGACCTTAAAAATATTGGATTTAAATATATAACAATATGTCCAACTTCAGCATATGCAGCAGGATTATTTAAAAAATTATTAAATAATGAGAAATTAAATGATGATGAAGAACTAGATTGTAGTATGTTACTTAGAAAATTTAGTAAATCAGAATATGATTTATCAAAATTTTATGATAAAAAGTGTGATTGTAATATGATAAAAAATGAATTTATATCATTTGAACAATATGATTCAAATAAGATTTTAGATTGTTTATATAAAACAGGAATTATAAATTTAGAACAATTAATTACAAAAGGAGAAGACTAATTATGAGAGAAATTTTTATTAAGCACAATCCGTATAAGGTAGAAACGGAGATCACAATTGATGGACAAGCAGTAGCAAGTAATAGCGAATTAAATTTTGAGGATAAAAGATTTCAAGAATGGGTTGAGGAACTACCTAATTTACTAGTTGAAGAATGTAACACAAAAGATTTTGATATAACATTCCATGGAACATTACTTGATTATGAAGATTTAAATTTAAGCATTGAAGAAGCAAGGAAAAGTGGAATAAACATTGAATGTAATTATATTAGAGCTAAAGAAGTAAGTGATAAAGAAGCACTTATAACTGAGATTTTTGAAGAAATTCAAGATGGACCTTTTGAAGAATTAAAGCAAAAGGATGTAATAAAGGCATTTGAACTTGCAACTAAGAGTGAATTTGAAGTTAATGTTGTTGCAACTATGAGTGCAGGAAAATCAACATTAATTAATGCATTGTTATCTAAAAAAATAATGCCATCTAAAAATGAGTCTTGTACAGCTACTATATCAAGAATAAAAGATACAGATGATGAAAATTTTATAGCAAGAGTTTATGATAAAAATTTAAGTTTAATAGAAGTTCAACCAGAGCTATCTTATGAAATAATGCAAAAGTTAAATTCTGATGAAAGTGTTTCAGTTATTGATATTGAGGGAGATATTCCTTTTGTATCATCAGATGATATGTCATTAGTTCTTGTTGATACTCCAGGTCCAAATAATTCAAGAGATGAAAACCATAAAGCCACTACATATCGTATGCTTTCAGAATCATCAAAAACATTAGTATTATATGTTCTTAATGCAACACAATTGGCAGTTGATGATGACAATAGTTTATTAAATAATGTAGCTGAAAGTATGAAAATAGGAGGAAAGCAATCAAAGGATAGATTTATATTTGTTGTAAATAAAATTGATACTTTTAGAAAAGGTGAAGATAGCGTAGAAGAATCTATAGAAAAGGTTAAGAAATATTTAGAAGATAAAGGCATAAGAAACCCTAATATATTTCCAGCAGCAGCACTTCCAGCATTGGATATAAGACACTATTTAAAATATGGTGACAAAACAGATGAAGATTTAGAGTATGAAATAAATTTTGAAATGAGAAAATTAATAAGGAATGAAGAAAAACATTTAGAAAAGTATGCGCCACTTACTCCTAGTATAAAAGGTAAAATTTCAAATGAATTAGCAATGACTATAGATGAAGGAAATAAGTATGACGAGGCATTAATACATACAGGAATAAGGTCTATTGAAGAATATATAAATATGTATGTTGAAAAATATGCAAAAACTGCAAAGATAAAGAATATTGTAGATACTTTTGATAAGAAGCTTCAAACAGCAGAATCTTTTGAGAAATCTAAGCAAGAGATTGCAGCTAATGAAGATAAACATAAAGAAATATTACAACAAATAAATAGTATTAAAGAGAAGATAAATAGTGGTGAAGAGGGTAAAAAATTTAGAGATAAAATAGATAAGATTAATTTTGATAAAGAAATAACTTCTTTAGCTAGAGAAATAACAAAAGAAGCTCAAAATAGAATTACTAATATACAAGAAAAAGCTGATGAAAAAATAACTAAGTTACATGCAGAAGATAGATTAAAAGAATATTCAACATTCTGTAGAAATTTACAAGCTGAAATCAAAGTTAAACTTCAAGATATAATAACCAATGATGTTCAAATGAATGTTAAGGCTTTAATGGATGAATATTCCAAAAGGATATCATCGTTAACTTCAGAATTGAATTTAAGTGATATAAAAATAGATGCATTTGCATTGGTTCAGGGAGATATATCTACACTTGAAAAAGATAAAGAGCTTATAAATAATTTAACATCAACAGAAAGGGTTAAAGTTGGAGAGGAATGGGTTGAAAATACTGATAAAAAATGGTATAAACCTTGGACTTGGCTTCAAGATTCTGGGCATTATAGAGATGTTTTTGAAAATGTAGAGTATGTAGATGGATCAAAACTATGTAATCAATTCTTTGCACCTATTCAAGCAAGTTTAATTGACAACAACAAAAGTGCAATAGAATATGCTAAAAAACAAAGTAGAGAAGTTAAAAAATATTTTATAAAACAATTTGATGAAATAGATAAAATTTTAAAAGATAAATTAAATGAACTTGAAAAATATGCTACTGATAGAAAATCAATTGAAGAAGCACTTAAGGAAAGTAAAGATAAATTATCTTGGCTTGAAAATATTCAAAATAAAGTAAAAGAAATTTTAGAAGTATAAGTGAAATTTAGGAGGAAAAGAAATGACACAAACAAAAGAATTTATAGAAGCAGTTAAAAATGAGAATTTAAACTTAGTTAGAGTTATGATTAAGGATAGTTTAGTAATGGATCCAACATTTAAAGAATTTAATGAACGTATTTCATATGCAAAAAATAGTATAAGTGATTTATTTGAAGAACATGATAATGAAGTTTTACAAACAGAAAAATCAGAGTGGACTAAGAATTATATGAATACACAACTTAATAATTTAATGTACAATTTTTCAAAAGAACGTATAGAACATTTAAAAAAAGTATGTCAATTTGTTTATGCAGATAGAGTAAATAATAAGGCTCAAAATACCTCAGGACAAGAAAATATAAAAGTAATAGGTACTAAATCAATATCAACATCTGTTGTTATTGGTGGAGTTGGCCTAGCTATAGCTGGTATTGCTTTAGAAAAAGTAGTATTAGTTGCAGGAGGAGCAGCTCTTGCAGTTGCAGGAGGCGTAATGCTTATTAACAATAATAAATAACATAAGATAAGAGGTGAAAATTTTGAATGAAATTATGAAAAAAAATTATGAAAGTAGTAATATTACTCCACAATATAATAGTTTGCAAGAAAAATTCAATTTAGCCTTTAATGTAGTAGATGATGTAGTTTTAAAAAACTACATCACTAAATTAAGGGAGATGGATGTAATACCTTTAAATAATGAGATACTTAAAAATAACATATCACAAAATGTAAGATTGTTTAAAATTAATGAAATGGTATATCAACAAGATGAGTATTCTACATATAAATTTGCTAGTGTATTTAACGCAGTAGCTACTACACAAAGTGCGTTATTTATAATAATTGATAGTGATGGAGAAAAAACGGACTTTTATATGGGAATTAGGTCTACTAATTCAGAAAATAGTACTAAAACATGCTATGATACTTTACAGAATTCTATAAAAGGTCAGTTTCCTGGTATAAAGACAACAAATCTATTAGATGATGAGATGAAAAGTTTATTAAAAAAAATACAAGGAAATAGTATATCAGCTGTATCTGGTGTTGCTAATAGTAAAGAAAAAGAAAAAAATGAAAATAAGTTTTTTATACAAGGACTAGAAAAACTTGCTTTAGCAATGCAAGGAGAAAAATATACAGGAGTAATTATTGCAAATACAACAACTCAAGAACAGCTACTCGATATTAGAAAAGGATATGAAAATATTTATACAACTATATCACCTTTTGCTAATATGCAAGTTAGTTATGGTTCAAATAATTCTAGCAATATTTCTAATGCATATACAGAAAGTACTTCAGTAGGAGAAAATCACAGTAATAATATGTCAAAAACTTCGTCTACTGGAACTAGTACTAGCAAGTCAAAAAGTTTTTCAGAATCTAAAGAAACAGCAGGAAGTGTAGCTGGAAAAACATTAGGAACATCATTGGCAGTTGCGGGTGCGGTTCTTGGATCTGTAATTCCAGGAGCAGGAACTATAGTTGGGGGAGCAATTGGAGGAGTAATTGGAGGTGTAGTTAGTAGTGTAGTCACTAGTGCTACTCATAGAAGCGTAACAGATTCTGATTCTTATACAACATCTAAAACAAAAAATTATTCTGAAACTACTGGAGAAACATTTGGAACAAATAAATCTACAAGCACAGGAAATACTGAAACTAAAGGCATTACAACAGGATCAAATGAAAATCTTCAATTGACTATTCAAAATAAATCTATAATAAATTGTTTAGAAAGAATAGATAATCAATTAGATAGATTAAATGAATTTGAAAGCTTAGGAATGTGGGAATGTGCAGCATACTTTTTATCTGAAAATTCTCATGCTTCAGAAATTGCAGCATCTACTTATAAAGCACTTATGAGAGGTGAAAATTCAGGAATAGAAGTTTCGGCAATAAATTCATGGAATAAAACGTACAAAGAAAAAACTAGATTGTTAAAAGATTATATAACTAATTTTATACATCCTATGTTTAAGTATAATAACGGAAGTATACAAATTCCTGTAAATCCAACAGCTCTTGTTAGTGGAAATGAACTTGCAATTCATATGGGATTACCTAGAAAATCAGTATGTGGTTTTCCAGTTATTGAACATGCTGATTTTGGAAAAGAGATTGTAAGATATAATGAAAAATCTAATAATTGTATAAATTTAGGGAACGTATTTAATATGGGGGCTGAATGTAGCAATAGAGTTTTATTAGATGTAAAAAGCCTGTCAATGCATACTTTTATAAGTGGTTCAACAGGCTCTGGAAAATCAAATACTGTATATGAAATATTAGATCAACTTGATGTTTTAGGAATTAATTATTTGATTATTGAACCAACTAAAGGTGAATACAAAAATGTATTTGGAAGAAGAAAAGGCGCTAAGGTGTTAGGTACTAATCCTAAATTAACTCAGTTACTTAGAATAAATCCATTTAAATTCCCAGAAGGAATACATGTTTTGGAGCATATAGACAGATTAATAGAGATATTTAATGTATGTTGGCCAATGTATGCAGCTATGCCGGCAATATTAAAAGAAGCTGTAATAAAAGCTTATGAGGTAAGTGGATGGGATTTAGTAGAATCTAAGAATATGTATTCAGATAATTTATTTCCTACATTTCAAGATTTGTTAGTTGAGCTTGAAAATGTAATTGAAAACTCTGCTTATTCACAAGAATTAAAGAGTAATTATATTGGTTCACTAGTTACAAGAGTAAAATCATTAACTAATGGATTAAATGGGAAAATATTTTCTCCTAATGAAGTTGGGGATAAGGAATTGTTTGATAATAATGTTATTGTTGATTTAAGTAGAATAGGATCACTTGAAACAAAATCTCTTATTATGGGAATACTTGTAATGAGACTTAATGAACATAGAATGTGTTGTGCAGAAGGTATGAATGTACCATTAAAACATGTAACTGTACTTGAGGAGGCACATAATATTCTTAAAAAATCATCTGGTGAACAAAATCCTGAAAGTCCTAGTTTGACTGGAAAATCTGTTGAGATGATATCAAATGCTATAGCTGAAATGAGAACTTATGGAGAAGGCTTTATAATAGCAGATCAATCACCTAATGCAGTAGATGTATCAGCTATTAGAAACACTAATACTAAAATAATAATGAGACTTCCAGATGAGACTGATAGAAGATTAGCAGGAAAATCAGCAGGATTAAAAGACGAGCAATTAGATGAAATTGCAAAATTACCTAAAGGTGTTGCTGTAGTATATCAAAATGATTGGGTAGAGCCAGTTTTATGTAAAGTTAGTAAGTTTGATGGAAAAGAAAAAGAATATGTTTATTCAGGTGATGTAGAAGAATCAAAAAAAATGGATAAAGAATATACTTCTTTAATATTAAAACTTTTATTAAAAAATAGAGTAAATGAAAAAATAGAAATAGATATAGATTCTTTGGAATTTTTACTTAATGGAGTATCAATAACAACAAAAAACAAAATAGCTATAAATAAACTTATAAATGAGTATAAGGAATATGGTTATTTAAAAGTATGGGATAATAGTAATTTTGAGGTTTTAGCAGAAATTGTATCGGAAATAATTAATGGAAAATCTCTAATTAAGAATATTGCTTATAGATCTAAAAATTATGGAGAACTAAACAGTAAAATTAACAAGGTTTTGGATGAGGTCTCAGTTGAACTTAATGATGAAATGAAATTAACAGTTACTCAATGTCTATTAAAGAATATTTCTAGAGATAGTGAAGAAAATTTAGAAATTTATACAGGATGGGTTAATGATTTAAGAGGGGGTTTCTAAATATGATGAATGCGTTGATTAAGCTAGTTGAAATTCCTATAAAAGAAAGTGGTTTATATGAATTATCTAAAAATATGAACTATAAAATAACAGATATAGAGGAATTAGATAAACCTATAGCTAAAGAAATACAAACAAACAGTTTTCTTCCTAAAGAAAGGGATTCAGAGGGCAATAAAAATGGCACCTGGAGTGATGAAAGAGGAAATTCAGAGTGGTATCCAGAATCTGATAAAGTTCCAGGTAAAGCTAATGAAGAAGGGAAGCCTTGGGGAGAAATACTTGATAAATATGATATTGATAAAATTATATTTAAGGATGGCGAACCAGATTTTTCACCTATATCAAGAGCAACTGTAGAAATAGAAGATTTTACTACTGATAGACAGAAAAACTTTATGCAAGCAGATGAGGCAGAAGCTAAAAAAAGAGGTTGTACACCTGGAGAAGTAAAACAGTGGCGTAAAGAAAATGGATATACATGGCATGAGAGAAAAGACTGTACAACTATGGATAAAGTACCATCAGAGGTTCATAATAATATACCTCATGCAGGTGGTATTTCTGAAAAGAAAAAAGAATTATAGAAAGTTGAGGTTGTTTTATGATAGAGATAGTTCATGATAAAGTTTTTGGAGAAATGACATATGAGTACGGATGGAGAAAAAAACAAATCATAAATATTTTAGGTCAAAAAATAGAAGTTGAAATTATAGCAAATGCATATAGTGGAGATAGTATTATAGAAACTCAAAGAAATTCATATAGATGGTTTTTAGATAATATAAAGCATTTAGATGAAAGTACATTGAATGCAGTGATTGAATATGTTAAAAAAAATTCATCATATATATCAGAAAAAATCTCTAATAGTAAAGATTTATTACCTATTACTATAGAAAATATTGATAAGTTTTTAAAACCAACATCAATACTTTTTGATAGGGATACTAATTCAACAATAGGAATTTTATGTGATTGTAAATGGGAAATAGAAGATGGATTTGCTATTAAGATTGAAAATGAAAAAATTACAAAAATAGGAACTCAAGATATAGTTTTATAGAAGTTATATTTTGAGTTGTAAAAAGTAACATATGATGAAGTTTATTTGAGATAAATTAAACATAAGCCAATGATATTAAAACTGTCATTGGCTTATGTTATAATAAGTTTAAAATTAAGAGAGTAGTAATTAATGAGAAATTTAAGAAGGATGGATTATTTATGATAAAGACAGTTGTGAGAGATGTATTATTTTTAGGACAAAAGTCAGAGGATGCAGTGAAGAATGATGCAAATGTGATTGATGATTTAATAGATACTTTAAGAGCAAATTTAGAGTATTGTGTTGGTATGGCTGCAAATATGATTGGAGTGAAGAAACGTATATTGGTATTTGTTATGGGAAATGTTATTGTACCAATGGTGAACCCTGTTATATTGAGGAAGGATAAAATGTATGAGACAGAGGAAAGCTGCTTGTCTTTAGTTGGAGTTAGAAAAGCAAAAAGATATGAATTAATAGAAGTAGAATATCTAGATAGAAATTTTAAAAAGCAAAAACAAGTATTTACTGGATTTACTGCACAAATTATTCAACATGAAATGGATCACTTTGAAGGAGTAATAATTTAGATTATAAAGTTATTTGTTATTAATTGATAATATTAGTTAAAAAAAAGTTTTTATGTACGTCTATTTTTAGATATTAGGAAAAAAGTGAGTAATAACTACCTTAACTTTTCACGCTTACTTCTTACTTGGTTCCAATATAAAAATAGAAATAGCATGTAATTTTAGTAGTATCATTTGATAAAGAGATTACTTTGAATTTGAGATTGGAACCCTATATGTTCAGTGAAAGGAATTTATTATGGCAAAATTAAGAAAGATGCTTGGAAAAGCAGATTCAACATATATTGTTTCTCTTATGAGGTTAATAGAAACACAAAGTAAAGATACTATTGTAAAGTGGTGTAATGAATATGCAAGAGAGCATATTTTACCTATTTATGAAAAAGATTATCCAGAAGATTTTCGTTTAAAAAATGCATTAGATGCATGTAAGGAATGTTTAGATGGAAATATAAAATTAGTACAAGCAAAGAAAATTATTAAGGAAGCTCAAATAGCAGCAAGGGAAGTAGAAGGAAATCCAGCTGCACAAGCTGCAGCTAGAGCAATTGGTGCAACAACTATAACAATTAATAATATAACTAGTTGTTTAGGACTTGCGTTTTATGGGGCAGCAGCAATAGCATATTCATCTCTTGGAGTTAATGAAAAGCCAGAAGTTTATGATGAAATTGCAGCAATAGAGTGTAGGAAGATGAAAGAAGCATTATGCAAAATTGCTATAAAAGACGAGCCGAATCCAGCAAAAATAAATTGGAATTGCTAAATATAAAATGATATGTATCAATAAGCATATTATAAAAGGAGGGAATTTTATGAGTCTCTATAAGTCCTAGTGTAAATATTTTAGGAAAGTGGAGAGAATAAAATGATAACAAAATTTAAAATAGAACAATTAGATGAATTAATGAAAATTTGGCTTGAAACTAATATAGATGCTCATAGTTTTATACCAAAAGAATATTGGATTGATAAAGTTCCATTGGTTAAAAAGTTACTGCCTAGTTCTGATATTTATGTTTTTAAGGAATGTAATACTATAAAAGGATTTATAGGTGTTATTGAAAATGGATATATTGCAGGTATTTTTATAAAGAAAGAATATCAAAGAGAAGGAATAGGTAATAAATTAATAGACTACATCAAATCTAAATATGAAAATATTACATTGGATGTTTATAATAAAAATGAAAAAGCATTAAATTTTTATTATAAAAACAATTTCAAAGTATTAGATAGTAAATTTGATGAAGAAACAAAAGAGCTTGAGTACACTTTGTTTTATAAAAAATAGTTAAAACTATAATTAAATGTTAAATTAGTAGAGATACCGTAATATTCAGAAATGAATTTACGGTATTTTATATTATGTTTTTATCATTAGATATATCTTTAAATAATGTTCTTTAAAATTTTAATAATTGTGTATAGGAACTTAATGAAATAATATAGTAAATATGATAAAATTTTACTAAAAGTTAAGAAGAAATTATAATTAATCTAGTTTAATGTATAGTTAAAGGATTACACAACTTTTGAGGATTTTAGAGGGAGATGAGCAGGCATGTTTATATATGATTTTAAAACAAAGGTACAAATTTTAGAAGGATGGTCAGATGATAAAAAATATTGTGTTACAACAGAGAATGATAAAAAATATTTGTTACGTATTTCAAAAATAGAACAAAAGGAACGTAAAAGTGTTGAATTTGAATTTATGAAGTGTGTGGAAGCTCTTGGTGTGCCTATGTGTAATCCAATTACGTTTGGTACTTGTGACGAAGGCGTATACTGCTTACAAAGTTGGATTGAAGGAAAGAATTTTGAAGAAGTTATTATCATGTTAACTGATAAAGATCAATATGACTATGGAGTTCAGGCTGGTCAAATACTAAAGAAAATCCATACTATTAAAATTCCTGATACACATGAAAAATGGGAGATACAATTTAATCGTAAAATTGAGCGGAAAATTCAAATGTATAAAGAGTGTCCGATAAAATATGAAAATGGACAATTTTTTATTGACTATATAAATAAAAATCGCTATTTGTTAAATAGTCGTCCACAATGTTATCAGCATGGTGATTACCATGTTGGAAATATGATGATTGATAATTATGGAAATTTGCAAATCATTGATTTTGATAGAGCTGATTTTGGTGATCCATGGCAGGAGTTTGATCGAATTGTTTGGAGTGCACAAAAATCACCACTTTTCGCTTCAGGTATGGTAAATGGCTATTTTGATGAAAATGTACCAATGGATTTCTGGAAGTTGCTTGCATTATATATTTCAAACAATACTATATCATCTATATCTTGGGCAATGCAATTTGGAAAAAATGAAATTAATAATATGATAAATCAAGCAAAAGAAGTTCTTCAGTGGTATGATAATATGCAAAATCCTGTTCCGACTTGGTATAAAGGCTGTATTTTATAAGTATAAAATTAAATTTATCTTTTAGGTAATTTGCAAGTTTCAATTGAAAAATAAAATAATATTAAATTACTACAATAGGCAAGATATTAGGCTTTATTTAAAAAAATTTCAAGTCTTAAAAAAGTTAAAATTAGAAGTATAGATAAAAGTAATAAATACTTAATTTAAGAGGTGATAGAAATAGAAATTCGTATTGCAACATATGAAGACTGTGCACAGTTAGCCATATTAAAAAGAAATGTATGGGAAACTACTTATAGAGGAATTTATCCAAATGAAAAAATAGATAAATATGATATTGAGTTAAATGAAAATAAATTTAAGAATATAATAAAAAAACAATCACAGAGATTATTCATTGTTTTAAATAATTCAAGAATTATTGGATATGTTAGTTGTGGTAGAATTATGAGATCTTTTGATAAATACACTCATGATATAGGGTTACTATATTTATTAAAAGAGTATCAAGGTAAGGGAATAGGTTCACAAATATTTAAATTTGCTAAAAATGAATTAAAAAATCAAGGAATAACAGAGTTTATTGTTTCATGTAATAAACATAATTTTTCAGCCCAACAGTTTTATAAAAAAATGGGAGGAAAGATAATTAAAATTGATGAAGATAATGAAGACAAATCAATACCTCAAGTAAAGTTTTTATTTGTTGAAGAATTAGAAAATAGTTAGTTACAAAATATATTATAATTTATTGGTGATATTAAAATAGTCTTAAGTAAAAATATGTTTATTAGAAATACAAATAAATAGGAGTTATAAATGAGTTTTTATATAATAATAAATTAATGGAGGTATTTATATGGAATTCAAATTAGCATTATTGGCAGTAAAAGATGTTAATATTTCTAAAAAGTTCTATAAAGAACTTTTTAATCAAAACGTTATTCTTGATTTAGGTCGTAATGTAACATTTAGTGGTGGATTTGCAATACAAGAGGATTTTGCATGGCTAACAGATTTACCTGGTAATTCTGTTATAGAGAAATCTAATAATATGGAATTATATTTTGAAGTAGATGATTTTGATGAATTTATACAAAGGATTCATAATTATGAAAAAATAGAATATGTACATCAACCAAAGAAACATGAATGGCAACAAAGAGTTGTTCGTATTTATGATCCAGATTATCACATTATTGAAATAGGAGAGTCTATGACAGTGATAGCAAGACGGTATCTTAGTGAAGGTTATTCTATAGAAGAAACTTCAAAAATTATTCAACATCCAATTGAATTTGTAGAAAAGTGCAAGTAAGCAATATTACATTAGATTCACTAAACTATAGTAGGTTTTTAAATATTTAGATAATAAAATATAATGTAATGAAGCTTGGATATTTTTTATATTACAATGGAGGTATAAATATGGCACAATTTATTAAGGAAAATATAAATTTACCAGTTAGTTTACACGACTCAGTAATTACTTCAATGCAACAAAATTCATCTGCATCATATAAAATGGATGGTGATATCATTTTAAAATTTACTGATGGTTTTTACATAGTAAATAAAAAAGAACTTGAGAAGACAGGTGAAGCATATATTTTATTATCAGGTGTTGATTTTGATTTTTCTCATATTTATTATTGCAAAGAAAATAAGAGAGAAAAAATTACATTTAATCAATTAGAAGAAGATATTGAGAACTATACCATTTGTGTAATTAATGAAATGTATGGTTATAATCAAACAAAATTTAGTTGTAGTATGAATAAGAAAAATGAACTTTATGAAGTGGAGATTGGAATATATCATTTTAATGAAACAAGATATGAATGGGCATGTAAACCTATATATATCTAAGAATTATATTCGGTATAATATACAACAAATTAGCTATATGTTTAATTATTGTTATTGATTCTACATGAATCAATATAATAAGGTATAAAAATGCAAATAAATTTTATATGCAGTTAATGACAATTATGGGACAAAAGAAAACTTAAAAAGTCGGGCTGTGAATCTTTCATGATGATAAGATTAGATTAACGAATTGTGAGGGGGAAAAGTTATGGAATGGATTGAAAGTATTAGAGAAGCTATTTCTTATATTGAAGAGAATATAACTGAGGACTTATCTATAAAAGATATTGCTAATAGGGTAAATATTTCACCTTTGTATTTTCAAAAAGGGTTTGCAATGTTATGTGGTTATTCTTTAAGTGAGTACATTAAGAGAAGAAGACTTGCACTTGCCGGCAGTGAGGTTTTGTCTACTAATGAAAAAATAATAGATATTGCAATAAAGTATGGATATGATTCTCCAGATAGCTTCACTAAAGCTTTTACAAGATTTCATGGAGTTACACCATCAGCAGTTCGTAAAGAGGGTGCAATGATAAAATCATTTGTTGCCCTTAAAATCAAATTTTCGTTGGAAGGTGGATATATAATGGATTACAAAATAGTTGAAAAAGATGAATTTAAGGTTATAGGAGCATATAAAAAATTTAAATATGAGTCAGCATTTATGGAGGTACCTTCATTTTGGAATGATCATATTTCACAAGGAAAGTTGAAAGAAATATGCGGAATGTATGGTATTAACATTGATGAAGAAATGGGCGGTAATGAATTTGAGTACCTCATTGCAGAGGATTATTCAAAAGAAAAGGAATATATGGAAGAGTATGTAGTTAAAACAATTCCTAAGTTTACTTGGGCTATCTTTCCTTGTTACGGACCAAGTCCCTCATCACTTCAAGAAACTAATAAGAAAATATTTTCAGAGTGGCTACCAAATTGTAGAGAATATGAAATTGCTGCAGGTTACAATATAGAAATGTATAATGATCCAAGTGACTATAAAAAGGGAATTTTAGATGAAAACTATTATAGCGAAATTTGGATTCCAGTAAAGAAAAAATAGTATTTAATATATAACAGGATAGGCTTAAAACCTACCCTGTTTTTTTATGCCTAGCATTTTATTGAGGTTAGATAAGAAATAGAACACCAGAATTAAATACAACAATAGATTGCTTGAAAAAATTATAGATAGAAACAATCTAAATCAAGTATTTAAAAGGGTTAAAACTAATAAATGAAGTTATGGAATTGATGGTATGGAAGTAAATATAGGTTGAGGTAAACTATTACCAATAATAAAGTTAGTTTTAAATATTGAATTAAAATCTTAAACATATTAGGAAGTGTAGATATATGATAGTTTAAAATTTTATTAATAGAAATTATAGAATAAATATTCGTTTATTGTAAAAAAACATGATGATTAGGGATATTTTAAAGAAAAATAGAAGGAAAAGGGAGGAAATGGAGGGGAATTGATAATGAAAATCATTTACAATTATAGAAGAGTTTTAAAGAATTATTAATATTAGACACTAAAAGATAATCAGTAATTTTTGAAGAACATCAAAATTTGATAATTGTAAGCTTATTTATGACAAGAGGAGGTTGAGTTTATGAATTTAGAAAAGCTTATAAAAGGCTTGGAAGAGGTAAGAGAAAATGATGTGGTTTTATATTGTTTTCCATATGCGGGTGGAGGAGCAAGTGTATTTAGAAATTGGAAATATAAGTTAGGCGACAGTGTAAAGGTGTGCCCGATACAACTACCTGGTAGAGAAGAAAGAATATCAGAAAATCCATATGTTAATATGGATGTTTTAGCAGAAGATTTAGCAGATATTATTGCATCTAGAAATAATGAATTTATTATTTTTGGACATAGTATGGGAACAAAAATAGCATATGAAGTTGAAAAACGATTAGAAATCATGGGAAGAATTGCAAAATTGCTTATTGTATCTGGAGGAAGAGCACCTCATATACCAGAGCCTAGTCCAATATATAATTTATCCGATGATGAGTTTAAGCAAGGTATAATTAGGTTTAATGGAATGCCTAAGGAAATTATACAAAATAAAGAATTATTTGAGTTTTTTCTTCCAGTTATGAGAGCAGATTTCACATTAGATGAAAGTTATAAATTAGAGGATGCTAAAATACTAAAAAGTCCTATTATGGCATTATGGGGAAAAGAAGATAAAGAAGGAAATTTTGAAGAAATAATAAAATGGAAAGAGTATACTGAGAGTCATTTTAAAGAATGTTCTTTTCAAGGAGAACACTTTTTTATTAAAGTAGATGAAAAATCTGTTTTACAGGAAATAAAAAAACAAATATCTATATGTAATAGAAATTTATGATAAAAATATTTAACTTCTCAGATATATACAATAAAAATAATATAACTTTAATTGACAATGAAATACATGTTTGGATTATAAAAATAAATGAATCAAAAAATTGGTCATTAGAACAAAAAAAATATCTAACTAAACAGGAGCATAGAGATATAGACAAATATAAATTTGAAGAAGATAGAAATAGGACACTAGTGAGTAAAACTGTGCTTATGGAATTATTATCACATTATACAAATACAAAGTATATGGATTTAGATATACAGAGAAATATATATGGAAAACCATATGTAAAATCAAGTGATATTAGATACAATATTTCACATTCAGGACAAGTTGTTATGATTGGCTTTGGGCACTGTACAGAAATTGGTGTTGATATTGAAATAATAAGGAATATTGATGGGTATAAAAAACTAGCTCAAAATTTATACTCTGAAGAAGAATGCATAGCTATACAAAGTTTAGAAGAGTTTTTCAGATACTGGACTAAAAAGGAAGCTTATTTAAAAGCTTTAGGTACAGGGTTAAATAAAAATTTAAATTCATTTACTATAATTGATAATGAAATTATAGATGGTAGAAAGTGTCTAAAAAATTGGTGTGTGGAAGAAGTGAAAATCAGTAAGGATTATATTGCACATATAGCAATAAACTTTTAGGAAGGAAGTAATTAAATGGATAGAAATGAAGCGTACCATGGAGTAATTTCTATAAAAAAAGCCAAAACAGTAACATCGTGGATCGATGAAATTATAGTAAAAAGAAGTTGTAACATAGCAATTGTTGATGAAAATAGCAAAATTACTTATTCACAACTAGGAAGAAAAATTGAAGATTATAAGAAAATATTCATTCATAATAAAATAAGTGAAGGTCAGAATGTGGTAATACAGATGCCTAATGTTAAAGAGTATATATATGCTTTTTTAGCACTTATAAAATTAGGAGCAGTACCTGTTATAGCAAATTCTTTACTAGGTATACATGAAATTGCAGGTATTATAGAAGAAACTAAATCAGTTGCATATTTATATTATGAAGAAAATGCAACTGTAGTAAAAAGAATAAGAGATAAGTACAAACATATTAAAATTTTATCAGCAAAAGATATGAATAAAGGCATGAATATAAATGAAAATTTTAAATTAAACCATAAATCTAATGTTGAAGATGTTGCATTTTTAATGATGTCTGGAGGAACAACGGGGAAACCTAAAATAGTTCCTATAACTCATAGTATGTTTTCTTGGCATATATATTGTTATTGCAAAAGATTTAATATTACCTCAGATGACTCATATTTACTGGTATCACCTTTAACACATAAAATGGGATTATATTCTCCAGGAATTTTTAATTTTTTATGCATGGGAGGAAAAATCATATTATGTAAGTATGGAAGTTGTGATGAATGGTTTTCCTTAATAGAAAGTGAAAAAGTTACTTGTACAGCATTAGTTCCGACTTTAGCAAAAGTTTGGATGGAATTTTTAAAGTATGATAAATCCTATGACATTTCTAGTATAAGGTCAGTAACTATTGGAGGAGCAATGCTAAAAAGTGAGCTTATATCAGAACTTATTAATACATTAGGTTGTGAGATTCAAATTCAATATGGAGCAACTGAAGGGGTGTCTATATATAGTGTATATACTAGGGAAAGTAAAAAGTTTTTAAATACATATAAACATCCTATATCAGGAAAAGAAGAAATTAAAATAATAAAGGAAAATGGAAAAGATGCAAAAGAATATGAGTGTGGAGAATTAATTGTAAAAGGTCCATATACAATTAAAAATTACTATAATAAAGAAATCAGTAATTCAAATAAATTCACTGAAGATGGCTACTATAGAACTGGGGATATGGCATTATGGAACAAAAAATATGGATATGAAATAGTTGGAAGAGTAGTAGATCAAATTAATCGTGCCGGGGAAAAGATTAATCCAAGTGAAATTGAGAATATTATAGGTGGTCATCCAGAGATAAGTGAAGTAGTTTCAATAGGAGTGCAGGATGAATTGTTAGGTGAAAGGCACTATATATTTATAAAAACTAAAAATAAAAAGTTAGAAATAAGAGAAATAAGAAATTTTCTAAAGTCAAAAGGTTTAGCTAAATACAAGTTACCAGATCAGCTTGTTATATTGGAGCAATGGCCGCTAACAATGGTAAATAAGATTGATAAAAAGAAGTTAAAAGAAATAGCAATAAATAAAAATCAAAGGAGTTTATTGTGTTTATAACCTATAGAATTTTAGACTTAAATTTAAAATAGGAGGGGTGGTATATGGAATTTTCTTATGAAAAATTGTTGCTTATAACAATGGAAGTTTTAGAATACAATAATGAACACGTAGTTAAAAAGGATAATTTAATAGAATTAGGACTTACCTCATTAGGAACTATGAAGATAATAAATAGATTTAGAGAACATGGAATAAAAATTTCCTTTTCTGAATTAATGAAAGAGCCTTACTTAGAAACTTGGTGGAAGATAATAAAATCAAAATTAAAAGTTGCTGTAATTGAAAAAAGTTCTAGATATGAAAGCTGTGAAGATTCATTATTTCCATTAACAGATGTGCAACAAGCTTATTGGATTGGAAGAGATGAAAATCAAATTTTAGGTGGTGTATCTTGTCATATATATTTTGAGTTCAAGTGTATTAATATAAATGAAGAACAGTTAAAACTAGCGTGGAATAAAGTTCAAAAAAAGCATCCTATGTTAAGGGTGAAAATTTTAGAAAATGGTATGCAAATTATTAATGATAACTCATATAGAAATAACATAATAATTCATGATTTAAGGGGATTTGATAAAGAAAATAGAAATGAAAAGTTGGAAAAGATTAGATATGAAAATTCTCATAGAGTGTTAGATATAAAAAATGGACAAGTTGCTGAATTGGAGTTATCTATGATAGATGAAAGAAATAGTATTATTCATTTTGATATAGATGTAATAGTAGCAGATTTGAAGAGTTTTAGAATAATATTTTCCGATTTGTGCAAATATTATAAAAAAGCTGATATAGAAGAAATAGATTATAAAAAAGATTTCTCACATTATATATTTGATAAAAATTATATTAGTTGTGATGAAAAATCAAGAGAGTTTTGGAATGAAAAGATAAAAAGTGTAACTAATGGACCTCAATTACCATATTGTACTTTGTTAAGCTCAATTTCTAATCAAAGGTTTAAAAGAAGAAATTACATTTTAGATAAAGAAAAGTGGGATATATTATGTAATAGTTCAAAAAAGATAAAAGTAACACCTGCTATGGTATTTCTAACTTTATTATCAAAAGTGTTAGATAGATATAGCGAATCAGAAGAGTTTTTTATAAATATTCCTATATTTAATAGACCTATAGAATACAAAGACATTGTTGGAGATTTTACTAATATAGTATTATTACCATTAAATAATACTTATAACAAAGGATTTTTAGAAGATATTAAAATAGTAAAAGATAATTTTTTAGAGATAATGAGCTTCTCAAATTACTCAGGTATTAATGTTATAAGAGATATAAAGAAAAATAATAAAGGAAATGGAGTTATAGCACCTGTTGTTTTTTCCTGTGATTATGAAGATTCCATTATAGATTATGATTTTCAACAAACATTTGGGGATATAGATTATATTAGTTCACAAACACCACAGGTTACAATAGATTTTCAAATTATGAAAGTTCCAAAGGGAATAATGCTTTCATGGGACGCTATTGATGAAGCTTTTAATGTGGATGTTATCGAGAATATGTTTGAGGATTACATAAATACTTTAGAATGGCTTTTGAAAAATCCTAGTAGATGGAATGAAAAATTACCTGATATAAATAAAGAAAAATTACAATACAGATATAAGAATATTATTAATGAAAATACTACAGATATGAATTTTCTTCATAAGAAAGTTTTTGAGAATGGAAAGATAAATCCCAGCAAAATTGCTGTAATTGAGGCAGAAACAAATACTGAAATATCATATGAAAAACTTACAAGTCTATCGAAAAGAATGGCTACATGGTTAAAAAGTAAAGATATTGGTAGAAATGATAAAGTAGCTATAAGATTGCCAAGAGGAGCTAATCAAATAGTAGCTATATTAGCAGTTCTAAGTATAGGAGCTTGTTATGTACCAATTAATATCAACCAACCTAAAAATAGGACAGAAAAAATTATATCAAAATCAGGAGCCAAGATATTAATAACAAATGAGGTAAAAGATATTAGTGAGGAAGATATTCCGTTAATTATTCTGAATTCTCAAATATTACAATATGAAGAGTTAGACTGTATTGAAGAGTATGATAGTGAAGATTCTGCATATATAATTTTCACTTCTGGGACAACAGGAGAACCAAAAGGAGTGGAAATTTCTCATAAGAGTGCATGGAATACTATTGAGGATGTCAATATGAAGTGTGCTGTAAATGAAAACGATAAACTATTATCTGTATCATCATTGGAGTTCGATTTATCTGTATATGATATATTTGGGGTATTGTCTCAATGTGGAACAGTAGTATTAATTAACGAAGGGGATGAAAGGCGTTCCGATAATTGGGTAAAATATATGAAAAAATATGATATTACCCTTTGGAATTCAGTACCTTTTCTTTTAGAGATGTTAATATCTAATGCAAAAGAACAAGATGTTTGTATGAATACTTTAAGAAAGGTTTTATTATCAGGAGATTGGATAGGAATAGATTTACCAGCAAGGCTAAAGCTATTTGCTCCCAATGCAAGTATTTTGGCAATGGGAGGAGCAACAGAAGCCTCTATTTGGTCAAATTATTTTGAAATAGAAAAGCCATTACCTAAAAATTGGATATCAATACCTTATGGACAGCCTTTGAAAAATCAAGCTTATAGAGTAGTAGATAGCAAAGGGAGAGATTGTCCCAATTGGGTTTCCGGAGAGTTGTGGATTGGTGGACAAGGTGTTGCCAAAGGATATGTAGGAGATAATAATTTAACAGAGTCTAAATTTAAATATTTTAGAGAAAGAAAGTGGTATAAAACTGGGGATATGGGTAGATTTTGGAGTGATGGCACTCTTGAATTCTTAGGAAGGAAAGATACTCAAGTTAAAATAAAAGGGCATAGGATAGAGCTAAGTGAAATTGAAAATGTTTTAGAAAAAATGTCTGGTATAACTAAGTGTATAGTTTGCACTGTGGGTGGTGAAAGTAACAAAAAACTTGCAACATATATTGCATATGAAAATAATCAAATAATAAAAGAGAATGATGTAAAAGAATTTTTAAATTTATATTTGCCTGAGTATATGATTCCTAAAGCATATTATTTTTCAAATGATATACCTACATCAAAAAATGGGAAAATAAACAGAAAGAAAGTATATGAGGTTTTATCACAGAAAGCATTAGAATCAAATGAATATGTAGCACCAAAGGGAGAGCTAGAAGAAAAAATTACCGACATATGGAAGAAAATATTATCTGTTGATAAAGTATCAAGATTTGATAATTTTTTTGAAATAGGAGGAGATAGTTTAAAAGCTATAAATCTGATATCTCAACTAAAAAATATTTCCATTGACCCATTAAGTTTATCTATACAGTTGTTGTTTCAATCGCCAACTATAGAATCTTTAACTAAAGAAATTGAAAAAATTAACAGAGAAATTGAAGTTAATGTAATATAAAAAAACATTATAAATTAGGAGGGGTATTTTGAATATTAAAGAATTTATTGAAGAATTAGAAGGCAAGGATATAGTTATTTGGAAAGAAGGAGAAGCACTAAAATACAGAGCACCTAAAGGTGTTATGGATATGTCCACTTTAAATAAGATTAAGGAAAATAAACAGTTATTATTAGAATATCTACAAGGAAAAGATGAATTTTGTAAAAATTCAAAATCAAGACATGAGAAATTTCCTTTAACAGATATACAAAATTCTTATTTAATGGGAAGAAATAAAATGTATGAATTAGGTGGCGTAGCTTGTCATGGATATATTGAAATAGAGTTTGATGAGATTTTAGACAAAGATAGAATAGAATATGCATGGAATAAAGTTATCCAGAAGCATGATATGTTGAGAGCAATAATATCTGAATCAGGGTATCAAATTATACAAGAAGCAGTTTCATATATAAATATTCAATATATTGATTTAAGAAATGAATTTGAAACAAGAGATAATGAAAGAAAAATTTTAAGGGAAGAATTATCAAATAAGCAATATAAACTAGGTCAGTGGCCAATGTGCGATTTAGCAGTTAGTATTGAAAATGACAAGAGTATTATACATTTTTCTATGGATATGCTAGTATCAGATTTTATAAGCATGAATATTATTCTAAATGATTTGAAAGAGTTTTATGACAACCCTGAAATGATAATAATACCAACAACACAGTACAGAGATATAGTACTTCATAGAGAGAAAATGAAAAAAGTTGAATCTAAGGATAGAAAAGAAGCAGAGATATATTGGAATAATAAACTATCTGAAATGGGAGAAGCTCCTGAACTTCCAATAATGAACACTATAAATTTAGAGGAAAGTGGGTTTTCACAGAAAAAAACATTTTTGAATAGTGATCTTTGGAACAAGTTTAAAGGGTGTTGTATGGAAAATAATATTACACCATCAGTTCTTATTATGGCTGCATTAGCAGAAGTTGTTTCAGTATGGTCATCCAATGATAAATTTTGTATAAATACAACTCTTTTGAATAGACCTAATATTGTAAGTGATATAAATAAAATTGTAGGAGACTTTACAGAAGTAAATGTTTCATCTATAAACTTAGATTTTAGTAAAAAATTTATTGAAAGAATAAAAGAAATGCAGAGAAATTTGTGGTTAGATTTAGAGCATAATGCGGTATCAGGAGTAGAAGTACTTCGAAAACTAGGCAAACATAGACAAAAAAATATAATTATACCAATTGTATTTACAAGTACATTAGGTGTAACCGATAAAGATACTGTTACATCAAGAAAAAGAATTGTTAATAAGTTGAGTCAAACACCACAAGTTTATATTGATTGCCAAGCAGCAGAAGAAAATGGGGGATTAACTATAAACTGGGACATAAGAGATGGTGTATTTAATGAATTTATTATAGATGAAATGTTTCAAAGTTTTGAAGGATTAATTAAGAATATACCTTTAAATTCACAAACTGTATTTGAAGAAACATACCCTATAAAACTATCAAATAAAACTATTAAAGTTAGAGATGAAATTAATAATACTAGCAAAGAATTTAAAGGTAAAATGATGGAGGAAGGATTTTTAAGTTCTCTTAAAAAATACCCTAATAAAACAGCACTTATTACTAAAAATGGAGAATACACATACAGTAATTTATCTAAGTATGTAAAAAGTGTAATGAATGAATTAAAAAGAGAAAATCTTAAACCAGGTGATAAAGTAGGAATAGATATAGAGAAAAATGTTTGGCAAGTTGCATCAATTATAGCTATTTTACTTATGAAAGGAACTTACATACCTATAGATGTAAATCAACCAATAGTGAGAAAGAAAAAAATAGTTAATAAGGCAGAAATAAATTTGATTATATCCGATAATGATAATTTAAAGGAATACTGCCAAGTTATAAATATAAATTCGGTTAAATTAAGTAATGATAAATTAGAAGATTATGAAGTAGAAGAAGATTATAGTCGACCAGCATATGTTATCTTTACATCAGGAACAACTGGTGAACCAAAGGGTGTAATAATTACACATGAAGCAGCTATGAATACAATTTGTGATGTAAATGAAAGATACAACTTAACAGAAAATGATGTTTTATTAGGATTATCAAATATTTCTTTTGATTTATCTGTTTATGACATATTTGGAGCATTTGAATTAGGTGCTACATTAGTACTTCCAGATTCAGATAAAATAAAAGATCCCAAATATTTATATGAACTAATCTTAGTTCATAAAATAAGTATTTGGAATTCAGTACCCGCTCAGATGCAGATGTTAGTAAATTATTTAGAATCAGTAACAATAGATACAAATATTAGTTCATTAAAAAGAGTACTATTGTCAGGAGATTGGATACCAGTTAATTTACCAAAAAGAATTTTGAATATATTTCCTAAGAGTAAAGTTGTAAGTATGGGAGGAGCTACAGAAGCATCTATATGGTCAATACTATATGATATTTCTAAGGATGAAGTATTTAATAAAAGTGTTCCATATGGAAAACCTATGGTAAATCAAAAGTTTTATATTTTAAATAAACATATGGAATGTTGTCCTAACTATGTGGATGGAAGTTTATATATAGCTGGAAGGGGTTTATCATTAGGATACTTAAATGATGATGAAGAGAATAATAACAAATATAGTATTTTCGAAAAAACAGGAGAAAGAATTTATAAAACAGGAGATAGAGGTTGTTATAGAGAAGATGGAATAATAATTTTTAAAGGAAGAGATATTGGAGACGAACAGGTAAAACTTCATGGTCATAGAGTAGAATTATCAGAAATAAGATCGGTTTTAGAAGAACATCCAGATATTGACTCAGCTGCTACGGTGGCTATGGGAGAATCGCCAGAAGACTTGCATATTAATGCGGTTGTTTCACCAGTTAGAAAGAATATGAAAAAAGAAGTAAAAGAATATACTGAAGAAAGAAATATGTTAAATATACTAGAACAACAGTATGAAGATAGTGTAGATAGCAATTTGCTTGAAGAATGGATAAAAAAATCTGATGAAGTAGTTGTTGGTGATATATATAATGTGTTTAGTAAATATGGATTTTTTACAGATGAAGATACCAGTTGTACACTTAATGAGATTACAAGTAAAATGAATATTCCTGAAAAACTTCACAAATTAACTAAAAGGTGGATTAATGTACTTGAAAAAGAAGGAATTATACAACTAAAAGACAATCAATATTATTTAGCGAAAGATGTAAAGAAGAGATTAGATTGTAAGATTTTATGGGAAGAATTTTATGATATTGAGTCTAAATTTAATTATAGTAAAGCTTTTGTAGATTATTTAAAGAAATCCAGTGATTTACTACCAGAATTGATCCAAGGAAAAGAGAATCCATTAGATATTTTATTCCCAAAAGGAGAAGTTCAACCAGCTATGGCAGCATATCACGATAACAAAATAAATAAGATATTAAATGATATAGCTGTAAAAGAAACTGAATATTTGTGTAAAAAACAAAATAAAGTAGACAAATCAAAAACATTTAGAATACTTGAGGTTGGAGCTGGCGTTGGTGGTACATCTATAGATGTTATACCTAAATTAGTAGGATATAATGTAGAATATTATTTTTCAGATTTATCAAATTTCTTCTTGAATAAAGCTCAGGAAAATTTCAAAGAATACAACTGGGTTAAATATGGAATTTTTGATATAAATGAAGATTTTGAACTTCAAGGTCATGAAGCATTTTCTTTTGATTTAATTTTATGTGGAAATGTTTTGCATAATTCAAAAGACATCCATCTAGTTATGGAAAATTTAAAGGGATTGTTAAAAGAGCAAGGTTCAATAATAGTATTAGAGGAAACAAGGACAAGCTATATGTTATTAACTTCTATGGAATTTAAAGATGGATTAACTGGATTTATGGATGAACGTAGAGAAGAAGAACAAACTTTCTTTACAAGAGGACAGTGGGAAAATATATTTGAAAAACATAATGGAGAAATAGTTTATGAATTCCCTAATAAGGAAAGTAAATTAGATTTAGTTGGACAAACTATTTATATAACAAGATTCTCATCTGAATATGAAAATATAAGTAAGGATGATATAAGAAGTTACTTAGAGCATACAATCTCATCGTATATGATTCCAAGCAACATTGTTGTGTTGCCATCTATACCATTGACAAATAATAGAAAAGTAGATATAAAAAAAGTAAATTTAATATTTGATAAAATAGGTCAAAGCAAAAACAATGCTAAAAAATATAGTGAGTTACCAAAGAGTGATTTAGAAAAAAGAATAGAAAATATTTGGTGTAAAGAATTAAATACAAAAAATATAGGTAGAAATGATAACTTCTACAAAGTTGGAGGAGACTCATTATTAATTGCACAGGTTATTGGACAAATGTTGGACCAAATACCAGAAACAGATGGTTGGGAATGGAGTACTCTATTAACAGAGATGATGCAAACACCGACAATTAGAGAGATTTCAGAAAAAATTTATAAATTTCAAAATAATAAGGAGGATTGGGTTGATCCTTCCCTTATAAAAATAAAAAATAGTAAGTTAAGTAATGATAAATCAGTAGCTAAAGTATTGTTTCATGCAGGAACAGGAACATTGACTCCATATGATAAATTACTTTCTTATATGGAAGAGGATAGTAAAGATGATGAGAGTATTATTGGATTCACCTTTGGAAATGATGCAGAGTATATATCTATAGAAACAGGAAAAACATTTAATGTATTGGGAGAAAAGTATGGAAAAATACTAAAGAATTTAGGGTATTCAAAATATATTTTAATTGGTCATTGTGTGGGTGGATTAATTGCTTTAGAAACAGCTCAATATCTAACAGACAATTCTATGAATGTAGTAGATGTTACTTTAATAAGCACAGGAATTCCAAGAAGAAAAGATAAAACAATTTTAAGAGGTATGACAGATGAAATTTATAAAAAAACATTAAAGTCTAGCTTAGATAATGAACTATTATTGGAGAGAATATTTGCTAAAATGATTAATGCAGATGAATATAAGGCAGGATATGTAACTAGTGATGAAAGGTTACAAAAATATATTGAGTATATGTCTAAAAAAGGCGTTGGAGATATAACTGTAGAAGCGTTATGTAAATCAGAAGGAGAATTTGATGATGTGGTACAAGAATTCCGTAGACAATCAAGTAAGCCTATATCTCAAAGATTAAATGATCTTTATAACACAATAGAAAAAACAGATGGAGAAATAATGGAACAGCAACTAAAAATGCTTAATGTATTATTTAGAATTTTTTCTCAAAACTTCAGATGTGTGGCAAGTTATGAACCTAAGCCTTATTTCGGAAATATAAGAGTATTTTGTTGTTCTATAAAAGGTGGTCATTTTTATCCAGGATTTTTTGAAGAAGACTATGAAACATGGAAGCCATATATAAAAGGACAAATGAAATATGACATAATAAAAGGACAACATTTTGATTGTATAACTGAGCCAAATTTAGGTGAGAACATTAAGAAAATTTTAAAATTTAATTATTAATAAATTATCTAATACGCTATATGAATTTACTTATATAGCGTATTAGAAAGGGGGATGAAAATGAAGTGTGTTGGCATTTTAGGTGGAACAGGAGAGATAGGAAAGAGAGTTTTAAACATATTAAATACAGAATATCCTATAATAGCTTCATATCATAGTAGACAGCAAAAATCTAAAGAAAATTGCAAGTATGTAAAACTAGATGTATCTGACAGGGTGGCAGTGAAAGAATTTTGTAGACAATGTGATATTATTGTAAATTGTGCAGGGGCTTCATATATTAATGGAGAATTTGTAGCTAGAATTGCTACAGAGCTTAATATACCATATATAGATCCATCTGGAGAAACATTTTTAGAGGAAAGAATTTCAGATATAGAAGGGAATAATATATTTGTATTATCAAGTGGATATTTTCCAGGAATGACAGGTATATTAATTAGTTATCTTTGTGAATCGTTTGATTCAATACAAGAGATTTCAGGGGTAAGTGTTAGTGAAGAAATTCCTAGTAAATCTGCCATTGAAGACTTTATATTAACTAATTTATCAGGTTTTGGAGTTTCATTAAGTTATTATGATGATGGAAATATAAAAAGAGATGAAAGGGAAATATTTGAAATCATAAAAAGCAAAGAATATAGATTTGAAAATTATTTAACTATTGAAGTAGAAAAGCTAGCTAAGAAATTTGGAGTAAAAAAGGCCAATTGGTACAATTGTACTTTTGGAAAAGAAATTACTGAAAAAATGCAAGAAGCAGTTATAGGTATTAAGATAAGTAAGGAGAAAAATCATTGTGAAGATATAATAAATGAGATAAGAGAAATATTTAAAAAGAATTTTGATATGAATAGGGCATTTACCTATATCAGAATAGGGGGAAAAGGAATTTTAGATGGAAAAGAAACATATAGAAATGCTGAAATATCAAGTAAATGCAGTAGTGAAATAAGTGCAATAGTAGCAGCATATACAGTGAAATCTGTATTACAATCAAATTTAGATAAGGGTATATATTATGCAATGGATATTATAAACAATGAAGAGATATTAAAAGACTTACAAAAGTTTAATGTTGATTTTAGTATTTCAGAAGTAAATGAACAAATAGGAGATGATGAATATGAAGAGGGGATATTGTAATATTCATATTATTGGAAATCCTAAAGGAAAAAAGATTTTATTAATTCATGGTATGGGATTTTATTGGTATAAATGCTTTTCTAGTATTATAAATGAACTAAAGGAGAAATACTGTTTACTAATACCAGAATTAAAAGGACATGCTCCAAATTGTAAAGAACATATAAATTCAGTATATGAAAGTGCTATTGAGATAGAAAGAGAGTTAAAGTATGAAGATATAGAAGAAATAGATTTAGTGTATGGAATATCATTAGGAGCGGCAATAGCATTAGAAATTGCTATAAGAAATAATATAACTTTAAATAAGTTAATACTTGATGGTGGACAATATAAATCTATTGGTGATAAAAAATTTGAATATGCAGAGATTATAAGCAAAGAATTTGAAAAGATTACAAAAGGGAATCACATGAATTCGATTGTTCAACAACAGATGGGATATTTAAAAAATAATGATATTGAGGTGTTAAAGCCTTTAATGTATTTAGATATAAGTGTTACATCTCTATATAAAGCTGCATTATCAGCATATAGTTATGATATAAAGCATGTAAATAAAAAGCTAAATATAGATATAGTTGTTATATTCGGTGGAAACGAAATTTATGCAAAAGAATCTGTTAACTATATTAAAGATATATGTTCAAAACCATTAATAATATATCAATATGATAATATGGGACATTCTGAAGTGTTAAGTAAATATCCTTATGAAATATGCAAGTTAATAGATATTTAATTTATAATTGTTTGAAAGGAGAAAAATGTGTACAAATCAATGGTTTGAAGAAAACTTTAAATTAATAGAACAAGAAAAAGATTATTCTGTATATGAATATTTATCAGAAGGAGAAGGTGGATTTATTTCATATAGCATATTTGATGGCATTGAAATTGTATTTATGGATTTCAATACGAAGAATATTTTTATGCCAATTGCACCACATGAAGATATTATTGAAATTTCATGGTGCAAAAAAGGAAGGGTTGAATGTGAATTTCAAAATAGAACTATTGCTTATTTACAGGAAGGTGATTTTGGCATAAATGGAAGTGGTTATATACCATTATCTTATCAATTCCCATTAAAAATTTATGAAGCAGTATCTTTAGTTATAAATCAGAAGAAATGTTCTGATGAATTAAAAAAGTTTATGAAAACATTTTCTATTGATATGGAGATGATATGCTACAATTTAGGGTTAGAAAAAACTTGGTATATAAGCAGAGATGATAAAAAATTAAAGCATTTATTTGAAGAGATATACGAAGCTAAGAGAAATGAAAATAAAGAGTATTTTAAAATTAAAGGTATAGAATTATTGTATCATATTCATTTTTTATCCCAGTCTACAGGAAGAAAGAAAACTTATTATAAGAAAGATCAAATAAATAAAGTAAAAAAAATAAGAGATTATTTAATAGATTCTTTAGATAAAAAAATAAGTATTGAACAGTGTGCGCTTGATAGAGGAATAGGATTAACAACATTTAGGAGCATTTTTTCACAAATTTATGGAGATACACCAACAGTTTATTTTACAAAGTATAAGATGGCAGTAGCAACAAAACTTTTAAGTGATAAATCATTATCTATTATGAATATTGCACTTCAGCTAGGATATTCTAATCCAAGCAAGTTTTCAGCAGCTTTTAAAAAACAGTATGGAATGCTTCCTAAAGATTACAGGAAAAAAAATAATGAAATGGGCTATTTTTCAAAGGAATAGAATGCTTTGGAGGAGAATTGATAATGAGTATCATTTACAATATATATTAGTTAATTAGTTATAACTAAAACTCAAAAATTTAGATTTATTAGGGGGATAAAAATGAAGAATAATACAACAAATTTTGGGATTAAGGATGTTGTAACAGTAGCAGTAATGATGGTTTTATTTTTTATTGTTGCAACAATAGTAGGCATGGCGACTGTAACATCACCAATTTTATACTTATATGGAACAGCAGGAATTGAGATGTTTATTGGAGCTATATTTTACTTAGTATGTGCAAACAGAATTAACAAACATGGATTAATTTTTATATGGTCAGTGGTATATGGATTGATTAATGCTGCAATGGGATATACATTTATGCTTCCTTATTTTATAGTAGTTGGACTTATAGCAGAATTATCAATGGTAGGTAAAGATACTTATAGGAATCCAAATAGAAATATGATAGGTTGGTCAATTTATGGAATAGGAATGGTTGTAGGTATAGCACTACCTATATATGTATCATGGGAAAATTATAAAAAAATGGCTTTAGAAGGTGGATTTGCAGAGGCTACTTTAACAATGCAATATGAGATGGTAACAAATCCAGCATTAATGGGAATTGCAATTATAATAACAATAGTTCTTTCGGTTTTAGGTGTTTTATTTGCACAAAAATTATTGAAAAAGCACTTTAAGAAAGCCGGGATTGTAGGTTAATAAGATGTATGAGAAAAAGAGTAATATAAACAGAATTAATGGAGCCACAGGATTAATATTGACAGTTCTTTCATGTGTAGTAACCATGCTTTCTGTAAATATTTATACTCATGCCTTATTTGTTTTGTGGTTATTTGTTTTATTTATTTATTTCGGATTTAAAAAGCAAGGAATAATATATTTCTCCATATATGGACTAACCTTATTTTGGTTAATAAGGTTAGTACCATTAGGAGTAGGATTTCCTTCTCCAATGTTATTAGGAATGATATATACCTTTATTGTTCCAATTATGTCAGCATATATTACATCAAAAATACCATCAGGTAAAGTAATAGCCGTTTTTCAAAAATTGCCTATACCGAAAAATATTATACTTATCTTAATTGTTATGATAAGGTTTACACCAACGGTTGCAGGAGAGTTTAGCTCAATTAGGGAAGCTATGAAAGTAAGAGGATTTATTGGGGATTTTAGAAAAGTAATACTTCATCCTTTAAAAACATTTGAATATGGAGTTGTACCAATTATATTTAGATCGATTAAAGTAGGTGATGAGCTTGCGGCAGCATCTATTGTAAAGGGAGTAGACAATCCTTGTAAGAAGGAAAGTTATTATTCTAGTAAGTTAACTTATATTGATCATATTATTCTTATAATAAGTTTTGTTATTGGGATTATAGGGATTTTTTTAGTGGAGGCATAGGAAGATAGATGGAAAAGAAGATAAGTATTAAAAATTTAACCTTTTCTTATGATAAGAATACTGAGCAATTAAAGGGAATAGATTTTGATGTGAAAAAAGGTGAATGTGTCGTTTTGATGGGAAAATCAGGTTGTGGAAAGAGTTCATTAACAAGAGTAGTTAATGGGTTAATACCTAATTTTTACACAGGCCACCTGAATGGGAACATTTTTATTGATGACATAAAGCTGGATGAGTTAAAGTCTTGGGAAATAGGAAGGATGACAGGAAATGTATTTCAAGATCCAAGAAGCCAGTTTTTTGCAAATGAGGTTGGTGGAGAAGTTGCTTTTGGATGTGAAAATTTGGGGTTAACACATAAGGAAATTGTTGAGAGAGTAGATAAATCATCAGAGGATATGGGTATAAAAGATATTTTAGATAAAAGTATGTATACAATTTCATACGGTATGAGGCAAAAAGTTGCAATTGCATCAGCTAAAGCAATTGATCCGGACATTTATATATTAGATGAACCATCTGCAAATTTAGATATTGAATCCACAAAACTTCTTAAAGATATGATTGGATACCTAAAAGATTTAGGAAAAACTATTATAGTTGCAGAACATAGATTGTATTATCTAAAAGGAATAGCTGATACTTATGTTTTTATGAATGAAGGACAGATTATAAAGAAGTTATCTCAGGATGAAGTTAATAAAGAGCACTCAAAAGAACTTATGAATATGGGGTTAAGAGCTATAGATTTGAAATCAATAGAGTTACCACAGAAAAAGATTAGTAATATTAAAAAGTTTAATTTAGAAGTATGTAATATATCAAAAGTTTTAGATAAAAAATATATACTTAAAGATATAAATTTAAATTTTCATTCAAATGAAATAATTGGACTAGTAGGTAAAAATGGAACGGGAAAAAGTACTTTAGGAAAAATTATAGCAGGAGTTATGAAAGAATCATGTGGAAATATACTTTTAGATAGAGAAAAATTAAAACCTAAAAAAAGATTTGAAAGTATATGGTATATACCACAGGATTTAGATACTCAGCTATTTGGAGAAGATTTAATAGATGAATTAACTACAGGACTTAAGGTTGATGAAGAGTTAAAATATAAAGCAGAAAAAATTCTTAAGAAATTAGATCTTTATGATTATAAAGATAGGCATCCATCCACGTTGTCAGGAGGTCAGAAGCAAAGACTTGTTCTTGGAGTGGCAATTATTCATGGAGCAAAAGTTATAGTTTTAGATGAACCGACTTCAGGACTTGATGGAATTAATATGAGAAGAGTAAGTGAAGTTATAAGAGAAATGAACAAAAATGGCAGGAAATTTATAGTAATATCACATGATATAGAATTTATAATTAATGCGTGTGATAGGTTAATTAAACTAGATGATGGAAAAATTGTAGAAGACTACTATTTAAATTCATCATCTACACTGGAAGTACTTAAATCAATGGGTTATTGAGGTGAAAAATTTGAATTGTTTAAAAGGTAATATAGGAAAATGTATATTCTCTGTAATAATGGCAATTTTAGGAGTGGCATGTAGTACAATACCTTATTTTATTGTAGCTAAAATAGTGACACTATTAATTAATGGAACAAAGGATATAAATGTTTTTATACCATTATTTTTTGTGATTTTAGGTGGTTTTGTTGGTGGAGTAATATTCCATGAAATATCTACACTAACGTCACATAACTTAGCATTTACAATCATTGAGAATACAAGAAAAGAGCTAGTGAGTAAATTAAGTAGAGTATCTATGGGGACTATAGAGGAAAAAAGTAGTGGAAAATGGACTCAATTTATGGTTGAAACATTGGATAAAATGGAAAAGCCCATTGCCCATGTTATACCAGAGGTTATAGCTAATCTAATTATTCCAGTTGTACTGGTAGTGTGTATATTTATTATGAACTGGAAAATTGGACTTGCAAACTTAGCAACAGTACCTTTAGGAATATTATTTTCAATGCTAACTATGAGTGGATATGAAGAAAAATCAAAAAAATATAATGATGCATCAAAAAGGATGAACTCCACAGTAGTTGAATATATTAAAGGAATTAAAGTTATTAAAGCATTCAATCAGTCAGCATCTTCATATGGTAAATTTAAAGAATCAGTTTCAGAAAATAGAGATTCAATGTTTAATTGGTATTTAAGTGTGTGTTTCTATATGGTAGCAGCTATGGAGGTTTTACCATCTACATTATTAGTGGTACTACCTGTATCTTTATTGTTATTTATGAATGGAGCTGTAGAAGTTGGAACTGTAGTAATGTGTGTATTATTAGCGTATGCATCATACAAACCGTTAATTAAGGCAATGACTTATATGGATACTATGGCAAATATAAGAGTAGTATTTGCTGAAATTAAAAATATCATGGAACTTGAAGAATTAGATAGGCCTAATAAAAAAAGAGCTGTAAATGGTTCAACTGTTGAGTTTAAAAATGTAGGTTTCAAATATGATAAAAAATCAGTTTTTGATAGTTTAAGTTTTAAAGCTAAAGAAGGTGAATTGACAGCAATTGTAGGACCATCAGGAAGCGGAAAATCTACAATTGCAAAATTATTAGCTGGTTTTTGGAACACACAAGATGGACACATAAAAATAGGAGGTGTTGCAGTTAATGAAATGTCACTTCAACAAAATATGGAATTAGTAACTTATGTATCTCAGGAGAATTTTTTATTTAATAAAAGTATTGTTGAAAATATGAGGATAGCTAAACCTGATGCAACGTTGGAAGAAATTAGAGCGGCTTGTAGAAAAGCAAGCTGTGATGAGTTTATTATGAGTCTTCCAAATGGATATGATACTAATGCTGGAGATGCAGGAAATGGATTTTCAGGAGGACAGAGGCAGAGAATTACAATTGCAAGAGCACTTCTTAAAGATAGTCCTATAGTTGTATTAGATGAAGCAACTGCATATTCAGACCCTGAAAATGAAGCATTAATTCAAAAGTCAATTAATGCACTTGTAAAGAATAAGACAGTGATTATGATTGCGCATAGACTTTCAACTATTATAGGTGCTAATAAAATTATCGTATTAAATAGAGGAAAGATAGAGGATTATGGAAAACACTCAGAATTAATTGAAAAATGTCCTTTATATAAGTCCATGTGGGATTCGCATATTAATGCCAAAGATGGAATGGAGGTATATAGATGATTGATTTAATTAAAAAATTATATGCCGTATCTGGAAAAGAATCTAAACGGATTACAAATATGTTAGTTGCAGAGGTTATAAAAGGAATTTTTGAAGGGGTTGCATTAGGGGCAGTTATGTTACTTCTTTTAAAGATGTGCATGAAAGTATTTGATGGAAAAGATGTCACTAAAAAAGATGTTATTGTAGTATTTCTAGTTATACTAACAAGTGTTTTAGGTAAGATTATAGCAGGATATATAGCAGATAAAAATAAAAATATTGCATCTTATAATATGGGAGCAGAAAATAGATTATTTATAGGAGATAGATTGAAAAATGTTCATATGGGGTATTTTAACAATAATAAGCTAGGTAATATTTCTAGTGGATTAACTACTGTTATTAGTGAACTTGAAACTGTAGGTGTATATATTATTGAAATGTTATTGGTAGGTTTAATACAAACTGGGATTATGGCTATATTTATGATACCATTCGATTGGATTACTGGAGCAATAATACTTGCAACACTAGTTTTAAGCATTTTAATAAATAATTTATTTCAGAAAAAGGCAGATAGCTTAACAAAAAAATTATTGGATCTAAAAATAAATCTAAATGCAGCTACTCTAGAATATGTTCAAGGAATTGGTGTTATCAAAGCGTTTTTACAGGGAGATAAATCTATTAAAAGTTTAAATAAGATAATTAGTGAAAATAGAAAAGGATTTCTAGATGTGGAAAAAGCTATAGCACCTGCGCAAGTTTTATATATGATTATTTTTAAACTTGGAACTTGTGCAATAATACTAACTTCACTAATGAGATATGAATCAGGGCAAATAGAAATAGAAAAAACTATTATGCTTATAGTAGCAAGTTTCATTGTGTTTGGTGGTTTTGAACTAGCAGGAAGTATGCAAGGAGTTAGAGGAATTGCTATAAAAAATTTAGAAACAATTACTGAATTAAGAAATATACCAGTAATAGGAGAAGGACAAGGTGAAAAATTCAATAATGTAAATGTTGAAGCAAAGGATGTTGTATTTTCATATGACAACAAAGAAAAAATTATCAATAATTTAACTTCATTCTTTGAAGAAAATAAAACCACTGCTATCGTTGGTCCATCTGGATCTGGAAAAACTACTTTATGTAATCTAATTGCAAGATTTTGGGATGTTAATAGTGGAAGAATTTCTATTGGAGATTTAAATGTAAAAGACTATAAATATGATAATTTATTATCTCATATAACAATGGTATTTCAAGATGTATATTTATTTGAAGATACAGTTAAAAATAATATTAAATTTGGAAAACCTGATGCAACAGATGAAGAAATAATAGAAATTGCTAAAAAAGCATGTTGCCATGAATTTATTATGGAATTAGAAAATGGATACGACACAGTATTGCATGAGGGTGGAATTAGTCTTTCAGGTGGGGAAAGGCAAAGAATTTCTATTGCAAGAGCAATGCTTAAAGATAGTAATTTAATTATTTTAGACGAAGCAACATCTAGTATTGATCCAGAAAATGAAGAAAAGCTTATGACAGCATTTAAAGAGTTATTAAAGAATAAAACAGCTATCATTATTGCACAAAGAATTAGTACAATTAGAGAAGCTGATCAGATTATTGTTATTGATAATGGAGAGATTGTCCAAAAAGGTGTACATGATGAATTAAAGAATACACCGGGCATTTATAGAAACTTTATTAAAGAGAAAGAAGAAGCGCTTTCTTGGAATATATAGACTTAATGATATATATAGTTGAGTTTAATATAAACAAAAATTTAATAGTATGATTTAAGTTGGACTATATCAGAATAAACTTTTATAACTTTATTCTGATATAGTCTTTCTATTTATAAGTATCAGTATAATTTAATATTCATTTTTAATTTCAATTAAATAGAAAATAATACATATATATCAATACTTAAGAAATCTTAAGATTATATAAAGTTAAAATTAATAATGGAAGAGTATTATTAAGATAAATTTATGTTAATAAAATATTTGAAGTTTTATTGTCATTATTATAGATTTATCAAAGAAAAGGGAAAGGAGATAATTATTTGAAAATATTAATTTTAACTAGTCGTTTTGGAATGGGGCATTATTGTGCAGCAGAGGCAATAAAAGAAGAATTAAAGGTATCAGATTCCGATGATATCATTGAAATTCAGGATATTGTTAAGGTTTTATTCCCTAGTATTTATAAACTGGTTTATGCTTTTTTTAATCTTTTTATTTGTAGATTTTCAGGTATATATAATTTTATAAATAGTTTTGCTACAAAGCATGAAAAAACTTGCTTAAATAGACGTATTTTAAATAAAATAAATTGGTTAATTAAAAAATATGATCCAGATTTAATAATATCTACATGGTCAGCAGCGTCTAGATATGTTTCAATTTACAAGAAAAAATATGAAAAGAACATTTTATTATATACATATATTACTGATATTACAGCTCATGATGGATGGATTACTGATGCTAGTGATATGTATTTTGTAGCTACAAAAAGTACAAAAGAAAGCCTTATAGCTAGAGGGATTGATGATGATAAAATTATTATAAATGGTATACCTGTAAGGCAGTCATTTAAACAAGATTTACAATTTAAAGATTTTCACCGTGAAAATGTATTATCATTTCAATCTATGGATAACAATCATGAGTTTTTAGGTGAATTCAATAAGGATAAAAAAGAAATACTTATAATGGGTGGAGGATTAGGTCTAATACCAAACATTGACAATATATTAAAATCATTATATGAAGTAAACAATATTCATATTACAATTATAACTGGCAAAAATAAAAAAATATTAAAAAATATTAAAAGAAATTACCCTAAAATAAATGCAATTGGTTATACAAATAAAGTAGATATTTATATGAAAAGAGCAGATTTAATAATTACTAAGCCAGGAGGAATTTCAATTTTTGAAGCTATTTATACTACAACACCGTTATATGTTATGAAACCGTGTTTATCTCAAGAAATTGGAAATGCTGAATTTATTGAAAAAATGTTTATAGGAAAAATTGTATGGGAAAATAACTTTTATATAGCAGAGGATATAATATCATTAATAAATAATGAAAAGCTTATGGAAAAGATGAAATATAATATGAAATCTTTACAAAATGAGATTTTACAACTAAATTTAAAGAAGATTTATGAAAGGAATATACAAAAATATGTGGATTTCAATACTGCTGACAACTATTATATTGGTCTTAGTGATATATGGAGGTATTCCCACATTACTTTACAGAAGGTGGAATAGAAGCCTTAAAAAGCAAAGAAAAAGAAAAGGGGTAGAAAATATATATTTAACATTTGATGATGGGGTTGACAGCAAATATACTATAGAAGTGCTTAGAGTTTTAAAAAAATATAAAATCCCAGCAACATTTTTTGTTGTAGCAGAATTTGCTAGAGATAATAAAGAAATTATTGATGAAATTAAAAAAGATGGACATGTTATAGGACTACATTCACTACAGCATAAAAACGAAATTTTTCAAACACCAAGGAACACAAAAAAAGATTTTTTCGAAAGTATAAACATATTGAATGAACTGGGTATTAAGCCGAAATTTTTTAGACCACCATGGGGGCATTTTAGTTTAGCAGCTATAAATGAAATAAATAATGCAAATTTAAAGATTATTCTTTGGAATGTAATTGTTGGAGATTGGAAGGCAAATATGGATTCAAGAACTATAGCAGATAGGTTGATTAGTGAAACGGAGAAGGGTGACATTATATGTCTTCATGATGGAAGAGGTAAAAATGATGCGCCAAGAAGAACTGTTGAAGCATTGGAAATAGTTCTTCCGATTTGGAAATCTCAGGGATTTACTTTTGGAACAGTGGAGGAACTTTATGAGTAAGAGTACAAGACTATGGAATTTAATGAAAAATGGTGGATTATTTATAATTTTTGTAGCTGTAACATTCAAGATGATTTTCTTAAATTCGGACTTTAAGCAGATTATAAAAACAGTATCACAAGTAAATATAGTGTATATTGTTATAGGGATAGTGGCTATGTTTATTATGGTTTTTTGTGAGGCTATAAATATTAAACGTAGTTTAGAGAAGTTTAAGGAAAAGGCAACGTTATTTCAATGCATACAGTATTCTTTTGTAGGAATTTTTTTTAGTTCTGTAACGCCAGGTGCAAGTGGTGGACAACCAATGCAGCTTTATTTTATGCATAAGAAAAAAATAAATATTTCAAATGCTATGCTAGCTTTGTTAATATGTCTTGCAACATACCAATTTGTTACTGTATCAATGGCAATTGTTAGTTTAATAGTGCAATTTAACTTCTTCAAAGGAGCCATTGGGAAATTTGGTGTTTTGCTACTTTTAGGTATTGGTATAAATATAACTTTATTGCTATTAATATTGGTAGTCATTTTTTCAAAACAAATTATTTTTAAAGTTGTAAACTTAATTTGTAAAGTTTTAGAACGATTTAATGCTCAAAAATCTATAAAATTTAGGGAAAAAGCTCTAATAGAGATAGAAAAGTATAAAAAAGGGGCAGATTATATTAAGAATGATAAAATATTTATAATTAAAACTATCCTTATTACTACAATACAAATTTTGGCATTACATAGTATTCCATTTTGGGTTTATAAAGCTTTTGGAATGTCTTCAGTTTCTTTTATTCAATTAATATGTGTTCAATCTGCATTATACATTACAGGTGCAGCATTACCATTCCCAGGTGCAGTAGGAATAGGAGAAGGAGGATTCTTAGTATTTTTTAAAACACTATTTCCAGCTCAGATATTGAGTTCAGCTATGTTACTTAGTAGAGGAATTAGTTTTTATCTAATGGTATTGATTAGTGGTATAGGGATTATGTTTTTGCAACTAAATTCAAATAAAGATTCAAAAGGTGTTGTGAAAAATATGAGTATGAAAAATGATACACTATAAATTATAATATAAATTAATTGAATGAAGGGAGGTACAAATACATGAATTATACCATATTAATTGCGGAAGATGATAATGATATAGTAAAATTGCTAAAATTGTATTTAGAAAGTAGTGGATACAGAGTATTGACAGTGAATAATGGATTATCTGCATTTGAGCTTATAAAAAATGAGCAAATTGATTTGGCTGTAGTTGACATAATGATGCCCAAAATGGATGGATACGAACTTATAAAGAAAACTAGGGAAGTGAAGAATATTCCTATTTTGATTTTGTCTGCTAAAAATCAAGATACAGATAAAATATTAGGTCTTAATTTAGGTGCAGATGATTATATGACGAAGCCTTTTAGTCCTTTAGAAATAATAGCAAGAGTAAAGGCAAATTTGAGACGTTTTTATAATCTTAATAATGGGGATTCCATAGTTCATAAAAATGCAGAAATTGTAATTGGAGAGTTGATTTTGAATACTGAAAAGTTGACTCTTACAAAAAATGGCGCTGAGATTATTATTACTCCTAATGAATACAAAATTCTTGCATTGTTAATGAAATCTCCAGGAAGGGTATACACCAAGTCTCAAATTTGTGAAGCTATGAACGGAGAGCTTTATGATAATTATGAAAATGTAATTACTGTACATATATCACACTTGAGGGAAAAAATTGAGAGCGACTCAAGGAATCCAAGATATATTAAGAATATAAGGGGGCTTGGATATAAAATTGAAGAGTAAGAAGAGAAAAAGAGGTAACTTTTTCACGCTACTTATCTGCAATTACATTGTATTTACTTTACTTTTGGTTATTGTATTAAGTGCATTTTTTGTAATAGGTATGTTTGTGGCTGGGAGAAACGCAATGCAAGCTAATCCAGATCGTTTTTTGCCATATAAAGATATTATATCAGAGGGAAGATATGAAGATATGCCCTTAAATAAGATGTTTGGAAAAGATGTATCCATTGTTGTTTTAAACGAAAAACTTCAATGTGTATATAAAAGTAACTCTGAAGTTGAAGTGCCTAATTTTAGTGAAGATGAAATTGAATATATTCCTTTATATACAGTGGGAGCTTATGTGTATAAAGAAGAATTTGTAAATGAAAAAAATGAAAAGTGTACTTCTATATCTGTATATTGTTTAGAAAATGATGAAGAAGTTAATCATAAGTTGTATGTTGTGGATGAAAAACTAAATATACTTTATCAATCAAAGAATACTGGAAAAACTTCATTAACTGAAAGGGAATATAAATTGATTACTAATACCTTTTATGAAAATCACAGACTTACCAAGTATAAATTTAAAAATAGTTATGGAAACGCATATACAATGCTCATATACCAACCTTTAGAAAATGGAGATTTTCTATTTTCACAAGTAAGTTTAATGACTAAGAGTGTATTTTCAAGTTTTTTTATATTCTATTGTATCTTAATTGTAATATTTATTATTTGGTTAAACCACAAAGTAAAGAAACCACTGAAACTTTTGCATAATGCAATGGTGAAATTTTCTGAAGGACAACGACAAGTTTATTTAAATTACAAAGGGCCACGCGAGTTTGAAGAAATTTGCGAAAGCTTTAACCATATGTCCATGCAACTTTATGAAAGTGAGGAAAATCGTAAGAAACTTGAAAAAGATAAGCAAAAAATGATTGCAGATATTTCTCATGATCTAAAAACTCCTATTACTGTAATTCAAGGATATGCAAAAGGAATTTATGATGGAATGGTTAGTTTGGAAGAACAGCAACAGTATCTTGAAACTATCTATAAGAAATCAGAGGGACTTACAGAACTTATCAATACTTTCTATGAATATAGTAAAATGGAGCATCCAGATTATAGTTTGAATTTAGAGAAGTGTGATATATGCATTTTTTTAAGAGATTATATGGCTGATAAATATAATGAATTTAATCTTGGAGGATTTGAACTGGAAATTGACATTCCAGAGGAACGTATTCTCTCTAAGATTGATAAGGTACAGCTAAAACGTGCCTTTGAAAATATTATTAATAATGCTATAAAACATAATGGAAGTGGCACAATATTTACGTGTATTCTATATCCAATGGAAGAGTATGTAAAAATAATTGTGGCAGATAATGGATGTGGTATTCAAGAAGAAATAAGTTATGATATCTTTGAGCCGTTTGTTGTGGGAGAAAAATCTCGTAGTAAGCAGGGTTCTGGTCTTGGACTTGCAGTAAGTAAAAAAATTATTGAAGGTCATGGTGGTAGTATTTCATTGGTAATGCCACCTAATTATAAGTATAAAACGGAATTTGAAATACTGTTGCCAATTGTGAAGAGTAGTTAATATAAGATAAGTTTAGATAAACAATCACTATTCACTTTCAATCTTACTTTTTAATTGGTTTCCAACATGATAATAGAATAAACTATAATCTTAATAGTATCATTTGATAAATATATTATTTAAACTTTGAACTTGGAGCCCTATATAGTGAAACAAGGTGAATAATTTATATTTAATAGGAATGGAGCGTTTTTATGAGTAAATTAGATGAAATATTAGAGTTCAATAGGAATTTTGTAGATAAGAAGGAATATAAACAATATGTAACATCAAAGAATCCAAAGAAAAAAATAGTTATTTTATCTTGTATGGATACAAGACTTACAGATCTTTTACCCAAAGCGTTAAATATTAAAAATGGAGATGCTAAGATAGTGAAGAATGCAGGGGCTACAGTTATGCATCCTTTCGGAAGTATAATTAGAAGTATTATAGTTGCAATTTATGAGTTTGAGACAGATGAGGTTCTAGTTATTGGACATCCAGGTTGTGGTATGTGTAATTTAGATACAGATAGTTTATTAGAAAAGGCAATTAACAGAGGAATATCCAAAGATTCTATAGACACACTTTTTAACAGTGGAATTGACGTTAAAAAATGGCTTCATGGATTTGACTCTGTAGAAGAATCTATAATAGATAGTGTAAATCTAATAAAAAATCATCCACTAATGCCAAAAGGTATAGCAATTCATGGATTAACAATACATCCTGAAACAGGAAAACTTGATGTAATTATTAATGGATATAATACATAAGTAAGATTCTATTGGTAAATTGCTTTCAAATTTATTAATAGATATACTATAGTTACTTATATAAAATTGCACTGTGAAAAAATTTAGAATCATTAAGAACTAAATAGAATTTCGTTAGGGAAAATTTTATATGGAAAATAAATACTGATGAAATGGTAATATAGATAGATAAAAAAATACATAATTAGGTAAATAATATATTGCAAAAATAGCTAGTAAAATTATAGAATTTTTACTAGCTATTTTTTTGCTTTTCTAAAAGCAAGTGGAGTTTTTCCATGAGTTTTTTTGAACATTTTTATGAAGTTACCACTGTGGTTATAACCAATCATGTTAGATATTTCATCTACACTTAATTCTGTTGTGGTTAGTAAGTTTTCAGCCATTGCCATTCTTATAGAATTTGTATATTTAGCTATTGACATATGATATTTTGCTGAAAAACCAGCTTTTAGTTTTTGCTCATTTAGAAATACCATTTTACTTAAGTTATTGATAGTAGGAGGATTACAAGCTTCTTTTGTTAATATATCATGGGCTTTTTGTATTGAGTTAATATCAGAAGCAGTTAAAGTAATAAATCTATTTTTTCCTATTTTAATATCTCCATAATCTAATTGATTAGTAAAGGCATTTTCAGGTGATGAAGAAATTTCATTGTTTATTAAAGCAATACATTCTAAAATTTTACTTTCTAGATACAATGGAGTTAGTTTTTTTGCTTCACCTAAGTTTCTTAAATTTTGAATTATAGAAGATATTTCTAAAGGTAAATAATTATAAGTATAGTTGCTAATAAAATTATTAAAATCTATAGTTTTTGGAAATGCTGGTTTTATTATCTCATCAAAATATTTTTTGTATATTGTTATTTCTGCTCCATGAAAATGCTGACCTTTTTTCCAAGATTGTTTTCCTTTTATTTCATTTTCAATTACAAAAAAGGATGAAGGAGTAAAAGATGAAATAGGGTTATTTTCAATTTTAAATTCTGTTTCACCAGTATATACTGTACCAAATCGCATTAGTTCTTCATTGTGATGAAATGAAATAGAAAAATTTGATGGTATAGTATAATCTCCAATGATAAAGTCATAGTATCCTTCTCTAGAATATTTAATAAAATATCCAAGTTTAGGTCTTTTTTCATTTTTATAAATAGTTAAGCTTTCCATAGGAAATGCATTAAAGGTCATGTTGTTTAAAAATTTATTTTGAAACTCTTTTGTAGTTTTTGAAATCATATTTTAAACCCCTTCTTTTTATGTTGAATTTATTATAAGTAAGTGTATAAATCTATATTGGAAAATGGAAACATATATAGGAAAACAAGCTTGAATTCAAAACTATTTTTTTAGCTGTAAATATATTACTAAAAAATAAATGTTCATTTTAAAGCGATTCCTAGCTAGTCTCACTCTTAAGGGTATCCAAGTTTTAGAATTAATAATTATGAAGATGAACTTGGAACCCTATATAAATATAGAGTAGACACTATCATTTTATGTTATTATACCAAAAATTATTTGTTTAGATGATAAAATTATTAAATTAGATGCAAGACTTGAAATGATAATCATTCTCATATACAATTTAAACAAGTTAAACGAAAGATAAAATTAAAGAAGTGTATATGGAGGTTTTTACATATGAAAAAGAAGTTATTAAAAACATTATTGGTGGCATGTGTTGCAAGTGTTATGCTTGTAGGATGTGGAGTGTCAAAGGATAAAAATAGTAATAATACATCTGAAAGTACTGTAACAGTCACAGATGTAAGGGGCGAAGTTAAAATACCAGAATCACCAAAAAGAATAGTAGATTTAAGTGGTAATAGTGATATTTTATCAATTTTAGGATATAAAGTTGTAGGAACAGCAAATAGTGATGCATATGACTATACTAAGTTTCCATCATATTTAGAAGATACATTAAAAGGAGCAGAAATTTTAGGATATAGCATGCAAGACACTATAGATGTAGAAGCAGTTATGAATTTAAAACCAGACTTAATAGTTATATCAACAGTTCAAGAAAAAATGTATGATAGCTTAAGTGAGATTGCACCAACAGTTATGGTTCAATTAGAAGCATTAAATTGGAAAGATGATGTTAAAACTTTTGCAGAAGTATTTAATAAGGAAGAAGAAGCAAATACATGGCTTAAGAAATATGAAGAAAAATCAAAAGAAGCTGGAGAGAAGATTAAAGCTGAATATGGAGAAGATACAACATATCTATCATTCTTAGCAAGTGGTGGACAGTTCTTTGTATTTGATGGTGCGGGATTTGGTAGTGTGCTTTATGAAGATATGAAATTAAGCAAACCAAGTGGAATGCCAGAACAAAGTGATATAAGTCTTCCAGTTGTAACTTATGAGGGCTTAGCATCAATAAACACTGAATATATATTCTTAATAGCAACAGAAGAAGATTTAAAAGAACTTGAAAATAATGCTATTTGGAAAAGCTTGCCTGCAGTTAAAGAAGGTAAAGTTGTAGTGTTAGATTCATCACCATACTTTAATCAAGGATACAGTTCAATTGGAAGAGAAATACTAGTAGATGAAATAGGTGAAATGTTAAATGAAACAAAATAAGAAACATATGATAGTATTTATCATTTGTAGCTTGTTACTTTTAGTAGTAGGACTGATTTTAGCTGTAAGGCTAGGATCTGTCCATATTACTTTTAATGATATTTGGAATAGTATTTTTAATTATAGTGAAGCTTTAGAACTTATGTTAGTTAGAGATGTTCGTATTCCAAGAGCACTTTCTGTACTTATGACAGGAGGTATATTAGGAGTGACAGGTGCAATGATTCAAGGAGTTACAAGAAATCCAATAGCGGAACCATCTATATTAGGTGTAAGTCAAGGAGCAACTTTAGTAATTGCTATATTTTATGCACTAGGTATTGGAGTAACAACTAAAAATGTAATGATAGCTTCTTTAATAGGAGCATTTTTAACAGGAGTCATAGTTTTAGGATTTATATCAAAAAAAGCAAATAATAATTCTATTGCAAAGATACTTTTAGCAGGAACAGCTATGAGTACATTTTTTATTTCTTTAACAACAGTAATAGGTCTTTTATCAAATCAATCTCAAATGATAGGATTTTGGGTATCAGGAGGATTCAGAAATGTAGGGTGGGCAGATTTTAAACTTGTATTTATAGTAGGAATTATAGGTCTTATCATAGCAATTTTTTTATCACCAAAGATAAACATATTAAACCTTGGTGATGATGTTGCTATAGGTCTTGGAGAAAATCCACAAAAAATAAGATTTATTACACTTATGGTTATGATACCAATGTGTGCAGCTGCTGTTGCTGTTGGCAAAAATATAGCATTTGTTGGACTTATAGTACCTCAAATAGTTAGAAAAATACTAGGAGAAGATTATAAAATAAATATTCCAAGTTCTTTTTTACTTGGAGCTGTACTTTTAACTTATGCAGATATTGCAGCAAGGATGATATTTAATCCATATGAAACACCAATTGGAGTATTTACAGCACTTATAGGAATACCATTTTTTATTTCAGTAGCTAGAAAGGAGAGGGGATAATGAATAAAAATAAATTTAAATCAGTTTTAATAATTTTAACTATTTTATTAATTATCTCCTTTGGAGTTACGCTATGCTGGGGAACATATAAGATTGCTCCATTAGAAGTTATAAATACACTACTTGGAAATGGAAATAAATTTCAAAATACAACTATATTAACTATTAGGCTTCCAAGACTTTTAGTTGGAACCTTTGTAGCAATTGCATTATCAACAGCAGGAGCAATTCTTCAAACTATAACTAAAAATGATCTTGCAGATACTGGAATAATAGGAATTAATGCTGGAGCAGCAGTGGCAGCAGTATTATTTATTACATACTCTAAGGGAACATATTATAGTGAATTAGGACAATTTTCTATATTTGTATTACCTTTTATGGCTATATTAGGAGCAGGTATCACTTCATTTTTAATATATATTATGTCTAGTAGAGGTGGAATAAAACCTAAAAGGCTTTTATTAATTGGAATTGGATTAAATGCAGGACTTAATGCATTTATAACATTTTTTACTTTTAGAGGTGGTGTTGGAGATTACAACAGAGTATTAGTGTGGACATCAGGAAGCCTTTGGGGAGCAGGATGGAACTATGCAAAAGTGATTATTCCAATAGTACTATTAATGTTTTTGATAGTTTTATTAAATCATAAAAAACTAGATGTTTTAAATCTTTCAGATGAACTTTCTATATCATTAGGATTAAATATAGAAAAGGAACGAAAAAAGTTTTTAAGCTTTGCAGTTATATTAGCAGGAACAGCAACAGCTTTTGCAGGTAATATAGGATTTTTAGGGCTTATAGCTCCTCATATTGCAAAAAAGTTAGTACCATCATATCATAAAAAATTTATAGTAGTATCAGGTATGATAAGTGTCATAATAGTACTTCTTGCAGATGCAGTTTCAAGAAATTTATTTTCTCCAATTGAGATTCCAGTAGGAATAACAGTATCCATATTTGGAGTACCATATTTTATTTATTTAATGATGAAGGAGAAGTAACCAATGGAAGCTATTAGTGTAAAAAATTTATCAGTTGCATATGAAAGTAACATTATAATTGAAGATATGAATTTATCTTTGCCAAAAGGAAAGATAAGTATAATAATTGGAGCAAATGGATGTGGCAAGTCTACACTTTTAAAAACTATATCACGAATTAATAAAGCTAAAAGTGGAGAAATTTTTATAAATAAAAAGAATATAAAAAGTATAAAAGAAAAGAATATAGCAAAAGAAGTTGCATTTCTTCCACAAGGTCCAGTTTGTCCAAATGGCCTTACTGTAAGAGAACTTGTAGCTTTTGGAAGATTTCCACATCAAAAAATAATTGGTGGACTTACAAGCCATGATAAAGATATTATAAATTGGGCAATAGAAGAAACTGGCCTTAGTGAATTTGCTGATAGAGAAGTTGAAAACTTATCAGGAGGGCAAAGACAAAGGGCATGGATTGCTATGACTTTAGCCCAAGAAACAGAAATTATAATGCTTGATGAGCCAACAACTTATTTAGATATGTCTTATCAACTAGAAGTTCTTGAGGTACTTAAAAAACTTAATAAAGAAAAGAATATTACAGTAGTTATAGTACTACATGAACTTAACAATGCTTGTAGATTTGCAGATAATATTATTGGGCTTAAAAAAGGAAAAGTTGTTTGTGAAGGAAAACCAATGGATGTAATTAATAAAGAAACATTAAAAGAAATATATGGAATAGATGCAAATCTTAGAGAAAGTGAAAATGGAGAGTACCCAATATGTACAGAATATGAGCTTCTAAAGGAGATTAAATGAAAAATAAAAACTTTATAATCATAGTTATAGGGCAGATTATTTCACTTTTTGGAAATGCAATTCAAAGATTTAGTATGTCTTTATATTTACTTGAATTTACAGGAAGTACAGCTGCCTTTGCTAACATATTAGCTATATCAACTATACCATATATTTTATTTGCACCTATTGCAGGAAAATTTTCAGATAGTTTAAATAGAAAAAAGATAATGGTATATTTAGATTTATTTTGTGCATTTTTAATTGGAGGATATGCATTTATACTATTTAAAGGTAATGACCATGAATTGATAGTGGCATTAGTTATGTTTATATTATCCATATGCTATACATTATATGGCCCAGCAGTAGTATCTTCTATTCCTCAAATAGTGGAAAATGATAAACTTATTTCAGCAAATGGAATAATAAATCAAGTTGGATCAATTGTAAACTTTGTAGGACCTATACTTGCAGGACTGCTTTATGGAATATTGGGTATAAAGGTTATAGTAATAATAAATGCTGTTAGCTTTTTGTTGTCTGCAATAATGGAATTGTTTTTAGATATTCCTGATGCATTTAAAATAGACGCTGAAAAGAAAGAAAAACTTTTATCTATAGATTTTATAAAAAAATCTTTTAGCGATATGAAGGAAAGTTTTATTTATTTAAAGAGAGAAAAAAAGATAGTATTAGGGATTATAGCTTCATATGCTTTTTGCAATATTTTCTTAGTACCAATATTGTCTATAGTTGCACCATATTTTATAAATATTTTACTTGGACTACCTTCTGAGGTTTATGGAATAGTTGAAGGTATCTGTGTTTTAGGAATGATATTAGGTGGATTTTTGATAAGTATCAAACCTAATTTATTTTCAATGAAAAAACTTCATTATACATATTATCCTATGATTATAGGTGTTACAGTAATGTCTATCTTAGGATTTATAAAAGTAAATAATTATGTTATGGCAGGATTTTTCGCCATTTGTGGTATGGCAATTATGTTATCTTTATCATTATCTAATATACTTACACTAACATTTATACAAAAGGAAGTACCAGCTAATATGCTTGGTCGTGTATCAGCTTTTTCAACAGCAGTAGCAACAATAAGTGTTGCGCCAGGACAATTATTGTTTGGACAAGTTATAGATATGGGTATACCGTTAGGTATAATTCTTTTAGTAACAGCTATATTTAATATTGGACTTTTATTATTTATTAAGTGGAACATTAAAGGAATAAAATTTAATAACTAAAGGGAGCTACGTTTTTGTAGCTCCCTTCAAAATTTAATTAAGACATTTCTTTAGTGATTCAACAGCTTTTTCTGATATACCACCACCAGCTTTAATTATAGTATTACTTTGTTTTTTATCTAATACATTTTTTTGTGCATCAGATAAGTCATCATTAACAAGTACTACTGGAGCATTGCTTAAAGCTGCTACAGGACCAGATGCCAATGCATCAATTAACTCTATTCCTTTTGATACATAAACAGTATCTAATTTATCATTAAAGAATTTATTTATTACCATAGCATTAGTTTCATATCTAGTTAAACCACCTAATCTATTAGCACTAATATCATCGCTAGTAATTGAATTTATAGTATTAAGAATAGTACTACTTACTACACCTTCACCACCAATAATGTAAGCATTTTTCAACTCTTTAGATGAAAGCCATGAATATACATCCTTATGAATAGTGTTTGTTTCTACCAAAATTATAGGCATATTATCTCTACCAGCTACAGAAGAAATTGATAATGCATCTGCTGCACCATGGCCATTACTAACAACAATATTTTTTACTGGATAACAATAGGTATCTATGTACTCAGCAATTTGTAAAGAAGTATCATATCTGCTTAATCCACCAAGCCTCTCAATAGTTTCTATACCTAAAGCTTTAAGTTCACTTTCAACATTTAAGTCTACTACTCCAGTTCCACCAGCAATTATTATATTTTTTGCACCTAATCTTTTTATCTCATCTTTAGTTTCTTCTGGAAGACTACTCGTTGTAGATAATAAAATGGGTGCATTTTTATAAGCTGCAAGAGGGGTTGCTGCAAGTCCATCAGCCAATGCATTACCATTTACTAATACAATTGTATTAGCTTCGTTAAATTTCAATTTACTTAGTTTAACGGCAGTATCATATCTAGTAACACCTATAGCTGATTTTATTTCAATTTCTACTGCTACAACAGTTATTATTATATTTTCAGTTGTAATGTTACCATTATTATCTTCTACACTGTAAGTTAAATTATATTTTCCAGGCTTTGATGTATCTACATTTCCAGAAACAGTTATTTTAGAAGTTAAATTGCCATCTTCTTTATCTAGTGCAGTTACTCCATCCATTGGATCAAATTTATCTCCAGCATTAATTGTTTTATCTTTAGCACCACTTATTATTGGTTTTTCATTAGTAATATGTTTTACTTCTTGATAAACTGTGCCAGAAAAATTACCAATACTATCATTACTTAAGGCAAAATTAAAAGATAAGGAGGTATCACTTTGAATATTGTCCCATTTAATTGTATTAGATGATTCATTATATGTACCATTATGGCTTATAGACTTAGGTTTTATTGGATCACCCCATAAGTCTTTTAATGGATTATCTATTTCTATAGTAGTTTCAAGTGTTTCTATCATGTCACTATATATATTTTGATAATTTAATCTAATGTCACCTCTGATGTTTAATAGGGGACTAATGTCATTTATTTCATTATTATTTAAATATAAAGTTTTAAGATTAGTTAAATTTTTTAATGGTGTAGTATCTTTTATTTTATTTCCAGATAACCATAATGTTTGTAAGTTAATAGAACTTTCTAATGATGTTAAGTTACTTGTATTACAATTATCTAAATATAATATCTTTAAATTTTTAAGAGTTTTCAAACTATCTATACTTTCAAGTGGATTATCTGATAATCCTAAAGTTTTTAGATTAGATAGATTTTCTATACCATTTAAAGCATTTATATTGTTATATTTTAAATCTAAACTAGTTAGTTCACTTAAATTAGATAAAGGAGTTAAGTTTCTTATATCATTCCTAAAAGCATTTAGAACTTCTAATTTTATTAGATTTGATAATGGTTTTATGTCATTTATTTTATTACCACTTATATCTAAATAGGATAGACTTGTTAAGTTTGATAGTGAGCTAATATCACTTATTAGATCTACACCATATAAACTTAAAGATTGCAACTTAGTTAAATTAGATAATGAACTAATATTACTAAAATTATTATCAGCTAAATTTAAGTATATTAAATTACTTAAAAGTTCAAGTGAACTAACATCTGTTATAGAGTTTCCACCTAAGGATAGTCTTTCTAAGTTAGTTAAGTTATAAAGAGAAGTTATATCATTTATTTTATTTTGATCTGCAAATAATTCTTGTAGATTTGTTAAATTTTTAAGAGCATTAATACTTGTTATTTCATTATAATTTATAGATAGTGTTTTTAATGTATTTAAACTATTTAATGCACTTATATCTATTATTTTATTATATGTTAAAATTAAGTTTTCTAAATTAGTTAATGTACTTAATGAACTAATGTCTCTTATTTCATTATCATATAGGTTTAAATCTTTTAATTTAGTTAAATTACTTAAAGGTGTTATATCCCTAATGCTACATCCATGTAATCTTAACGAAACTAAATTTTTACAATATTGAAGTCCTTCTAAATTATAAAGGGCTCTATTGTTAACATCTAAACTAGTTATACTCTCCAATTGATCTTTTGTAATATCTGAAGAGGAAGGTTGTCCTAAAGAATTGTTTAAGATTTCCTTAAGGGTACTATCAGGAATGTTTATAATTTCATTGTTTTGGATTTTGATACTTGGAGTGTTATCAATTTCTGTTGCAAAAATATAAGTAGGTATAGTTTGTAAAGTTAGTGCAAGTATTAATGCTGTAGCTAAATGCTTTTCTGATTTTTTATTCATAGTATTCTCCCTTAGAATATTTTTGTTTTTAGTATTTATTAATAAAATTTTAGTTATAGCTTTTATATTTTAACTTACACAATAGTACTATTCAATGGTAAATGTTACATCACAAAAATCAGTAATTTATTATAGTGTTAGCACTTTGTAAACATAATAAAGAAAAGCTTAATGTTAAACACTAAGCTTTTTTCTATTAAATTTCTTCAATTACTTTAATTTCTAAATTACTACGTCTACAATCTAGAGGATTTAAATTTATGTGATGTATAGTTTCACATTCATTAGGTTTCATTATAAGTGCATCTAAATGAATTCTACCTTTTGGAGTATTTGCAATAACCATAATAACTCCATTTTTCTTATATTCAACCCAACTAAACTCTTCAGTTATAACATAGTTTAAATCTTCAGGAGAGATTAATGCTTTAGCATGTGGTTTGCCATATTTATCAGTTAAGATAATAGCAATAGTGTTCTCATCAACTTTCTCATATTGATTTTTTTGATTTCTTTCTACTATTTCTAAGTTGGATTTTCTATTATCTAACATATTTCCGTTAATATGTTTAACAGGAGTTTTTGGGTGAGTATTTAAAATAACAGTTTGAAGACTTTGTTTTAAAGGTTTAGATCCATTTAATGTGCTTATGTTTTGAATTGTATATGCATTGAAATCTTTATGCCATTCAGCAAACCAAGATCCCATGGATTGTATTCTTGTAACATCATCAGTATCTATTTGGAAAACTAATTCACTTCCATCTTTTTTTAAAGCAGTAACAGAAGCAATGTTTCCTTCAACATCGAATTTATTTTTGAAATTTTTATAATTCATTAAATATGTACCTTCTTTCATAAATATACATGAAAAGTATAACATAGTAATATAAAAAATGATACAAAAGGAAAATTTTCATTATTAATAAATTTATAAGTAAAATTATTAATAATGAAAATTAACAATTACAATTAACAAGGAAGGAGAAATTTTAAGTCTCAGTTTTTAAAAAATCATTTTTATAAAATCTCCAAAGTAATTGTTAATTGGTTTTCAATATAAATATAGTAATAAACCATAATATGGCTAATAGCATTTGATAAAAAGGTTAATTTAAGTTTGAGCTTGCAATCCTATATTATTTTATTGAATCCATGATAATCCAAAACTTCTTACCCCTGTATGAACACTTATAACAGGTGATAGCTCTTCTATTAAAATTGTATTTTCAGGATATATTTCTAGTAATTTTTCTTTTAGTTTTAATGCAAAATCATAACCATTTGCATGAGCAATAATAATTTTTGAATTTGCAGTTAAATGGTCATTATTTATTAGTTCAATTAGATTAGTATAAACTTTATTCATAGTTCTTACTTTACTTTTTAATAATATTTCACCTTCTTCAAAGCATAAAATCGGCTTTATATTTAGTAGTTTTCCAAAGGATGAAGAAGATAAAGATATTCTTCCAGTTCTGTGTAAATGAGATAAATCATCTACTACTAAATATATCTTTGAAGTGGATCTTATATTTTCAAGTTCTTTCAAAATATCTTCAATAGAATTTCCACTTTTTATTAAATCTAAAGATTTTAGTACCATTTGTTTTTGGATAGTTGATGTAAAAAGAGAATCAAAAACAAATATTTTATCATTTGAAATTTGATTTTTAACTATCATACCAGTTTGAAATGTACCACTTAGTTTAGAACTAATTGTAATATATATAATATAATCATAATTATCTATTATCTCTTCAAAAAGATTAACAACATCTCCAATAGATGGTTGTGAAGTAGTTGGAAGATTTGTACAGTCATTTAATTTAGAACAAAATTCGCTTGGTGTTATATCTATTCCATCTTTAAAAGATTTATCATCAATTGTTAGTTGTAGTGGTAGTAAATACAAATTGTCGTTACTTTCAAATAACTCTTTATCAATTACGGCAGTACTATCTACAACAACAGCTATTTTATGCATAAAGGTTACCTCCCCAAAATATTATTCATATTACAAAATGTATAATTATAATATGTATATAGTTATCATATAATATTGTAAAGTATGAAGTCAATAAGAGGAAATAGTGTTAAAAACAAGATAAAAGATACAAATGATTAATTTTAAAGATATAGAGAACCAAGTTCATCTTTAAAAATAGTACTTTCAAAATTTGTAGTTTAGCAATTGATAGTTATGGTTAAATGGAATTAATTTTAAAATATTTACTATTAAACAAGAGAAAGTATATTAATTACATTTATTATATGAGTATATTAGGTGTAATTAATTTTAGATATTTTTATTATTAATAAGATTAATTTAATGAAGGAGTTTAGAAAAATAATGAATGAAAATAATTATTAATAAAATAGATAATTTAAGCAAAAACCAAAGTTGTTTGATATAAATTGTAGATAATAAAGAATGAATTATAGTTATTGCTAGAAAAGGGCATGCTTTACTTAATACAAAATAGAAAAGACTATGAGAAATTTAAAAATAAAATTCTTCATAGTCTTTTAATTACCTTATAGAAACATATGATGGTAACCCATTTTCATATTGTATTTTAGGTTGGCCTAGTATAAGTGGAAGAACGTAGTTGTAAGCATCTTCAGTTACATTATTACCTTCTTCATTAATCCATTCTTTAGGGAAATATTTAACTTTATTAGCAACAAGTTCAGTATGAAGTGTAAAAATTTCTGATTTATATGGAGTAGTACTAGTTCTCTTTACAGCTACCATATGTCCACTTTCTATAGATTTAGAGTTTTCAAGAGCATATGCACCTAAATTATATGCTTCATCAATATCAGTTTGAGATGCATAGTGCATTGAACATCTTTGAAGAGTAGATAATTCTACAGCTCTTACCTTTTTTACTCCGCTATGCTTAAGTAAATTCTTAAGATAAGATGCAACTCCACCTAATTGAGCATGTCCAAATTTATCAGATCCAAAAGAATTCATTTCAGATACAAAGTTACCATCTTTATCTCTTAAACCTTCAGAAACAACTATTACAACTGTATTTTTTTGTTCTAACTTATTTTTTACATTTTCTAAAAATCTAACTTTATCAAAAGGTACTTCTGGAAGATAGATAAGGTCTACTACAGGTTTATTATCTATTCTAGCTACAACAGCACTAGCAGCAAGCCAACCAGTATCTCTTCCCATACTTTCTATTATAAATACATTTTTTGTATCATATACATTTGCATCTAAGCTATTCTCAAGAGCCGTAGTTGCAATGAATTTAGCAGCACTACCATAACCAGGAGTGTGATCCATTATAGCTAAGTCATTATCTATAGTTTTAGGTATTCCTATGAATTTTATAGGCGAGTTTAATTCCACACCAACTTTACTTAATTTTTTTACAGTGTCCATAGAATCATTTCCACCAATATAAAAGAATGTATCTATATGGTACTTTTTAAAAACTTCAAATAGTTTTAAATATTCATCTCTACAAATATCTATATCTTTTAATTTATATCTACAAGAGCCTAAGCCAGAAGCTGGTGTATATTTTAGTTTACTTACTATTTTAGGGTCCATTTTAGATAAGTTTGATAAATTTTCATTTAATATACCTTCTATACCATTAAGACCAGCATAAACATTATCAAAAATATTAAGTTCCAAATTTTTTTCGAAAACACCAATACAACTTGAGTTAATAACAGATGTTGGACCTCCAGATTGAGCAATTAGACAGTTTTTCATGTGCTTCCCCCCATATACTTTCACTAAAATTTTATTAAATAAAAACATTATATATATAAATAAGTAATATATTTTACTACATAATTGTTAATTAGGTTAATTAAATTAAAATATCCAAGAAAAAGTATATCATATAAAAATATATAATGCTACAAAAATATAATGTCAAAAACAAAAATATAGCATATATAAAAAATGGAAGATAAATTTTAGAAAGATAGAAAATAAACTACTAAAAGATATGATTATTCTACAAAGTTAAACAAATTATTATTATTATTAATGCTTTAAAATAGAAATTTTACTATAGAAATATAAATAATTTAATTCTATTTAATGCATAAAGTTTTTAAAATTATAATAAAGTATAAGTGAGAAAAGTTTTCATATTAAGCTATTGAAAATATATTAAATTATAATTAAAATTAAATAAAGATATATAATTATAGAAAGATTTGTATTTTAAAATTTAATTTTCTAATTTTAGAATTTAACTGATTATTAATTAGAAAATAGGATATATTAAAAAAAATGTAATTATTTAAGTTTCAAATGAGAGTGATGTTATTCTAAAAAAATAAAAAACTTTTAATTGAGAGTGTATATTAAATTAATTATAAGTGTAACTAAAGTAAAAGGAGATAGAATATGGATTGTAAATTATACCCTAAAGAAAATAATGGATTATATGGATTTGTAGATGAAGATGGAAATAAGATAATTGATTTTAATTTTGATTTTTGTGATGAATTTGAAGATAATATGGCACTAGTTGAACAAGATGGACTTTGTGGATTTATAAATAGAGAAGGGCAGTTTATTTTAGAGCCTAAATATGATGATATAAATTATTTTAATGAAGGTCTAGCAGTGGTAGAAGTTCATCATAAGTTTGGATACATAAATGAAGAGTGCAAGGAGATTATAAAAGTAAAATATGAAGAAGCAAAAGGGTTTACAGAGGGAAGGGCATCAGTAAAACTTTTAGGTAAATATGGATATATAGATAATACTGGAAAAGTTGCAATACCATTTAAGTTTGATGATGGAAGCCAATTTGAAGAGGGGTTAGCATTAGTAAGACTTAAAGATAAATTTGGGTATATAGATAAAGATGGAAATATAGTTATAGAATTTAAGTATGATTATGCTACTAGTTTCAGTGAAGGTTTAGCAGCAGTTGCTATAGGTGATAGATTCTTTTTTATAGATAAAAATGGAGATGTTGATTTTGAAAAGTATTTAGAGTTTGCAAATGAATTTAATGAAGGCTTAGCAGCTGTAAGCTATAATGATAAATATGGATTTATAAATAAAAAAGGTGAATTTATTATAGAATCTAAATATGATTGGTGTGATAATTTTAGTGGTGAATATGCACCAATATGTATTGATGATAAGTATGGATTTATAAATAAAGAAGGAAAAGAAGTAATTCCATGTATTTATGAAAATGTATTTGATTATAATGAAGAGTTATTTTCAGTACAAAAGGGAGAGTTATGGGGTTATGTCGATGAAGATAATAATACTGTAATACCTTTTAAATATGATGAAGTAGAAAATTTTTATGAAGGTGTAGCAAAAGTTATAATAGATGAACATGAATTTTATATAAAGAAAAATGGAGAAGCTATATAATAATTTTAAACTAAAAATTATTATTAAAATAATAAAATGTATTTTAAAAAGTTTTGATTACATAGTTTTATTGAGAATTATAGGGGTGATAACGTGATTTTTGATTTGCATTGTGACACTATAGATAGACTTATTAATAGTAAAGATAGACTAAAAAAGAACAACTTTAGTGTTGATGTAGAAAAACTTAAGAAAAGTAATGCAAATGCTCAAATATTTGCATTGTATGTATCACTTCAATTAGAAGAAGATCCACTAAAAAAATGTTTAAAGATGATAGATAGATTTTATAGTGAAATTGAACTTAATAAAGAAGATATAAAATTAGCTACAAATTATGATGAATTTATTAAAAATAAAAATGAAAATAAAATATCTGCATTTTTGTCTGTAGAAGAAGGTGGAACATTACAAGGAAACTTATATAATCTTAGAATATTAAATAAATTAGGGGTTAGAGTAATGACTTTAACTTGGAATATTGAGAATGAAATAGGTTATCCTAATATTAACCATGATTATATAGAAAAAGGTTTAAAAAAATTTGGATTTGAAGTTGTTAGTGAAATGAATAGACTAGGAATGATTATAGATATTTCTCATTTATCAGATAAAGGTGTTAAAGATGTATTAAATTATAGTAAAGCACCAGTGCTAGCTTCACATTCTAATGCTAGAGCTATTTGTAATCATAAGAGAAACTTAACTGATGAGATGATAAAAGGCATTGCTAAAAATGGTGGAGTTATAGGAATTAACTTTGAAAAAACTTTTTTGAGTGATAAGGATGTAGGAGCTGTTGAATATATAGTAAATCATATAAAGCATATTATAAATGTTGGTGGAGAAAACTGTGTTGGAATAGGTTCAGACTTTGATGGTATAAGTACTAAAAATTTAGAAATGCAAAATGTTGGAGAAATTTATAAATTGATAGATGGATTAAAAAAAGCTAATTTTACGGAAGATGTAATAGAAAAGATTATGTATAAAAATGCATTAAGATTAGTAAAAGATGTAATGATATAACTAAATTTAATGGCCAAATTAAAGTAAAGTAGTTTTGCTTTAATTTGGTTTTTTATTATATATAGTCAAAAATTTAACAAATATATAATACTTGAATGTAGTGAAATATTAGATATATATCAAAATGTATACAATTTATAGATAATTTTTTAAAAAAATAAAAATTTTTTAAAAATTATATTAACTTATCAGTAATTATTTGATAAAATTTATAATAAGTATAGTTTTATGATTAATGTAAATTTCTAATTGAAAATTAAAGGTTATAAGCAAGTGTTTTCTTAAATAGAATTTTATGAAAAGGCATTTCAAAGGAGAGATAATTTATGAAAAGTCCCAATTTAATATATGACAAAGAAAATAATATACTATTAAAAAAGACGGATGTAACAGGGTATGTGTGTGGAGAGTTTGTAGAGTTCTCTATTAATTATGTTTATGAAAACAAAGGTTCAAATGATGTTGAAGCAGTATTTACTTTCCCAATACCAGAAACAGCAGTATTATCTGGATTTGAAGCTAATATAGGTGGTAGAATTATAAAAACATCTATAGAGAGTAGAGATGAAGCTAATAATATTTGTGAAAAATTAAAAGAAGAAGGCACTAATTTATTACTTGAAGAAATTAATACAAATGATTTTAAAATATGCATAGGAAAAATTATTTCAGGTGAGAGCATAAATTTAAAAATATCTTACATTGAAGAGCTAGAATATGATGATGAAAGTTTAAAGCTTACTATACCACAAATTATAGAACCAATGAGCGTTAATAATAGTAAGAATTTAATAAATGAAAATGATTATAAATGTTATTTAAATTTATTAGTAGAACCATTTAATGAAGTAGAATTTGATAGTCCAACTCATAATATAGCTATAGAAAAAGGCGATGGATATATATATAAAGTATATTTTGATAAAGAAGAGTATTTAGACAGGGATTTGGTTATTTATATAACAGAAAAAGAACTTGAAGAAACTACAGGTATGATATATGAAAATGAAAAAGATGATAGCAATATACTGTATTTAAGATTTATACCTGACATAGAAGAAGAAGAGGAAGAATTATCACACAAGTATGAATTTTTAGTAGATATATCTGATTCTATGGAAGGAGATAAACTGTTACAAGCTAAGAATGCACTTCAAATTTGTCTTAGAAACCTTGAAAAAGGTGATAGTTTTAACATAATAGCTATGGGTGATAACCTTCATTGCTTTAATGACAGTGGCAAAGTTCCATATAATGAAGAAAATTTAATTAAGGCATCTAAATTTATAGATGAACTTGAATGTGAAGATGATGCTGTAATTTTTGAAGGATTAAAGTATGCATTTAGGAATGAAGAAAGTGGAAAAGAAAATACTATATTCTTATTTACTGATGATATAGTTGATGATGAAAAAGAAATATTAGATTATGTAGAAGCGGTTTGTGAAAATAGTAGAATATTCCCATTTGGAATTGATGCTTCTGTAAATACTTATTTTATAAATAAATTAGCTCAAGTAACTTATGGAAAAGCAGAATATATAAATGATAAAAATAAAATTGAAGATACAATATTAAGACAGTTTAACAAAATAAGGGGTCTTCAAATAACTGATATAAAATTAGATTTTGGAGATATGAATGTAGAAAAAACTTATCCAAGAACTATAGAGTATATGTATGATGGAGAGCCATTTTCAATATTTGCGAAAGTAAAAGGTAGTGCTGAAGGTGTTGTAACACTTACAGGTATGGTTGGAGATAGAAGAGTTCAAAGAAGAATTAATTTAAACAATCTAGAACTTGAAGAAAATGCAAATCTTATAGAAAAAGTTTGGTATAAAAAGAGATGTAAATCCATTGAAAATAGAATTAGATTTGAAAGAGGAGAAATTTATAACTCCATGAAGAATAAACTTATAGAATTATCTAAGGAAGTTGTAGTTTTAACATCTGAAACATCTTTTATTCTTATAGAAGAGGTTTATGATCCAGTTCTAAATATAGCATTTAAAAAATTCCTACCAGCAAATATAAAATATGAAGAAAGTGAATATAGTGATGATGTTTGTGGATTTTATTATAGGAACTTCTTAAATAAGGATTTTACTGGTGCAACAACAAAGGAAATGCTTAGGATACTAGCATCTCACCAATATGCTAGCGGAGCATTTTCAAATTCAATGGTAGATAGTGAAGATGAAAAACTATTATGCACAACTAAATCATTTTTAGCATTTACTATGATTAAAGAAGATATAAATATTTATAAAAAATTATTAAATAAATCATTAAGCTATATAAAAGATGCTATAGGTGATGACTTTGAAAGTTATGATGATGAAATTTTATCTTTATCATATTTAGCATTAGAGCAAGGAATCAGAAAAAACATTATAAAAAATGATAAAAAAGATTTAATAAAAAAATATAAAGAGGATATTGAAGAAGTATTAAGAAATAGAAATGTATCCATAGAATCAATAAAAGAAAATCTTAAAAAGGAAGCTATGGAAAACTCTGAAGATAGCAATACATTAGAAAGTCTTGTTAATAAATTAATAAGTCAATAATTTTTGAGTTTAAGAGGGGAGTATGTTTAATTTAAATGTGCTCCTTTTATTTTCATAAAATTACCAAGAGAAAAATTATTGACAGATAAAAATTATCAAAGTATAATAAGTTTTAATTTCAGATACTATTAATATAAACATGTTGAATAGGAAAAGTAAATTAATGTATTCATTACAGAGAAAAGTTTTTAAGCTGAGAGAACTTATGAAGAAATTAATTGAAGTGCCCCTAGGAGTGGAAAGACCGAATATTTAGTAGGTTTTTACGTGTTCTCACGTTATAGAGATAAGGTATTATAATGTACCTGATTAAAGATGAGTATAAAATTTATACTTAATTAGAGTGGAACCGCGGAAGTATACCTTCTGCCTCTGAATTTTCAGAGGCAGAAGGTTTTTTTATTTTTAATCTTTTAACTTGGCCAAGGGAAAAAGAAAAAGTATTTCAGTAATTAATTTTAAGGAGGAGAAAAATGAGTTTATTTATAGCAATGATTGTTTCAATAATAGTTTTGAGTATTTTATATGTTTTAAAAAAGAAAAGAGTTAATTTCCCTTTAAGAGTTTTAATAGCATTAATATTAGGATTATTTACAGGGATGGTATTTAAAGAAAGTGTACAACCTATAGGTTATATAGGTGTAATATATACATCGCTTATCAAGATGATAGTAATTCCACTTGTTATGGTGTCATTAATTAAAAGTATAGGAAGTTTAGATGATACGGACAAATTGAAAAGTATAGGGATAAAAACAATAGGGTTGTTACTATTTACTACAGCAATAGCAACTTTAGTAGGAATTTTAGTAGGAAATATATTTAATGTAGGAACTGGAATAAGTTTTAATATTCAAGAAGGATTTCAAGCAAGAAGCATACCTGATTTTAGTAAAGTACTTAATGATATGATGCCAGTAAACCCAGTAGGTGCAATGGCAGATGGAAAGATAATACCTGTTATTATATTTTCAATGTTTATATCAATAGCAATGATTATAGAAAAGAAAAAGAACTATGACAAAATTAAGATATTTATAAAGTTTATAGATTCATTAAATGTAATCTTAATAAGAATAACTAAGATTGTATTGAAGTTTACACCTTATGGAGTATTTGCATTAATGACAACAGTTGGAGCAGAAAATGGGATTGCAACATTATTACCATTAATATCTATGATTTTAGCAGTATATGTTGCATGCTTAATACAAATTCTTATAGTATATAGTGTTTTAATAATAGTTATAACTAAAAAAAATCCATTTAAATTTTTCAAAGATATATATCCAGCACAAGTGGTTGCATTTACTACTCAAAGTAGTTATGGAACATTACCAGTTACAATTGATAGTTTAGTAAAAAGAGCAAATGTATCAGAGGAAATAGCAAGTTTTGTAGCACCAATTGGATCAACTATAGGAATGAATGGTTGTGGAGGTATATATCCAGCTATTGTTGCAATATTTGTAGCTAATGTATTTAATATAGATCTTACGATGATGCATTATATATTATTAATATTAACTACAGTTATAGGTTCTATAGGAATTGCAGGAGTTCCTGGTGCTGCAACTATATCAGCTACTTTAGTATTATCGAGTTTAGGACTTCCATTAGAAGGATTAGCTATGGTACTAGGAATAGATGCAATAATTGACATGATAAGAACTATGACAAATGTAACAGGGTCCTCAGTTGTAGCATTATTAGTTGATAAAATTACAATTCAAAGAAAAAATTATTCAAAAGATTTATTGTAAGTGGTTTAATTTAAATATCAAATAAGAATAATGTTGTTCAAAGAAACAGCAAAGATAAAAATAGTATAAAGAATAAAAAACTATTGTCACAATTTTATACATATCATATTGATATAAAATTAAATGTGGGGAAGTAATTTATGTATGACTATTCTAAATATTTGAAAATAAATGACAATATACTATATAATTATATAAAAGTTATATACAAAGATGGGGGTATACAATAATGAGTAATATTAATCCATTTGATAAGTGTCCAGTTTATGAAACTAATAACTTAATATTCAGAAAAGTTGAAGAGAAAGATGCAATAGACTTATTTCAGTGCTATTCAGATCCAATTACTAAAAAACGTATGAACAATGATAATTGTGGTGGTGTGTGGGATACACACAATATTGACGCTGTAATAAATGGTATTAAAGGATGGAAGCGAGAATTTAACGATAGATTTTATATAAGGTGGAGTATTAATCATAAGCAGACCAATAAGATAGTAGGGACTATCGAAATAGCACCTGTTCCTAATACAACAAGATTTTTAGATGGTACTTGTCAGACTGGTATATTAAGAATAGATATTATTTCATCCCTTGAAAATAAAATAGTTTTATCTGAAATTTTAACAATGGTTTCTGATAAATTTTATTCAGACTTTGATATTAAAAATATCATCATTAAAGCAACTAAAGACGATAAAGAAAGAGTTTCAGCCTTGGAAAACAATGGTTTTGATAAATTAAAAGACAGTACTTTTCCTTATAGAGATTATTATGTAAAAAGAAAATAATACAGTATGAGTTATATATACTTTATCTAATGACACATAATTTTTAATATACAAATTTAGGGAACTCATTTCAGAGTTCCCTAAAATATGGTTCAATATTAATACTTTTCTTAAACACAGCCTAAAAATTAAACTTGAAACCTTATATATCATAAATTTTAAATGGTAAGTGAGTTTTATTTTAAAAATTTTAGGTTTAACTCTAGTGAGATTTAATATATTAAACAATGATTAAAAACTATAGTGAAGTTTAAAATAGATGTGGTAACATTAATATAGGTGATGTTATGAAAATAAATAGATTAATAGAAATTATTATAATCCTTTTAAATAAGGATGTTGTTACAGCTAAGGAGCTGTCTTATAAATTCAATGTATCTATAAGAACTATATATAGAGATATAGAAGAGTTATCTTTATCGGGGGTCCCTATATTTACGAATAAAGGTAATGGTGGGGGGATTTCATTATTAGAAGATTATACTTTTAACAAGGCAATAATATCGGAGAAAGATAAAGAAGGTTTAGTATTAGCACTTAAAACACTACAAGCTACAAAATATCCTGAAATAGATAATACATTAAATAAGTTAGGGTCAACTTTTAAAAAGTTTAATATGGAAGATTGGATTGAAGTAGATTTTTCATATTGGGGTGATTTGAAGCTAGATAATAGATTTGATGATATAAAGATAGCTATATTAGAAAGAAAATTGATTAGTTTTAGATACGTAAATTCAAATGGTATTAGTATAAATAGAACAGTTGAGCCACATAAACTTATATTTAAAAGTAAGGAATGGTATTTATGGGGATTTTGTAAAGTACGAAATGACTTTAGAATATTTAAGATTAATAGAATTAAAAACTTAGAATTAAGTAATAAATCATTTGTAAGAAGAAATAATTCATTAAAAATTGATGATAGAAAAAATGTAAAATTAGATGTAGTAAATTTAAAATTGAGGTTTAATGCAGATGTATTATATAAGATTTATGATTTTTACGAAGAAGAAAATATTAAAAAAAATGATGATGGAACATATGATGTAAGTGTAAGTTATCCTAAGGGACAGTGGGTTTATGATCATATATTGTCTTATGGTTCAAGTGTAAAAGTATTAGAACCTAATTATATTAAAGAAGAAATAGTTAATATTTTGAATAAAACATTGGAACTTTATAAATAAAAATTTTTAATATGACATACATATGTCAAGTATGCTTTGATAAGATAATCATGAAATAAAAAAATATTAGGATATGAACCTAATTTTAAGGAGTGTATAATATGGAATTTTGTCAAAGTTGTGGTATGCCATTAGTTAATGAAAGTGAAATTAGTGATAATAAGGAATACTGTATTTATTGTTATGAAAATGGACAGTTTAAAGCAGATATAACAGTAGAACAAATGATAGAAGCATGTGTTTCACATTTAATGAATGCACACAAGGAGTTAAGTGAAGAAGAAGCTAGAGAAAATTTGAAAAAGTTTTTGCCAACATTAAAAAGATGGAATTAGGCTACAATTAAAACATATAATTTGGTAATAAAATTATATTTACAATGCTAGTTAAATCAATTAAAGTATAGTTGATTTAACTAGTATAAAATTAATTTTATTAAGGGTGATTGTATGCTTAAAGATAAAGCTAAAAATTTAAAAGAAATACCAGGAATTTATTTAATGAAAGATAGCTCAGATCTTGTTATTTATGTAGGAAAATCTAAAAATTTAAAAAGTAGGGTTTCAAGCTATTTTGGAAATAGAAATAATAGAAGTAGTAAAGTAGAAAAACTTATTAAGAATATAAAAGATTTTGAATATATATATACAGATACTGAACTTGAGGCATTACTTTTAGAAAAGGACATGATTGATAGATATAAACCTACTTATAATAGGTTATTAAAAAATGTTGAAAGATATCCTTATGTATGTGTTACTTTAAATGAGGATTATCCTAAAGTTATAACTACATATGAAAAAAGTGAAGATAAAAATATATACTTTGGACCATTTACAAATCATAATTTAACTGTAGATGCAGTAAATAGTATAAATTACATTTTAAAATTAAGGACGTGTAATATAATACCTAAATCAAGTTGTTTACATTACAATTTAAAGAATTGTTTGGGAATATGTATAAGAGAAGATTTAAAAACAATTTATAATGAAAAAATACGTATTTTAATAAATTATTTATCTTTAAAAGATGAGAAGTTGTTAAAGATAATTGAGGATGAAATGAATGAATCAGCTCTAAACTTAGATTTTGAAAAAGCTATAATGTGTAGAGAAAATATAAAAAGTATAAGATATTTAAAAAGAGAAATTGAAAATTTAAATAGATATAAAAATGTAAAATTATTAGTTGTGGAACCTTTAAAAAATGAGAACATTAAATTATTTTGTATATATAATTCAATTTTATATAGTGAAGTTTTAAATTTAAATGATATAAATATAGATTTTTTAAGTAAAGTTATAATGTCAGTATTTAATAAAGAAAATGATTTTCAATATGAAATAGATAAGATAGAAATTGATAATGTACTTATAATTAATAATTATTTAAAAAGTAATAAAGTTAAAATTTTAAAAATAGAAAATAAAAGTGAAAATGAAATAAATAAATTTTTAAGAAATATAAAAAGTGAATAGGTGAGAAAGCTATGAGAAGTATACCCACTAAGACCATGATTATAAAAAATAGTAATCCTAGGTCATGGTTTGGAACTGATTATACAATGAATATTTATAAAGGTTGCTGTCATGGGTGTATTTATTGTGATTCTAGAAGTAACTGCTATGGTATAGAGAATTTTGATGAAGTTAGAATAAAGGAAAATTCATTAGATATTATAGAAAGAGAATTATTAAGAAAAAGAAATAAAGGGGTTATAGGAACAGGTTCAATGAGTGATCCATATAATCTTTTTGAAAAAAAACTCAACTTAACTAGAGAAGCATTAAAAATTTTAGATAAAAATGAATTTGGAGTTTCTATAGCAACTAAGAGTAATTTAATCTTGAGAGATATTGATATATTAAAAAAAATAAATTCTCATTCAGAAGTTTGTACTAAAATTACAATAACTACATTCGATGATGAATTAGGAAAAATAATAGAACCACATGTGCCTAAAACATCAGAAAGATTTAAAGTAATAGAGGAATTATCTAAGAATGGTATATATACTGGTATACTTTTAATGCCAATATTACCTTTTATAAATGATAGTGAAGAAAATATTATAAATATAATTGAAAGGGCAAAGGACTGTGGTGTAAAGTTTATATATCCTAATTTTGGAGTAACTTTAAGACAGAATCAAAGAGAATATTTTTATAATAGATTAGATGAAAACTTTAAAGGATTAAGGAAAAAGTATATAGAAAGATTTGGAGAGAGATATTACTATCCATCTCCTAATATAAAAAATATACAAAGAATTTTTAAAAATTATTGTGAAAAATATAATATAAAATACAATATGGAAGATATAATAAATGACTATAAACATTCTAAGATAGAACAATTAAAATTATTTTAAATCATTTATTAAAGAATATAAAACTTAAATTTAAATGACATAATAAAAAAATATAGGTATAATAAAATATAGTAACTAAAATTATTTTAAGATATATCAAAATGGTATATCTTTTTTGTAATGCTAATGGGTGTTTATTTATAGGAATATAAGTTGAAAAATGAAATTATTTGTAGAACAACTTGATTAAACATTATATAAAAACATAGTTTTTATGTATTTCCATTTTAAATATTAGGAATGAAATAAGTAATATTAACCATAACTATTCACTTTTCACTCTTAGTGCTTAATTGGTTTCAATCATGATATCAGAATAAACTGTAAGATTAGTAGTGTCATTTGATAAAGCTATTATTTTGAATTTAAGCTTGAAACCCTATAATATAAGTATATGTAAATTTACATGGTATTAATGGTAAAAATAATTAGATGATTTTAATTAAATAAAATGGTACAATTATAAAAAATCATATAAAACACATATAAAAAAATTAATATATATTTTAAATAACATACCGAAAATAGAAGTGCATTAATAATTCTAGTAAAAAAAGTTCAACAACATAACAATCAAAAGTTTAAAAATTAAAAAGTAAAGTTTGGTGATAGTTTAAATACTGCATTAGTGGACAAACCTTAAAAAGTATATATGATGAATTAACATAAGGTATGCACGCTAAATAAACTTTATAGTATTAAAAAAGTGAGGTACAAATGTTAGAAAAAATAAAACAATATTTAAAAAAATGTTCAAAAGAGAACTTAAAGATAGGATTTAAAAAATATTTTAAAAGTCTTTGTTCTGGGCCATTTGTTGGAGCTAAATATATATTTCCTATATTTATTTCAATTTTAATAGGTATTGTTGGTGCAGATGTTGGTACAGGATTACCAAGGATAGTAGATTTTTTAATATTTTCTATTATAGGTTTTTTAATTTTAACTGCTGTTACATTAGGAACGCAAATAGTAATTTTCTTTTTAAGAAAATTTAGCATAACTACATTATCTTTCATTATAAGTTTCTTTATTATTTCTATGTATTTTGTAACAGAAGTTTTTGTAGAAGCTTCAGATTTAATTCAAGTTAGTATAGCACTTTCGTTTACTATTGTAGAGGTTGCATTCTTTACAACATTATGGGCAACTGTAAAACGAAAGAAAAATAAAGTTGTATCTATAATACTTACAATAACATTATGTGCTAATGCTATTATGGGAATGTGGGTATTTAGCGAAGGAAAAGATGAAGGCTTTATAGAAAAGTATTTAGCTTTAGATAAAGAAACTATAAATCAAGGTGATGGAGAAAAATCTATTGCTAGTTTAGCTTTAGAAGAAGGAAAGTTTAAAGTAAACAAACTAACTTATGGAGTAAATGAAGATGATGAATTAAAAACAAGATCTGTAGATCTTTCATCATATATTGGTGGATACAACGGTTTAAATGGCAAATTAAGAACATTATATTGGGGATTTGATGAATATGATATGCCCATTGATGGAACGGTTTGGTATCCAGAAGGACAAGGCCCATTTCCATTAGTTATTATTGTCCATGGAAATCATACAATGGTTGAACCATCAGATGAAGGATATGAATATTTAGGAGAACATTTAGCAAGTAAAGGATACATAGTTGCATCAGCAAATGAAAACTTTTTAAATTTCTATATTGACTCCGGATTGAGTGGTGAAAATGATGCCCGTGCAGTTATGTTACTTAATCATGTTGGACAATTTGAAGATTTTAACAATAATAAATCTACAGATCTTTATAAAAAGGTAGATTTAGATAATGTTTCACTTGTTGGTCATTCAAGAGGAGGAGAGGCTGTAGCATTAGCTGCTCAATTTAATAAATTAGATTATTATCCAGATAATGCTTCAATAAAATTTGATTTTAACTACAATATAAAATCTATTTTTGCTGTAGCACCTACATATAATCAATATAAGCCAGCACAAACTCCAAACAAATTAGAAGACATAAACTATTTTGTTATGCAAGGAGCTAATGACCAAGATGTAACCACGTTTCAAGGTATAGAGCAATATAATAATACTAGTTTTACAGGAGATGGAGACTATTTTAAAGGTTATTTATATGTATATGGAGCTAACCATGGTCAGTTTAATAGTGAATGGGGTAGAGAAGATCTTAGTAAACCGAGAGGATGGTTTTTAAATAAGAAATCTCTTATAGATGAAAAAGAACAGAAAAAAATATTAAAAGCTTATTTAACAGCATTTTTAGAAACTACATTAAAAGGTAAGGATGAATATAGAGAAATATTAAAAAACTATAGAGAATCTATTGAAGATTTACCTAGAACAGTATATATGAATGGATATGAAGATAGTAGCTTTAAAACTATTGCAAATTATAGTGAAGATGTAGATGTAACTACAACTACATTAAAAGGTGGAAAAGCTGTAGCTAAGAATGTAGATAAATGGAGAGAAAAAGTATTAGAGGATAGAGATTACGATTTAACAGATAACAGTGTTGTACAATTAAGATGGATAAGTAGTATTAATGGAAACTATGAAATTGATTTAAGAAATGTTACAAATTTCTCTAATGATATAGATGAAAATTCCATGTTACAATTTTCAGTAGGTAGAATTGACGATGATTATGTATTAGACAATGAATTTAATGAAACGGATTTTTCAGTTGTTATACAAGATAAACAAGGAAATAAAGCTAAAGTTAAAGTAGGTGATTATTATACTTTATATCCTCCATTTAAAGTTAATCTTTATAAAGGAGATATTTTAAGAGGAGAAGCAAGTATAGAACATCACATGCAAACTGTAAGATTATCTATGAAAGAGTTTTTAAAAGATAATCCAAAGCTTAATACTAATAGTATAGGAAGTATTAAGTTTTTATTTGATCAAAGTCCTAAGGGAGATATAGTTCTTGATAATATAGGAATAGATAAAAAGTAAAATTAAAAGAGCTTCAAGCTTAATAAACTTGAGGCTCTTTTTTTCTATAAAAGTTTTTTTAGAGATTTATATGTTCTTTGATATTGTTTATCACTTAATTGAATAGTATTTTCAAAATCATGTATGTAATTTACAAAATCGTAACCACCATTTGTTTTAGCTGAAAAAATTTTAATAGAATTTGTTTTTATATTAACATTTGCAGTTATATTATTAAAAAGAATTACACCACTGCATTTAATTCTAACTTGACGATTTTTAAGTATTTTATTTACTTTATTACAATAAGATGTAACAGTATTACAGCTATTTGAAATATTATGACTAAAATCATCATTGGTATAGTATTTTTTTGAAATTTTAAGCTCAGAATCATCTTCATTTCCTCTAATAAAGCCACAATATTCATTAGAAGATACAATAAAAATCCCTTTTTTATGAAGTATTATAGAAAATATTTCTTCATTCTTTTTACGTGGTAAAAGTTTAGTGTCAAAAAATATAGTATAATCATCATCAAGTTTTTTAAAAATCAATAATGTAGCATTTTCATTTTTTATAGATATATTAATTTTTTTTATGTATAAAATTGAAAAATAAATTAAAAATATAAAAATTAAAGAAAAGCTATAAAAAGTTGAATTATAATTGAATCCAAAATAAAAAGATAAATAAATTCCTATAGATGAAATTGTACTAATAGTTATAGCTAAAAATTTTTTATTTTTAAATCTATTATGTTTACGTAAAATAACTGACATTAAATATTCCTTTCTTTAAATAAATTTTATAAATATACACATATTATTATAGATAAAATTAAAATAAATAACAAGTTTCGACAAAAAATAAATAAGTATAAATATTTAAAAAACATTTAAAATATAGACATTGTGTAGATTCATTGACAACTTTTTTTTAATGTAATATCCTAAGTAGGCATTTGTTTATAATAATACTCGTTTTATGAAATAATTTTTTAGTTAATAAGATTTAATTTAATAAAATGAAAAATAAGAAAGGTGGTGACATTCGTAATCAATATATATTGATTACGGAATGTGAAATTATGAGTAATAATAGTAATAAAGTTCAAATTGTAACTGCTGATCCATCGGCAATAGGATTATTTGGTCTTGCAGTAATAACATTAGTAGCATCTTCTCAAAAGTTAGGATTAACTCACGATGTTTCATTTGTTTTACCATGGGCTATATTCTTAGGAGCTTCTGCTCAATTAGTTGCATGTGTAAATGATTTTAAACATAATAATACTTTTGGAGCTACGGCTTTTGGAGCATATGCTTTTTTCTGGTATTCAATGGGACTTACATGGTTAATTCAAAATGGAATTTTTGGAGAGGCACTTGCAGCAAAAGCAGATCCTAAACAATTAGGTTTTGCATTTTTAGCTTATTTAATATTTACAATATACATGACAATAGGAGCTATGGAGACACATAAAGTATTATTCTTAATATTCTTCTTTATAGATTTCTTATTCTTAGGATTAACTTTAAATTCATTTGGAATAGTTCCAGAGTTTGCACATGAAGTAGCTGCATATTCAGAATTTATAATAGCAATACTTTCATTCTATGGTAGTGCTGCAGCAGTTTTAAACACTCACTTTGGAAAAGTTACATTACCAGTAGGAAAACCATTTGGTATATTTAAGAAATAGTGATAAATTTATAATTATATAAAACACCCAAGAAAGGTCTTATAATTAAATTATAAGACCTTTCTTTTTATAGATTTTAGGATTGAAAATAAGTTCTAAAATAGTATCTAGGAAAAAATAAATATTGAGATTTACATTTTTATAATAAGAAAAAATAATAATTTTAAATAAGTTCAATAATTAAAAAAGGTTAACTATTACCTTATAATATTATTATATCAGAAAATTCCCAATAATATAGCCGGTTGAATAAAAGTTTAAAAAAAATTAATTAATATAAAAAATAAAGAGTACGAAGAAGGAATTTAGACAAATTGTATAGAAAAAATATATAAAGTGAGAAATTTTAACATAAATATAAATCAAGATTTGAAATAAATGTACGAAAATATATAAAGATATTTGTATCATATTAAGGGGTTGATAATAGTTGAATTTACAAATAAATTTTAAAAATGACTTATATACCAAAGAAAATTTAACGAAAGCATCTATTGAAGAAATAATAGAAATATTAAAAAAATTAGATTTACCTTATTTAGAATATAAGGATTTTCTATACGATAGAAATTTGCTAGAAGATAAAGTTTGGTCTTTACTTAGAGAAAAAGGAAAAATTATAGATAAATATAATAATTATGATAACAAAACTTTAGACATTGAGGAAAATCAATTACAAACTGAAAATTTTGAGATTAACTCCTATGATGACTTAGAAATAATAGATGAATATGAAGAAGAGAGGAGTTCTAAAAAGGTGAATATAAAAAGAGATGATAACTTTGAAAAGAAAGATGATTTATTAGTATATTTAAGTAGTGGATATATGGTTTTAAAAGTAAAGGGGAAAAACAATAAATTTGCATTGCCATCAATGATAGTTATGTCTAATGATGGAATTAATTCATTACAATTCCTATTAAATAGTGAAAAAAGCACTTTAAACTTTGAAGATACTTTTATAAAAGATTTAAAAGACATATTATTTGATAATAGAGGAACAATTAAATTAGAAAGCAATTTAAATGTTTTAGAGATTGAAAAGGATATATTAATATATAAAGCACTAAATGAGATAGTTGCTTTAGCAAAAGATTTATTAAAAATAGAATGTGGAAATATAATAATAATTTGTAATGAGGAAGAACTTATAAGATATTCTTTAAATGAAAGCAATGAATATGTTAAAATAAATTCAAAATTAGATTTAAATTTAATAAATTTAATATCATTAGAATTGTATAAAAATGAGTTTAAAGAAGAAAAGTTTGAAAAGAACTTAATTATATTAGATAATTATAATACATTGATTTTAAAATCAAATTCTGAAGTAAAAGAAGGAGATTTTTGTTATATAGCTGATGGAAGTGCTAACTGCATAGCTAAAAATTTGAATATGTCAATAAGTTCAATATGCGATTTTATAATAAAATATGGATATTATAAGTGTTTAGGATTAAACTTAAACAAAGAGATATTGAATTTACAATCAACAGAAGAAATGTATAGATTTTTAGATTCAAATGAAGATTTCAATATAAATAAAGAATTATTTGATGATAATTTAAGCATAGAAGAGTTAAATAAAGATTATAATTATTTTAAAAATTATAATAAAGTATTAGAGTTTATAGAAGAGTCAAAAAATCATAAAATAACTTTAAGTTTTAACTTCAATACTGAAATGAGAGAAATTTCAATATCATCATGTGAAGTTAATAAAATATTGAGTCTAATTATATATAATAATTTTAAAGAAGTGCTAAGAAATGTTAAAGGTGAAATAGTACTTATTGCACCTATGAGAATTTTAAGAGTTTTAAGAGAAGTAGTTAAAGAATTTATACAAGGAAATATGGTAAGTGGATTAACATTAGAAAATATAATATATTACAGTGAAAAGGCTTATGGTAATGTTTGTGATGGAATAATAGATCATACATTTACTTTCTATGGAAAAGATATAGATATTTCTGTAACAACTTTGGACTTTAAAGGAGAAGAAATAGAACTTATAAATAATTCTAATTCAAGTAGTGTATTATATAAGAGCATAAAAACACGTAATTTAGAGTTGACATTCAAATTAGGTGGAATAGTTAAAGATTTAAAATTTGATTTAGGTAATTTTACTGAATTTGAAGAAAGTACAAGTACAGAATTAGAAGATAAGTTTAATATAAAAATAAACAATGATATTAAAAACAGCAACAAAATATATGTAATATTAGATGAAGTTAATAGAAGTTTAGTATTATTTAGCATTAAAAATGAAGATGATAAAATATATATATCAAAAATGGAAAATAAAGAGTTTTAAAATATAAAATAAGAAGTTACACCATATGTAGTGTAACTTCTTATTTTAATACATTTAATTAATAATATTATTCAAAATCGAGCTATTTGGATTTTTAGATGAAATTTCTTCAAAAAGTGCCATTGTTTCTCCTTCAGATAATAGATTATAAGTAGAAAATATTAAAAGCCATTCTTTATATTTTAAATTTGATTCATCAAACTTTATAGCTTTTTTACAATGATTAAAGGCAAGTTTTTCATAATTTAATGGCATAAATATTACAAGTAAAAAGTATGATGCTAAATAATGTCCATGAGATAGTTCAGAAAAATTATCACTATTATCTAAATCATCTAACATTGTTAAAAGCCAAAAATAAAAATTACTTTTATTAACGTAGTTTTCTTCTTTAAATAAAATTAGATTTTCTTCAGTTATATCAAATAAACTAATGCTTGAAGATAAGTTTAGTTTTATTATATCTTTTAGATCTTCCATAAAAATACTCCTTTCACAATACAAATATAGGGTTTAAAGCTCAAGATTTAAATAACATATTTATCAAATGATAAGTGTAGAGTTACAAGGTATTTCTACTATCATATAGGATTCTAAGTTCATATTCATAGTTATTAGTTCCAAAACTTGGATACCCTTAAGAGTGAGACTAGCTAGGAATCATTTTAAATTCGAGCTTGTTTCCCTATATTATATAAAGAAACTATAATATTTTCAAATTAAAAGTGAGATTTCAGTGATATGGACACAAGTTTAAAATAATGACGTGTAACAGCAAGGGCTAAACCTCACTTATGGATTTTCTGGCATATTAAATTGATTTAATTAATTCAAACCTAAGTATTAAGCAATATATTTTTAAATATAATTATGAATTTAGTAACATCAATGCTTATGACATAATTATTCTTCTAAAAAAGTTTAAATTTATATAAAATAAAAAAGTATTATATAAAAATATATAATACTTTTTTATTTAAAGATTAAATTATTTTTCTAATAAATCTTCATGAGGCCAAGCTTTTTGACCTTTTTCTAATATGAATAGACGAGATTCATCAACATTTTTTCCTTTTAAATATTCATAAGTTCTCTCAGCACCACCAGCACCACCTGGGCAAACAATTACAACAGGAGCTTTAGAACTATTTATTTTTTCAAGAGATGAATCAAGCTTAGCTTTTTCTTCATCAGTTTTCACTGGATAAGCATAAGTTGGTATAGCACCTTTTATATGGTGAGCTTTATATTCATCTTCAACTTGTATATCTAAAATTAATAAGTCAGCTTTTTTTTCAATAGCTTCTTTTAATTCATCAGCTGTGTAGTATTTAAATTCAGTTTTTTTAGCTTCTTCTTTATTTTCAGTTTTAGCATTATTAGCTTTTTCGTTAGTAGTAACTTTATTTGATGCTCCATTTTCTTTTTTATTAGCATTGTTACTATTAGAACCACATCCAACAAGAGCTATAGAAGCTACTAATGAAAGAGCAACAATTAAACTAGAACTTTTTCTCATGACAATTCCTCCTAGAATTATGTAAAAATTTTTCGAAATTACATAAAATTATAATTTATGAACTTCATATTAATTATACTATAAAATATAAAAAAAGTGTTATAGTAAAATCTAATAAGTAAAATTCAACAAGAGGTTAAACAAATATTATGGAACTATATGTAAATATAAGATTTAAAGTTTAAATTAAAAATAATATGTTTATGAAGTTATAAACCTATATAGTAATACAAGTTGAAACTTTAAGTTATTCATGTTTCAGTTGAGAATTTTAATGCTAATTATTAATCTATATTTTTAAAATTGTCAATTTTCAATTGTCAACTGGTTCCAAATATGAATATAGTAATAAATTGTAATATCTCTAGTATCATTTGAGAAAGATGTTATTTTAAATTTGAACTTGGAATCCTATATAACTTATAAAAAACATATAAATTTTTTTTGCATAAATAGGTAGTTTTTTATATAATAAAGAAAGATTATATAAAAGCTATACAAGGAACGTAATTTACAATGGAGGTGGAAAAGTGGCAAAAAATAATGGAATTAATAAAAAAAAGTTAAGTAAAAGAGCATTAGCTATTTCTTTTATAATTTTAATTGCATTTTTAGGTTTAATTATTAGATTATCCTATGTTATGTTGATAAAGGGTCAAAGTTATAAAGATAAAGCAGTAGTTCAATGGACTGATGATACTAAAATAGATGCTAAACGTGGCAATATATTAGATAGAGATGGAAATAAATTAGCTGTTAGTGCAGATGTTTATAGAGTTGACTTAGATTTGAAGTCTCTTCGTGAGTCAATAGAAAAATTAGATAAAAAGGAAATAAATTTAAATACAATAGCTAAAGATGTTTCTGAAATATTAGATATGGAAGAAAAAGATGTTCTTGAAATATTTTCCAGGAAATTACCCAATGGAAAACCTATAAATAATGCAATAATAAAAAGAAGAGTAGAAAAAGAACCAGCAGATAAAATAAAAGAATATAACAAAAAGAATGATTTAAGAGGTTTTATTATAAGCAAGGATACTAAAAGATATTATCCTAATAATAATTTTGCATCACATGTTATTGGACATACAAATACAGATGGACAAGGTCTTACAGGTTTAGAATTATATTATGACAAATACTTAGCAGGTATTCCTGGGGTTAGAATAGATACTTTAGATGCAAAGGATGAAGATATACCTTTTGAAGGAGAAGATTATACAAAACCAGTAGATGGTAGAAATGTAATTTTAACATTAGATGAAAATATACAACTATTAGCAGAAAAAGCAGCAGAGAAAGCAGTTAAAGATAATGGGGCTAAAGCTGCATCCGTTATTATTATGAATCCAAACAATGGTGAAATTTTGGCACTAGCAAATAATCCAGGATATAATTTAAATAATCCTTGGATAGAAAATTTGAATAGTGATGAGTTAGAAAAACTTTGGAGAAATAGGGCTGTAAGTGATACTTTTGAACCAGGTTCGGTATTTAAAGTTATAACATCTATTGCAGCACTTGAGACAGGAAATGTTTCAAAAGATGAAACTTTTATGTGTAATGGAAATTTAAAATTTGGACAAGATATAATACATTGTTGGAAAAGAGATGGACATGGTCCTTTGAACTTTCAACAAATAATGGAACATTCATGTAATGTTGGATTTATGATTTTAGGGGAAAGAATGGGAAAGGATGTATTATCAAGTTATATAGATAAATTTGGATTTGGTAAGAAAACATCAGTAGATCTTCCCGGAGAAGCAGAAGGAATTATAAAACCTGTTAATGAAATATCACAAGTTGATCTTGCAACAATTTCCTTTGGTCAAAGCAATGCTGTTACAATAATGCAATATATGCAAGCATTTAATGCAATTGTAAATGGTGGTAAACTTATTACACCTCATGCAATGAAAGAGATTAATCATTATGATGATGATGGTAAAGTTGTTATAGATCAAACTTTCAAACCTAAAGTTGTTGATATTGGAATTAATAAAAGCACTTTAGATGAGATAAAAGTTCAGTTAGAGGCTACTGTAAAATCTAGTAGTGCAGCAGTAGAAGGACTAAGAATTGGTGGTAAAACAGGAACAGCAGAAAAGGTTGTAGATGGAAAATATGCTAATGGAAAATATATATCTTCCTATGTTGGTATGTATCCAGTTGATAATCCTCAAGTTACAGTTTTAGTTTCTATAGATGAACCTAATTCCTCAGCTTATTATGCAAGTGAGACAGCTGCACCAATAGGAAAACTTTTATTTAAGGAACTTGCTAACTACTTGGCATTAACACCAGAGTATTCATCTAATTCTACAGGAAACAGTCTAAAAGATGTATTGGTACCAGAAGTTAGAGGATATAAAAAGGATGAAGGTTTTAAATATCTTGAAAGAGAAGCTTTTAATTATAAATTAGATGGTGAGGGTTCTTATATTATAGATATTAATCCTAAACCAGGTTCTTCAGTAAAAGAAGGAACAGAACTTACTATTAAATTAGGAGAAGCATCAGCAATAGAAAAATCTGTAGTTGTACCTAATTTGGCAAACCATACTGTTGATGAAGCAAAAAAAGTATTAACTGATTTAGGTTTGAAATTTGAAGTTAAAGGTTCAGGATATATAAAAAATCAAAGCATTCAATCAGGACAAGTTGTAAAAAAAGGAACAGTTATTACAATAACATTAGAAAAATAAAGGTAAATCCTACAACTTTTAAGAAAGATTATTAGTTGTAGGATTTAATTTTATAACATGTATATTATTAAGGAGGAACTATGGAAAACATATTAATTGTAGAAGATGATAATAGTATAGTTTTAGGGCTTAAATATTCATTAGAACAAGAAGGCTTTAATGTAGGTATTGCTAATACATTAAATGAAGGTAGAGAAAAACTTAAAGAAAAGATTTACAACTTAGTACTTCTTGATATAAATCTTCCTGATGGAAATGGATATGAATTTTGTAAAGAGATAAGACAAAATAGTGATGTTGGTATAATATTCTTAACTGCATGTGATGAAGAAGTTAACGTAGTTATGGGACTTGATATTGGTGGTGATGATTATATTACAAAACCTTTTAGAGTAAGAGAGTTAATTTCAAGGATTAAAGCAGTTATTAGAAGAAAAACTAATGTTTCTAAAGTTGATAAAAAGGTATCTATTTTTGGAGATTTAAGGATTTGTTCTTTAGATGGAAAGGTATACAAAGGTGATGAAGAAGTTATTTTAACATTGCTAGAATATAAACTTTTAATGATGTTTACACAAAATTCTAATATTGTTCTTACAAGAAATCAGATTTTTCAAAAGCTTTGGGATGAAGCCGGGGAATATGTAAATGATAATACTTTGAGTGTTTATATAAAAAGATTAAGAAGTAAAATAGAAGAAGATATAGGAAGTCCTAAATTTATATTAACAGTAAGAGGTGTTGGATATAAATGGGCATGGAAGGAGAATAATTAATGAGAGGTATTTTGAAAAATCCAGAAGCTAAAAGAAACTATGGAATTTTATCCATAGCTTTTTTTCTGTTCCTTATAATAAGTTTATTTATTTCTTCATATTCATTGAATTTGTTAAAGAAAGAAATAGTTAGATGTAATACTAGCATTGTAGGGAAAATATTAGAGAAAAGACCAGAGCTTGAAGATGAAATTATTGATATAATTACTAAAAATAATGCAAGTAAGAAAGCGTTTAACTTAGGAAAAGAAACATTAGAAAAATATAATTATAGTGAAAATATGAAATTTAGCTATGAAGTAGCTATTAAAAGAATAGAAAGCAAAGTGTTTGCTATAAATATTTTAAATATAGTGTTAATATTTACAGCTATATTTATTATTAGTACATCAATTTTAAAAATATTTTATAAAGAAATATTTCATATTGAAAAATTTACAGAAAAAGTTGTAGAAGGAGATTTTAATTACAAATTAGATAATTATTCTACTGGTGATATAGGAAGGCTTAAGAATAATTTAGTTAAAATGACTTCAATGATGAAGGAACACATAGAAATAGAGAAAAATGGTCAAAGATTTTTAAGTGAAATAATTTCAGATATATCACATCAACTTAAAACACCAATGACATCACTTATCATGTTTAATGATTTAATGGAAGATGAAAATATGAATTGGAATTCTAGAAAAGAATTTTTAAATAATAGCAAAAATCAGCTTTTAAGAATGGAATGGTTAATAAAAAGCTTATTAAAATTATCTAAATTAGATGCAGGTGTTGTAAACTTTAAAAGTGATAAAGTCAATTTAAATGAAATATTAAGTGAAGTTATTAAATTATTATCTCCAATGATTAAAGAAAAAAATCAAAATATAATATTAATAGGAGATGAAAATTCATATTACCTAGGAGATTATAATTGGTCATTAGAGGCATTTATTAATATAGTAAAAAACTGTATAGAACATACAGTTGAAAGTGGAGTTTTAGAAATATCTTATGAAGACAATGAATTATTTGCTGAAATTCATATAAAGGATAATGGTGAAGGAATAAAAAAAGAAGATTTACCTCATATATTTGAAAGATTTTATAAAAGCAGTACATCATTTAAAACTGAAAGTGTAGGTATAGGTTTGGCACTTTCTAAAACTATAATAAAGAATCAAAACGGAAGCATAACTGTAAAAAGTGAATTAAAAAAAGGGACAGAGTTTATAATAAAATTTTTAAAAATTACATTATAGGGTTCAAAGTTCATCTTCATAATTATTAGTTCCAAAACTTGGATACCCTTAAGAGTGAGACTAGCTCGGAATCATTTTATAGTAAGTATTTCTTTTGAAAGCAATATATTTACAGCTTAAAAAGTAGTTTTGAATTCGAGCTTGTTTCCCTATATAAATCAAAAGTGACTAAAATGTCATTTTATAATTCACTAATAAGTAAGGTTAATAAGTTAAAGTATTAGATGTAAGGTAAATACAATTTAAAATAAAATCTTTTAAGTGAGGTAATAAAATGGAAATACTAAGAGTGGAAAATTTATGTAAAGTATATGGTAATGGTGAAAATAGAGTAGATGCATTAAAAAATATAAATTTAACTGTGAAGAAGGGTGAATTTATTGCAATAATAGGACCTAGTGGTTCAGGTAAATCCACATTACTGCATTTACTAGGAGGAGTTGACAAGGCAACTAGTGGAAAAGTTTATGTAGATAATACAGATATATATTCTTTAAATGAAAAAAAGCTTGCAGTTTTTAGAAGAAGAAATTTAGGAGTTATATTTCAATTTTATAATTTAATACCAGTTTTAACAGCTAAAGAAAATATATTATTGCCAGCAGAACTTGAAGGCAAGAAGATAGATAAAGAGTATGTAGAAGATATAATGAAAACTTTAGGATTAAAAGAAAGAGAAAATTATCTTCAAAATCAGCTTTCAGGTGGACAACAGCAAAGAGTTGCAATAGGACGAGCACTTATAAATAAACCTAGCATAATACTTGCTGATGAACCAACAGGAAATCTAGATAGTAAAAACTCTAAAGAAATAATAGAACTTTTAAAACTTACTGTAAAAAAATATAACACATCACTAATACTTATAACACATGATATAAATGTAGCAGCAGAAGCAGATAGAATTGTAAAAATAGAAGATGGAATTTTAACAGAAAATGAGGTGATGTAATTATGGGGTTCTATACATCGCTTACAAAAAAATATATGAGCAAAAATAAAAAGAGAACAATAGTTACTATGATAGGTATAATACTTTCAGCAGCCTTAATTTCAGGGATAGGTACCATAGCTGAAACAATGATTGAATTTAATTATAGAACTGCTGTAGAAGAAAATGGTTTTTATTATGGTGAATTTAACAGTATAAAGGGTGCAAAAGTCAAATATTTAGAGGATTCTGTTAATACTAGTGAATCAATTGTAGAAGAAGCTATAGGGGTTGTACCATTAACTAACTATAAAAACAAAACGTTAATAATAAATGCATTAAGTGATGAACCAAAAGGTTTAATACCAATGGAAATAAAAGAAGGAAGTTTCCCAAAAAATTCAAATGAAATAGCAGTTAGTAGAATAACTTTAGAAAAATTAGGACAAAATCTTAATATAGGTAGTGAAGTAGATTTAAAAGTTATAGATAAAAATAAAAATCAAAAAGAAAAGTCATTTAAAATTGTTGGAATAACAAATTCAATAGGTGAAAGTGAAAGTGGACATAATTTCTTTGCGACAAGTTGTATAGATAACATAAATGAATCTAAAGATTATAATGTGTACCTAACTTTAAAAAGTAAGAAAGATATAAGAGCACAATTTGAAGATATGAGTGCTAAAGCTGATATAGAAAAAGTTAAAGATGAATATCAAAACATGGTTTACCCAATCAGTTATAATGAAGCATTACTTACAATTTATGGACAGAGTAATTATGATTCTTTTAATAAATTTATGACAAATTTCTGTATAGGAATAGGAACATTAGTGCTAATTGCAACTATTGCAACAGTATATAATGCGTTTTCAATATCTATATTAGAAAGAAAAAAAGCATTTTCAACTTTAGCATCTGTAGGAGCAACAAAAGGACAAATAAAAAAAGTTGTATTTATTGAAGCTATGATGATGAGTGTAGTGTCAATACCTATAGGGATATTATGTGGAACTGTAGCATTAAAGCTTGTATTTAAAATAATAAACACATTTTTAAAAGAGTCTGCTATAGGAATAATGAATTTACATGGAGTTATAACATTAAGAGTTGTTTTAATAAGTTTTTTAGTTGTGTTTATAACAATAATAATATCTGCATTAATGCCAGCACATGCAGCGGCAAAAACATCGCCTATAGAAGGAATAAGAGGGCAAAAGGATTATAAATTTAAAAAGGTTAAATCTGGAAGAATTATGAAGAAAATATTTGGTGTTGAAGGTCAGTTATCATATAAAAACTTAAAGAGAAATAAGAAAAAATATAGAATAACTTTATTATCACTTGTATTTAGTATAGTATTATTTTTAACATTTACATCTATAGAAGGCACATTTGTAAAGACTTTTGATATTGCTAGTGGTAGTTTTAATTATGATTTTTATATAGCTGGCACAATCACAGATGGAGCTAGAAAAAAAATAAATTCTGTTAGTAATATAGAAGATATAACTAATTTAAGTTTTATGACTTGTGAGTCTAAGTTTAAAGAAAGTGAATTTACAGATAAGGCTAAAGAAATGTTTGAAGTTAAGGGTGATACTACTTTAAAATCTAGATTTTGTGCAATTACAGATTCTGAAATAGAAAATTACATTAAAAAATCAGATATTGATAGTTTTAATAAAGAAGAGGCTATAAAGGAAAACGGTGTAATTTTAGTAAATTCTAATATATTTATGGGAAATGGTAATGCAACAGAATTTGAAGTATTAAATTTAAAGGTTGGTGACTATATAACTTTAAATAAGGAAAATAATGGTGAAACTAAAGTAAAAATATTAAAAATTACAGATAAAGTGCCAATAGGCCTTGATAAAACATTAAAAGGACCACTTTTAATAACAAATGAAAATGTATTTAATAATGTAGTGAATGCTTTGAAATTAGATGCTAAAACGGGTGTATATCATTCAATAAATATAAAATCTAATGATACTAAAAAGACAGCTAAGCAATTAGAGAAAATAGAATCAGAGGAAACAATATTTGTTTCAAGTATGGATGAAGAAAGAAAAAATCTAGATCAAACTAAGATAGTAATGAGAATATTCTTAAATGGATTTGTAGCTATCATAGCACTTATAAGTGTATCTAACATAGTAAATACTATTCAAACTAACATTGCACTTAGAAAAAGGGAGTTTGCAATGATACAATCTATAGGGGTTACTCCTAAGGGATTAAATAAAATATTATATTTTGAAAGTATGTATTATGGAATAATGTCACTATTTATAGGACTACCTATAGGACTTCTTATAAATTATGCAATTTATAATGGACTTAAAAAAACTATTGCATTTAAATATGAATTTCCATTTATATATGTAGCAATAACTGTAGTAGCGATTTTTGCAATTGTATACTTAGCAGCATATTTCCCAATAAAAAAATTGAAAAAAGAAAATATAATAGAAAATGTAAAGATGGAAAATGTGTAATATGTTAATATAAAGGTAAATTACAAATAGGAAGGGTATGATTTTATGACACCATTTAAATTTGCGTTTATCTTTATGTGCAGAGGTTTTAGTCATGAAAAGCAAAAGGCTTTAATAAATCATAATGGAACAGAAGTATCAGTATATGGAGTAGATTCTTTAGAAGAAGCAGTAGAACTTTCTAAAAAGCTTTTAAGAGAAAATGTGAAACTTATAGAGTTATGTGGTGCTTTTTGTGAAGATGGAGCAAGAAAAATTATTGAAGCAACAGATAATAAAGTAGCTGTTGGATTTGTTACACACTCTGAAAGTGAAGAAGAAAAATTTAAAGCATTATTTGGATAATGAGAAAACAAAGAGTCTTTTGGACTCTTTGTTTTTTTGTAAAGGCTATTTAAATCCATTTATTTCTTTTTTTAATCTGTCAAAATAATCATCCATAAATTTTAGTCTTTCGTTTGCAATTTCTTTGCCCTTTTTAGTATATAATTTATCAGGAATTTTTTTAAATTTTATTTCGTATTCTATAAATGGGTTATGTTTTGAAACATCTTTTATTCTACCATTTTCAGTAGTATTATGTTCAAGGTAGTGATTTAAATCTTGAATAATTTCTAATCGTTGTCCAAATTGACCTGCTAACATAAAAGTGCGAGCAATTCCACTTGCACCAATAATATCTAACTTATCCGAATCAAAAAGTATTTTTGCTTCAATTGAAGTAGGTTCATTTCCAGTTCTAAATCTATGAGTCAAAATGCAATGTTTAATTTTTTCAATTGTAGTTTTTTGATAGTTTAAATCTTTTAAAATATCCTCTGCCATGGAACTTCCTAAAACAGAATGATCGATTACTCCTGTTTTATCTTGACTTTCTTTAACTCTTGCAATATCATGCAATAAGGCTGAGGGAATAAGAACATTTAAGTCAACATTTTCTTCGTATTTTGCAATGAATAAACAAAGGTTGTACACTCTAAACACATGATCTAAATTGTGTGCTGAACATGTTAAATTATTTTTCACAATTTCTATAATTCTTTTATGATTTATTTCTGAATTCATTTACTTTCCTCCTAAATGATATAACTTTAATAAATATAGATTAACAAATATACAATATTTTGTAAAAGTATATATTTTTTAAATTGTATAGATTTTAGTATATATTCCATATATACTTTTTAGTAAGGATATGAAATATGGGGGATTTAATTCAATGGCATATTTAGAAAATGTACAATATTTAAATGATTTTTTTAGAGAAAAATGGTATGACACTGATGTAGAATTGAACTTAAATATGAAAACTATCAACTATATAGAAAAGAGAAAGATTGAGAAAAAATTCGATTCCTTTATTGATTTACTTATAGAGCATATAGAAAGTTTTCCACTGGAATTAAATAGTAGAAAAGTTTGGAAAGAAAGAGGAAATAAACTTATAGATGAAATGATTTTAAATGAAGACATTTTTAAATTAGGTAGAATAAATAGCAATATGAAAAATCAGTTTTTTATAAGTACAAAGAAATTTATAGAGGAATGTAAAGAATTTGATGATGAAATAAAGTATGATGAAATAGGTCAAGCTATGAGAAATGTATGGATAGTGAATATACTTCAAAATATTATGGGGAAAGATATATGTTTTACAAAAGCTATATTTGGATATAGCATGTTATATCCTTATACAGATAATTATTTAGATAATGTAAATATATCTATGAAAGAAAAAATTCAGTTTAATGAGTTTTTTTCTAAAATATTAAATGATGAATATGTTGAATTAGAAGGAGCTTATAAGTTGAAAATATATAAACTAGTTAAAAATATAGAAGAAGTATTTGAAAGAGATAAATACAAAGATGTTTATGAGAGCCTTTTATTAATTCATGAGGGACAAAAAAATAGTCTCATACATCAAGAATGTTTAAGTATACCATATGAAAGAGATATGCTTAAAATATCTATAGAAAAGGGTGGAGCATCTGTGCTTGCAGATGCTTATCTTGTAAATGGAAATTTAAGTGATGAAGAAAAAGAGTTTGCATATGGATATGGATTTTTACTTCAAATTTGTGATGATTTTCAGGATGTAAAAGAAGATATAGAAAACAATCATATGACTGTAGTATCTCAAATTGCAAATAAATATCCACTAGATGTAATAGCGAATAAATTGATAAATTTTACTTTAAACTTAATAGATAATGCTACTTGTTTTAAATGTGATAATGTAATTCAATTAAAAGAACTTATAAAAGATAATTGTATAAAAATGATAATGTTTGCAATAGTATTAGGAAGAGAATATTTTACTAAAGAATATGTAAAGAATATAGAAAAATATCTTCCATTTAGGAAGTCATATATAGATAATATTAGAGATAATGTAAAAAATAAATTTAGCAAATTAAAGAAAAGCTATCACTCCGTAAGTATAGAAGATATAGTTTTTGAATTAATAGTATAAATATATATAAAAGCAAGGAATGTGTAATAACATTCCTTATTTTTATGTATTTTAAACGAATAATCACCATGAAATTTTATACAATATTTGTATAAAGTTTAAAAATATAAAAGTTTTTCAAAAAATATTCAGAATATTATAGCTGTTTCGATAAAATATTTAGGGAGGGTATTTTTATGAGAAAAACTATTTATAAAGAGCTGATTATTTGGATTACAACATTTCTAATTTTATCTGTAGTTATTGTAACTTTAGTTAATAGCTTTACAACAGTAGATAGTATCAAAGATGATGTTATTAATATAATGGATTTAGAAACGCAAGATATTTCATCATTTGTTGATTATCTTTATTCTAGAAATAAAGATGGAATGGAGTATGTATCTAAAAGTGAAGAGTTATTAAATTTAAATGACCAACATATTAAAAATAAAACTAGGGAGATGTTTGAAGATTATATTAATAGTATGGAGGATGTAGAATCTATTTATATAGGAACTATTAATGGAGACGTTATAAGGCCAGTAAGCAAAAATGTTGATAAAAAATATGATCCTAAAGAAAGACCATGGTATAAAGTGGCTAAAAGTAATGAAGGAGATGTAGTTGTTACAGAACCTTATGAAGATACTATTAATAAGGGCACATATATGATTACGTTTGCAAAACTTATAAAAGATAAGAATGGTAAGGAAATTGGTGTTTTAGCATCAGATATAAATTTAGATAAGTTATCAGAAAAAGTTTCAAAAATGACAATAGGAAAAGAAGGATATGCTGAGGTAATAAGCAATTCAGGGATAATTATAAGTCATAAAGATAGTGAGCTTATTACTAAAAATATAGATGAATTTGAAGAAGTAAAAAATGTAATAGAAAATGAACTAGATTTTAATGTAATAGATGTGAATAACGAAAAGATGTATGTACATAATGTTAAAAACAATTCTATGAATTGGAGTATTTTATCTATGTTACCGCAAAAAGAAGTTATGAGCAAATGTATAAAATCTGTAAATTCAGCAATATTATTTTGTGTAGTTTATATACCAATAGTAATAATTTTATTAAATTTAATTATAAAGAGGAAAATAGTTAAACCTATAGTAAAAGTTACCAATAATATAAATACAATGGGGCATGGAGATTTTACTTTAGAAATAGAAGAAGATAAAAACTTAAATATTGAATTATATTCTATAAATAATGCATTAAAGGTTACTATAAATAGTATTTGTAATATATTAGAAAACTTAAAAGTTGCATCATCAACCCTTAAAGAATCTGCAAATTCTGTTTCTAAACAAACAATGCAAAGTAGTGATGCATCTATAGAAATTGCTGAAAATATAACTAATGTTGCCAGTATTTCAGATAATCAAAATAGTGATATTGAAAAAATTACAGATAGAATAAAAGATTTAGAAGAAGAAATAAATAGTTCTAATTTGTATAGTGAAGAACTTAACAATGCATGTAAAGATACAAAACTTTGTTGTGATTATGGAATAAAGTCTATAACTGAGTTAAGAGATATTTTCAATAAAAATTTAGCAGCAAATAATGAAATGACTAAAGAAGTAGAATTATTAAATGAAAGTTCTAGTAAAATAGAATATATTGTTAAAAGCATTAAAGAAATAACAGATCAAACTAATCTTTTAGCATTAAATGCTAGTATTGAAGCTTCTAGGGCTGGAGAGGTTGGAAAAGGATTTATGGTTGTAGCAGATGAAGTTAAAAAGCTTGCTATTGAGTCTTCAAACTCTGCAACACAAATAAATGATGTTGTAAATCAAATGAAAGATATAATAAATAGTGTTATAGAAAAAACTATAAATGCATCAAATCTTATGAGTAAAACTAATATCAGTGTAGACTCAACAAATGATAATTTTAAAAATATATTAAATAGTATGGATAAAGTTAATGAGAATGTTGAAAGAGTGAATAACTCACTTTACAATATAAATGAAAGTAAGGAAGTTGTAGTTATTAAAGTTAATGAAATAGCATCTTCAGGTCAAAATGTACTAGAATCATCCCAAAAAGTAAGTGCTGCAACAGAAGAGCAATGTGCATCACTTGAAGAAGTTACAGCATCTTGTGAAAAATTAAACTCTTTAGCAGAGGAAATAGATAAAATAGTAGATAATTTTAAATTTTAATACATTTTAGAATTTATATAATAAAGTATTGGATTTATAGGCTCGAAAATATTTACATTCGAGCCTGTTCTACTATAAAAATATTTATTTATCAAAAACCCCACCATTTTTAGTGCTTATACGTGCTTTTTGAGCTCCACCTATGGATTTTTGAGGACGTCCCTTAGAATTTTGATTAGCACTAGCTTTCTTTTTGTCTTCAATAATTTTTTTCATCATTTCTAAATTTTTATTAGACATAAAATAACCTCCTATATGCTCTTTAAAAAGAACATTTAACATAATAAAATTATATTACAAAATAAGATATACTTTAATAAAAAGAAAAATCGAAATAATTTGACAAATGATTTGTTAAATGTTATGTTTGAATTGTAATTAATGGCTAAATTACAATTATTTTAAATACTAATTAAAAGTTTCTAACATATTTTATTTAGAATAATTTTAGGGGGAAGAGAAAATGAGTAAAGATCCAAGAAAAATGTTGAAAGAGTTTCAAAGCGGATTAAATGGCTTAGGAAAGACTAACATAGAGCATGTAAGAGCATTTATGAATTTATTAGGAACTACATATAAGGAAGATGGTTTAAGCACAAAAACAAAAGAACTTATAAGTGTTTCTATAGCTGCATATAGTCGTTGTGAATATTGTATAGTATTCCATGTTTACAAAGCTCTAGAAGCTGGTGCAACAAGACAAGAAATATTAGAAGCAGCAATGGTAGCAGTAGCTTTCGGTGGTGGTCCAAGCATGGCTTACACTGTTACATTACTTAAAGATTCATTAGATGAATTTGAAAAAGATTTTCAAAAATAATGATATAAATATAGAAATAAAGATGGAAATACAATTTTCATCTTTATTTTTATTTAGGAATACTTTAAAATAATAGAAACAAAATATAAATATAATATTTTAAATTTAAAATAGTGAGTACATAATAGAAAATTATGAGGTGATAACTTGATTAAAGTCATGAATATGTCTACATATGATTGTGATTTAGAAAGATTTAATCATGATAGTATGGAGCTTGAAAAATTTTTGAAAGAGAATAACTTAGATGGTATAGAGCTTTTAGAAATAGAGAATTTAAATGAGAAATCAATAAATAAAGATTTAATAAAAGGAGTACATTTATCATCTTACTCTAATTGGATGGATTTTTGGAGAGAAGATAGAGAAGCTTTATTGAATCAGTTTAAAGATGAAAATGAGATAAAAAAGTACTATGGTGCATTAAATAAAGAGATATTAATAGAAAAATATAGAAAAGAAATAAAGATTGCAGATAAAATCGGTGCTAAATATGTGGTATTTCATGTTTTTAATGTAGCTATTAGAGAAGCATATGATTTAAAATTTAAATATAGCAATGAAGAAATTATAAATGAAACTATAGATTTAGTAAATCAAATTTTAAATGGTTTAGATTGTAGTGTTACTATATTATTTGAAAATTTATGGTGGACTGGACTTACATTATTAGAAAATAATATAATAGAAAAATTAATGAGTGGTATTCAATATAAAAATAAAGGAATAATGCTTGATACAGGACATTTGTTACATAATAATATGGACATTAAAAATAGCAATGAAGCAGCATTATACATAATTAAAGTTTTAGAAGATTTAAAAGAAAATATAAAATACATAAAAGGTATACATCTTAATTATTCTGATAGTTATGATAGAAAAAAGGAAATAGAAATTTTAAAGAATGGGTCTATAGAAGAAATGAAAGAAAATTTATTTTATTACATTATGAAGATAGATCAGCATAAACCTTTTGAAAGTGAAAAAGTAAGAGAAATAATAAGAATGTGTAATCCAGATTATTTGACTTATGAATTTATAACTAGCACAGTAGATGAATTAAAAGAATTTATAAAAATTCAAAATAATATTTTAAAATAAAGTGTTAAACTACTATAATTGACAATGTAGTAGTTTTTTTTGTTATATGATATAGTTAATAGTATATATTTACAAAGGGGTTAAAACTAAGCTATTATAGGGTTCCAAGTTCAAATTTAAAGTAATGTATTTCTCAAATGATACTACTAATCTTACAGTTTATTGGTATATTTATATTTGGAACCAGTTGTCAATTTTAAAAAATATAGATTAAAACTTAAAATTAAAATTCTCAACTGAAACATGAATAACTTAAACTTTAAACTTGTATTTCTATATAGGGTTCCAAACTAAAAAAATGAAATTATTCAAATATCAGATGCGAATAATGTTAGTAAAGGGAACAGTAATTATTTCAAATAAAAATTGATTGGGAGAAGGATAATGGAAGAAGAAAATAAAAGAGGTTATCTAAAAAAAGATTTTGAAATATTTCATTTAAAGGATAAAAAAGATCTAGAATTTGAATTTCATTATCATGATTTTAATAAGATAATTATATTTCTTTCAGGTAAAGTTACTTATTTAATAGAAGGGAAAGCTTATAAATTAAAGCCATGGGATATACTTTTAGTAAATAGCAATGAAATTCATAGACCTATAATAGATTCAAGTGAAGTTTATGAAAGAATTGTAATATGGGTGAATTCAAAATTCATAATTAGTCATAACAGTGATGAATGTAACCTTCTAAGTTGCTTTAATAAATCATCTTTAGAGAAAATGAATCTTTTAAGATTAAATAAAGTATTTTTAGAAAAATTAAAACCTGTACTTTTTGAGTTAGAAAAATCTAAAAATGATGATGAATTTGGAAGTCATATATTGAGTAATTCGTTATTTTTGCAATTTATGGTTTATCTAAACAGGTTATTTTTAGATAAAAATAATTTAAATGAAAATATAATTGATATTGAGTATGATGAGAATATAGAAAAAATTTTAGAATATATAAATGAAAATTTAATTGAAGATTTATCAGTTGAATATTTAGCATCAACTTTATATATAAATAAATATTATTTAATGCATAAGTTTAAAGATCAGACAGGATGCACCATTTATCAGTATATATTGCAGAAAAGACTTATTAGAGCTATAAGTCTTATGAAAAAGGGCAAAAACATTACTGAAGCATGTATGCAGAGTGGATTTAAAGATTACTCTAATTTTTCCAGGTTATTTAAAAAAACATTTAAGGTATCACCAAAGGAATATAAGGAAAATTACATGCAAGATAATTATTAAATTATAAAATGAAATTTGGAGGATTTATAAATGGAGAAACTTTATTATGAAGATCAATATATTAAGGAGTTTGTTGCTGAAATTGTAGATGTTAAAGAAAAAGATGATGAATTCCATGTGGTATTAGATAAAAGTGCCTTTTTTGAAGGGGGCGGAGGTCAGTTTTGCGACTTAGGAACAATAGAAAACTCTAATGTTATTAATGTGTATGAAGAAAACGGAACATTATATCATGTTGTAGATAAAAAACCTATAAAAATACATAAAGTTAAGTGTAAATTAAATTGGGATAGAAGACAAGATGGAATGCATCAACATTTAGGACAACATGTTCTTTCAGGTTGCTTTTTTACACTTTTTAATGCTAATACTGTAAGTTTTCATTTAGGTAAAGATTTTAGTACTGTAGATATACAAGGAATATTAGATGAGGAAAAGGTAAGAGAAGCAGAAAAACTTGCTAATAGTATTATAAATGAAAATTTAGTTGTTGAATCATTTGTTCCATTAAAAAAGGATTTGAAAAAATTAAAGTTAAGAAGAGCACTTCCAAAAACAAATGAAGAAATACGTGTAGTTAAAATTGGCGATTTAGATATAAATGCATGTTGTGGTGTACATCCGAGTAATACTATGGAACTTAGAATGATTAAGATAGTAAAGTATGAGAAGAATAAAGGAAATACAAGAATAGAGTTTTTAGCAGGTAAAAGAGCTATAGATGATTCTTTAAAGAAAGATTTATTTTCAAACAATATATGTAGATATCTAAGCAGCAGTGAAGAAGAGGCTATAAATACAATAAAAAATCTAAATGAACAAATAAAAGATTTATTAGATGATAATCGTAAAATTAGAGATATATTATCTAAATATGAAATTAAAGAAATGATAGATAAAGCAGATAAAATAAATAATGTTACAGTAGTTAAAAAAGTTTATGAAAATGAAAGTGCAAAATACATAAATAAGCTTGTAACAAAACTTGTAGAACATGAAGATACAATTGCTTTAATGGCACTTAAAGATGGAGAAAAAGCAAATTTAATATTTGCATGTTCTAAAAGCTTAAAAGATATAAATATGAATGAACTTTTAAAAGATAGTATAACACTTATCGATGGAAGAGGTGGCGGAAGTCCTGTTTTAGCTCAAGGTGGCGGAAAAAATAACAGTAATTTAGAATCCGTTATAGATTATGCATTCATGAAAATAAAGAAAATATATGAGTAAAATTAAATAGTTTAAAAATAAGCTTTAAATTTGGATTATAACTAAATTTAAAGCTTATTTAAATTTCTTATTATAATAAATTTAAAAAGTGAATTATGATAAAGTCTTTTTAATTTAGAATTTTCTTTTGTAATTTAAATATAAATATATAAGTCTATTATAAATAGTAATAACTAATGAATCTAAAGTCATTAATTGATATACTATTGAAGAAATAGATAGATAAAGTAAGTTTTAGAAGAATTTTGAATGCAGTTTAATAGTTTTATATATTAAAGAGAATTAAAATTTTTTATGAATAAATTATTACATATTAGATAATTTAATTACAAAATTATTTTATATATAAATTTATAATAATAGGGGGAATGTTAAAATGAAATTTAAAAGTAAACGATTAATTGCTTTAGTAGCAACATTAATTGTAGGTGCAAGTATTTTTGTAGGATGTGGAAGTAAAGCAAATAATAGTAAGGATGATACTAAAGCTACATCACAAGAAGTTAAAAACCATAAAATTATAGTTGGAGTGTCAACAGAATATTTTCCTTGGTGTTTTAAAGAAAATGATGAATCTAAAGGATTTGAAGTTGATGTTTGGAATGAAATAGGGAAAAGAGCAGGATATGAAATAGAATTTCAAACTGCCAAATTTAGTGGATTAATGGGCATGCTAGATGCAGGAAAAGTAGATACAGTAGCGCATCAAATGTCTACTACACCTGAAAGAAAAGAAAAATATGATTTTAGTGAAACATATGCATATAGCAAATATAAATTTATAATACCTAAAGATAGTAATATAACAAAAGTTGAAGAATTAAAAGGCAAAAAAGTTGGTTGTGTTTTAGGGGGAAATGGAGAAAAAACAATAAAAGAGCTAAATGAAAAAGAAAATCTAGAATTGGAAATAGTACCTTTTGATGGTGTACCTATGGAAAAGGATATAGAAGCAGGAAGAATAGATGCTGGGTGGTTATCAGAAGTTAAAGCAAAAACTACTATAGAGCAAGGTAAATTAAATTTAAAAGTGGCAGACATAAATACAGGTGTATATGAAATAAATCAATATCCTTTTAGAAAAGAAGAAGCAAGTAAGGAAATTATAGAAAATGTAAATAAAGCTATAAAAGAAATGCATGAGGATGGCAAATTTACTGAACTATCAAACAAGTGGTTTGGATTAGATACTACTAAAGAAAGTAATTAAGGTGGTTTATATGCCTACATTTGATTTTAAATTTGCAATGGATTTAATTCCTTTAATGTTAAAATATTTAATGGTAACTTTAAAAATATCATTTTTTTCTTTAGTTTTTGCATTAATTATAGGTACAATAATAGCATTAATAGTAGATTCAAAAGTACCTATACTTTGTCAAATAGCAAAAATATATGTATCTTTTTTTAGAGGAACACCATTAATTGCACAATTGTTTTTTATATATTTTGGATTAATTCAGCTAATACCAGGATTGAAAGGGTTAAGTGCAATTACATCTGCTATAATTGTTCTTAGTTTAAATGCTGCAGCATATTGTTCTGAGAGCTTTAGAGGCGCTATAAAATCTATTGATAAAGGGCAAATGGAAGCAGCATATGCTTTTGGAATGACATATTTTCAAGCTATGAGAAGAATAATACTTCCTCAAGCTATAAAAGTTGCAATTCCAACACTTGCTAATGTTTTTGCAGATATAATAAAAGGTTCTTCATTAGCATTTACTATAGGAGTAACTGAAATAATGGCAACAGCTCAATCAGAAGCAGCAGCAAAATACAAGTTTTTAGAAGCATTTACTTGTGTAATTCTAGTTTATTGGGCATTAAGTGGAATTGTTGGATTTATTCAAAATAAACTAGAAAAGTCACTAAATATAACTTAATAAGGAGTATTTATTATGTTAAAAATAATTAATTTGAGTAAAAGCTTTGGAGAAAATAAAGTATTAAATAATATAAACCTAGAAATAAAAAAAGGTGAAGTAATAGCAGTTATTGGACCTTCTGGAACAGGAAAATCCACATTGTTAAGGTGTATAAATTTCCTTGAAGAGGCTGAAAAAGGATGTTTGAAATTTGGTGAATTGAATATAGATTTATCTTCAGCTCATAAAAAAGATATATTAAGTATAAGAAAAAGAACAGCTATGGTGTTTCAAAATTATAATTTATTTAAAAATAAAACTGCAATACAAAATGTTATGGAACCTTTAATTACTGTAAAAAAGGTTAGTAAAGATAGAGCAAAAGAAACAGCATTGGAAAATTTAAAAAAAGTAGGATTAGAAGATAAAAAGGATTGTTATCCATGTAAATTATCTGGTGGTCAGCAGCAAAGAGTAGCTATAGCAAGAGCATTAGCTGTAGAGCCAGAAATAATACTTATGGATGAGCCAACATCTGCATTAGATCCTGAACTTGTTGGTGAAGTTTTAGATGTTATTAGAAATTTAGCTAAAACTCAAATTACTATGATTATAGTAACTCATGAAATGAACTTTGCAAAAGATGTAGCAGATAGAATAATATTTATGGAAAATGGTTCAATAGTTGAGATCAGTAACTCTAAAGAATTATTTAATGAAAATAAAAACAGTAGGATAAACAAGTTTATTAAACAAGTTAAATAGAAACACGTCTATTTAAATTTTAATTTACAATGTATTTTACATATTTAAGTTATATAAAATAAGCTTTAAATTTGGTTTATAACTAAATTTAAAGCTTGTTTTTCTATTTTATAAGTATAAATATAGATTTTAAAAATAAATATATCTACGTTATAGCATATAAAAAATAAAAAAAAGTTTAAAATGTTCGTAAAAACTATTGGGTAATTTAAATTTTTGTGTTATTATAATAAACGTGTTCAAAAAAATGTCGAAAAGAGTGATAGCATGGAAAAATATTTTAATCTTAAAGAAAATAACACAGATGTAAAAACGGAAATAATAGCAGGAATAACAACGTTTATGACAATGGCATATATTCTAATTGTTAATCCGTCTATTTTATCAGCAGCAGGAATGGATTCAGGAGCAGTATTTACTGCAACAGCATTATCAGCTGTAATAGCAACATTAATAATGGGACTTTATGCAAAGCTTCCATTTGCTCAAGCACCAGGTATGGGATTAAATGCATTCTTTGCATTTACAATAGTAAAAACAATGGGATATTCTTATCAATTTGCATTAACTGCAGTACTTTTAGAAGGTATTATATTCATATTTTTAACACTTTTTAATGTTCGTGAAGCAATAGTAGATTCTATTCCAGAAAATATAAAAAAGGGAATATCAGTAGGTATTGGGTTATTAATAGCATTAATAGGACTTGAAGGTGCCGGTATAGTAACTCATCCAGATGGAGGAGGAACAATAGTTGCACTTGGTAATATAATTTCAGGACCAGGACTTTTAGCCATAATAGGAATATTAGTAACATCAATATTATTAAGTAAAAATGTAAAAGGTGCACTTTTTATAGGAATGCTTGCTACAGCATTAATAGGAATTCCTATGGGAATTACAGAAATGCCAACTAAATTATTTAGTATGCCACCATCAATTAAATCTTCATTTTTTACTTTTGAATGGCATAATATATTTAGTTTTGATATGGTTATTGTTTTATTTACATTATTATTTATGGATATGTTTGATACTATAGGAACTTTAGTGGGTGTTGCTACAAAAGCAAAAATGCTTGATAAAGATGGAAAAGTTCCTAATATTAAAAAGGCACTTTTTGCAGATGCAATAGGAACAACATTAGGAGCATGTATAGGTACAAGTACTGTTAGTACATTTGTTGAAAGTGCATCAGGTGTTGCAGAAGGTGGAAGAACGGGACTTACAGCAGTTTCTACAGCAGTAATGTTTTTCTTGGCATTATTCTTATCACCAATATTTTCAGTAATAACTCCAGCAGTAACAGCTTCAGCATTAGTGCTTGTTGGATTATTTATGATAGAACCTATAAAAGAAATTGAATTAAATGATTATACAGAAGCAATACCAGCATTCTTAACTATTATAATGATGCCATTTTCATATTCAATATCAGATGGTATAGTTTTTGGAATAATATCTTACATAGTATTAAAAGTTTGTTCAGGAAAATATAAAGATATAAGCATAACAACAATTATAATAGGAATAATATTTATTTTGAAATTTTTAATATAAAGAATAAAGTTTATTTTAAAAAGTGAAGTAATTTTAAATTGCTTTGCTTTTTATTATATAAAATATTATTTGTATTTAAATATTTATGATAGTCTAATATAATAAAATATATATTAATTAGTGAATGAGCTATATTTTAGAAAGGATAAGTTGATTTTATGAAAAAAAAATTTGTTATGTCATATAGTTGTGGAAAAGATAGTACGTTAGCTCTTTATAGAATGATAAAAGAAGGGCATGAACCAGTAGGTCTTTTGGTAACTGTAGATGAGGAATTAAATAGAAGTTGGTTTCATGGAATAGAACAAAGGATATTAAATGATATATCAAAATCATTAAATATACCATTAATAATGATGAAATGTAATGGTGAAAATTATGAAAAATTATTTGAAGAAGTTCTTGAAAATTCTAAAAATAGTGGTGCAGACAGCTGTGTTTTTGGTGATATTGATATAGAAAATCACAGAAAATGGTGTAGTGATAGATGTAAAAATAGTAAACTTGAAGCGATTTTTCCATTGTGGCAAGAAAATAGAGAAAAAGTAACATATGAATTTATAGATAGTGGATTTAAAGCTATACTTAAAAATATTAATCTTGATTATTTAAATGAAGAGTTTTTAGGTAAAACTTTAACAAAAGAATTAGTAAAAGATATAAAAGAAACTGGTGCAGATCCATGTGGAGAAAATGGAGAGTATCATACTTTTGTTTTTGATGGTCCTATATTTAGTTTTCCTATAGAATTTAAAACTTATGGAAATATATTAAAAGATAAATATGGTTATTTAGATGTTCGTTAAATAATGTATAAATATACATTAAAAATGGGAAAATTAATAGCATTAAGTAGAAAAATAAAGAATCCAGTATTGAATGTAATTTATTTTATGGTTATTATTAGAATTGTAACGATTACATAGATGACAGATTTAAAAACATGTTATAAAATAGTATAGTAATTTACAAAGGTGAAAATCTTGTATTAACGTAGGAGGAATAATAATGAGAATATCAAAAAGAATAAAAAATGTTCCAGCATCTACTATAATGGAATTATTAACTTACTCAGCAGAGGCTAAAAAAAGTGGTAAAAAAGTTTATCATTTAAATATAGGTCAACCAGATATAAAAACACCAGACGGATTTTTCGATGCAGTTAAAAACTACAAAGAAGACGTTTTAGAATATGCATTATCAGAAGGTCTTCCAGAATTAATAGAAGCAATACAAAACTACTACAAAGGTTATGATATAAATTTCAATAAGGATGAAATATTAATAGTAAATGGTGGTAGTGAAGCATTATTATTTGCAATGTTAACTATATGCAATGAAGGAGATAATATATTAGTACCAGAGCCATTCTATTCAAACTACAATAGTTTTGCAAATGCTGTAGGTGTTACTATAAGACCAGTTACAACATATGCTGAAAATGGTTTCCATTTACCATCAAAAGAAGAAATAGTATCTAGAATAGATAAAAATACTACAGCTATACTTTTATCTAATCCAGGAAATCCAAGTGGGGTTGTTTACACTAAAGAAGAAATTGAAATGATTAGTGAAATAGCTAAAGAAAATGATTTATGGATAATAGCTGATGAAGTTTACAGAGAATTTGTATATGAAGGAGAATATACAAGCTTTGGAAATATTAAAGAAGTAGAAGATAGAGTTATAATAGTAGATAGTGTTTCTAAGAGATATAGTGCTTGTGGAGCTAGAATAGGTTCTATAGCTTCTAAAAATAAAGAAGTTATGACAGAACTTTTAAAATTATGTCAAGCAAGATTATCAGTTCCAACATTAGAGCAAGTGGGTGCTATTGAGCTTTACAAAACTCCAACATCTTATTTAACAGAAGTTAATGAAGAATATAGAGAAAGAAGAGACGTACTTTATAATGAACTTGTAAAAGTTCCAGGAGTAATATGTAAAAAACCTACAGGAGCATTTTACATAATGGCGAAATTACCAGTAAAAAGTGCAGATGATTTCGTAAAATGGTTATTAAGAGAATTTGAAATAGATGGTCAAACAGTAATGCCTTGTCCAGCAGAAGGATTCTATGGTACAGAGGGACTTGGAAAAGATGAAATAAGACTTGCATATGTATTAGATAAAGAAACTTTAGCTGATGCAGCAAGAATATTAAAAGAAGGCTTAACTGAGTATTTAAAATTAAATAAATAATAAATTTTAAAAATCCCAAATAAACATTAGTTTATTTGGGATTTTTTTATGTAAACTAATAATTTAATATAGATATTTAGTAATAAAAAGGCTAAGTATAAACATAAGAATTAAACTAATTATTATGTTTATATAGAGGTTAAAAATAAGTTAAAACTGTGTTAAGTATAATGACTTATTTTTATGATGGTATCATAATCAGATTATAAATTAAATATAATATGTTTAATTACAAAGTTGTAAAAAAATATCAAGAGTAAAGGTTGTGATAATAATGGATGTAAGTGTTATATTGAGTTTATTAATTGGCATTTTATCTTTAATTGTAGCATTTGTTTTAGAAGGAGGAGCATTAGGATCATTGCTACAACCAACAGCAGCTTTAATTGTATTTGGTGGAACTATTGGTGCTATTGGAATATCATTTCCACCATCAGCTATAAAAAAAATTTTAAGAACAATAAAAGATTTGCTTAAAGTAAAAAAGAACAATAAAAAAGAATTGATTGAATTATTAAAGGAAATGTCGGCTAAAGCTAGATTAGATGGCATGCTTAGCTTAGAATCATATTTAACAAGAACAGATATAGACAAGTTTTTAATAAAGGGTCTTCAATTAGCAATAGATGGTGTACAACCAGAAGTTGTAAGAACTTCTTTAGAAAATATAAATGAAAATATTTCAGAAGGTAGATTAGAACAAGCAGAAATTTTTGAAGCAGCAGGTGGATTTGCACCTACCATGGGAATTATAGGAACTGTTATGGGGCTTGTACAAGTACTAGGGAACTTATCAAACCCAAATGAATTAGGTCCTAAAATTGCAGTTGCATTTATTGCAACACTTTATGGAGTAGCATCTGCTAACTTATTATGGATACCAATAGCAAATAGAATAAAATATATTGATAAGTTAGAGTCATTGGAAAAAGAAATTATTACAGAAGGTGTAATTCTAATTCAAGAAGGTGTAAATCCAAATTCATTAGAAACTCAACTACAAGGTTTTTTAAATGATTAATAATAATAATATTATTATAGAAGTGGTGATATTATGAGAAAAAAGAAAAAAGGTAAAAAGAAAGAAAGTGGAGAAAGATGGCTTTTAACATACTCTGATTTAATAACGTTACTTATGATATTTTTTGTTATTATGTATTCTTCAAGTAGCATAAATGCACAAAAATATAAAGCAATGTCAAATTCTTTTCAGTCTGTATTTGGCGGTGGAACAAATGTAATAGGTGAAGGTGGAAATGGAAGTGGAAATAGTGACGTTGATGAAAAAAATCAAGAGCCTAATGTAATTAATACAGAACTTGTAGAAAGTAAGAAACTCGAAAATATAAAATCAGAAGTTGATAATTTGATAAATGAATCAGATTTAAAAGAACACATAACTACATCTATTGAAGATAAAGGTCTTATCATTAGTTTTAAAGATAGTATGTTTTTTGAAAGTGGAAAAGCAGATATAACAGATTCTATGAAGGAACAACTAGATAAGGTGTCAAAATTATTAAATAAAATGAATAATTATATAAGAGTAGAGGGTCATACAGATAATATACCAATAAAGAATAATGATTTTTCATCAAATTGGAAACTTTCAGTGCTACGTGCATCTAATGTTGTAGAATATTTAATTGATAGTAATAAAATTTCTCCAGATAGAATTTCAGCAGTAGGATATGGAGAATATAGACCAATTTCAAGCAATGAAGGTGAAAGCGGAAGAAGCAAAAATAGAAGAGTAGATATTGTAATATTAAATTCAAAATTTGAAAACACAGAAAATAATTCGAAATAGTATGTTGTAAGTGCTTAAAATTTAAGCACCAAAATATAACTTAAAAATATAATAGTATAAAGTAGTATAAATTTTTATGCTAAATTTTCATTAAGGTGAGATATTTTATGAAAGATAAAGTAATAAAAATTTTATTTATTATACTTGCTATTTGCACATTGAATTATATAACAATTTTTGCAGAAGAAAATTTGTCTAAGTTTTTAAATTATGAGCAGGATATCCTTATAATTGGAAAAGTAATAAAAGTTTATGAGAATTCTATAGAGGTAAATGTAACAACTCAAATTACAAATAAGAAGATACCTAAAGGCACTGATATAGAAAAATTAAAAGTAAGTAACACTATAAAAATAGAAAATATAAAAGAGTATGATTTATTTAAAGGAAGCAAATCTAAAAAAGATAAAATATTAGAAAATGATATAATATTAGCATCTTTAAATAAAAAAGGTGATAATTTTATTTCAGCTAATGGTATTTACCTTGTGGATTCTATGAATTATGCAAATTTAAATGTATTATACTTAAAAGATAATAAAGATTATAGGAAAACTGCACTTATTATAAAGGAATTTATTAATAGCAATGGGGCTAAGAAAAGATTTAAGTCAGATGAAAAAAATGTTTATTACAATGGTAAAGTTATTAATGATAGTAGAATCGACTACAAAATAGAACATATGCTAAATTTAAAAGAAAATAAAGATGTTATTAAAAATGAAAAAGACAATATTGCTAATATAAGTAATAATGAAGCTTTAAAAATAATAATTGGAATATCTTTTTTAGTTTTAATTATATTAATAATAAATTATTTGCGAAAATAGAACTAAGACATTAAAAGTGGTACTTAATAATATTTAATACCACTTTTAATGTTTTCTTAATAAATATTGTTAAATTAAGTATATATATATGAGTATAAGTTAAATATATTTATTAAGGAGATGATAAGTAATGAAAACAGTACAAGAAATAATGAATAGTATTGAATATAATGAGGGGGAGTGCCCTCGAAAGGAAATTGAAGAACTTGCAATAAGAGAAGATGAATCCAGAAACTTTCTTATAGAGTATTTGAAAAATTTTAAATCAAATTATGAAAATTACATAGAAAATAGTCATTATTGGGGACATATATATGCTACATACTTACTAGCACAGTTTAAGGAAAAAATTCTTTTTAATATATATTTAGATTTGATAAAATTACCCGAAAAAATTTCTTTTAATTTATATGGTGATACATTAGTAGAAGATTCAGCTAAAATATTAGCAAGTGTATATGATGGTCAATTAAAAGATATAAAAAAAGCAATAGAAGATACAAAGATAAATTCTATGGCAAGAAGTGAATGTGCACATCTTTTAGTAATACTTACTTTAAATAATAAATTAAATAGAACTGAAATAGTTGAATATTTCAAATTACTTTTAGAGAAAAAGTTAAAAGATCGAAACATATATGTTATTACTGCTGTAATTAAAGGGTTAATGGATTTATATCCAGATAATAGTTTGGAAGTTATAAAGATGTGTTTTGCAAATGAAGAGGTAGATGAGTTTTTAGTATCTTTAAAAGAGGTAGATGATACTTTGAAATTAGATAAAGAAGAAGTGTTAGATAGAAGCAAAGGAAAAAAAGAAAATTCTATGATTACAAATGCTGCTAAAATAATAAGTTCATGGGCCAGCTTTAAAGATGATGAACCTTTAAATATGGAGGAAATATTAAAAATATGTAATCAATCTATTTTTAAGGAAAATTTCAAAATTGATTAAGTAAAGTGTACAAATTTTAATTAAAAAAGTCTCTACAAAAGTAAATATTAAAAAATCAAATTTATTAGATGAGGGGTAGAAAAGATGAGAAAAGGAAGGTTACTAATAATAATTACTATTTTATTAGCAATGACTTCAATGATAGGTTGTGCAAAAGTTACTATAGAAAAAGATAATAGTGACAAAAATGAAAATGATAAAAAAGTGGAGATAAGTGTAAAAGAAACAAAAAAGGATGATGAAAGATCACAATCTATTAATAAGATTAAAAATGACAATGATGTTATAAAAAACACTGGTGAAAATTCAAATAATAATACAACTAAAAATCAATATGAGTTAGAATACAAAAATGGAGAAAGAACATTTAAATCAGAAGTTGTACCATATGAAGAAAGTGAGAAAGTCATTTTAGATGCATTAAAAGTAGAGATAAGTGATGAATATGATAAATTTAAAGATATATATGTACAAAATGATATATATCTAAATTACCCTAAACTATACAAAGAAAACTTAGAAAAAGGTAAGTATACTGAAAAAATAGTGATTCATAGTTTAAAAGTTTTAAGTAAGGATGAATACTCTAAAAATGAAAATGAAAAAACGTATTATGATTATATGGATAGGCTAGAAACTCTAAATCCAAAAGAATTTAAAATTGTAGAAGTTAAATATACTAATAAACTTTCAGAAAAACAAGATAGTATAGCACAATTTCCTAGTGGAACTTACACAAGATATTATGTTGTGGTGAAGGAAAATGAAAAATCTAACTTTAAAATATTTGATATTTATGGTCACTTAAAATAGAAATAGATTATAAAAGGTGTAGTTAATTAATAAAACTACACCTTTTAATTTTATAAATAATATATTATGTTGACATTCGCCTAAGGCTAACGGTTAAAATGGTTAGTGAGAGGTGATAAGAAAATGAACAATAATTATAACATTAGTGAAATTGCTAAAATGTTTAATATAACAACTAACAAAATTAGATATTATGAAAAAAAAGGGTTATTAAATCTTATAAGAAATGAGGACAATGAATATAGAAAATTTAATAATGAAGATATAATTAAACTTCAATCAATACTTTTATATAGGTCAGTTGGTTTGTCTATTAAAGAAATAAAAGATATTTTAAAGAATAGTAGTACAAGTAACTTTTTAAATCATTTTAATAATCAGTGGGAAATAGTTAATAATGAAATTCAAAGATTAACGGTAATTAGAAGTGCTTTAGAAAAAGTCTTAGACAATTTATATGAAGAAGAAATTTTAAATGCCAAAGTAGACATACAAACAGTAATAGAAAATGCAAATAATATAAATTATGTTAAAAATAATTGGAGTGATAAATGGAACTTTGATAATTGGGCTAAAACTTATGATATTTCTGTATTAGAAAATAGAGGTGCTATAAAAATATATGAAAATTATGAGATGATTTTAGAAAAAGTTTATAAATTAGCTATTGAAAATGAGAAAGAGGACTGTGCTATATTAGAAATAGGAGTAGGAACAGCAAATTTAAGTGGAAAATTTTTAGAAAATAATTATGATATAGTAGGAATAGATCAATCTAGAGAAATGCTTAATATAGCTAAATCAAAATATCCTAAATTAAAAGTTAGATTAGGAGAATTTTTAAAAATTCCATATGGTGACAAAAGCTTTGATGTTATAGTGTCAACTTATGCTTTTCATCATTTAAATGAAGAGGAAAAAATAATAGCTATAGATGAGATGATGAGAGTTTTAAAAGATAATGGGAAAATAATTATAGGGGATTTAATGTTTAAAAATAAAAGTGAGGAAGAAAAACTATTAGAGACATTAAATGAAGAAGAAATATATGAAATAAAAGATGAATACTATTCTTATGTAGATACTTTAGAAATACATTTTAAAAAGTTTAATAAAAAATTAAGATATAAGAAAATAGATAGATTTATGTATGTAATTGAAATTATTTAATTTTAGGGTTAATTAACAAGCTTTTATTTAATTTTAATATAAAGAAAATTTTTAATATTTTTATGGGGAGTAAATATTTATGAATAATTTAATTTTAAGAGATAGGAATTTAAAAGATATTGATGATTATATAGATTGGTATACGGTAAATACAGAGTGGAAAGATTATGATGCACCATGGGAAAAAGATGAAGAAATTAATTTAGAAAAAATAAAACAATGCATAATAAAAGAAGTACAAAATCCACCTAAGATAAAAACACATTTTGAAATAGAATCTAAAGAAGGAAAACATATTGGAAGAGTTAGTTCATATTATATAAATGGTGATAAAGAAAAATTAGCTGTAGGCATTGATATAATTAACAAAGAAAATAGGGGAAAAGGATTAGGATATGAAGCGTTATTAAAGTTTATAAAATATATTTTGAGTAATATTACAAATGAAGTGTATACTGAAACTTGGTCTGGAAATGAAAGAATGATAAAATTAGCATTAAAACTTGGATTTAAAGAAATTAATAGAGATGTTGACTTGTTAAAGGTAAATGGAAAATATTATGATAGTATAACTTTTAAGCTTGATAATAATATTTTCAATTATTTGTATAATATTGTAATATAATGTATAATACTTTAAAAAGCAAAAATAGGGGGAAAATTTATGAAATCTCAAATACTTATATTAGGCACTTATCATTTTGGATCACAAGGAGAACATCTTATTAATCATGAAAAACAAGATATTTTAAGTGAGAAAAAGCAACAAGAAGTTACTGAATTAATTGATAAGTTAATAAGATTTAAACCAAATAAAATAGCTGTAGAGTTAAATAAAAATGAAGAAGAAAAATTAAATGAAATATATAAATATTATTTAAGTGACGATAAGCTAATAGATAACAATTTAATAAATGAAAGAAGTGAAGTATTTCAAATTGCATTTAAGATGGCTAAGTTATTAAAACATCAATTAATATACCCATTAAATTATCCAGTAGATTTACCAGATGAATTTTTAGAATATAGCAAAGAAAATGACAAAGTAAGTTATGAAAACATTGTTGGTGGACTCGATGAATTAGCTAAAAATGAAAAGTGTGTTATGGAGGAAGGTTCTATATTAACTATATTTAAGATGCTTAATAATATTAATAGAATAGAAAGAGGACATAGTAAATTTTATTTAGAGGCAGTAAAAATTGGAGCAGGATATAATTACTGTGGAGTTAAATTTATTACGGAGTGGTATAGAAGAAATCTCTATATTTTTGGAAATTTACAAAATATAGCTAAGGAAAATGATAGATTACTAGTTATATATGGTGCAGATCATTGTAAAATTTTAAGAAACCTTATAAATGATTATGAAGAATTTCAATTAGTAGATGCAACAACATATTTAAGTTAACATTATAACTTTGAATATGGAGGAATATAATATGAAATATTTTCATGGTAGTTTGATGAAAAATTTAAGAAATTTAAGTCCTAAAAATGATTTTGTATATGTTACAACTAATGAAGTTATAGCAACTTTTTATATGATAAAAAATAATTTTTATACTTATGGATTTAAAGAATATAGTGATACACCTATATATACAGAATATTATAATAATGCTTTATATGATATATATAAAGGAAAAACAGGATACCTATATGAATGTTATAATGTAGGATTTAAAGTTAATCCTCAAAATATAAAATATACTTTTGTTAGTGAAGGAAATATACCTATAAATAAAGTAGAGAAAATAGAAGATATATATGAAGAACTTTTGGAGTATGAAAACAAAGGGAAATTAATAATAGAAAGATATTCAGAATTAAGTGGAGAAAAACTTAAAAATATTAGCAATATAATTATAAATGAAATTAGAAATGAAAATTTAATAAATAAAAATGATAGTTATTCAAATTTTATAAAGTCAAAATTTCAACAAGAGTGGAATATAGTTTTAAATAACTATTAAATAGGGGAGTTGAAATATTTTGGAAAAATTTTTTTGGATAATAGATCTACTTATACCATTGAGTATGATAGTTATTGGTATATCATATAAAAATAATTATCCCAAAGAAATAAACAATTTTCATGGATATAGAACTTCACTTTCAATTAAATCAAAGGAAACATGGATTTATGAACATAAAAGAGCATCTAAAATATATTTTATATTAGGTGTAATTTTATGTGTAGTCATTGTTATTATTAAACTTATAAAGCCTATATCAGAAGAATATTTAAGTCTTATTAATGTGTTTTTAGGAATAGTATTTTTAATTATTCCAATACCAATAATAGAAAATGAACTTAAAAATAAGTTTAAATAAATTAAAAGAATTATAGAGGGAGGGTAAATTAAGATAACTCAGAATATCTTAATATGTATGTATAAGTTATGTTAAAATTGATGGGGGAAAATATATATCTAGGAGCACTTGAAAAAGAAGATTGTAGAAAATTATATGAGGATTTTGAATATGACTATGGAAATATGGTAGAGCCATTAAATATTGGAAAGTCAGTTTCTAATTCTGATTTATGGTTTGATGAAATTCAAAAATGTCAAGGTAAGGAACATGTGAGAATTGGAGTTTTTCTTTTAGATGGAACGATTATAGGAGATATAGCTTTACAAGATATAGATTGGAGAAATAGAGTGTGCTCTATTGGGTTAGGATTCTCTAAACTAGAATATAGAGGGAAAGGATATGGTAGTGAAGCCATAAAACTTATTTTAAATTATGGATTTAAGCATATTGGAATGGAAAGAGTAACTGCTGACACACTTGAACAAAATAAATCAGCTCAAAAATGTTTAGAAAAGAATGGATTTAAATTAGAGGGAATAGAGAGAAAAGCTGTTTATTTCTTAGGAAAACGATGGGATAGATTAAATTATTCAATTTTAATTGAAGAATTTAATGAAAAATAAAATTTAATAAAGTAGATATGTGAGCAAACTACACTAGTTTAAATGTAGTTTGTTTTTTTATATAAAAACTAAGAATATGAGTATTGAATAAAATATTTTCCAGGAAATAGAAATAAAAAATATAAAAAACATTACAAAAGAATATTTAGTTGTATTTGTAAATAGAAGTTTTTAAAAGATTCGACATAATTAATATTTCAGAATAGGAAAAGTGTATATATGTTAACAAATACTTCATAAAGTTTTAATTATATTATATAAAGTTTGAAAATAATGAATACGATAATAAATTTAAAATAAACAATAAATTTTAGAAAGAAGGTAAGTAAAGTGAACATTAAATTTTTGAGAAAGCCTTTAAAATCTAGTATTCAAGGAAGAATTTCTTTTACAGTAGGAATAATTCTTATATTTACTACAGTTATGCTTACTTTAGTGTCTAGTAAATTAAGTGAAAAAGCTATAGAAAAATCAACTATAGACAACTTTATTTCTAATGCTAAGGGAACATCGGAAAGTATTCAAGGAATAATAGAAAAAGAACAAAATGGGTTGTTGATATATCAAAATGATGATGATATAGATACATTATTGAAAATGTCAGCAGAAGGTAAAAATAATACATCTGAGTTTAAAACTTTACAACAAAAAATAACTACAAAGATGGAAGAATATAATTCAAAAAAGGAAAAAGTTCAAAGAACTCATATTATAGATATAAATGGAAATATAATAGCTAGTTCGTCTCCAGATTCTATAGGAACATCGTTTTCAGATAGAGCATACTTTAAAAGAACTAAAGAAACTAAAGCTCCATCAATTATAGATACTACTAAATCAAAAGTAACAGGAAATTTAGTAACAGGAGCAACATTACCTCTTTTTGAAAAAGGTACAGATAAAGTTATTGGTATTACTACTATTTCTATAGAAGTAGAGGATTTTGGAAATAGTATAAATCAATTTGAACAAGAAAATTTTTATAATTATATATTAGATACTAATGGAAATGTAGTTTATCACCACAATAAAGAATTAGTAGCAGAACCATATGGTGTTCAGGAATTAGAGGAGATTGTAAAATCATCAGAACTGAATGATGGAATAGTTGAATATACATATGAAGGTTCTAAACTTATGGCTGCATATTCTAAAGTTAATGGACTAAATTGGGTTGTTTTTTCAGGGGGTAAAACTAGTGATATAATGGCACCAGTTAAATCAATAAATGTTAAGATAATTGTAGTATCAGCATTATTTGTACTATTAGGACTTATTATAATTGTGATTTTAAGTAAAGTAATAGCTAAACCAATAAAGGAAATTACAGCCATTGTAGATAAAGTTGCAAATGGAGATTTAAGCTCAAAATCTGAAAATATAAAATCAAATGATGAAATTGGACAATTATCTATAAATGTAAATAAAATGATTGATAACTTGGGAGGGCTTATAGGAAATGTTTTAGAGGCTGTTAATAAAATAGATCAATCATCAAGTAATTTAAGTGCTGTTACTGAAGAAGTTGCTGCATCAAATTTAGAAATTAAAAATTCTATGCAAGAGATATCAGAGGGAACAATATCACAAGCAGAAGATGTTAATGATACTAATGAAAAAACAAAAGAACTTGGAGAAAGAATAGAAGTTTTAAGTTTAAAAAATAACAATATGGAACAAAGTAGTGGAAATATAATTTGTGCTATAAAGGATAGTAATGAAAAAGTTACATTCTTAAAAGAATCAGGAATACAATCAGTTAAAAGTTTTACAGCAGTACAAGAAACAGTAGAGAAACTTATAGATGAAATGAAAAATATTTCATCCATGGTTTTATCTATAAATGGAATATCAGAGCAAACTAATTTGTTAGCATTAAATGCATCAATTGAAGCTGCAAGAGCAGGTGAAGCAGGTAAAGGATTTGCTGTAGTTGCAGATGAAATACGAAGTCTTTCTGAACAAACAGGGGAAGCAACAAAAGATATTCAAAATATAATAAATGGAATAGATGCAATAGTAGATAAAACTAAGATTTCTATAGATGAATCCTATGAAGTTAATAATAAACAATCATTAGCATTTGATGAGATGGAAGAATCTATTAGTAAAATGAGTGAAGTTTTAGAATCAATGATAGTAATAACAAAAGAAATAAATTCTGAAATTTATACTATAGGAAATAATAAAGAAGAAGTTAGCAATTCTATAGAAAAGGTATCTTTAGTGTCACAACAAGTTGCTACATTATCAGAAGAAGTTACATCATCAGCTGAAGAACAATTACAAGCTTTTGAAGTAGTTACATCTAATGCAGAAGAATTAATTGTACTCTCTGAAGCATTAAAAGAAGCGTTAAAAGCTTTTAAAATGTAAAAACATTAGAAAATAAACCAATAATAAATTTTTATTATTGGTTTATTTTAAAAAACATTTAATTTGAAATAAAAACAAAAAGTAATATTAAATGAATTATCAATATTAATGGAACACCAATATAAAATTTAGGATGTTTTGTTTTATGTCTAAATAAATACATACTCAAAAGCATACCAATACATCCACCTAGTAAAGCAAAAGTTATAAGGGAAGATTCACGTACTCTCCATTTTTTATTAATAGCTTTTCTTTTATCTATTAACATAATAAAAAAAGAAATAATATTGATAAAAAGAATATATAACATAAGGTATTTAATCATAAAGTTACTCCTTTATATAATGTATTGAAATATATATAATTATATCAAATAAAAGTAAAAAGTTTATAACATTAACTAAAATTCTCAAGTGGGTCTAAGTATTTAAATGAAGTATTACAACTTAAATTTTAAGATTATAAGGTTTCAACCTAATATTTTAGTTTTATATATTGATTAATTCATAATTTTAATATGTAATTTTAAGCAGTATTTTAATTAATAATATAAAATTAGAAGTAAATCTTAAAATTGTAGATCCAATTAATTTAAAACTATGGTTGGTAAGAATAATTTTTAATTGTAAATTAATTCTAAATATTATACTGATCATAAACTATAGTTTTGTAATTAATATTTGATAAAAGGATTATTTTGAAATTGAAAACCTATATATAGAAAATTAAAAAGATTTGAATAATGTTAAAAAATGTTGAAATTTGTTGAAAAAAATAGAAATATTAAATATAATATTAATAGATAAAATATAAAACATTATGTAGTAATAAAAACTGTATAGTTTAAAAACTGTAAATTTAGTATAATATTAATAATAAGTTGAAGGGATAGATATATTATGAAAGATATTAAAATATTAATCGTTGATGATTCACCTTTTCAAATTGCTTTATTAAGCGATACGCTAGTAGAAAATGGTTTTAATGTAGTTGGAGATGCACAATCTTTAAAAGAGGTTATTGAAAAAACTAATGAATTAAAACCAGATTTAGTGACTATGGATATGACACTTCCTGGAACAGATGGATTTGAATGTACTAAAGCAATACATGATATTGATAGTAATATTAAGGTTATAATTGTTAGTTCAATGATGGATGATGAACTTATAAAAAAAGCTAAGAATAATAATATATCTGGTTATATTCAAAAGCCTGTGGATTCAGAAGAATTATCATTACTTATAAATAGGGTGGTAGCAGATGAAGACTTATATTTAGAACTAGATAAAATATATGTTGAAGTTTTTAAAGAAGCTATGCTTAATATATTTAATAGATTAACTAAAACAATTCCTGAATTTAAAAATGAATGTAATATTGATAAAGGTAGAGAAATTGAAGGTATTTCAATAATTATGGGTATTATAGGAAAGTACTCAGGAAGAGTAATTTTCGATATGTCATTTAAAACGGCAGAAAATTTTGTGAAAGAACTTTTGAGAAGAGATCCAAAGGATGAAGAAGAAATACTTAATGTTATATCAGAAGTAGTAAATATGTTTGCAGGAAATGCATGTTCTATTATAAATAAAAGAAATAAAATATTTGGGTTAAGAGTTGCTCCACCAACAACACTTCATGGAGAATCAATTAATATATCAAAAGCAAAATTAGAAAGTAATTATTCAGCAGATATAGAAACCAAATTTGGGGAGTTTTCTATAAATATAGGCTTTAAGAGAGGTGAAAGTACGTGGATGTCAAATATATAAATCAATTTTTACAAGCATTTGCTAATATTATTCCGCAGTTAGGTTTAGGCGATGTTAATAAAAAAGGAATTAGTTTAAAGGGTAGATTTATAGAAAGCCCTGGAGTAGTAGTAATAATTGGACTTATTGGAGATATTAAAGGAAATGTTATATATGGAATGAGCATAGAGGATGCTAAGAAAATTGCTTCTAGAATGATGATGGGTATGGAAGTTGCTAACTTTGATGAGTTAGCTCAAAGTGCAATTTCAGAACTTATTAACATGTTAACTGCAAATGTAGCAACAAATTTTGCAAATGAAAATATAAACATAGATATATCTACTCCAACATTAATACAAGGAAGCTTTACATCAAATGCTAGTTCAGATAAAGTTATTTGTGTTGAAATGGGTGTAAGTGATGCTACAATAGAAGTTAATATTTCTTTAGAAAATGAAAAAAAATAACATGAAAATAGATAGCTAATAATGTTGGCTATCTATTTTTTATTAAATAGAAGAAAAAGTCTATTAAACTGATTAAATTCATCAAAATAAATTTCTTTAAAATTTACAATGGAAAAATAGTTTTCGATTAGACTTGTCCATTCTGATGTATCTAAATTTCTTAAGTAAATACCTTCTTTTTCAATGTATAAATTGTCATTTAATAATGTTAATCCATATTCATTTAACTTTTTATCATTTAAGTATGGATTAAGTTTTATTAAAATTTTACCATTAGGCTTTGTTATTTTATTGATATAGTTCATAATTTTATCACAATCATTAATAGTTACATTGTCTAAAATATTAGATAATATGCAACCATCAATAGAGTTTTCATTTAAAGTGCTTAAATAACTTAAATCATCACATTTAAGACTAAATTTGTGCTTTAAATGATTATATGTAGCTGCTTTGCTTGATAATAGTATTGCTTCATTGGATATATCGATACCAATACATTTTTCTATATTACTATGTATAGCACATTTTAAAAGCATAGTACCACTTCCACAACCATAATCTAAAATTACTTTTGAGTCAGTAGTTAAAAATTTAATAGCAGCTTCAATATCATTTTGCATAATAATATTTTCTATTTTTTGAGGAACTTTATTATGGAATATATTATTCCAAAATGAAATAGTAGATGAATAGTTACACATAAATAACCTCCATAAAACTTAATAAATACATTCTAATTAGGACTTGTTTTCTTATAGAATAAATTACTTATATTAAGAAAGCAATATTAAAAACAATTTATTAACAAAACATTATAAATATTGAAAAAATATAATTGTGTGGTAATATTAATAATATGGAAAGTTTATGAAAGGAGTTGATTTATATGATGATGAATAAAAAGGTGATTTTAGTTTAAAATTTAATATGGGCGTAAATATAACTTGTAGATATATTTTGATTTAAGTTATATTTCGTGATGATATAACCTTTCATAAAATTTTTATATCTATGTAATAAGAATATAATAAGCACATACTTATTTTGTTCCGTAGGTAATAACCAAATTTTATAGGTTGTTATGCTACGGTATTTTTACGCCTTTTTTTAGAAAAAAGAAAGGAAGTGATGTTTTTATGAAAAATTTAATTTTTATTTTTAAAAATTTTTATAGAAATTTGGAGGAATTAAATGAATAATAAAAGCATTGAAGATTATGGTTATACAGAGTTTTTTAAGAATCAAACTAAATTATATAATATGAAAGAAAAGGACTTAATAGTTGGAAGAGTAATAGAAGTTCAAAAAAGTAAATATAAAATTATATCAGAATATGGTGAAAAAAATGCAATTTTAAAAGGATCTGTATTTTTTTATGAAGATGAAGATAAAATATATCCATCAGTAGGAGATTTTGTATTAGTTAAAAGAAATTTATATGGGGAAGATGTAATTTATAAAGTATTAGAAAGAAAAACTAAATTTTCTAGAATGGATCCTGATAGTGAAACTGAGCAAGTTGTGGCTACAAATTTTGATTATGTTTTTATCATGACTTCTCTTAATCATGATTTTAATATAAAAAGGATAGAAAGATATTTAACTATAGCTTATGAAAGTGGAGCTACACCAGTAATTGTTTTAACAAAATTAGATTTATGTAATGATTATGAAACTTATATTGAAAGAATTAGAGATGTATGTATAGGTGTGCCAATTATTCCTATAAGTTCAGTTACAAAAGAAGGTATAGAAAATTTAAGTGAATATATTAAACCTATGAAAACAATAGTATTTCTAGGATCATCTGGTGTTGGAAAGTCATCTCTCGTAAATTTAATGGCTAGTGAAAGTATTATGAAAGTAAGTGGTATTAGAGAATGTGATAGTAGAGGAAGACATACAACAACTCATAGAGAACTTATTATTCTTAAAAATGGTGGTATGATAATAGATACTCCGGGAATGAGAGTATTAGGAATGTGGAATGCACAGGATGGAATTAATGAAAATTTTACTGACATTGAAGAAGTTATATCTAAATGTAAGTTTAGTAATTGTCATCATGATAGCGAACCAGGGTGTAAGGTAAAGGAAGCCTTAGAAAATGGAAATCTTTCTATTGAAAGATGGAATAATTATTTAAAACTTCAAAGGGAAATTGAATTTGCTAAACGTAAGGAGAATATTAGAAATAATAAAAGTAGCAAAAATAAGTATAATAAGAATGAATTAGATTTAGCATTGGATTTACTTGAAAATGGCTATTCTCATTGTAAAGTAACAAAAGATACAAATTTAAATAAAAGTATAGTAACAAGAGAAATGAGAAAAAGAAAAAACTTAAAAACTAAAAAAACTATTGAAAAGAAAATTCTATATAAATAAGTAAAAAAACTGTATTTTAGCAACTTTAATTTTGCTGAAATACAGTTTTTTATACAGTATTTAACAAAATAATGCATAAAAATCCTAAATTAATTACAATATTATATATAATCATTTGAAATATATTTATAAATTTGGTAAAATTAAAAAGTTGAACTAAAAAATGTAATTAAACAGATTAAGGGGGAAAATTTATGATTATTTTATCAATAATTATTGTATGGCTAGTTATCACTGTTATTTTAGATATAAAAAAGGGAAAAAAATATAGTATGAAGATAACACCTACAATGAAATTCATTTTTGCTGTTGGAGCAAATACTAATAAAAATGCGGATTGTAATGCAATTGATTTAGGTGGTAATCCAAGTAATAATTGGGCTAAGAGACATATGAGGAAAATGTTAAAATCAGGTTGGAATGTTAAAAGTGAGGAAGATTTAAAGGAAACAATACATTGGCTATTTAATGGTGGTCACAATGTTGAATGTATGGAATTAATAGGAAGATATAAGCAAGATGCAGAGTCAATAAAATCTAAAAAATTCTTTAAAGCTGATAAAGAAAATGATAAAAAAAATTTAGAAAAAATTGCATCTGAATATGAAAAACAAGGAATATTAGCATGGGATTTATGTAGAGTATGCAATGTGGCTGGATGGGGATTTTTAGCAAAATACATATCATATGAAGAAGCGATAAGTATATGTGTTGATGCATGCAAAATGCTTCAATCAAATTATGATTCATGGGATCATATGATGGAAAGTTATTTTTTAGGTCTTTGGTATTGGGGAAATGGTGGTAGTAATAATAGTATTGCAAGTAGAAGGTTATGGTACATAAGCTCTAAAAATGATCCATGTGGAACATATAGTATACATTGGAACACCATACTTGATGTTAATGATGTTATACCACCAAGAAAAAAATAAATATAAATTTTTAAAGATAAACTTTTCAAAAGTTTATCTTTTATTTTTTTACTGTAACATAAGTTATTTATATATACTAGAAATAGTGAAATAATATTATTAGAATTAAAAACTATGGAGGAATTAAAAATGAAATTTTATGATGAAATCTCAAATTACTATAAATACATATTCCCTATGTCAGGTGTTACATTAGACTTTTTAAAAGAAAGCTTTCAAAATGGCAATACAATATTAGATGTTGCTTGTGGAAGTGGAGAATATACAATAGGTTTAAGTAAAGAAGGATATAAGGTTAATGGAATAGACTTAGATGAGAAGATGATAGAAAAAGCAAAAGAAAAATCTAGAACTGAAAATGAGTTAGTAGAGTTTAAAGTGGGTAATATATTAAATCTTAGTAAGAGTTATAATAATAAATTTAATGGAATATTTTGTATAGGAAATTCTTTAGTTCATTTGGATAACAAAGATGAAATAGAAGTCTCATTAAATGAAATGAAAAATTTACTTGAAAGTAATGGTGTTTTAGTAATTCAAATTATCAATTATTATAAGGTATTGAATTTGAACTTAGATGGGTTACCAACAATAAAAAATGAAGAAAAAGGATTAGAATTTATTCGTAAATATGTTAGAAAAGATGATAAAATATTGTTCAATACTATACTTAAAATTGAAAATAACAATGAACTTTCTAATAGTGTGGAACTTTTTCCTATAACTTATGATGATCTTATTGTTAGTTTAGAAAGAATAGGATTTAAAGATATTGAGTTATTTGGAGGGTTTAATAAAAATGAATTTGATAAAGATAAATCAATGCCTTTAGTAATAAGATGTAAAAAAGCTTAAAGACAATCTTTGCATTGTCTTTTTTAGTATATATTTAACCCAAAATCTTCATAATACTATTACAAAGTATTATGAAGGGAGACTAAAAAATGAAAAAGTTAGTACTTGTAAGACATGGTCAAAGTCTTTGGAACATGCAAAACAAATTTACTGGTTGGACTGATGTAGATTTATCAGAAAAGGGGTTAATAGAAGCAAGAAAAGCTGGAGCTGTATTAAAACAAAATGGATTTACATTTGATATAGCATATACATCTTATTTAAAACGATCTATAAGAACACTCTGGATTATACTTCATGAAATGGATTTAATGTGGATACCGGTACATAAATCTTGGAGATTGAATGAAAGACATTATGGAGCACTTCAAGGATTGAACAAAGATGAAACTATAGAAAAATATGGAGAAGAACAAGTTCAAAAATGGAGAAGATTTGTAGACGTAAATCCACCAGAATTAACAAAAGATGATCCTAGATATGCAGGTAATGAACTTAGATATAGTCATTTAAGTGAAGATGAAATACCTCTTACTGAAAATTTAGGAGATACAGAAAAGAGAGTACTAGAAGAGTGGAACAATGAAATAGCACCACAAATAAAGGCTGGCAAAAACGTTATTATATCAGCACATGGTAACACATTAAGAGCCTTAGTAAGATATTTAGATGATATGTCTAGTGATGGTATAGCAAACTTAAATATCCCTACTGGAACTCCATTAATATATGAATTAGATGATAATTTAAAACCTATAAAACATTATTATTTATCAATAGAAGGAGAACTTTCTAATGATGAAATTCCAAAATATATAGATGTACTTTAAAATTATTAACTTAGTTAAAACACTTAGAAATTTAATTATCTAAGTGTTTTTTACTTTAAAGGTTTTAGTTAAATCATAATTTGATAAGATTAAAATCTTAGATACAAAGGGAAATAATAATTTTTGTAGCTAAAAGAAAAATATTAATTAATATGTAGGGTGGAATTCATTCCACTTGACTTAGGATAGTGATTAAACAAAAGATTGTAAAGACTAAAATCTAAGCTCTTATAAAAGTGAAAACTATAAATAAACTTACAAAAATTTTAACAATGTATTAAAATTTTACAAAAATACACGAATATTAATATAAGGTTTTTAAAAATTATAGTAATTAATTAGATAAATTTAAAGTTTTTATAAAATTTATCTAATTAATATTGGGAGTAAGATTATGAAGATAGTTGATGATTATCATACGCATACATTATTTAGTCATGGAATTAATAGTATAGAAGAAAATATTAAATATGCAATAGATAATGGGATGAGTACTATAGCAATAACAGATCACGGACCAGCATATAAACCTTATGGTATAGATATAAAAGAGTTTGATAAGATTAATTCACAAGTAGACTTTTTAAAAGAAAAATATAAAAATCAAGTAAATATACTTTTAGGCATTGAAGCTAATATTATAAATGAAAATGGAGATTTAGATATAAGTGAAAGTATTATAAATGAGTTAGATATATTGTTAGTTGGATTTCACTTTGACATAATAGATGTATCTTATTTGAGTGAAGTAAGAAGCTTATTAAAAAGACATGAAGGTATAGAAAAATATATAGATAAAGATTTATATAATCATATAAAAGATGTTAATACCAAAGCTATGATTAATTCTATAAATAAATATAACATAGATATAATTACACATATAAATGACAAATTTCCTGTAGACGTTTTATCTATTGGAAAAGTATGTACAAAATATAATACAGTTATAGAGATAAATAATTTTCATCGTCATCCTAATATAAGTGAAATTAAGCTTTTAAATGAAATGGATAATTTAAAGTTTTCATTTGGAAGTGATGCTCATAGGTCAAAGGACGTTGGAAATTTTAAAAATATACAAAGAAAAATATCAAATATAAATATATGTTATGAAAATATAATAAATAAAATTATATAAAAATAAGTTGTTATATTTTAGAAAGGAAGTTTATGAATAAAGAACTATTAGATTTAATTGAAAAAACAATAGGTGAAGATATTAATAAAATTGATGAGAAATTAGTATTAAAGGCTAAAAAAAATAATGATTGTGCAATAAATGAAATTGGTGAATTGTATGATTATGGCATGGAAGTAGATGAAAACTTTGATAAAGCTAAAGTTCTATATGAAATGGCTATAAATTTAGGTAATAAAAAGGCTTTATGCAACTTAGGATGGCTATATTATAATGGACAAGGTGTTGATAAAGATGATAATAAAGCTAAAAAGTTATTTAATGATGCTATAAATGCTGGAGAAGCATCTGCTTTTTACGGATTAGGGTATCTTTTCGAAGAAAATGGTGATTTTCAACCAGCAATAGAAATGTTAAAAAACCTTATAAAATTACATGAAGAAAAAGACTTAAAATGTAAAGAAGTAGAGTGGTCCTATACATTACTAGGTGACATATACATAGATAAAATAAAACCAATGAATTTAGAAAAAGGTATGCTTTATTATAGTAAAGCTATTGAACTTGGAAGTTCTTGTGCAGCTAGAAGTTTAGGGGATATCTATTACTATGGAAAAAGCATTGAAAAAGATTTAGAAATTGCTAAAAATTATTATGAGCAAGTTATAGAGTGCGATAATTGCCTTGAAATAGCAAAAAATAGACTTAATAGTATAGAATATATGAAGAAGCAAGAGGAGGAAGAAAAAGTGAGAAAATTTAATTTGGATAATTTAGAATGCTTAAATAGGGGTACAACAAAATTTTTTACTGAATATGATGATGGCAATAAAATATCAGATTTAATAGAAAAATATTTAGAAAAACATAATACATATGACAATAAAGAGTTGATTATTGGATATTGGGAAGATGCGTGGGAAGATGATTCAGAAGTTTCAGGAATAGTTGAAACTATAGTTAAAAATAAAGATAAATTTAGAAGTTTAGAAAGTGTGTATTTTGGAGATATGGACTGTGAAGAATGTGAAATATCTTGGATAGTAAATACAAACCTTGCTCCACTTGTAAATGAATTAAAATTAAAGTCATTTACAGCTAAAGGTGGAAATGATTTAAGGTTCGAAAATATGAGAAGTGAATCATTAAAAGAACTTATAATTATTTCAGGAGGAACTAATAAAAAAACAATACAAGATATAATTAATGCGGATATTCCTAATTTAGAAAAATTAGAATTATATCTTGGAGATAGTAATTACGGGTTTGATGCAGAGATAGAAGATTTAAAACCATTTATGCAAAGAGAAAGATTTCCTAAACTTAAATATTTAGGAATTAAAAACAGTGAAATTCAAGATGAAATTTGTAATGAAATATTTAAGAGTAATATATTAGAGGGCTTAGAGGTTTTAGACATGTCTTATGGTACTTTATCTGATAAAGGTGCTAATATTATAATTGAAAATATAGACAAGCTTAAAAATTTAAAGGAATTTAATATAGAATACAATTTTATATCTGAAAGTTTATTAATGAAGTTAGAAAATGAACTAGAAAAACTTAATATAAAATATTTAACTAGCCAAGAAGATGTTTATGATATGGATGAAGAGTATAGATCACCATTCATAACAGAGTAAAACTTATGAACACAAAATTTTTAATTATTGGTGATGAAAAGGGAAAAAGAATAGAGGTTTTTCTAAATTGCTTAAAAAACAAATCATTTTATAATTATAATGTTTTAACTTGGCAAGAAATTATAAATAATCAAGGAGAAATAAAAAAGTATTTAGAAAATGGAACTATTGTTAAAATAGAACCACCAGAGAAGGATTTATATTTATATAAGTCATTTCTAAAAATAGGATTAAAAGAAAATAATTTAGATGAAAGAAAAATAGATAATATAGATTTTTCAAAATGTCCCATAATAGATCCGTCAAAATGGTATAAAGGTATAGAAAAAGTGTTTTTAGATATAGATTTTCAAATTAAAAATAGTGAACACGGAAATATTTTTATGATGAATGATATAAATGAAAGTTTAATAATGATGGATAAGAAAAGAACATATGATATGCTTGAAAAAAGTTCATATATGAATAAAGAATTTTATTTACCTAAAAGATTAAAATCCTATAAAAATTATAATGAATTTAGAGAGGAAGTAGAAAATAAGTACATAAAATGTTTTATAAAACTACGATGTGGCTCAGGTAGTGAAGGTGTAATAGCATATAGCAATAATCCTAGATTTAATGAAGAAAAAATACACACATCACTAAATTACTCAAAAGAAGAAAATATTTTTTATAGTGGATACAAGGTTAATAGTACAACAGAAAAAGATATTATAAAAAAACTGATAAATTGGGTTTTTGAAAATGGAGCACATGTAGAAACTTGGATACCAAAAGATAGATATAATGGATTGGCTTTTGATACTAGATCAATAGTTATAGATAAAAAATCTGAGTATTTATTAGGGAGATTAAGTAAAACACCAATTACTAATCTTCATTTAAAAAATGAAAGAAAAGAATCTATAGAATATTTAAATAAAGAAAAATTAAATACAATAAAAACTGCTTCAGAAGCAGTTATGAATGTTTTTAATAATTCATTTTTAGCTGGTATTGATGTTGTAAATAGTAGAAATGGAAAACCATATATAATTGATGTTAATCCATTTGGAGATTTACTTCATCATTTAATTGGAACTAATAAAAATATATATTATAAAGAAATAGATAAATCAGTTAAAAAAATTAAATTAATGGGAGAGAGTTAGAATTTATGAACTATAATATGAATGAAATTGTTGGAGACTATGATATTCTTTTTATAACATTAGACACATTAAGATATGATGTATTTAAAAGTGCATATGAAAAAGGTATTTTAAAAACTTTAGGGAAATATGGTCCTTTTGAAAAAAGACAAACTCCAGGAAGTTTTACATATGCAGCACATCACAGCTTTTTTGCAGGTTTCTTGCCAAGTCCTAGTGAATATGTTCCAATAAATGAAAGAGAAAATTTATTTTTTATGGATAATCAAATGATTAAGGATTTTCATATGGAAAACACATTTCTTTTTAAAGAAGAGAATTTTATAAAAGCACTTGAAAACAAAGGATATACAACTATTTGTATAGGTGGTGTTATATTTTTTAGTAAAATAAATGAGGTTTGTAGTACTATTCCTAATATGTTTATGAAAAGTTATTGGAATCCTAAATTTTCAGTAAATAACAAGAATTCTACAGAAAATCAAGTTGACTTTGCAATTGATAAATTAAAGAAACTAGATAATAATGAAAGAGTTTTTCTATTCTTAAATATTTCAGCTATACATGGTCCAAATTATTTTTATTTAGATAAATATGACAATGATAATAAAAGTAATAAAAGAACATTATTAGGTTCAACACTTGATTGTGTTGAAAGTCAGGAAAAAGCTCTTGAATATGTAGATGAATCATTAGAAAAATTATTTGATTTTATGAAAAAAAGAAATAAAACATTTTGTATAGTTACATCTGATCATGGAACTTGTTATGGTGAAGATGGATATGAAGGTCATAATTTAGCACATGAAGTTGTATGGACAGTTCCTTATAAACACTTTTATATATAACATTTTAATTAAAATGTGAAAGGACTAATTAGTATGCAAAACATTAAAGATACGATAATAGATAATCCTTATAAAAATTATATGTACTCCTATCCACATAAAAAATCTTATAGAGAATTTAATGAAAAAATAGATTTAAAAAATTTATGGGTAAATAGGAAAAATGATAAGATAACTTTATATATTCATATTCCATTTTGTAAAAGCAAATGTGGATATTGCAATCTTTTTTCAAGTACTAAAGTAAATAAAAGTAATATGAAAGCTTATATAAATACACTTGTAAGAGAAATGACAGATTTAAAAGATGTATTACAAATAAAAGATGAGTGTATATTTGAAAGTGTGATATTTGGAGGTGGAACTCCAACTATGCTACCAATAGATGATATGAAATTTTTATTAGAAAGTATACAAAATATTTTAAACGTAGATTTCAAAAATGTATTTTTTTCAATAGAAACATCACCAACTACTATGAATGAAGAATATATGAAGCTTTTAAATAGTTTTTATATAAATAGAATAAGCATAGGAATTCAAAGTTTTTTTAAAAAGGAATTAGATGAAATATATAGATTTGAAAGTTTAGAAAACATAGAAAAAGCATTAGATATAATATTTGAAAATAATATAGATATAAGAAATATTGATTTAATTTATGGTATTCCATCACAAACAATAGAATCATTTTTAATTTCACTAAAAAAAGCATTAAGTTATAATCCGGAAGAGATGTTTTTATATCCTCTTTATATAAGAGAAAAAACAAAGTTGTATGAAAATAATCATAGAGATACTGAAAAAATGTTAGAAATTTATAAAGTAGCAAAAAAGATTCTTATAGATAATGGATATATACAAACATCTATGAGAAACTTCATTAGACAAGATATGAAAAATGAGTTATATCCGTCTTATGAATGTCAAGAAAGTGAAATGATAGGACTAGGGTGTGGGGCAAGATCGTATATAAACAATATCCATTATTCAAGAAAGTATGCAGTAAAAAGAGAGAGAATAGATAATATAATAGATGAGTATATTGATGAAGAAAATTTTAATTATGCTACATATGGATATATATTATCAGAAGATGAAATGAAAAGGAAATATGTTATAAAATCTATTTTGAAAATATCTGGATTAGATATGAAAAAGTATTATGATAGGTTTAAAACAAATGTTCTTGATGATTTTTCAAAATTAAATAAGTTAATAGAAAGCGGTTATTTAATCTTAGAAGGAAGTAGAATTTATCCTTCAGAAAATGGATTACAGTTTTCTGATTCAATAGGAGAAATGTTTATATCAAAAGAAGTACAAAATAAAATTGATTTGTTTGAGGAATAAAAGTGAGGTATACATTAATTTATAGATGCAATATAAAGTATTGTAATTATACATGTAGTTATTGTCCATTTTCAAAATATACATTAAATGAAAAGAATATAGAAAAAGATAAACAGATGTTTAAAAAGTTTATAGCTTTTCTTAAAAGTAGTGAAGATAATTTTAAAATTTTAATAGCACCTAAAGGTGAGGTGCTAGGGTTTGATTATTATAAAAACAATCTTACAGAGCTTAGTAATTTACCTAATATAGATGAATTAGTAATTCAAACTAATTTAAGTGGTGATTTAAATTGGCTTAAAAATGTAGATAGGGATAAATTAAAATTATGGGTAACATATCATCCAGATCAAGTTAAGCTAGAAAAGTTCTTATTACAAATAGAAAAATTAATAAAGTTAAATGTAAAATTTAGTGTAGGAACTGTAGGAATTAAAGAAAATATAAATAAAATTTGTGTACTAAAGGACAAGTTGTTAAATATAGATAAAAAGATATATTTATGGATAAATGCATATAAAGATATTAAAGATTATTACAGCAATGAAGATATAAATAGGTTAGTAGAAATTGACGAATACTTTAATATAAATAATAAAAATTATATTTGTGATTATGAAAATTGTAATGCAGGAAAAAATGTATTTTGGATAGAGGGAAATGGAGTAATACATAAATGTTATAGAAATAATAATCCATTAGGCTCTATATATAAAGATAAGTTAAATAAACTTAAAGAGATACCTGCGAGAAAAAATGAAATTTGTAAATGTTATACAGGATATATACACTTGCAAAACTTATGTTTAGATTTAGTTTATAAAGAAAGTTTACTTGCAAGAATAAAATAGTAACTTTACAATAAAAAAGATATGTGAGATGGAATGCACATATCTTTTTTATATTATAAATTAATAAATTAAATTCTATTAGAAACATAGGAAAATAAGCTCAGTTCAATATTATTTTTTATCTATAAATATATTGAGTATTTAAGTCATTATAGGGTTCCAAATCATTAATAAAGGAATAAAATACAAATATAGGTTTATAAGCTGATAAGAGTATAAAGTGAAAATTTATCTTAAAAATCTAAAAATTTAGGAGATGGTAAATATGTATGATTATTCATATAGAAGTAATGATATATATATAAACAATATAGATTCACTAATAGGAAAAATTGATTTAATAGATATAAGAGATGCATATGATTATCAAATGTCAACTATACGAACTGCTAGAAATATACCTATGAATGAGTTATTGTCAAATCCCAGCTATTATTTAAGAGAAGATAAGATATATTATATTATGTGCCAATCTGGAAAAAGAAGCTCAAGAACTTGTAGTGAGTTAAGAGGATTAGGTTTTAATGTGATTAATGTAATAGGTGGTTTTAGTTCATATACAGGATCAAATAGAATTTAAAAGGGAATTTAAATATATAGGAATCCAAGTTGGAAATTTAAGTTATTCATGTTTCAGTTGAGAATTTTAATGCTAATTATTAATCTATATTTTTAAAATTGACAATGGACAATTGACAGTGAATGTCTCATAGGCCCCTATAGAAATGTAGACTCATAATTCAAATGGAATTATACTAGGATTAATGAATGGAGGGGTGCATTATGAGTGGAAATTTTATTAGAAAATATACTGAAGAAGAACGAGTGAAAATTGTGGAAGAGGCTG
>NZ_JBWKMH010000024.1:0-207511 GCF_056431285.1 Clostridium amazonense | reverse complement strand
AAACAAACTTTAAAACCTAAGAATGCTACGCAATTTAAAAATGAAGAAATAATTGTAGACTACAAAAAAGAGTATAAAAAAACCCAAGAAAAGTGTAGAGATCTTGAATTAGAAGTTGCTGTTCTTAGAGATTTATTAAAAAAAAAGAAATAAATGAAGACCTTAATTTATACTCTTATGCATCCGAATGGATTTCTATAGGAGCACCTACTAAGACTATATTAAAGATATTAGGACTAAAAAAATCTACTTATTATAAACAACAGTTATTAATTAAAAGTGGAAATAAACCATTAAATCAATCCGAAGGAAACATTCCAGGATATAGTCTAAATGTACATGGTGAAAAAATTTCTGACTTAGAAATTCAAAAACATATAATACAAATAAAAAAAGATGAAGTAGGACAGTTTTATGGTTATAAGAAGGTTAATGCACTTTTGAAAAATAAATATAGCCTAAAAATTAATAAGAAAAAGGTTTATAGATTAATGAAAGCTATGAATTTATTAGAAGTTAAAAGAAGAGGTATTAAGAGATATTCTAAAATATGCAAAAATCACACAATTACAGATTCAAATCAACTTTGGGAAATGGATATGAAATATGTTTATATAGCTGAAACAAAGGAAGTAGGATATTTAACATCTATTATTGATGTATTTGATAGAAGTATATTAGCATATGATATGTCACTTTCTGCTAATGCAGAGCAAGCTAAGATTGTGCTAATAAAGGCTCTTTATAATAGAGGTATTAAAGGAAAAACATCTGAATTAACAATTCGTACAGATAATGGTTCACAATTCATAGCTAGTAAATTTGAAAAATTGTGTATTCAAGAGAATGTAATACATGAAAGAATACCTGTTCATAGTCCTAATTACAATGCTCATATAGAGTCATACCATAGATATTTACAACAAGAATGCCTTGCCGGCAGGCTGTTTAAAAATTTAAAAGATGCAATTAACACTATTGAAAAATACGTAGATAACTATAATTTTAAAAGAATACATTCTTCGGTTGATTATAGAACCCCAAATGAGTTCTATAATCTAAAAAATAGTAATTTTAAGAATAATCTAGTAATTAGCATTTAGAGTCTACTTTTATGGGGCCAATCCGATGTAAAAATTGGATTTCCAATTTTAAAGAATGATTTTTTATTAAATTTGCATAGCAAATTAATTGAAAACAATATAAAAACGTAGTTTTTAGGTATTTCTATTTTAAATATTATGAATGAAATGAATAATATTAACCATAACTGTCAATTGTCAACTGGTTTCAAATATAAATATAGCAATAAACTATAAGATTAGTATTATCATTTGATAAATTTATTATTTTGAATTTGAAACCATATAGAGTACATCAATATTATACAAATAAATTGAACTAATAAATTAAAAGATATATACTTACTATGAAGAAAATATTAATATATGGATTATTTATAGAGTTAAATTAAAAAATTACTTTATAATTTACAGGAGAAGCATATGAAGAATTTAGAAGATTTAAGAGTAGAATTAAATAAAATAGATGGTAAGAGTTATAAATTATATAAAACTTTAGAGGGACAATATAATTTTAAAAACTACATATTAAGTATAGATCATGTTCAAGGTGATCCTTTTGCATCACCTTCAAGAGTTAGAGTAATAGTTAAACAAAATATAGCTAAGATTCCATTAGAGCTTTTTAAAACTAAAGAAAAAAATATAGCACTTTGTGATTATTTAACTAGAGAGTTTTATTACAATATAAATAAATGTGGAGAGAAAATACTTGGTTCAGGAAAGAGCGGATTAATTTCTATAAGTAGGTGTCCACAAGAAATACTTGAAAGAACATCAGTAATTGTAGATGAAGAAAAAATAGAAACTAGATTTTATATAGGATTTCCTGCAAGGGGTAGAAGTATTTTAGGTAGAGAATTAGAGAAAATATTATATAATGTTTTACCAAGTATAGTTGAAAAAGCATTATTATATAAAAATATAAATCATAAAAGATTATTAGAAACTGTAAATTTAGTTGAAGATCAAGAATACATAAGAAATGAACTTGATAGTAGAGGATTAGTAGCCTTTATAGCCAATGGATCAATACTTCCTAGAGAAAGTGGAGTTTCTAGTAGACCATTAAAAAATGGGAAAGAGTTTATATCACCTAGAGAATTAGAAGTTGAATTTAAAACTAAAAATAATGGAATAATTAAAGGTATGGGTATAAAAAAAGGAATAACTTTAATTGTAGGTGGTGGATATCACGGAAAATCAACATTGTTAAGGGCTTTAGAACTTGGTGTATATAATCATATTAAAGGTGATGGTAGGGAATTTGTTATAACAAATAGATCAGCATTAAAAGTAAGAGCGGAAGATGGTAGAGCTATAACTAATACAGATATTTCACTATTTATAAATAATTTACCTAATGGGAAAGATACTATAAAGTTTAATACTGAAAATGCAAGTGGAAGTACATCAGAAGCTGCAAATATAGTTGAAGGAATAGAAAGTAAAGCAGAGGTAATTTTAATAGATGAAGATACTTCAGCTACAAATTTCATGATGAGAGATGATTTAATGCAAAAATTAGTTTCTAAGGAAAAAGAACCAATCACTCCATTTATTGAAATAATGAAACCATTATATACTCAAAAGCAAATTTCAACAATATTAGTAGTGGGAAGTTGTGGAGATTTTTTTGACGTAGCTGACACAGTAATTCAAATGGATAATTATTTAGTAAAAGATGTTACAAAAATAGCAAAAGCTCTTAGTAGCGGTGCTATAATTAAAAGAATAAATGATAAAAATTTAAAATTATCATTTGATTTTAAAAGAAGAGTTAAAAAGGGAACTATTGAATATGGACCTAAAGGTGTAAAAGTAAAAACTATAGGACTAGATACAGTTGTTTTAAATAGAGAAGAAATAAATTTAAGAGCAGTTGAACAAATAGTTGACAATGAACAATTAAATGCTATAAGCACAATAATGAAGTGGGCAGAAATAAACTTAATGGATAAAAATTTAACCTTTGAAAAAATGGTAGATGAAGTATTATTAGAAATAGATAGAAAAGGTCTTGTTTCATTAGAAAAAATAAAAGGTGGCAGTGGAAGTTTAGCACTTCCAAGAAAGCAAGAAATAATGTCAGCCTATAATAGGTATAGAAAATTAAAAATGCAAAATTAGAAAAGGGATGTTAAATACATGTTTTTTATAGGAATATTTGGTATAGAAAATAAGAATAAAGAAATAAGGACATTATATAATATAAGTTGTAAGAAATGTAATAAAATTATTAGTGGAAAACTTTTAAAGAGTTATAACTTTTTTCATTTCTTTTTTATACCTCTTTTTAAATGGAATGAAAATTATTATATAAGGTGTTATGATTGCAATACTATATATAGCATACCTAAAGAAAAAGGGAAATCTATTGAAAAAGGAGAAAATATAGAGATAACATATTGGGATTTACATGAAGTAAATACTAATGAATATTACTATGAAAATGTATGTAAAAATTGTGGAAGAGATATAAATCCAAATTTTGAATATTGTCCTCATTGTGGAAGTAAGATAAAGAATTAAAGCTAGCAAATTTAAGCTAGCTTTAATTTATAGGATTATTTATTTTCTTTCCAATCTTTAGCATATTCTTCGAATAACTCATTGATTGCTTTTCCTATTAATGTATATTGCTCATCTTTCAAATTAGCAAGTGATACACGTATAGACCACTTAGGACCATTAAAGCCATCACCATTTAGTAACACTATTCCATACCTTCTTGCAAGTTCAAGTAAAAACTTAATAGGACTACGATTGTTCTGCAAATACATTGCAAAATCTTCTCCATAAGCAATTTTTGCCCAAACCAACAAGTCATATTCATTGTAATAAGATGTACTATGTTCATCTTTTTTCTTCATAGGTAAAGTAAGTAATTCATCGTAAACAAGTTTTTTTCGTCTGTAGCAAATGTCTTTGGTTTGCTTTTTATATCTATCATCTTCATCTATTAATGCAAATGCTGAAAAAATAGCCATTTGAACTTGTTGAGGTGTTGAAAGTCCTGCCGTATGATTCAATGCAACTTGTCTGCTGTCTGCAACTATTCTATCAATAAATGGTATGCTTTCTGGATTAGATGTTAATGAACTATATCTAGAAATTAAATCGTCTGTATCACTTTTTGGTAGCTCCTTAATAAGGGTGTTAAATACATTATTTTTAGCTAAAGCTATAACACCAAGTCTCCAACCTGTAGCACCAAAATATTTAGAAAATGAGTAAATACCTAAAGTGTTATAAGGCATAGTAATCATAAAAGATTTAAAGTTATTAGCAAAAGTTCCATAAACATCATCAGTAACAATCATTAAATTAGGATTATATTCTTTTACAATTGATTTAATATATTCCATAGATTCATCATTTATTGCTACAGAAGGAGGATTACTTGGGTTAACTATACCTAAAAGTTTTATATTAGGATCTTTAAGTTTATCAAGTTCAGATTTTGGATATTGCCAAGTATGTCTACCATCTTCATTTAATTCAGAAGCATGTATTTCTGTAACGTTAAAGTCATATCTTGATAGTTCGGGAATTTCTAAATAAGGTGTAAATATAGGAACCATCAAAGCAATATGAGATTTTTTTTGTAATAAATGGTTAGCTATAAGTGAATCAAAAGTATAACATACAGCAGCAGTTCCACCTTCAACTGCAAATAAATCATGACTTTGTATACACGGTATACTTCCACCCATTTCTTTTATTAAATAATCATGAACAACCCTTTCAATTCTCATAAGCATTCTATCAGGTACAGGATAATTGTCTCCTATAATACCATCTACTAACTCAAATACCCAAGAGTCACCTTCAAAGTCATATTTTTTCATACCAAATTCTATAATTTTATCTAAAAGATCTATTCCAGGTGCAATTCTATTTTCATTTACAAAGGCTTTAAAACGATTGTAAATTCCAGGTTTTTCAGGCATGCCAGCTAAATCATTATCACACCAGGTTCTTTTGGTTTCAGAAACAGCAAAATGTCCAAGTGTAAAGAAAGCATCTCTTGGATTAGAAGCTGTCCAGTTAGGATTTCCTCTTCCTGCATTCAAAAAAATTTCCACACCTTTTTTCTGAGAGTCTAATGCTAAATCGATTAACTTATCTTTTAGTTCAAAGGGACTTAGGTTTTTAAGTTTTTCAATAAAATCTTCATCATCTTTATAAAGTTTATTCATATAATACACTCCATTCTAAATTTATTAAAAAAAGAATATAAGTATTGAGCCCCAAATAGTAAGCACAATATTACTTACTGCATATGTAACTGTGTATCCAAGTACGGGAATATTACTTTTAGATTTTTCACAAATTGCGCCAACAGCTGCAGTTGTTGTCATTGAACCAGCACAAGCACCTAAAATTATTGGAACTTTCCATTTAAATATATATTTTCCAATTAGAATTCCAACAATTATTGGAATGGTTGTGACTACAATTCCTGCAATTAAAAAACTTATTCCAGATGTTTTTATTCCAGATACAAATCCAGGACCAGCATTTATGCCAACAACAGCAACAAAAGCTGTTAAACCTACGTTGCTTAGAAACCATGTAGTTCCAATAGGAATATGACCTATTTGTGGACGGCGAGAATGTATAAATCCAAATATAAGTCCCATAATAAGAGCACCACCACTAGTAGATAAATTAATCTTAATGTCTCCTAACATTAAAGAAGGAATACCAATTAATCCTCCTAGAAGAATTCCTAAACTAACAAATATCATATCTGTTTCTGATGTATTAAAAATAGGTGTTCCAATTTTATATGATAGATTTTCAATAATATCCTTAGGACCACTTAGAGTTAATATATCTTTATGATTTAAAATTGTATCTTTATCATAAAAAAGATCTTCACCATTACTATTAAGTTTAGAAATATATACTCCACGAGTTAATGTAGATTTTTTTATGAAAGCTATTGATTTTCCTATAACTTTTTTAGATTTTACATAAACACTTAATTTTTCAGTAGGAAAGTTTAATAAGGATAAATCAAAAATTTCTTTTCCAAGAGAAGATAGTGAAATATTTTTCATGTCATTGCTTTTAAAAGAAAAAACAATTTTATCTCCCAAATTTAAAATTGTATCTTCTTTAGCTGTAAAAATACTACCATTATGCTTTATACGTATTATAAATGAACGTACAGCATTAGTAGACACAGTTTTTTCTATATCTAAAACTGATTTACCAGCAAAGTGTTCATCAATTACAAAAGCTCTATATTCAATGTCTGATATATTAGAATTCAAATTAGATGAAATATCTGGATTTTTAAAATTACTTTCTATAATTTTACATTCATCTTCTAAATTTACACCTAGAATCTTAGGTGCAATTGTAGAAAGAATAAAAACGGTACCAGCTGTTCCCAATATGTAAGTTACAGCATACCCAACAGGAACAAAATCCATCATGTTTTTTATTTCATTAGAAGATAAAGATAATTTTGAAATGCTATCTTGGGCAACACCAATTATTGAAGATTGTGTTAATGCACCAGCAGCTAAACCAGTTGCTTGACCAGCATTATAGCCAAGTAGTTTTCCAACAATTACTGTAGATATAAGACCAGAAATACAAACAATTATAGCAAAAATAACTTGAGGAATACCGTCTTTTTTTAAACCCTTAAAAAATTGTGGACCTGAATTATAGCCTAAAGTAAATAAAAATAAAAGAAAAAATACTGATTTAACAGTTGGGTTTATGGTTATATTTAATTGCCCTATAACAACACCTGTAATTAAAACACCAGTTACTGACCCAATTTTAAATGACCCTATTTTAATTTTCCCAACAGCATAACCAATGGCTAAAGTTAGAAACAGTGTAAGTTCAGGATAAGCTCTTATAGAATTTATAAACCAAGTCATATATTTCAACACTTCTTTCTAATTCATTATAAGTTTACATTTTCAAGAATTAGTATTTGTTAAATAGTTCAAAAATATTAATTTTTATTGTTTCTTTTTAAGTTTAAAATTAATTAGAAACAATAATATTAGGCATAATTATTAATTAAATAACATTATTGTAAATTAATAATTATATTTCTATAAATTTGAAATTAAATATATTACAATGGTAATAACTATATGTTAATTAAAAATATAATAGTTTGTAAAAGGGGAAGGTGATAAAATATGAAAAAGCTTTTAAAGTCGTTTATAATTACTGCGTGTTTAATAATTATAGTAACTAAAAATATTTTTGCAGCAGATATTCTATATTTACTTACACATAATGCACATGAGGCATTAATTATTGGAGAAATAACCGAAATGGATGAAAGTTTTATAAATATAAAAGTTAAAAATCAAATAACTAGCTCTGAGGATTTAGAAGAATGTAATAAAGTAAAGCAGATTAAAGTAAGTAAAAATATAAGAATAAAAAATCCTAAAGAATACAATTTATTTTATAGAAGCACAAATAAAGACGATTATATAACTAAGGGTGATTATGTTTTAGCATCAATAGGGAGAGAAGATGGTGAAGAGTTTGAAGTTGTAAATGGAATATATCATGTAGATACATTAGACTATAAAACATTAAATGTATTATCAAAAAAAGATGATTATTCTAATAGAGCTGATGCTGTGGCTATAAAGATATTTGTTAATAGTAATGGAAGGCAAAGTGATTTTGCATTTAATCAAAGTAGGTTATATTGCAATAATAAATTAGTATATGATGCATCTAAAGATTTAACATTTATAAACCCAAATAGTAATGAAAATGGAATATTAAAAGAAAATTTAGATTTAGTTACTAATAAATTTGTAAACTTGAAGCTAATAGCAATTATTATTTTCTTAGTAAGTTTAATAGTTATATTTCTTATTATAATGAGAGTAAAAAAAATTAAAATTAAGGTGAGAAAACATGATGGAAAATGAACAATTAAAGTTAAGATGTTGGAAAGAAAATGATTATATAGATTATTATGAAATAGTATCAGATAGTGATGTTTGTTATAGTGCAGGATGTAAAGCTATAGAAAATTTAGAACAATGCAAAAAAGAAATAGTATACAAAATTAAGTGTAACTCTTCTTTTGCCATTGAACTTAAAGATACAAAAAAAGTTATTGGATTTATAGGAATGGATGATATAATAATACATAAAAATAATGAGAATGCAACTCAAAAGTATATTGGATTTATGATAAATAAGAAATATTGGAATAATGGTTATGGAACTGAAGTTGTAAGAATATTTTTAAAGTATTTATTTCATAAGTTAAATGTAGATTTAGTATGGACTAGTCATTATGATTTTAATTATAAGTCAGCTAAGGTGATTAAAAAAAATAGGTTTAAATATAAATTTAGTAAAGATGTAAATACTAAAAAATTTAATAAAGAAAATGTTAAAGAATTATTTTATTTAATAACTAAAGAGGAATATGATTATAATAATATAGGAAAATAAATTATGTACTTAAATCATGAATCAATTATAAATTTTACAATAAGTTTAATTATCAAAAAGGAGCTTAATTATGGAAAATAAAAAACAAAGTATTATTCCTTATGGTGAACTTGGTATTATAGCATTAGAAAGCTGTAGAGAATTAGGTGAAAAAATATGTACTCATATTGCTAACATGAGGTTGGAAAATGCAAATGATGAAAAAATTATAAATGAAAAGGCTAAAACTTTTTTCATTTCAATTGAAGAAATCAGATTTTCAAATGGTGAGGGAAAGGTTAAAATTTCAGAAAGTGTAAGAGGAAAAGACATATATATACTTGCAGATGTAGGAAACTATAGTTGTACTTATAAAATGTTCGGTTTTACAAATCATAAAGGACCTGATGAACATTTTCAAGATATAAAAAGAGTAGTTTCAGCAATTGGTGGAAGAGCTAGAAAAGTTACTGTAATTATGCCAATGTTATATGAAGCTAGACAACATAAAAGAAAAGGAAGAGAATCACTAGATTGTGCAATTGGACTTCAAGAATTAGAAAGACTAGGAGTTGAAGAAATATTAACTTTTGATGTTCATGACCCTACAATACAAAATGCAATACCATTAAGTTCATTAGTTAATATATATCCTACTTATGAAATTCTAAAAACATTTTTAAAAACAGAAAAGGATGTTCTTGTAGATAAATCTAAGATGATTGTTATAAGTCCTGATACAGGAGCTATGGATAGAGCAGTATATTATTCAAGTGTCTTAGGACTTGATGTTGGACTTTTTTATAAAAGAAGAGATCATACAAAAGTAGTTCATGGAAAAAATCCAATTGTTGAACATGAATATATGGGAAGACCAATAGAAAATCAAAATATATTGATTGTTGATGATATGATAGCATCTGGCGAATCAATTTTTGATATTGCAGTAGAATTAAAAAAGAGAAATGCTAAAAATATTTATGTAGCAACAACTTTTGCACTTTTTACAGAAGGTGCAGAAAAATTTGAAAAATTTCATAAAGAAGGGATTATAAATAAAGTCTATTCAACTAATTTAACATACATTCCAAAAGAAATTAAAGATAGAGAATGGTTTAAAGAAGTGGATATGTCAGAATTTCTTGCAAGAATTGTAAATCAACTTAATTATGATAAATCTATATCATCGCTATTAGATGCAACAGAAAGCATTCAAAAACTATTAAAAAAGATAAATAATAAATAAAGAAATAAATAAGTACATCGTTTTATATGTCAATATTTAAAATGATGTACTTATTTCTTTATCTTAATTTAGTTTACATAATTATAATTAAGACATTTAAAATTAACGTAAACTAAAAAATAATTTGCAAAAAATTAATATAAAAATTAGTAATAACATAGTGTATAATGTATATTACTAAAAAATAGATAAATAATATTTAATATTTATACATAACAAAAGAAGAAGGTGGTATTTTGAAAAAAGGAAAAATTTTAAGTATAATATCTATAGTATTAATAACTATATCATTAGTTGGATGTACTGGAAAAAATGAAAAGAAATATAATTATACAGAGATTGAAGCAAATCTTAATAATGGAGATTATAAAATAGAGTATAATAATGATGAGAGATTTTTCAAATCAGAAGTTAATCCAACTACAGAAAGTGAAAAAGTAATTTTAGATTTATTCAAAGTAACTATTAGTGATGAATACGATAAGTTTAAGGATTTATATGTTCAAAGTGATCTTTATAAAGACTATCCAAATGTTTATAAAGAAAGTTTTGAAAAAGGAATGTATACTGAAGCAATAGTAGTTCATAACATGAAAATATTAAACGAAGATGAGTATACAAAAGATTCTAAAAGCAAAACTTATTATGCTTACATGGATAAATTAAAAGAGTTGAATCCAGCGGAATATCAAATTGTAGAAGTAAAATATACTACAAAACTTACAGAGAAATATGATGAAAAAGCAAAATGGGGTAGTGGTACATGGGTTAGATATTATGTTGTTGTAAAAGAAACTAAAGATGCACCATGGAGAGTTTTTGATATATATGGACATGAATAAAGTTTAAATATATATAAATATCTAGTGATAAAATTTCACTAGATATTTTTTTGTTAATTTTTAGTGTATAATGGAAATAGATTATATATTTTAGATAGACAGTTAGGTGATAGAATGAAGATAGTATGTTCAATAGGCCCAAATGTAAAGACAACCAATGATTTAGATAAGTTTATAAATGCAGGTATGGATTCTATGAGATTAAATTTTTCTCATGCAGATTATAATAAATTTAAAGAACTAATAGAGTATGGAAAAAATTTTTCTAATATTGATATAATACAAGATTTGCAAGGAAATAAACTTAGGGTATCTCCATTATTTAAAGGAGAATTAAAAGTTAGAGAAAAGGAAGAAGTCTACTTTTGTAGTGAAAAATTTTATAAAGAAAACATTAGATTTTCTAATCAATATATATTTATACCAATTGCATTTGAAGGAGAATTTTCATGGATTACTAAATGTAAAAGTATACTTATGAAAGATGCAACAATGCAGTTTAAAGTTATAGGAAAATTAAAAGATAGAGAAGCCATAAAAGCAGAGGTTATTGTTGGTGGAATGATTAGGGGTGAAAAAGGTATTAATGCCCCAGATATGGATAGACAAGCTATGACTTTAACATTAAAGGATAAAAAAGACATAGAGTTTGGACTTCTAAATGGCGTAGATGTTATATGCTTATCTTATACAACTTGCAAAGATAATATAGATGAATTGAAAACGTATATAAAGAAGATAAAAAAGTATAACAAGCAAGTAAAGATTCCTAAAATTTGGGCAAAAGTTGAGTGTAGGGAAGCTATAGAAAACTTTGATGAAATTCTAAAAAGTGTAGATGGTATAATGCTTGGAAGAGGCGACTTAGTTTCAGAAATAGATATTACAGATATACCATATATACAAAATCAAATAATTAAAAAAATGAAATCAAAGAAAAAAGAATTAATAATAGCAACATATGTTATGGATTCTATGAAAAGGTCAATAATACCTCAAATTTCAGAAGTAGATGATTTATACAACTTTATAGAAAATAAAGTGGATAGAGTAATGCTTGCAGGTGAAGTTGGTATAGGAAGAAACCCAATAGAAACTATAGAAGTTACTAAAAAAATTATTAATAAATATATATATAGTTAATTGAGTATTTTATTGTAATTTGTTTTAAATAAGATGAGTATACTATAGTAGAAGCTAGAGAAAATGACGTTTATGGATATTTAAAAGAAAAATTTTAAAAAATTTAGATTTATAGAGAGGCAAATACTCTCTATTTTTTTGTTTTATAATATATAAAATCTTCATTAAGAATAATATGGAAAAAATATAAATAAAAAGGTATAATAAAAGCAAATTATATGTGCAAGGAGATTTAGCAACAGTATGGAAAAACAGTCTAAAGTAAGTAGAGTATTAGAAATTTATGAGAAGCTTATTACAGGAGGTAAAGTAGATAAAGATTTTTACTCAGATAAGTTTAAGGTTGATAGGAAAACTATTCAGAGAGATATAGAGGATATAAATGCATATTTTTTTGTAAATTCTGATTCCAAATGTGATGTAGAGGCAAAATATAATAGAAAAGAAAAAGGATACTTTATAGAAAAAAAGGGAGAATTTTTAAATAAGAAGGATGTACTAGCTATAAGTAAAATATTGCTTGAAAGTAGGGCTTTAAATAAAGATGAAATGAATCATGTTATAGATTCTTTATTAATTCAAATGCATCCAGAAGAAAGAAAGGCAGTAAAAACCATTATTGGTAATGAAAAGCATAACTTTGAGTCATTACAACATGACAAAAATTTATTAGATATACTTTGGGAGTTAAGTGAATGCATAAGAGATAATTCGATTATAGAAATAGATTATGTAAAAATGGGTGGACAAGCAGTAAAAAGAAGTTTAAAGCCTCTAGCTATAATATTTTCAGAGTACTATTTTTATTTGATAGCATATTTTAAAGTGAAAAAATCAGAAGAAGAAAACCCAGTAGTTTATAGAGTAGATAGAATTGATAAATTACAAAATACTAATGAAAAATTTGATGTTAGCGACTATGGCGAAAGGTTTGAAGATGGAAAGTTTAGAAAACGTATTCAATTTATGTATACAGGAGATTTAGAAACTATAATATTTGAATATAAAGGTAGTTCTTTAGAAGCAGTTTTAGATAGATTACCTACAGCAGAAGTTATTAATGAATTAGATAATGTATATAAAGTTAAAGCTCAAGTTTATGGAACAGGAGTAAAAATGTGGTTACTAAGCCAAGGAAGTATGGTAAAAGTAATTTCACCTGAAATTTTGGTAGAAGACATGAAAAATGAATCCAAGAAAATATATGAGCTTTATAATAATGCATAGTCATTTATAAATAATTAATATATATAAATTTATAAGGAGAATCAATAATGAATAATTGCTTACAAAAAAATAAGAAGGAAATTTTTATTTCATTAGGAATTAATTTTTTTATAACTTCAATAATGGGAGTATTATTATGGGTTACATATAAAAATGGACTGTCGGAAAATTTAGGTGATTTTGCATTAGTACAAATGCTTTATCCCGCATTTTCAACAATTATTACAATTAAATACATTCAAAAAGAAGAGATATCTAAATCCATAAATACATTTTATATTATATTTATGGTAACTACTTTAATTTTTATTATAGGGTTATTTATAAGTATATTTATATTTAAAAGTTTATATATTTTTTCAGTTGTATTAAAAATAGGTATATATATATCAAGTATTACATCAGTAATTATAATATTTTGTAATGATTGTTTTAAAGACATAAATTTAAAATTTGATAATAATTTTAAAAAAATATTTAAAACACTTTTAATATTTATTTTTTTATTAGTGGCTAAAGTAATAATATTATATATAATTGACAGTGAGAATTACATTGATATTGAGACAATAATTATAACATTAGGTATATTACCAATAAGTGTATTTATAGGCTCAATTATGTCATTTGTTTGCTTTTTTGGTGAAGAATTTGCATGGAGATACTATTTACAACCTAGATTTCAAAATATTTTTGGAAAAAAGATAGGTGTACTAATATTAGGGGCTATTTGGGGGATTTGGCATTTTCCATTATGCATTAAAGTATACTCACCAGAAACTCCTATATATTGTATTATATTTCATATAGCTTATTGTATGTTTTTAGGAATTTTCTTAGGTTTTGCATATATGAAAACTAAAAATTTATGGACTCCAATATTAATTCATATAACAAATAATTCTTTAGTCAGTATATTTAATGGTGGAGAAATGGATGGAGGAGCATTTACTATAGTATCTTTAATAATAAACATAATAATTTCACTTATCATGTTTGGACCATTTATTTTTTCTAAAGAATATAAAGAGAATAATCATACAGAAATAGGTACAACAAACTTATAATATAAAAACTTGCTAAAATGTTATTTTGGCAAGTTTTTTGTATTATGAAGTAAAATTTTTCATATTTATTTATTATAAAGGATTTCTTCTACAGCAAGCTTACTTGATAGCAATACTATAGATATACCTGCACCTGGATGCACAGAGTTACCTACAAAGTATAGATTATTTACTGTAGGTGATTTAATATGAGGCCTAAAAAAATTAGTTTGAGAAAGAGTAGGGCTAAGTCCAAAAGCAGTGCCACCATAAGAATTAAATTTAATTAGTAAGTCATTAGGTGTTAAATAATTTTCATACAATATGTTTTCTTTAATATCAGAAAGTCCATCTATTTTTGAAAGTTCATTAAATATTCTGTTTTTCATTAATTTGATAGTTTTTTCATTCCATTTTATGTTTTTAAATAAAGTGTTAGGTACTCTAACCATAATATTTAAAGATTCCATATGTTCATTTGCCATAGAATTATCAATACTACTTGGGCAATATATGTACATTGAAGGATTTAAAGGAAGTTTTCCAATAAAAGCACATTCTAAATTTTTCTTGAAGTTTTCCCCAATATATAAATTATGAACGTTAAGACAAGGATATTTTTTCTTAAGACCAATATACATTATAAATGTTGAACAAGAATATTTCATATTGGATATTTTCTTCTCTGTATATTTACCTTTGGAATATCTATCTTTTATTAAGTTACTTACTGCATAAGGAAAATCTGCATCACATATTACTATATCGGATTTTTGAAATCCTAAAGAAGTTTTAACTCCTATAGCTTTTTTATTTTGTATTACAATTTCATCAACAGGGGCACTTGTAATAATTTTTCCACCAAGCTCTACAATTAATTTTTCTAATGCTTTTACATAAGAATACATGCCGCCTTCAATATACCAAAGTCCATAAAGTTGACTTATAGTAGGTATAAGATTATAGATGTTTGGACCTTCAAATGGTGAAATACCAACATAAAATGCTTGAAAGGCTAGAAGATTTCTTAGTTTTTCATTATTTATATATTTTGAAATATAATCATATGCTGTAGAAAATGTATTTATTTCAAGTATTTTTTTTAATGAGTTTAAATTTATAAAATCTTTTGTATTACTGAAAGAGTTTTTCAAAAAATTTGTATCAGCTATGATATATTTTTCATAAACCTTAGATAAAAATTTATAATATCCAATAGAATCATGTTTAGATATTCTTTCAAGGCTTTTAGTTAATTTAGACATATTATTAAATAGGTCAAAGTGACTACCATCACAATAAAAAGCTCTATAAAGTGGATCTAATCTTTTAAGTTTAAAATAATCAATATAGTTTTTCCCAGCAAAACTAAAAACTTCTTTATATATTTCTGGAGTCATTAAAATAGATCCAGTTAAGTCGAATTTGAAGTTTTCAGTTTTAATAAAATTAAGTTTGCCTCCAATTGTAGAGTTTTTTTCATATATAGTAACTTTATAGCCCTTACTTAAAAGTTTAGCAGCAGTTGCTAAACCACCTATACCAGCGCCCACAATTATTACAGATTTAGTCAATTCATAACACACCCTTTCATAAAGGTAAAAGATATCAAAAGTCATTAGTCATCTAATGATTATTTATTTTTTACTTTAAATCATAATTTATACTTAAAATTTATAATAAAAAATGGTTTATAGTGATCACTTTGTTCATAATATCTAAAAAAAGAAATATTATGAATGAAATGAATAATATTAACCATAAATTTCAAATTTCACTCTTACTTTTTAAGTGGTTTCAAACATGATAATAGAATAAACTATAAGTTTAATAGTACCATTTGAGATTAGAAGCCTAATGTATATTAAATTTTTACTAAAAAAAGATGACTTTAATATATAAAATCATCTTAAAATGAACTATTAATTTAAAATTAATATATTTACAGCTAAAAAATAGGTTTAAATTTAAGCTAATTTATTAAGCTTTTGTGTTAGGTGACAATTTATTTTTTCTTTATCATTGCTTTGTATATCAATATAAATGGTTTCTGTGTTAGTATCAAAAATCTTATGCTTTGTCTTAACTGTCAAAGCTAAAGTATAATATTCAATAGTTTTAGAAAAGTAGTTTTTAGATTTTTTATCACTCCACTCAAAACTATCAATAGTGTCTATATCATAATTATTGCCGTTTATATAAATAACATTTTCGGTTATTCTATTTGTTGTATTTCTAATGAAAATGACAAATAGAGTTGATAGTAATATAAGTTCTAAAGCAAAATCTGTTTTGGTAGGTGAATCTATATTTGTAATAATAATTAATAAGGCAAATATAGATAAAACAATAATATCAAAAGTTAACATTTTAAAGTTACACAGACCTTTGGATACATAGTTTTTAATATTTTTCGGCAGTGTAAATATTTCAAAAATTAGCAATGCAACAAATAGACCTAATAATAAAATGTTCAAAAAGGAACACCACCTTATAAATTTTATATATTAACTATTATATTCAGAAAAGTAGTAAAATATATTTAGATAATAAAAAATTCAAATTTTTACAATAAATACATTAATGTATTTATTAGGGAGGAAAGTTAAATGAAGTTGATTGCACTTATAGAAAATAAATCTAATAATGATCTTATAGCAGAACATGGATTAGCTGTTTATATTGAATATAATAAAAAGAAATATCTTTTAGACACAGGGTTATCTGACAACTTTGTTGAAAATGCTAAAAAGTTAGATATTGATTTAGAAAATGTAGATGTTGCAATTCTTTCACATAACCATTCAGATCATTCTGGGGGATATGATGGTTTTTTTAATATAAATAAGAAAGCTAATGTATATGTGAGGAATGAAGTAAAAGATAAATGTTATATAAAAATAGGACCAATTAAGAAATATATAGGTATTCCTAAAGGAATTTTAGATAAATATTCAGATAGGTTCATGTATATAAATGAAGATTATAAAATTGACGACGGTGTGTGGCTTATATCACATAAAACTGAGAATTTAGAATCTAGAGGAAAAAAAGCTCATATGTATCGTATGACTAAAGATGGATTAAAGCCAGATAATTTTAAGCATGAGCAAAGTCTAGTGTTTGAAACTAAAAATGGACTAATAGTTTTAAATAGTTGTTCTCATGGTGGTATAGATAATATCGTAAAAGAAGTAAAAAACACTTTTAAAGGGAAGAAAGTATTTGCAGTCATTGGTGGATTTCATTTAATGGGACTTAAGGGACCAAATTCTATGAATATTACAAAAGAAGAAGTAGAAGCATTAGGAAAGAGATTAATTGATTTAGGTGTAGAACATATATACACTTGTCATTGCACAGGCGATCCAGCTTATAAAATACTTAGAAGTACAGTAGGTGAAAAAGTACAATATTTTAGCACTGGAACTATTGTAGAATTTTAAAAAAGTATAAAGCTATGTTATTTAACACTGCATTCTAGAATATGATAATTATAAAGAAGTAAAACTTAATTTTCAATAAAAATAGAATGGAGGTTTATTATGAAGATTTTTCAAATGAAATCAAAGCCACATGGAAATGAAAGGATAAAAGAATTTATTGATGAAAACTTCATATGCATTGGATGGCCAGGAATAGGAAATCTTAAAAATCAAAATAAAGATGAAATACGAAATACATTACAAAATAAATATAAAATTTCAGGTTATAAGCTTGGAAATGCTTTAGGACAAGTTAATACATTTGTTAATACAATGAAAAAAGGTGATGTTGTATTAGTATCTGAAAAACAATGGGCATATATTGGAGTTATTGATGATTATATATACGAAGAACAGTTTGATAATGAAATAGATGCTATGTGTCATAGACGAAAGGTGAAATGGACAAATAAAGTTTTAATAAAAGATTTAAGTAATGATATTCAGAAGTTATTAAGCAATAGAAACACAATATGTCAATATAAAGATGTTGTAGAATCATATAATATAGATAAAGTTTTAGGAAAGAAATGTTTTATAATAAATGATAATATAGATAGACTTAATAATTTACTTTCAGAAGCAATAGCCATATTAGAAGAAGAGTTAAGGTCAGAAGATCCAGAGAGAAGACTTAAAGCAGCATCAGAACTTATTCGTTTAAGAAATAATTAAATTTGAAATTAGACCATTGAAAAACTATTATTTTTACTAAAAGTACACCTTATAAAATAAATGATTATGTGGTGATTTTTAAGTTAAATTAACTTTTTTAGTGGTCTTTTTAAAATGATTATTAGAAGTATAGCAATGGAAAACATGATTAAAGTATAATATAAATTGAATAAAAAATTACATAGATACAAAGGGAGAAATATAGTGGGGAATTCAGGAAATGTATTCAGAGTATTAGGATTGTATGGAAAAGAAGTAGTTGTATCTAATATGTTAGCATGGATACTTAATCCCAATGAAGATCATAATTTTGGCATTGATATAGCAAATGATTTTCTTGAAGCTATCGGATGCGACAAAATAAATGAAAATAATAGTGTTAGTGTATATCGTGAGTATTATGGAAAAAGTAATAATAAAAATAATTTTATTGATATTGTAATCGTTGAAAAAAATAAAGATGGAGATATAGTTCATGTTGTGTGTATTGAAAATAAAGTGTTTTCAATAGAAGGTGATAAACAAACAGAACGATACTGGAATATAATTCAGGATAATTTTAGTAAATATAATTGCAGAATTGAATGTAGATATCTAACTAAAAATAATTTCAATATAAATCTTTCAAATAGTAATTTCATTCACTATAAATATTTAGATTTAGAAGTAGTTTTAAAGAAATATTCTAGTAATAAAGTTGTAGAAGATTTCTATGAAGCGTATATACTTAGTGAAAAAATGAAATTAGATCAACTTAAAGAGCTAAGTTTTGAATTGTACTTAGAGCATTTTCAAGGTGATAAAATGGAAAAAGATTTGTGCTTCTATGTAACTGAAAACTTTATGAGTAATACAAAGGATATTTGTTGTGATATTAGTAATTCAGCAAAAGGTGGGGAAATTTTTTATAAGTTATGGAAACAAAATTGGAATAAGACTATTGATAATATAAATTTTAATATTCATATAGAAGCATATGGAGAAAAAGTCTATGTTCATTTTGAAACTTTGCCATACATACCATACAGAAAATTAGATGAAGAGACTAAAGAAATTATGGATAGAGAAAAAGAAAGATTGATACAGAAAATAGATATACTAGAAGAAATAGAGGGGATAGAAAAAAAGAAGATACGAGGAAATGCTACATTAACAGTTGGCAACTTTAAACTTAGATATAATGGTTTCCATGATTATTATTTGATAGTACATAATTTAATTAATAAACTAGATTTAATAATAGATAATTAGTTCTTTTTAGAACTTAATTAATATAAAATATTAAAAACTTAAAACATAGGAGATAAATTTGAAGATTGAAAGACAACTGAAAATTCTATTTTATGTACTTAATAGAAAGTGTGTAAGTGCAAATACACTTGCTGAAGAATTTGGTGTATCAAGAAGGACTATTTTAAGAGATATAAATGACCTTACTTTAGCAGGTATTCCTATATATTCTGAAATTGGTTCTAAGGGTGGGTACTCTATACAAAGTAATTATAAAATAAATGAAAAAATAATTGATGATGATAATTCAAAGTATATGTTATTAGCACTTAAGAGTTTAAAAGATATTTATGGTGATAAAAAAGTTAAAGAAACATATGAGAAGGTAAAACATATTTTAAAAGACTCTAGTGTAGAAAATATGCTAGAAATTGACCTTTCAGTTATTAATGAAAATGATTATGTTGTAGAAACTATAGATACACTTAAAAACTCAATACAGAAACACTTTGCTATAACTTTTAAGTATACTAATTCTCAAAATAAATCAAGTAAAGTTGAAGCAGATGTTTTGAATGTTTTTTATAGGTGGTATTCATGGTATGTATTTGCTTATAATCGTGACAATAAAAATTTTTGTATGTATAAAATTGTTCGTATAAGAAACCTAACAGTTACTAATAAAAAGTGGTTAAGAAAATATAACATTCAATACGAATTAGAAAAATATGAAACAGAGCGAAATGATAGAAATATAAGTGTTTGCATAGAATATGATAAAGATATGAAGACTTTAGTAGAAGAATATTTTCCAAATGCAACAACTATGGAAATTAATAATGTAATTACTAGTGAATTTAGTATGAAAGAAAATGACTTTATGCTATTTTCTATTATACTTGGATTTGGTGATAAAATAAAAGTACTATCACCACCTTCTTTTGCACTTAAAATTCAGAAACATCTTGAAAAAACATTAAGAGTTTATAAAAACAGTGACAAATAGATGTCACTGTTTTTTCTATATAATATTTTTGTTAAGAAAATTTATATAAAAGAAGGGAAGTAATTAAATGAAAAAAATAATATACATTTATGTTTTAGACACTTTAGCAGATTGTGAGATTGGTTATGTTTTGCAAGCAATTAGTATGCAAAATATGATTAAAGAATCTAAGTACATAATTAAAACTGTTGGTATAAGAAAAGAACCAATTAAGACACTAGGAGGTCTAACATTAATACCAGATATATCAATTACAGAAATAAATGAAAATGAAATAGCAGCATTATTACTACCTGGTGCAAATACATGGCATGATGAAGAACAAAAACTTATTTTAGAAAAAGCTAATTTATATGTAAAAAGAGGAATTTTAGTTGCTGCTATATGTGGTGCAACTTTAGCATTAGCTGAATTAGGTATATTAAATAATCATGCACATACAAGTAATTCAATTGAATACCTTTCTATGTTCTCAAAAAAATATAAAGGTCAATCTCTATACATAAATGAACTTTCAGTAATAAATGATAATGTAATAACTGCAAGTTCCGCTGGTTCGCTACTATGGGCAAAACAAATTATTGAATATCTAAATATTTATTCAGCTAAAACAATACAAGCCTGGTACAACTATTACTTAACAGGTGATGCTAAATATTACGTTAAATTAATGTCTAGTTTTGAGTAAATATCTAAATATAAAAAAAAATTAATATGAACATTTAATTAATCAAAATTAGTGTTATGTTATTAGAATTATAAGAGTAGTTATGATATGATTTTTAATAGGATAATTTACTATTAGAAAATAAATTTTTAAATGATAATATGTGTTTTATATAAATAAGAATGAGTATAAAAGACACTATAAATAAACTATAAGGGAGATTTTTTATGAATAAGACAATTCATATATGTTTTTCACAATCTTCAAGAGGAAGTTTAAAATATGCTATTAATAAAAAAATCATAGAAGGTGAAAAAGTTATATCATTATATGATAATATTTCTGAAGGTCCTATTGAACATTACATAGACGTAGAGAGAAGAATTAATTGGTTTGAAGAAACAATTAGTAAAGATGAGTATTATTATGAGAATATTGATGAGCTTAGGAAAAATTATATAGAATTTGAAAATGAAATTTCTAAGATAAAGGATAACGACATCATATATTTTTGGCATGGACAAAATGCTATTGAAATTTGTGGATTAATGTACACATTAGAATTATTAAAGGATAAATGGAAAAATGTTTATCTTATAAATGTATCTGATAGGCCTATTGAAGTAAAATATGGCATATACATACCACGATGTACAAGTGAAATTATGCCAGGAAAATTTGGAGAATATATTAAAATAAATAGGAATATAGATGAAGATAAATATATAAAACTATCAACACAATGGAAATCATTAAAAAAAGAAAATTCAAATCTTCGTATTTTAAAAAAAGGAAAAGTTGAAAATGTAAATGAGGATTATTTTGATGCATTTATATTAAAATATACTCCAAAAGAATTTAAAAAATCAGCAAGAATCATAGGTGAAGTACTTGGAAATAGTGAAATTTTAATTTCAGATGTGTATATCTTTTGGAGAGTAAAAGAGCTTATTAAAATGGGAATGATAAGTTACAGAGGAAACTTTGATATTATGAGGGAAATGGAAATAAGTATAACTGAACAAGGATTAGAATATTTAAGAAATTATAATGATGAAATTGAATTTTGGGAAAAAAGAGAAAAAGATGAAGAAGACGAAAACGAATTTATAGAAGAATATATAAACATGGGCAGGCTTGAAGAAAAGATAAATATAGCAAATAAACTATTAGATGTATTAGAAATAGAAGTAATAGCAGAAAAAACAGGATTAACTATAGGTCAAGTGAGAAATTTAAAACGCTAATTTGTGAAAATAATATAAATGTAAGAGTGAAATCTTGCTATATACTATAATTAATAAGTGTATTAGAATTTTACTAAAAGGTTATAATCATAAATATAACAATAATTAGGTGGTAGTGATAATGTTAATTTCAGTAAAAATACAAAATTCTATAGAAGTTGAAGATGTTGAAATAGAAAATACTAACTTTAAATCTTTAAACTTAAGAGAAGAACATATAGAAGAATTTTTAAGAAAAAATATAGATGTTATTTTTCAGGATGAAAGTCTTCTTGTGGTTGGAAAACAAGTTGTGAATAAGGAAAATGGAAGAAGTGATTTAACAACAGTAGATGAAAATGGCAATGTTGTGCTTATTGAGATTAAAAGAGATGCTGCGGATATTATACAAAGAAAAGAGGCTTTTGAGTTTCAAGCTATAAGGTATGCTGCAAGTTATGCAAAAATTAAAACTTAAGATGAATTAGTTGATAAGGTTTTTGGAGCATATATTGAAAAGTATAGAGACGAATTTGAACTTGGAGATTTAACAGCTTGCGAAAAGGCATCAAGAATTTTAAATGATTTTCTTGAAAAGAATAATTCATTAAAGACTTTTAATTTAAAGCAGAGAATAATACTTATAGCATCATCTTTTGATAAACAAACATTATCAGCATCTGCTTGGCTTATAGAAAATGGTGTAGATATTAGTTGTTTTCAGTTAAGTCCAATGAAAATAGGACAAGAATATTTTATAGATATAAGTAGAATACTACCTCCGCCATGTTTAGAAGATTTTTATGTTGAGGTGGATAGTAAAAAGATATCAAAATATAAGAATAAGAGTGACACAGCTATAACTAGAACTATACTTCCTGGTATGGATAAGTTATTTCAGTGGGGAATTATCAAAAGTGGAGATATTGTAGTGATTAAAAATAGATACAATTCAGAAGCTACAGTTATTGATAGTAAGTATGTTAATTTTAATAATGAAAAACTTACTTTTAATAAATGGGGACAAAAGGTAACAGGCTGGTCTAGTATTAGAATTTATGATTGGGCTATGATTAAAGGCAATGATAAAACGCTGCATGAACTACGTGAAGAAAAAATGTTATATTTGTAAAATGAAATATAAAAATAACCTAGCATTTGGAGTAAAAGGTTTTCTAATTGCTAGGTTATTTTATTATGTATATTAGATAAATTTTATATTTTATAGGTATCATTGAATAAAATCTTTATCTAAAGATAACCATATTATTAAACAGTTTTATAATATGAGGTAGTATTTATGAATAATGATTTAAAAACTAATAGATTAATTAATGAAAAGTCTCCATATTTGCTTCAACATGCTTATAATCCAGTCAATTGGTATTCATGGTGTGATGAAGCTTTTGAAAAGGCAAAAAAAGAAAATAAACCTATATTTTTAAGTATCGGTTACTCTACATGTCATTGGTGTCATGTTATGGAACATGAGTGTTTTGAAGATGATGAAGTTGCCAGCAAAATGAATGAAAAGTTTGTTTGTATTAAGGTTGATAGAGAAGAAAGACCAGATATTGATAGTGTTTATATGACAGTTTGTCAATCTCTAACTGGTGGAGGGGGATGGCCACTAAGTGTTTTTATAACGCCTAATGCTAACCCATTTTATGCTGGTACATATTTTCCTAAGTATTCTAAATATAATATGCCTGGTTTTTTAGAGATTTTAGATACAATGAGCTTAGAATGGAAAAATAATAGTGAAAAAATAGAAAAAGCAAGTTTAGAGTTTATGCATGAAATATCAAAAGAGTTTGATCCAAAGGAATATAATGAAGATGTTTCTTTTAAAATAGCTGAAGATGGTTATGAATTTTGTAAAAAAATCTTTGATGGTGTTTATGGTGGTTTTGGTAAAGAACCTAAATTTCCAACACCTCATAAGTTACTGTTTCTTTTAAATTATTATAAGATTACTAGTGAATTAGAAGCACTAAATATGGTTGAAAAAACTTTAGAGGGTATGTATAGAGGAGGTATTTTTGATCATGTAGGATTTGGCTTTTCTAGATATTCTACGGATGAAAAATGGTTAGTGCCTCATTTTGAAAAAATGCTTTATGATAATGCATTACTTATAATAGCTTATTTAGAGTGTTATGAATTAACTAAAAAGGATTTTTATAAGGAGGTTGCAATTAAAACTATAGATTATGTTTTAAGAGAACTTAAAGGTAAAGAAAATGGATTTTATTCTGCACAAGATGCAGATAGTGATGGACATGAAGGAAAGTTTTATGTGTTTAACCCATTAGAAATTTGTGAAGTACTTGGAGATGCGGATGGAAAAAGGTTTAATGACTATTTTGATATAACTCCAAGTGGTAATTTTGAAGGAAAAAGCATAGCCAATTTACTATATAATGATAGTTTTGAAAGTAGCAATGAAGAAATTAATAAGTTAAGAGAAAAGGTATTTAAATACAGAAAAGAAAGAACTAATTTATATACAGATGATAAAATACTTACTTCATGGAATGCTTTAATGATAGTTGCTTTATCAAAAGCATATAAAATCCTTAAAAATGATATATATTTAAATGCTGCTGAGAATGCAATTGATTTTATAAAAAGAAATTTAATAAATGAAAAAGGTAGGTTACTTGCAAGATTTAGAGATGGTGAATCTAAATATTTAGCATATTTAGAGGATTATGCTTTTCTTGTATGGGCATTTATTGAAATGTATGAATCAACTGACAAAGAAGCTTATTTGAAAGATGCTATAAAATTTACTAATAGCATGATTGATAAATTTTGGGACGAAAATAAAGGTGGATTCTTCTTATATGGAAATGATGCAGAAAAGTTAATTTTAAGACCAAAAGAATTATATGATGGTGCAATTCCGTCAGGCAATTCTGTAGCGGCATACGTGCTTTTAAAATTATCTAAAATTACACAAGATGAAAAGCTTAAAGAATATACTAAAAAGCAAATAAGATATTTTTTTGCTACAGCTAATAAGTCACCAATATCATATACAATGTATTTAAATGCAGTTATAGAGTATTTAAAGTAATTAAAAAAGTTTTAAAATAGAGATTTAAATTCTTTATTTTAAAACTTTTTTTAGTTGTATAGCAAAACTATAGATTTATATTTAATTGTTTTATTACCTTTAGTACATAAAAATCATATAATAAAAATTAAATACTTTTAATTTTGAAAATATTAATTACAACCTTAAGAAATTTGAAAATAACTCGAAAATATTATATATAGTAAACGTAAGATTAAAGTATTTTAGTGAGGTAAAGGAACTATTTGAAATAGTTCCTTTTATAATAAATATAAAAATAATGAAAGAGGTGACATAATGACTATTATAGATATTGTAAGTAAAGCATATTCCAATAACAGAACAATTTTAAGAGCATTAGAGAATATAAGAGATAATTACACAATATTAGTAAACGATAACTATGAATTGGTTATTGATAGTAAGTATGAGTTAAAAGTTAAAATTCCAAGTTTAACAAAAAGAGATGAATTTGAGTACAAAGATATTGGAGATTATGATTATCCATTAGTTATGTGTATGAGAATATCTGAATCTGTTGGCGACAAGAGATATGGTGAAATTTTAAACAAATTTATGGTATTATACAAAAGTAAATTAGAAATATATTTTAAAGATTTTGGAGTAATAGATAGATTACTAGGAAAAGTAAAAAAACTTAAATATCACATGGAGTATATAACATATATGTGTATTGCACTAGGTGTTTTTGGTGGTGGAGCTCTTTGTATTTTCCCAAGTTTTGAGACTATAACTAAACGTATACTAACAGTGGCAATAATCATATGTTTTGGAATAGCTATAATAGAACAATTTACAAAAGAAAACAGAGTTAAAAAGATGGTAGATGCACATATTAGTGTAATAAAAACTGATTGGTATCAAAGACAACTTCAAAAAGAGCACTCATATATATGCAATTATGTTGGAAAAATAAGAGATTAGTAAAAGCACCTATATAGGGTGCTTTGTTTTATTTTACAAAAATCATATTAGATGTTAAAATTATACATAATATTTACATTTTTAAGGGGGACAACAATGAAGAAGATTGGAGTATTTGAATTAATTTTTATAGAAATTTTGGTTTCTATATTTACTTTTATTTTATTTGGAATAATTGGTGCTATAACAAACTATAATATTACTCGTTTAGGAGAAAGAATTTTTATAGATTCAACTTTAATAATAATTTTATTAATTTATGGAAAGGCAAATAAGAATTCAATTTGTGAAAGATTTAATGATTTCAAAAATAAATTTAATATAAAAGAGATTTTATTACTTTATATTACATTAGCTGTTTTTTCTTTTGGAAGTAGTACTGTAATTACAGCTATAATATATAAATTTAATCCTCAAAAGGCAATTAAGATTATGAATGAAAACCATTATGATGTAAATAATGGACTAGAATTAATAGGAGTCACAATTGCTATAGCTATTTTAGCACCTATATTAGAGGAACTAGTATTTAGAAGAATAATATTTAAGAGTTTTTCTAGAAATATAGGAATAATTTTTGGAGCAATATTATCATCTATAATATTTGGTGCATTGCATTTGGATTCAGTAAAGGCAGGAGCTATGATTTTTGGATTTATAGCATGTATACTATATGAAAAGTATAAAAATATATTAATTCCAATGAGCATTCACATGCTTAACAATACTATTGCATCTATATTTGACATTGTAGGTTTTTTCAATGGAACCTTAAATAAGGATATAGTAAGCAACATAAATCCTACTAAAGACTTAATAATTGGGAGTATACTTTTAATTATAGCAACTATAATACTTGGAAAATATATTTATAACAATAGAAAAATATTTAAGAAAAAGAATAAGACAATAAGTAATGAACAAGTTAATATATAATAAAAATAAATCACCTAGTTAGGTGATTTATTTTTATTCATATTGCTTCCATTCTAATTGTAATTTTGTAAGAAGTTTTCCCTCAGTTGATGTTATTGTGTGAAGCGTGTTAATTTTATCATTTTCATTTTTTATAACTTCAGTTGAAATATGTATAGTATCTCCATAAGATGTTTCCTTTTTAAATAACACCTTAATATTTGATAATCTATAGTTATTCACTATGTCCTCTGGTAATGTGTCAATTGACATCTCAATGTACTTTACATTATTAACATGGTTATTAGAATCAATATCACTATATCTTATAGAATATTCTTTAGAATACTGTGCATTTTCAAGTGATATTAAATCATCTAACACAACAGTTTTATCAAATTCACCAGTAATTCCATAGATATCATATTGATCTGGTGTTATTCTAAGAGGACGTCTTTTTTCAGCATCAATTACTATAGCTGTAGAAAAAGCATCTCCTATAATTTTGCCGTCGGAGTTTTTTATAGTGTAATTTCTATATCCATAGAATTTTTTAATTCCAATAGCCTCAGTATCAACAGTTATCACATCTTTAAATTTAGGATATTCATATATATTTATATCATATTTTAGAAGCACCCAAATGCAACTGTTATGAATTATTCCTTCCTTAGTTTCACCTAATGATTCAGATTGTGCAATCACAACATCCCATAAGTAATTTAATAATGATGAGAACTTACATTTCATTGTAGAATCTACATCATAAACGTTTACTTTATAGTTTTTTTCAAATCTATTACTCAAAAATATTACCCCCTCAAAAATACCACTATTATTTTAAAATAACATAATATGAATTTATATTCAATAAATATATTAAAATTGAATTTGTTTAACATAGTTTATAGAGTATAAAATTATTTTTTGATTATAAAAAAGAACAAATTACTTGAAAAGTATTAAAAAAGAATATATAATAAATGATAATTTTAATATATTTAAATTTGACTTATATAAGTTCATAATCGGTTGAACGTTTCTACCAACTACCGTAAATAGTTGATTATAAGTTAATTCTTTTGTGGAGTTAACTTATAATCAGTAATTGCGGTAGTTTTTTATGTAAATTATAAAGTTGATTCTGTAATAAAAAAATAATAAATTTTAGTAAGGTAAGGAGAAATTATGTTAATTAAAAATATTACACTAATAGATGAAAATTATGATGTTATAAAAGACACTAATATATTAATAGAAGAAAACACTATAATATACATAGGTAAAGAAATTCCTAAATATTATCATGGTGAAGTTTATGATGGAAAAAATAAAGTTGCATCTCCAGGATTTTTTAATACTCATTGCCATGTGCCAATGACATTACTTAGAGGTTATGGTGAAGGACTGCCACTTGATAGATGGTTAAGCGAGAAAATATGGCCATTTGAAAAGCTACTTACAAATGAAGATTGTTATTATGGTTCACTTTTAGGTATTGCAGAAATGATAAAAAGTGGAGTTGTTTCTTTTAATGATATGTATTTTAACTTAGAAGGAATCTCAAAAGCTGTTTCTGAATCAGGAATTAAAGCTAATTTATCTTATGGTTATGCAGATATAGAAGGAAGAAAAGATTATTTTAATGGTCCAGCATATAAAGAAACAAAAGCATTAAATGAATATATAGAAAGCACTAATAGTGATAGAATTAAAGCAGATGTTTCAATACATGCAGTATATAGCTCTTCAGAAGAATCAGTTAGTAAAATATCTGAGTATTGTAATAGTAGAGGCATGAATATGCATATTCATTTATCTGAAACTGAACTTGAAGTAGCAGAATGTAAAAAAAGATTTGGATTAACGCCAGCAGAATATTTCTTGAATTGTGGTACTTTTAGAAGCAATACAACAGCAGCACATTGTGTTTATCTTGAAGGTGATGATTTTTCAATACTTAAAGAAAACAATGTATCAATTGCACATTGCCCAAGTAGTAATTTAAAACTTGGAAGTGGTATAGCCCCTTTAAAAACTATGATGGAGCATGGAATTAATGTAACTATAGGAACAGATGGTGCAGCAAGTAATAACAACTTGAATATGCTAGAAGAAGTTAACTTAGCAGCATTATTACATAAGGGAACTAATAAGGATCCTCTATTTTTAAACTCAAAAGAAATGATGAAAATTTCTTCTTTAAATGGTGCAAAAGCTCAAGGAAGATTTAATTCAGGCGTAATAAAAGTTGGAAATAGAGCAGATATAGTAATTTATGATTTTGATAAACCACATATGCAACCTATACATGATGTATTAGCAAATATACTTTATTCTGCTGAGGCAAATGATATATGTTTATCAATAATAGATGGTAAAATAGTATACAAAGATGGTGTATTTACTAATATAGATATGGAAAAAGTTTATTATAATGTAAATAGAATAAAAAATGAAAAACTAAAAATCATAAATAAGTAAAAAGTATAAGAAAGTAGTCATTAATTTGGCTACTTTTTTTATTTAGTAAATGTGATTTTGTCACAGTATAATTTATATTAAAAGAATATAATAATTTAAACAAGAAAAACTATTAATGTAGTGGAGGTAAAATTGATGTTTTCAATTTTTAAGAAGAATAGTATAAAGTCAATTTTAATAAGTGAATTAGATGAAAAGTTAAATGAGATTAATTTAATAGATATAAGAGAATCATATGAGACAAGTAAAGGGTTTATTAAAGGTTCTAAAAAAGTTCCAATGAGCACTTTACTGAATAACCCTGAAAAATGTTTAAATAAGAAAGATGAGTATTATATAATTTGTCAATCAGGTATGAGAAGCTTAAGAACCTGTAAAATATTAAATAAACTTGGTTATAATGTGTTTAATATAAAAGGTGGTTTCGGATCATATACAGGTAAAAATATAAAAAGATAAAATCTATTTATTGTAGAAAAGAGGTAAGTAGTTATGGCTAAAAAAATATTAATAGTTGGAGGGGTGGCTGGAGGTGCATCAGCTGCTGCTAGATTAAGAAGATTAAATGAAGATGACACAATAATCATGTTTGAAAAAGGACCACATGTATCATTCTCAAATTGTTCCTTACCGTATTATTTAAGTGGAGTTGTTGATGAATGGGAAAAACTTATTTTAATGAATCCTAAAAAGTTTATGTCACAATATAAAATAGAAGCAAGAATTAATAATGAAGTTTTAAGTATAGATAGAAAAAATAAAAAGATAATAGTTAAAGATTTAATAAAAAATGAAATATATGAGGAATATTATGACAAATTAATTTTATCGCCGGGGGCAAATCCTATAGTTCCTAAAATAGAAGGTATGGATAAGACAAATATATTTACTATAAGAAATGTAGTAGATATAAAAAATTTAAATGATTTTATAAAGAAGAATAAATATAAAAATATTGCAATTATCGGTGGAGGGTATATTGGCGTAGAAGCAGCAGAAAATTTAAATAAGGCTGGCTATAATGTTACGCTAATTGAGGCAATGTCACAAGTATTAAAAACTTTTGATTATGATCTTGTTCAAATTTTTCATAAAGAAATGATGGATAAGGGAATTAATTTAATATTAAATGATAAAGTTGTTGGATTTACTGAAAATGAAGTTTTACTTGAATCTGGAAAAAAGGTTCAATCAAAAGTAGTTGTAATGGCAATAGGTGTTACTCCAGATACAACTTTAGCAAAAGAAAGTAAACTTGAAATTGGAAAGACAGGTGCAATAAAAGTAGATTCAACTTATAAAACTAATGATAAAGATATATATTCTATTGGAGATGCAATAGAAGTATTTAATCCATTAATAAAAGATGTAACAAAAATTTCTTTAGCTGGGCCAGCTCAAATTGCAGGAAGAGCTGTAGCTGATAAAATAAATGGAATTCCAGTTAATAATGTAGGGTTTATTGGTTCATCTGCTATAAAGGTATTTGGTTTTAATGGAGCAGCTACTGGATTAAGCGAAGGTCTTATTAAAGCATTGAATATGAATATTAGCTATGATGTTGTACATTTAATAAATAATGATAAAGTAGGAATTATGCCAGATAATAGTAGTATTCATTTTAAATTATTATTTGAAGTACCAACAGGTAAAATTTTGGGAGCACAAGCTATTGGAAAAGGTGATGTTACAAAAAGAATTGATGTAATAGCAACAGCAATTTCATTTGGCGCTACTGTAGAACAACTTAAAAATATAAATCTCTGTTATGCACCACCATTTGGAACAGCAAAGGATATTGTGAATTTTGCAGGCTATATTGGTTCTAATCTTTTAAATAAAAACTTTAAGCAAGTAAGAGTTAATAAAATAAGAGATTTAATTGAATCAGGCGCATGTATAATAGATGTAAGAGAAACAAACGAATATAATAATGGTCATATTAAAGGAGTTAAAAATATTCCATTTAGTGAAATTAGAAATAGAATAGATGAAATTCCTAAGGATGAACCAGTATATCTTCATTGTAGAACAGGACAAAGAAGTTACAATGTATCATTATTATTACAAAATTTAGGGTTTGACAATATATATAATATTACTGGAAGCTTCTTAGCTTTAAGCTATTATGAATACTTTAATGACAAAACATTAAATAGAGACAGCATATTAACTGATTATAATTTTAATTAAATAACTCATCACATAATTAGAAAACATTAAATTTATAGTTTATTAATAAAAAAACTCATAGAAGCAGCTAATAGAGATAAATCTATTAGTTGCTTTTCTTTATTATAGAGTAATTTGAGCTTTAAAATTTATTACTTTCTAAGTAGTTATATAATAAATTAAATAAAAACTTAATAATTTACCTTAAAAAAATATATAAGTTAAGTTGCAAAACAAGTTATAAGGAAATAATATAATATTATGTAAAAATATAATTAAAATGTATATTTAAAACAAATAAGGTGATAAAATATAAGAGTTGAATATCAGAAAATTCAGTTTAATGTAGTTTGTTAAAAATTTTAATTATACTATTTCATAAAAAAGGGGGAGAAATTAGTGAATTACAATGTTGATTTAATTGCAAGTAGTGCAATTAACATATTAATGCTTTTAATTCTACTATATTTAATTTTTAATAATACTGTTATGTCATCTAAAACAATGAAAGCATATATAATTGTAACTATTATGACTATTATAATTATAATTGCAGAAATAGCTACAAATATATTTGATTTATCTGGATCTAAATTTCGTACTTATAATATAATTGCTAATATTATTGGGTTCTCAATTTCTCCTCTAATTTCTGTGATATTAGCAGTGGTATTTGATGAAAAATTATATAAAAAAATTAAATATATTATAATACCAAGTATTTTAAATGCAGCAGTATTTATTTTATCTCCATGGACAAGTTGGACATTTTCTATATCAATGAATAATGAATATTCTAGAGGACCATGTTTTAGTGTTTACGTAGTAACATATATATTTGGATTAATAATTCTTATGATTTCTAATTATAATCAATGTGCTAAATTTCAACTTAGTGAAAAAATATTCTTAGTTATACTTTATTTAATTATAATAATTGGAACAACTATTCAAGTTTTATTTCCAAGTATACATTCTACTTGGCACAGTATAAGTTTAGTTCTTGTTATGTATTATCTTTTTCAAAGAGAATTACAATTTAAATATGATGTAGTAACTAATTTATTAAATAGACAAGAATTTGAGAAAAATTTGAAGCATATAAAGAAATCAAAAAACATAGGAGTGATTTTACTTGATTTAGATAATTTCAAAAAAATAAATGATACTTATGGTCATTTAGTTGGAGATTATTGTCTTAAAATATCAGGAGAAATAATTAAAAAAAGTTTTAGTAAAATAGGGCATTGTTACAGAATTGGTGGAGATGAATTTTGTGTTATTGCACCTAATATAGAAGAAAATGATATAAATAAATGTATAAAATGTATGATAAATGATATAGATGATGCCAGAATAAATGATCCAGTAATGCCTACAATTTCGTGTGGATATAGTATTAGTACTAGAAATGCAAGTCAGGACATACTAAAGTCTGTGGAAGAAGCCGATTCTAATATGTATCTATGTAAAAATATGAGTAAATAAAAGTGATATAGGACACATTATTTATAAGTTTAATAATGTGTCCTTAATATTTATTTGCTTAAATTTGAGTTCATTCTATTACAAGAACCTTTACCATTTCCTCTTAAACCTTTATTTAATCCATAATTAGGCTTTTCAGATTTATTTTCTCCAGGAGTTGTACAAGTACTAGATCTTTCTATCATATCTTTTTTTATTTCTGCAGCTCTTTCTTCAGTAATAGTGCCATTTTCTAAAGCAGCATCAACCCTTTTAAGTTTATCATCTAATACAGATTGTTTTGCATCTTCAAATGATAAGCCACTATCCATAAGAGTTTCAACTTTTGTATTTGTATTATTTGTGCTTTTAGTCATTGTTGAATTATTAGCTGCAAAAGTTAAAGTACTACCTCCTATTACAAGAACACAAGTTAATGATAATGCTAAAATTGATTTTTTCATAAATGATCAACCTCCAAATTTAATATTTAATCTATGTTTAAATTTTAAATTTTTAATGTAACAAATATGTCACAAGAGTTTAATATTTTTATAAAAATAAATTATTTAAAAGATTTTAGTGATATCCAAAACTCAACACCATCACAATGATTTATAACACCGTACGTTCCATTGTGTAATTTACAAATTTGAGCTACTATAGTTAACCCAAGACCGACTCTTTTTTCTTTAAAATTACGGACTTTATCAATTCTAACAAAACCATTCCATATGTTTTCAATATAAGTATTAGGTATATTTAATCCACTATTAAATACTGAAATTAAAATTGAATTATCTATATTTTTAATAGATAAATGTATTATTTTATTATTATCAACATGGCTTATAGCATTATTAATATAGTTTTGAATAGCCTGTTCTATTCTTATTTCATCACAAAATGAATATGATTTTTGAAAATCTATAGAAAGATTTATTTGATTTTTATTAAAAATTAAAGAATTTTTCTTAATTATTTTTTCTAATAGTTCATCAATACAAACTTTTTTTAAGTTTAACTTAAATGTATTAGATTGAAACTTATATAAGTCTAATAAATCATTTACTATAACACTCATTCTTTCAGACTCATCATTAATTATATTAATATAATAACTCATATCATCGCTACTTAAAGGTAAATCTTCGTTTAAAATTTGAGCATATCCAGATATAACAGCTATTGGACTTTTTAATTCATGAGAAATAGAAGATATAAATTCTCTTCGTAATTCTTCATTTTTCTTTTCATCTTCAATAAGAGTTATTAATTTAGAATTTTTATTTTTTAATTCAGTTAATGTAGTATTTATTTTATTTGAAAGTATGTTTACACTAGTGGCCAAATCACCAAGTTCATCTTTAGTTTTAACAATTATTGGGTCAGAAAAATCTAAATTACTTATTTTTGCAGTTTTCATTGTTATATCTATAATTGGTTTAGTAAATTTTCTTGCAAAAATTGAAGTAAGTAAAATTATTATAAATGTTATTGGTATAAATATATTTAAAAGCAATGTAACAGATTTTATTGCTGCATCATCTATAAAGTTAATAGATATTTGAACAGTAATTTCGAAATCATTAATAGTGCTAATTATAGATAAAAAATTTACACCTGTAGATCTATCATGGATAATTTCTTCAATCATACCATTTTCTAATGTAGTACTTTCAACTACCTGAAATCGATTTAAATGATTGCCCATACCTTGTCCGTTACCATTTTTGTGAGTTGAAAACACAGTTTTTCTAGAAGATAAGTTATTAATTTTAATTTCAACATTATATTTATTTGATATAGAAGGAATAACATTTTCATAGCTAATTGAACTACTATTTTTTAAAGTGTTTTGGATTTCAATACTTGCATTTTGCATATCCAATAGGCGCTCTTTCTTAAAATATGTTTTAAATGTTAATCCATAAATTAAAATACCACATAAAAATATAGTTAAAATTAATAGTATTCCAATTATTAATTTTTGTTTAATAGACTTCATTATTATTCACCTAATTTATAGCCATACCCTCTAATAGTCTGTAGATATGTAGAGTAAGCTCCAAGTTTATTTCTTAAACGATTAATATGTGTATCAACTGTTCTTGTATCACCAAAATAAGTATCACCCCAAATACGAGTTAATAGAGTATCTCGACTTATAACTATATTTATATTTTTTAAGAAATATAATAATATAGCATATTCTTTAGGATTTAAATCAACATTAATATCATCAAGTTTAACTGAATGTGTAGCTTCATCAATAGATATACCTTTAAAAGTTAATAAATTATTATTACTTGGCTTTAATAAACGTTTAATTCTAGCTAGTACTAGTGCAATATTAAAAGGTTTAGTTATATAGTCATCAACACCAATATCAAATCCAAAAAGTTCATCTAAATCACTATCCTTTGCAGTAAGCATAATTATAGGGACATTTGATGTTTTCCTAATTTCTTTACAAACAATCCATCCGTCATATACAGGCATCATAACATCTAATATGACTAAATCAACTTGATAATTCTTAAAACTTAATAAAGCATCTTCACCATTATTTGCAGTTATTACACCATAACCGTTAAACTTTAAATAATCAGATAATAATTTTAAAATTCTTTCATCATCATCTGCAATTAAAATATTCATAACATACACCACCTTAAATACAAAAATTAGATTTTATAACAATTATATAGGAAACTTAACTTTATTAATAATAAAAAATATCGTAAATAAAGCTAAAGTTTTTATATTTTATTTTAAACAAAATGAAAGTATATTATTAAATTTAGATAAATATAATTAAATTTGGTTTTATATACTTAATTTACAACAATATCAAAAGTTAAATTTTACAAGTAATATATTTACAAAATTTATATAGTAGTTTATAATTATACCTAGATTTACTATGTATAGAATAACAAGGTATAGGAGGTGATATTATGGCTATTAATAAAGAACTCATGAAAGGAAGTACATCAATACTTATATTAAGTCTTTTAAATCGAAAAGATATGTATGGATATGAGATGATTAAAGAGATTGAACTTCGGTCAAAAGGTGTTTTTTCATTTAAAGAGGGTACACTGTATCCAATACTTCATGCTTTAGAAAAAGAAAGTTTTATAGAGTCTTATTGGGAATTGAGCGAAGGGGGAAGAAAGAGAAAATATTATAAAATTACTGATGAAGGTAAAACAAGCCTTAAAGAAAAAGAAAATGAATGGAAGTTATTTAGTTCAACAGTAAATGGTGTTTTATGGGAGGGGATTGTATGTCATTAATAGATGACAAGAGAGTTTATGAGTATTTAGAAAATGTCTGTAGATTGATTAAAAATAAATCTGTACATGAAGACATAAAAGATGAATTATTATGTCATATAGAAGATAGAGTTGAAATAGAAATTTCATCTGGAAAATCTATAGATGAATCTATTGAAATTGCAATTTGTAATATGGGGGATTTTAAAACTGTTGGTAAGGAACTTGGGAAAATACACAAATCTACACCAGATTGGTTATTATTAATTATCACAGGAATGCTGATAACTTTAGGAATGGTAAGTTTAGCAATGCCAGATAATAATTATAATAATCTAAGTGAAAATTTTTTTATTAGAAGTTTATCATATGGCATATTAGGTTTATTAGTATTAATTGTATTACAAAAATTTGATTATAAAAGTTTAAAGAAACATTCTGTAAATATTTATATAGGTACATGGGCTATATTAATTTTAACAGTATTATTTTCTACTTACATAAGTAAATTTATAATACTTCATAAAATAGCTTTTAGTTTTATAAATATGTCTCCATTTGTCTTTGTAATTGCATTATGTGGGGTATTCGATAATTATAATTGGAATAATAAAGAATGTTTAAAATGCTTAATTATGTCACTTATGCCTGCTCTATTTTTTATACTTATTCCATCACTTCCAAATGCAATGATATATAGCATATCTATTATGACAGTTGTTATAGTAGCAGGCATGAAAAAAATATACATTTCTTTATTAGGTGGATTTTCTGTTATTCTTTTCTACTTAATGGTGTGGTCACAACCATATAGAATAAGCAGGATTTTTACTTTTTTAAATTATGATCAAGATATAAATGGTCAGGGTTATATTTATAACACAATAGCAAAACTTATAAAATCTTCAAAATTTATAGGTCAAGGTAACATTAGTATATTAGAAACACTACCAAATGCTAAAATAGATTTTGTACTTATTTATATCTTATCTACATTTGGGTGGATTGCTGCTATCTCTTTAATAATATTAGTACTTGCATTCATAATGAGAATTGGAATTGTATACTTTAAAATTAAAAACAAATATGGGAAATTACTAATTATTGGATTGTTTATGTTATTCCTTGTTCAATTTTCAATAAGTATATTAATGAACCTATGCTTATTTCCTATTTTAGGCGTAAATATGCCATTCATAAGTTATGGTATAGCAAACCTTTTCATTAGTATAATTTCAATTGGTATAATAAGTAGTATCTACAAATGGGAAAATGTCAAAGTAGTCGTTGATGAATAAAAGATTAATATAGAATTTAGGTGAAACTATGAGTAATACATTAAATTATTATAATTCTTATTTTGATGAGTATTATGATAAAACAGTTGGTATAGATATGATTAATTTATATGATAAATTTTTAAGATATATGAATTATGGTGGTGATATTTTAGATTTAGGTTGTGGTTCAGGTAGGGATAGTTTTTTCTTTAGTAAAAAAGGCTATAATGTTACTGCAATTGATGGGAGTGAAAATCTTGCAAGGAAAGCTTCTAAGCTTTTAGGTAAGGAAGTTAAGGTATGTAAGTTTAAAGATTTGGATTTAAATAAAGAGCAATTTGATGGGGTTTGGGCATTAGCATCATTACTTCATGTTAGTAAGGATAGTATTGTAGATGTTATTAATAATGTTAGCCATGGTTTAAAAGATGGTGGAGTTTTTTATATGTCTTTTAAGTACGGTGACATTGAATATATAGATTGTAATGATAGATATTTTAATTGCTATACAGAAGACAGCTTTAAAGATGTTTTAAAAGAAGTTAAAAGCTTAAAGATTATAGAAATGTATAAAACAGAGGATAAAATGCTAAATAGAGATAATTTAGTTTGGCTAAATGTTTTATGCATGAAAAACAATAATTAAGATGAAGCCATATTAGTTTATGGCTTTATTTTTTTATGGATAGTATAATGTAAATAATTAGGGGGGATTTATATGAAAAGTAAATGCTATTTTACTTTATCAGTATTATTAATAATAAGTTCAATAATATTAATCTTTGTAGGATTAAAGATTAAATTAACAATTACATTTATTTCATTATTAGGGCTATTTATAGGGGTTATTATGTTAATGCATTGGAGTACAATAAGTTATGAGTGGGTATGTGATGAGTGTAACGAGAAATTCAATATTTCTTTAAAGGATAATGTTTTTGGAGTTAATGGAGGAGTTAACTATAAAAGGTTACATTGTCCTAAATGCAATAAATATACTATGTGCAAAGGAATTAAAAAAGAATAAGAATTTAAATTTATATAAATATGAGGTTAGTATATGGTGATAAATAAAATTTTAGAAACTAATGAGGAATTAATTATAGAAAAGGAAATAGAAATAGGTTCTAATCGTAATGTTAGTACTGGAGATAGAAATTATCTTTACTATAAACTTAAAGAGAGCTTTAAAAGTGCTAAGTCTATTGATATTATAGTTTCTTTTTTGATGGAGTCAGGTGTTAAACTTATTTTGAAAGATTTAGAAGAAGCTCTTAGTAGAAATGTAAAAATTCGAATTTTAACAGGAAATTATCTGAATATAACTCAGCCAGAAGCGTTATATCTTTTAAAAGATAAGTTAAAGAATAGAGTTGATTTAAGATTTTACAATATAAAAAACAAGTCATTTCATCCAAAGTCTTATATGTTTCATAATGATCTAGATAGTGAAATTTATATAGGTTCATCAAATATTTCAAGAGGAGCGTTAACTTCTTCTATAGAATGGAATTATAGATTTTTAAAGTCAGAGCATAAAAGTGATTATGAAGAGTTTCAAAATACATTTGACGATCTTTTCTTTAATCATTCAATTATTATAGATGATGAAGTTTTAGAAAGCTATTCTAAAAGCTGGGTTAGACCGCATGTGTATAAAGATTTAGATAATAGTAGTAAAGAAATGAAGGTTATAGATATTGTGGAGCCAAGAGGTGCTCAAATAGAGGCATTGTATTCTTTAAATAAATCTAGATTAGAAGGGTTTGACAAAGGTCTTGTTGTTGCAGCTACAGGTATTGGAAAGACATATTTGGCAGCTTTTGATTCTAAGAAATATGAAAGAGTTTTGTTTGTTGCGCATAGAGAGGAAATAATAAAACAAGGTGCTGAAAGTTTCAAAATAGTAAATAAAACAGATGATATAGGATTTTTTTATGGTGATAATAAGTCTACAAATAATAGAATAGTTTTTGCTTTGGTTCAAACTCTAGGTAAGAGTGAATATTTGAATTCAAACTATTTTGAAAGAGATTATTTTGATTATATAGTTATAGACGAATTTCATCATGCTACATCAAATAATTATAAAAATATTATAGAGTATTTTACACCTAAGTTTATGCTTGGGCTTACAGCAACACCAGAAAGACTTGATTCAAAAGATGTTTTTGCAATTTGTGATTATAATACAGTTTATGAAGTTAGGCTTAAAGATGCAATAAATAAAGGATGGTTAGTACCTTTTAGATATTATGGAATTTATGATGAGACTGTTGAATATTCAAGTATAGAACTTAAAAATGGAAAATATAATGATAAACAATTAGAAGAAGCTCTAATGATTAATAAGAGAGCTAATCTTATTCTAAATAATTACTTAAAATATAATTCAAAGTCTGCTATTGGATTTTGTACTAGTAAAAGCCATGCAAAGTATATGGCAGATTATTTTAATTCTAATGATGTAAAATCATTAGCTGTTTATAGCGGAAGTTGTAGCGTTCCAAGGGAAGAAGCTCTTAATAAACTTAAAAGTGGAGAAATAAAAGTTATATTTTCAGTGGATATGTTTAATGAGGGATTAGACATTCCATCTATAGATATGGTTTTATTTTTAAGACCAACACAATCTCCAACTATTTTCTTACAACAGCTTGGAAGAGGACTTAGAAAATATAAAGATAAAAAGCACTTAAATGTATTAGATTTTATAGGAAATTATAAAAAAGCAAATTTAATACCATTTTTACTTACAGGAAAAGACAAAGTAGAAAGTGGTAAAACTAGAAGTAATCCCATGACTTATGGTTATCCAGAGGAGTGTGTAGTAGATTTTGACTTTAGACTTATAGATATTTTCAAGAAAATGGCTGAAAAAGAAATATCTATAGCAGAGAAGATAAAAGAAGAGTTTTATAGAATAAAAGAAGAGATTGGACATAGACCAAGTAGAGTAGAGTTCTTCATTAATATGGATAGTGATATTTATGATAATTTAAAAACTAAAGCTAAGATAAATCCACTTAATAATTATATGGAATTTTTATATGAAAATAATGAGCTTAGTGAGGAAGAACTTGAATTATATAACACAATAGGACGAGAGTTTATAAATATGATAGAAACTACATCTATGAGTAAATCATATAAGATGCCTCTATTTTTAGCATTTTATAATTCTGGTAATATAAAAATGAGTATTAATGAAGAAGATGTATATGAAAGTTTTAAGGCTTTTTATGAAAAGGGAAGTAATAAAGTAGATATGTTAAAAGATAAAGGAACAGCTGATTTTGAAAGCTGGGATAAAAAAAGATATATAAAGTTAGCAAAAGACAATCCTATAAAAGCACTTTTAAAAACTCATAGTGACTTTTTTAGAAAAGATGATAATTGTGTATTAGGTTTTTATAGTGATATGAAAATATTTATTAGCAATGAAACATTTAAGAAACATTTTAAAGATGCTATAGATTTAAGAACTTTGAAATATTATGAAACAAGACATAATATAAAAAATAAGTAAAAGGAGGATGCTTTATGAAGATTTATGATAAGCTTGTGAGAGATTTGATTCCAGATATAATAAGTAAGGATGATTCTGTGTGTGATATAAAAATTTGTGATAAAGATGAGTTGTCAAAACGATTAGAGGATAAGCTAAAGGAGGAGGTTAGTGAGTATTTAGAAGATAAAAATCTAGAAGAACTTGCTGATGTTATGGAGGTATTGTTTGGACTTGCACATAGTTTAGGTTATAGTGAAGAAGACCTAATGAAGAAAAGGGAAGAGAAGTTAGCTTTAAGAGGTGGATTTAAGAAGGGGATAATTCTTAAAAGCGTAAGTAAAAAGTAGTGTTAATTTTTTAGGGGGCTATGGGGATGGTTAATATTAAAGTAGTCGATGAAAGTAATTACAAAGCATGTTTCAATATTAAGGTTAAATATGAACAAGAAAAATTTATAACAAATCATATAGAATGCTTAGCAAAAGCATATGTTTATAGAGAATTCGTTTATCCATTTGCTATTTATAATGATGATTTGGTCATTGGATTTGTCATGATTAGATTCAATAAGGAATTTAACAATTATTTTATTTGGCAATTTATGATTGATGAAAAATGTCAAGGTAAAGGATATGGAAAACAATCTATGAATAGAGTTTTAGAATGGATTAAGTCTGATGGGAAAAGTAATGAAGTAGTTATAACTTACATTGAAGGTGATGACATAGCTAAGAACCTATATACAAGTTTAGGTTTTAAGGAATTTCAAAATTTTGATGGTGAAGTTGATATGATTAAAAAAATAGCTAGGTAGAAAATATTCTACCTAGCTATTTTAGATGTGTCGAATAATAAAAAATAATAAAAAAAGCGACAATAAAATTTTAAAAATAGTTTAATACGAAAAATATCAATATAATTTATGAAGACAACTTAAAGGAAATAATAAGTTTGATAAAAAAACCGTATATTCTTATTAAAAGAAATAATTGCAAAAAAAGTGATAAGCAAGCTCTATTGAAAATGATTATCATTGATGATATATTTGTTTTATGGTTAATTTTAATTGTGATTTAGAATAGTTTGAAAGTATATTTAAATATTAGTAATGATATTATTAAAGACATAAATGACTTAGGAATTGAAGATGTATGTAGGAGGTAATAGAAATGATTAGCAATAATATCATTGATATTAGAGATGTTAAAGAAAATCAACTAGATATTGTTGGAGGAAAAGGTGTAAATCTTGGAATAATGATATCAAACAATATACAAGTTCTAGATGGGTTTATAATAACAGCTTATGCTTACAAAAATTATCTTGAATATAATGGTATATTAAAGGATATAGAAGAAAAAATAAATAAATTTAATGAAAATGATATTGAGTTAGAACTAGAAAAAATTAGAGAAAATATCTTAAATGGAGAATTCTCGAATAATATAAAACAAGAAATACTGAAAAAATATGATAGATTTAGCATACCAATTCATGTTGCTGTAAGATCATCAGCTACTGCAGAGGATTTACCAGAGGCAAGTTTTGCAGGGCAGCAAGAAACATATTTAAATGTTACTAAAAAAGAAGAGTTACTTTTATCAATAAAGAAATGTTATGCATCTCTTTGGAGTAATAGATCCTTTCTTTATAGAACTAATAATAATTTTAATCATCTTGAAGTTTCCATTGCTGTGGTTGTTCAGGAAATGGTAAACTCTGAGGCCTCAGGGGTTTTATTTACAGCAAACCCGAGTACAGGAAGCAATGAAATGATTATTGATGCTTCATATGGATTAGGTGAAGCTATTGTATCAGGAAAAGTTAATCCAGATAATTATGTACTTGATAGTGATGGAAAAGAAATTCATACAAAAATAGGGAATAAAAAAATATCTATTGTATACTCTGAGAATGGAACAAAGGAAATAGATAATTCAAATAAAATGAGAGAAGAAAGATGTCTTAGTAAGGACAACCTAAAAGATTTATTTAGTGTATCAATGAATATTAAAAAATTATATAAAAAGCCAATGGATATTGAGTGGGCCATAAAAAATAACAGAGTTTATATTTTGCAGGCAAGACCAATAACTACTATAAAAAAAGTTAAGAAACCACAAAAAAAGTATTCTGACAAGGAAAAGAAATATTTAAATAATATGATTGAACATTTTCCTGTTCATTGTTATCCACTGGATTATGAAATTGCAATGATACTACAAAATATGAAGTTTGAGTTATTTAAGGAAGTTGGGATAAATTTAAAGAGTCCAATTTATATGGATAATGATGGAATTATACAGATGAATAAAATTAAGTTTAATTTAAATTTTAAAATTTTAAAATTTTAAAATTTTAAAATTCCCTAGTGTTTATAGAGATTATAAGAATAATCTTAAAAATATGGAGGAAGGAGAAAAGATTTTAAATTTTTGTAATATAGAAATAAATAGAGTTGAAAAAGAACTTTATAGTAATAAATGCTATTCATTATCAAAAATTAATGAGTATATAAATTTCATCATAAAAATTCATAAAAAAATAGCATATGCACGTTTTAGATATTTTCTTTTTCCAGCAGTAATTGTTGGTGAAAATTTAGAAAAAGAAATTAAAAAAATTAATAAGTCATACACTGAATATGATTTGTTATCAAATTTAAATTATATTACTCTTGATGTAAATAAAAAAATAGATAAAATTGTATTACAAATGGCTAAAAACAAGGTCTTGGTGGATGATATAAAAAGTGGAATTAATTATGAATATTTAAAGTCACACTACCATAAAGAATCAATTATAATAAAAGATTTTTTAAAACAGTATGGATGGAAATCTGATTATTGTTGCATTCCATTTTCATCTACATCATGGAATGAAGATCCCAATAGATTATTAAAAATTTTAAAAATATCTATGTCGTCATTAGAAAATGAAAGTAATGATAGTAATTATAAAAAATATGAATATATTCTTAAAAATTTAAAAGCTAATAATAAAATAAATAAGTTTAATAAACTTAATAATGAGATTTCTTATTATAGATTGGCACATGTAAGAAGAGAAGAAAGTCAATATACTTGGGAAAAAGGGTTTGGACTGTTAAGATGGTTGTTAACTAGTATAAGCCAAATAATGAGTATTCCTTATGAGGATTTGCTATATTTAAGATTAAATGAATTACAAAAAGTGTTGGTAGCAGAAGAAATAAGTAAAAAATATAAAGATATAATTTCTCATAGAAAATCACTTAGAAGTCAAGCAGAGATTACTTGGGAACAGTTATCAATAGATGCTTTTAGATATGATGATAAGAATGTTTTTCATGGAGTTAGTGGTAGTTTAGGAAAAGTTAGAGGTAAGGTTTGTATTGTAAATAATCATAATGATTTTAGTAAATTAGAAAAAGGAGATATACTTGTATGCCCATATACTGACCCAGAATGGACTCCGTTATTTAAAGTAGCAAAAGCCGTAGTTTCAGATACTGGAGGTGCACTTTAACATGCAGCTATTGTAGCTAGAGAATATGGTATTCCAGCAGTATTAGGTGTTGGTAATGCAACTTCAAATTTAATTGATGGTGAATATATTGTAGTTGATGGTGATAATGGAATTATAAAAAAAATTATGGAGGAGTAACATGAGAGGTAATGATAAGTATTTAAAATTTACTAAAGAATCAATACCTAAATTAATAATACAAATGGCTATTCCTTCGACTCTTGCTATGTTTGTAGGCATAGCTTATAGTCTTGTAGACACATATTTTGTATCTAAAATAAGTACTGATGCTATGGCAGCAGTAGGACTAGCATTTTCATTTATTAGTGTTATTCAAGCATTAGGACTTTTATTTGGACATGGATCTGGTAACTATATTTCTAGAATGGAAGGTGCAAAGAATAGAAAAGAGTCATCTAAAATGGCAATAACAGGTCTTATAGTATCATTTTTTATTGGACTTGTAATTATGATACTAGGGAATGCATTCATAATAGATTTAGTGTATTTTTTAGGTGCAACTAAAAAGTTAGAATTTTTAACAAGAGAATATCTGCAAATCTTATTAATAGGAACACCTTTTATGATAGCATCATTAACAATGAATAATCAGTTTAGATTGCAAGGGAATGCAGGGCTAGGAGCAATAGCTATTATGCTAGGAGCAGTTAGCAATTGTATATTAGATCCAATAATGATTTTTGGATTAGATTTAGGTATTAAAGGAGCTGCATATGCAACCATAATTGGTGAAATAATAGGATTTTTAACATTAATTATAGCAAGTAGATTTAAAGATAGTGTAAGGTATAACATTAAAGATTTTTGTGTAAACAAAGTTATAATTAGAGAACTTTTTTCTGGTGGCATACCTAATTTTTTAAGAGAAATATTTATTGCATTTTCATTAGCTATACTAAATAATAAACTAAAAGCATATGGAGAATCTTATATAGCATCATTTACTATAGTAAATAGACTGATACTTGCTGGAACATATATTATGGTAGGTGTTGGTCATGGATTTCAACCAATTTGTATATTTAATTATGGAGCTAATTTATATGAAAGAGTAAAAAAATCACTAAATTTTACATTAAGATTTGCTGTTATATTTATGGTTTTTATTGAAGTAATATTTATTGTAAAAAGCCATGGACTAATAAGGAGCTTCAGAAATGACAATAGTATTATTAACATTGGGTCTAAAATACTAAAAATACAATCATTTACGTTGCCTTTAATAGGATATACAACTATATCTGGAATGTTTTTGCAAGGTACTCATAAATTTAAAGAGGCAACGATAATAACTACAGCTAGGCAAGGATTCATTTATATTCCAATGATTTTTATACTTCACTATATATTTGGATTAAATGGCATATTATATGCACAACCTGTATCAGATCTGATAACATTTATAATTGCAATTGTATTAGTTAAAAGAAGAAATTTAGAGTTAGTAAAAAATCAATGTTTAAAAGTATAACTATTAAAAATAACAAGGAAAAATATATTTTACCTTGTTATTTTAATTTTCTAATGTTTCACCTTTTATAACAACTCGTCCATTATCAGGGCATCCCATTTCAAACTTCTTAGCTTTAGTATTACCATAGTCTAAAATTCCACCATTTAAAAGAGTATACACATTTGGATATATACTGTTCCAGAGTTCATGACAAATTGGAGGACATATATCCTCTACAATAAAAGTATCTCCAGTTTTAAAATAGTTACATCTGCAGTTACTTTCTAAAATAGTTAATTTAACTTTAGGCATTTAAAATACACCTCCTAAATATAAGAAAATTATAACATTATAAATTCATAATATAAACAAATGATATATTGAAAGAAAATAGAGTGGAATATTAATAAGATGTTTTTTTGCATTTTAATTTTCTATAGATAAAAAAATACTATTAGTTTTTTATATTGGCAATTGCAATAGTATAATGATAAAATTATTATGAATATTAATGACAAATTTCGACTTTTGAAATTAAGTCTATAAATTTATAAAATAAGGAGTACGTTATGAAAAAAACAACTAATAAAAAGAAAAGTTGGGTTGGAAAGATAGTAATAATTTTATTATTTTTAACTGTTATTTTAAGTTATTTATTCATTCCAGTTGTAAAAAATTCAACTAATAACATATTTAAGATGTTTGCTACGGGTGATTTTACAGTAATTAAAGAGTTTGTAGAGTCTTATGGTGCATATGCAGCAGTCATATCGTTTTTATTAATGATTTTACAATCCATAGCTGCACCATTACCAGCATTTTTGATAACTTTTGCCAATGCAAATTTATTTGGATGGTGGAAAGGAGCATTACTTTCATGGACTAGTGCTATGGTGGGAGCAGCAATATGTTTTTATATAGCAAGAATACTTGGTCGTGATGTTGCTGTTAAGTTAACAAGTAAAACTGGGCTTGACCAAATAGACGTGTTTTTTGAAAAGCATGGTAAGATGAGTATATTAATTGCAAGATTATTGCCATTTATGTCTTTTGATATAGTTAGTTATGCAGCTGGTCTTACATCAATGTCATTTGGGTCATTTTTAATTGCTACAGGGATTGGACAATTGCCAGCTACTATTATCTATTCTTATGTAGGTAGTATGTTAACTGGAGGAGCTAAGTTATTTGTAACAGGACTTTTAAGTTTATTTGCATTATCAGCATTAGTTATATTATTTAGACAAATATATGTAGAAAAACAGAAGAAAAAATCAACTTTAAAATAGAAAAGTGTGTATTTAGAAATATAAGAGAAAAGGAGAAAAAAATGAAATCAAGAAAAATTTTATCAGGTTTAATAGCCACAACTTTTGCATTATCACTTGTAGCTTGTGGCAATTCTTCAAGAAAAACTTCAACAGAAGATACTAATGCTAAAACATTAGTAATTAATAAAAATACTAAAGAAATAAAGATGTTATGTGAAGTTAATGGAAAGTACTTTACAGAGTCTACTCGTCATGGAATTGTTTTTAAAGATGGATCAAATGGAGAAAAGTCAGTTCTTCGAGGACTAGCAGATGAAAAAAATTTTTACGATGCATTAATTGAACTTGGAGCTAAAGCTGGAAACAATTTAACGGCAGAAGATATGAAGGCTAAAAAAGATAATGGAAAATCTGTTGAAGGAGATAAGTTAGAGGCTGTAGTAACTTGGGAAGGGCAAGAAAAAGAAATTCCTTTTGAAGATATTATAAAAGCTAGTGAAGAAAGACCTATGGATTTAAGATTTGGTGGCAATATAGAAAGTGCTAAAAAAAATAATACTGGTTGTGTTCTTTGTTTAGATAGTTGTGCAACAGGTATAACAAGTGATGCTTCCTATCCAACAGGAACAACTCAAAATAATGTTGTTAAATTTTATGGTGATGAAAAAGTATTACCTGAAGATGGAACAGTCGTAACGGTTACGTTTAGAACTATAAAATAAGTAAATTTAAAGGTGTTTTATGAAGTATTTAAGTAGTGTATATAACAGTTTTATATGGTCTATGATTATTGCAATTAGCAGTTTTAAAATTGAATGGTTAGAAATGAGAGTAAACATAGGATATATTTTTTTTATATCATTAATAATTTTATCAATAAGTACAGTGATAGCCGTAAAAAAAGAAAAAATTAAATTTAATAAGATATTTACAAGTTTAAATTTAGTTATATGTTCTATATATGGTATTACACTTTATGGATTTAATAGGATTAAAATAGTACCAGCATCTATTATTAGAGAAGGAATTCATAAAAATAAACTTTCTTTTTCTAGTATAAATACAATTTTATTACTTATAATAATTATAGGGTTGTTTATGATTGTTATCTTAGATAAAATGAATAAGAAAAAAACTAATTAATTTAGTAAATAAAATAATGAAAATGGTTCAAAAAGTGTACAAGCTTTATTTTGAGCCATTTTTAAATTTAAAAAACAAAACATATTAAATCATATTTAAGGTATTTAATTAGCAATACAAATAAACGACAAATATATTCAAAAATATATTTTAAAATGCATTTTTATTAAAATTAACAGGATATTTATTAAAAAATTTACAACATATACTATTTTAAGCTATAAATAGTATTGATTTTACGTTTAAATAGTATATAATTAAAAGTAAGTATTTGTTTTAGATAAATTTGTGAATTATATTGGCATTCTTTTTATTAAGTTATTTGCAAAAGCTATAATAAAAGGGATGTTTTTATTATTTGACTTTCATATAAAAATTCTAATTTAATTATAAATACACATAAATGCAAATCTATTAATTAATAATTTATCAAGTAAAAATCAAATTAAGTATATAATCTTGTTTGAAAAGCCTCCATACATAAAATTATAAATTTATATATAAATAAGTTTTATTTTTTCATAACAATTTGAATAATAAGTTCAATATAGATTGATATGAAAAATTCAATATACAAAGCTCTAATTTAAATTTTCTCAAAAGGTTCATAATTATATAAATTGTAATTATGGAACCATATAGTGAATATATGATGAAGTTAATATATCGTATTTAACTTCTTAGTTTGATGATAGAGAGGAATGATTAAGTTTGGAAAAAGATGTTTTTAACTACTTAGGAAAAAATTATAGATATTTAAATAGATATATAAGTGAAATTAATAAAACGGTAATTATTTCACCACAAAATTCAATGATTAAAGGCAAGTTATATATTGAGAATTTGACAAAGGAATTATGCAATTTGGAAAATTATGGACTTATGAGTAAAGTTACACAAGAAGAAAGATTAGCTAAGCTTTATGAAGATAAAATTATAAATGAAGATATAAATAGTCTATTTAAATCAATTAATAATACAATAGTAAACTCTAATATTAAAGGTGATTTAGAAGAATCATTAAATATGCATAAGAAAATATATGAAATTACTGCTTGGTTTATTTATAAATATATAGATTCTAAATTTGAAGAGGTTCCATATAAGGTACCCAAAAAAGCTTTAGTTAATGTTAAAGAAGAAGATTTAGAATCAATAAATAAAATAATAAATAAAGTGGAAAATTCAATAGTTGAAAGTAATGTAAATGATAATGAAATTATTAAAAATGAGGTGCATGTGTCTCACGATAGTAATGAAATAAAGAAGGATATCAAATATGAGTTGCTAATTGAAAGTATACTAAATAATAATGTAGATAAAAAGTGTCTAATTCAGGAACTTTTAAGATTAAAAAAATCTTCAAATGAAATAGTAGAAGGAAATAATGAATTTACACCTTTTAAGAAATATATGCATATAGAAAGAGCAATTCAAAGGGATTTAGAAGAGGTAATTTTAAAAGCTGAAAAATCAAAAAAAGCACAATTAATTTTACTTTGTGGAAATGTTGGAGATGGCAAATCTCATATAATATCTTATTTTAATAATAAATATTCTGATATTATGGAAAATTTTAAAATTTATAATGTTAATAAAGAAAATCTATCAAAGAATATAAGTGCAGTAGATAATCTAACTAAAGCTTTACATAACTTCAATGATGATAAAATTAATAAAAGCAATGATAAGGTTATAATAACACTTAATATAGAGACATTAGAGAAATTTATAAAATCTGAAAATGTGGAGAAGTTTTCTATTTTAAATAAATATATTGAAGATAATAAAATTTTAAAAACTAGTAGAGATATCAATAATTTTGATGAAGATAGTTTTTTAAAATTTATAAATTTTAGTGATTATCATATGTTTACATTGAAAAATGGAAAAGTTGAACCTAATTATATAGAACTTTTAATAAATAAAATTACTGATTCGTCAGAATATAATATTTTTTATGATTCATATAAAAAAAATTGTATTGAATGTAAAAATTCAAAATGTTGTCCTATTAAAGGAAACTATGAATTATTAAGTAATGAAAATGTAAAAAAATCAATAGCACAATTATTAGTTCAATGTAGTATAGAGAATACAATAGAAATTTCAACTAGGGAACTATTAAATTTTATTTATGAACTATTAGTGCCAGATTTATCTGTGGATAGTGATTCAGAATTATTCAAAAAAACTATTCATAAACTTAATAATTTAGATTATATAAATGCACTTTTACCTAATAAAATTTTTAGTAATAAGGAAAACTCTTTTATATTTGAGGCTTTAAATAAATTAGATCCTACAAATATCAGCACTTTAGAAATAGAGGATATAAAAGAGGATTTTGAAAATTCTATTGATGTATTTGATTATTTTAAAAAACTTTTAGATTATCCTAATGGATATATGGATAAAATTTATAAAATAGATTTTGAAAAATCAAAGTATAGAAAAATAAGAGCTGAACTTTTAAAATTCTTTATAAGAAGTTATTATTTTTGTGGCAAAGGAGATATGCTTTATTTAAAAGATTATGATTATGAAAATTATATGAAGAATGTATATCTATGGAACAAAGGTGAGGTAAAAGAGCTTAAGCCTTTATATATTAACATGATGAATGGACTAATGAAGTTAAATGATAAAAATCAAGGGAAAATTCATGAAACTATTAATATAAAAGGTAATATAACCAATATACCTATGAATAGTAAAAATAACCTTGAAAAATTTAATACAACATTAGAATTAAAATATGATGTAAATGAAGCGAATAGTGCATATAAAGTAGATATCGATTTTCCACTATACAAAACATTAACACAAACAATTAATAGAAATGAAGAAAATAATAAATAAAATTTAAAATAGAAATGCTTGCTCTCATATGCAAGTATTTTTATTTTTTATATAGAAAATTATGGCCTTATAAAATAATCAAAAAATTCAAAAGGTCATTATTTTACATAGATAACATATGTTTTTATAAAAAATATAGTAGTATATCCTATATAAATAATTAAATAACATAAAAATACTTAAATATGTATTATAATGTATTTAGAATAAGTTTAGTCATATGGAGGTGATATTTATGAAAAAAAATACTAATAAAACTAAAAGAATTGTTTTAAGTGCTATGTTAATAGCTATTGGAATAGTTGGATCTACTTTATTTATACCATTCGTAGGTGGTAAAATATTTTTTATGCAACATTTTTTAAATGTTATTGGAGCGGTTTTACTAGGCCCTCTATATACAGTAATTAATGCGTTTTGCATATCATTAATAAGAAATATTATGGGAACAGGTTCTCTTTTAGCCTTTCCAGGTAGTATGATAGGTGCGTTTTTAAGTGCAATTATTTATAAAAGAATTAATAAATATTATTGTGCAGTTATAGGTGAAATTATAGGAACAGGTATTATAGGGGCGATGGCATGTTATCCAATAGCTTCAGTATTACTTGGAAAAGAAGCTGCAATATTTACATATGTAATGCCATTTTTACTTAGTTCAATTAGTGGTTCAATTTTGGCACTTATAGTGCTTAAAGTACCTATATTTGAAAAAGTAATAAAAAAACAAAAAATTGAAATTAAATCAATGTAGATTAATTCTAAAAACTTAAATTAAGGAGGATGAATTTTGAATAAGAAGAAATATAGTACGGTGATGCCTATAGTAATTATAACTATTATGAGCTTTTTCATAGGTGCATACACTGGTAAGTTACTTAAAGTAAAAGATATTTCACCTTTTATTTTATTCCCAGTTGTAATTGTAAGTATTTTTATATCGTTATTTATACAAGTAATAATTCATGAAATAGGACATGCGATACTTGGAATGATAGCAGGATATGAATTTAAAGAAATTAAAATTTTAAACTTTAAGATTTTTAAAAAAGATGGAAAGTTAAAATTTGAGAAGAATAATGAATTAAAAGGTTCTGCATATGGTGGACAAACCGTATTAAATATAACAAAAGATAATTTTGAAAAGACAAAGATGATAAAACTACTTGTAGGTGGTGGATTATTTAATGTAATATTTTCAATAATTACTTTTGTTATAGCTATGTTTGTAGAAAATCAATATATAAAAATTTTTTGTTCCATAAATGTTATCATTGGTATTTATCTGTTTATTATGAATCTAATGATATTCAAATCTAAATATCTTATAAATGATGGATATTGGATATATTCTTTGATTAAGGATACTAATGGTGTAAGTTTATTGGAAATAGATGTTGTAAGTGATGATTTAGAACCAAAAGATTTTGACAAAAATTATTTATATAATGATAAAATTGATGGTGTTTCAGAATATTGTAATGTTGCTATGGATTATTATAGATATTTAAATAATTTAGATTTAGGGGATATAGATAGTGCCAAGAAAAGTATTGAAAATGTCATAAGTTTTGATAAGAAATATGATATAACACCATTAGTAGGAAATATGTTTACTTTTACTCATGATATTTTCTATTATTACTTAATTATAGAAAAAGATTTAGAGAAAGCTAAAACCTACTATAATGTTAACAAAAATATGATAAAAAGTAGTGATGCAATTACAAAAGCAAGAGCTTTGGTATCATATGAATTACTAATTGAAAATGATAAAGAAGCTGCTATGAGCATATATGAATCAGAAATGAAAAGAATAAAAGACAGGAAAGAACAAGGAATGATAAGATTTGAAAAGAAAACTATAGAAAGCTTGTTAAATCTTTATTAAATCAATTTACAATAAAAGTGTTTAAGTTAGTTTGCAATTTAAACACTTTTTTATGTTTTATTTCACTAACTTTTCATTCTTACTTCTTACTTTGTTCATAATATAAAAATAGCAATAATATTTAAGCTTAGGAATATCATTTGATAAAGATGCTATTTGAACTTGGAACCCTATAGATGGGTTATCATAAAGGAAATTTAGTTAGAAAATTTAAAATTATTAATTTAAATAGTAACCATTAAAAATTTTTATAAAAAAGTTAGTAGAATTTTTGTCAATTAACTGAAAATTGATGTATAATATAAGTATACTAATAAATAATATAAAATTTAAAACTTATGTAAACCTTAAAATATAATGTAAGGACATATTTATTATAAATTTATAAGTCATATTTAAAGATAAATAAGTTTAGAAAAAACATTTTGAAAGCTAAATTTATTTATGAAAGGGTGATTAGATTATGAATTCTACAAAAAAAGATCTTATAATATCATTTATTATATGGATACTTATAGTAATAACACTACCAAGTGAGGCTACAAATAAATTTTTATTATATTCAATAGTAGCTGGACTTACATGTTTAGTAACTTTAAAGTTTCAAAGATTTATGAGTTTAAGAAGATCTTAAAATTAGAATCACTTTAAAAAGTTTAAAATATTTGTTGACTCTGACCTAAGGTGTTAGATTATTATAATTTTTGAGGGGGTGATTTCTTGAAAATTAGTGAATTTGCTAAAAAGTCAGGGGTAACTGTAAAGACATTAATACACTATGAAAAAATAGGTCTTTTAAATCCAAGTGATAAAACAGAAGCAGGATATAGAATTTATACTGAAAAAGATTTTTTAACACTTCAACAAATAATTACTTTAAAATTTATAGGACTTTCTTTGAATGAAATAAAAAATATTTTATATAATAATGAAGAAAATATAGAAGAGATGATTAAGTTTCAAAAGGAAGCCCTAGAAGAAAAAAGAAGACATTTAGATACAGTTATAGAAGTATTTTTAAAGGCTGAAGATAAAATTAGAAATACTGGACTTTTAGAAGTTGAAAATCTCATTGATATAATCAAGATAACAAATATAGAAAATAAGGTTAAAAAACAATACGAAAATTCAGAAAATTTTAAAAATAGACTTAGTCTTCATAGCTATAATATTAATAAATCACCATGGAATAGTTGGTGTTTTGCAAATATTGTTTTTAAAAATAATATGAAAGTATTAGAAATTGGTTGTGGTACAGGTAAATTTTGGAGTGAAAACCAAGGAAATTTAAATAAAGATATAGAAATAGTACTATCAGATTATTCAAAAGGTATGTTGGACACTACTAGGGAAAACTTAATCAATTTGAATAGAAATTTTATATATAATAATTTTAATGCAGAACATATACCATATGATGATGATAGTTTTGATATAATAATAGCGCAACATATGTTATATTTAATTCCTAATATAGATAAAGCTTTGTCAGAAATTAAAAGAGTTTTAAAAAAAGATGGAACATTTTATGTAACTACAAATTCTTGTGAAGCAATGAAAGAGCTAAATTCGCTAGTAGAAAAATTTGATGTATCTATGGGACTTCATAGTAATGGAATGTGTGAAAGATTTAATTTAGAAAATGGAAAAGATATTTTAAAAAATCATTTTAAAGATACAGATGTTAAAGTTTTGAAAGGGAAAATTATAACTTCTGATGTAGAGGCAGTAGTTTCATATAAATCATCTAGTATAAAAGGTACAGAAATTTTAAAAGGCAATAAGAAGAAGGAATTTACAGAATATATAAGGAGTTATGTGGACAAAAATGGGACTTTAGAAATAACTACTAAAGCAGGAATGTTTATATGTAAGAAATAAGAAAGGATGAGTTTATTCATCCTTTCTTTATTTTTAGTATATATTAGTTATAAAAGTTCAAAAATTCAATTACTCTTATTTCAGTGATAAATAGAGATGTAAAATATTGCACAAGAATTAATAATGAAATATAAAAGTGATTAAAACAATTCTTAGCTAGTCTCGCTTTTGAGGGTGTCCAAGTTTTGAAAGTAATAAATTAAAAGATGAAATTTGAACCATATAATTTTTAGATTTTTTTATTCTTAAATATTATAAAAAATAAATTTAAAGGAAAATATATGTTTAAATCAATGTAATTATTATAATAAAAGCGAAAAAGAAAGCTAATCAAATAATTTGAATAAAGAATAATTTGATTATCAAAACAAAATAACATATAATTAATTCATAGTAAATTTTAGAATAAAGAATCATAGCTCATGTGAGTTTTAGGAGGATTTTTAAATGAAAATAAAATTAATAACAGATTCAGCAAGTGATTTACCATTAGAATTTGTAAAAGATAACGATATAGATTTTGTGCCTCTAGGAGTAAATATAGATGGAAATTTTATTTTGGATGATTTAGGTGAAAATTTTAAAATGGATGAATTTTATAGTTTAATTAGACAAGGTAAAATGCCATCAACATCTCAAGCAAATGTATTTGCCTTTGAAGAAATTTTTGAAAAGCATGTAAAAGAAGGATATAAGATAATATATATAGGTTTATCGAGTGCTTTAAGTGGAACTTTTAATAGTTCTGTAATTGCTAGAAATAGTGTATTAGAAAAATATAATAATGCGGATATATCGGTAATTGATTCTAAAAGTGTATCATTAGGAGAAGGACTTCTTGTTTATAAAGCGTGTGAGTTAATAAATCAAGGGTTAGATAAAGATGAAATAGTTAATTTCATAGAAAATATTAAAGAAAAAGTTATACATTCAATTGTTGTTGATGACTTAGCTCATTTAAAAAGAGGTGGACGTATTTCAGGTGCTACAGCTACAGTAGGTTCAATTTTGAATATTAAACCTACATTAACTCTTGATAATGAAGGAAAGGTAGTTGTAAAATCTAAAATTAAAGGAAAAAAGAAAGCAATAAAATACTTAGCTTCAGAAATTAAAGATAATGCTATAGATTTAGAAAATCAGACTATATTTATTTGTCATGCTGATTGTTTGACGGAGGCAGAAGAATTAAAGAATATAATTTTAGAAGAAAGTACTGTGAAAGATGTAATAATTAATTCAATAGGTGTAGTAATTGGAACACATGGAGGACCAGGAACTTTAGCAGCTGTATTTATAGGAAAAGAAAGAATTTAAGTTTTCATAAAAGAATGGTTTTGACTATTATAGAAGCGTGATAAAAATACGCTTCTATTTGTATATACTATAATAATCTTCGCCCCAATATTTTTTTATAAATTCATCTCTTCCTGATTTAGTACGATCCTTTTTATACTCTATTTCATTTTTTATATAAAAATTTTGATGATATTCTTCAGCATTATAAAATTTAGAAAATGGAAGAATTTTAGTCACAATAGATTTTTCAAACCTTTTTGAATTTTCAAGAGCTATTTTAGAATTTTCAGCTAAAGCTTTTTGACTTTTAGATGTATAAAATATGGCAGATCTATAAGATGATCCTCTATCTTGAAATTGTCCTTCATCATCAGTTGGATCAATTTGGCGCCAAAATGCATCTAATAATTTTTCATATGAAATAATTTTAGGATTATACAAAATTTTAATAGCTTCATAATGACCAGAATCTTGAGACTTTACATCTTTATATGTTGGATTTTCAAGAATGCCGCCAGTATATCCAGATACAACTTCTATAATTCCATCTAAAACATCAAATGGAGAAACCATACACCAAAAGCATCCACCAGCAAAAACAGCAATTTCACAGTTATTACTTAAATTATTCATAAAATCATATCCTTTCAAATTCATAAAATATACATTTATAATAACATGATAATAAATGTATATATACTTATTTTGTTAAATTTATAGTAGTATTTATAAAAATTTAATTATATAAAGTTTAGCTAGAATTAATGCAAGAATATATTCAAAAACTTTCTTATTATGACAGTTTGAACAAATTTTACAGTAGAATTTATCTTAAAATGTAGCAAATATGTATACATTACATAAATTAAATTAGTAGGGAAATGATTTTTAAAAAAATATTAAATTCATATATACATGATATTGGTATAGGGGGCGAAACTTCATGGATGAAAAAAGATTAGCTTTAAGTAGAAAAAGTGGAGAAATAACTAATTTATTGTATGCAATGATGTGTGTTGAAAGTGAAGATGAAAAACGTAAAATTTCTAAAAAAATAGATAAAGCTAAAATTGAGTATGAAAATTTAAAAAAAGATGTTGAATAAATTAGAAGGAGATGCTTAAAATATGGCATCTTCTTTTAATATTAAAAGTTAATTAAATGAATATAAATTTTTATATAAAAATATGTTAAACATATTTTGGAACATATATGAATAAATTCATACTTTAAGGTTGATAATGTAGATGATTTTGAAATATAATTTATATATTAGATAAATTTATTGACTTTAAAGAGTATTAATAATATTATAAGTAAATTAAATGAGTTTAAAGCAATTAGTTATTTTCAAAAGGAGAATTAAGTTATGTCAGTTATACCAAAAGAAATTGAAGATAGATATTATAATATAATAGATTTAATAAAAAGTTTTTGTGATAGTTATTTAAATGATGAATATAAAAAACTTTGTATTAATTTATGTGAAGAAGTATGTAGAAAAAATCCTAAAGGAATTAGCAGAGGGAAAATAGATGTTTGGGCACCCTCTATAATACATGTAGTTGGTAAAGTTAACTTTTTATTTGATCCAAGCGAAGCAATACATATAAAAGCTAAAGATTTATATTCTTATTTTAAGGTTAGTGGAAGTTCTGTATCTTCTAAGTCTAATAATATATCAGATTTATTGGATATAACACCTTTAGACTTAAAGTGGACTATTCCTAGTAATTTAAGCAAAAACCCTTTAACTTGGCTTGTAAATTTGGATGGTTTTATAACCGATATAAGATATGTACCAAAAGAAATTCAAGAGAAAGCATTAAAAGATGGAATTATATCACATATACCAGAAGAGAAAGATATTAATAATGACGATATTACAATAGATATTGATGATGATGAGATTGATATAGAAAATTTATCAAGTGAAGATATAGAAGAATTCTTAGAATTAAATTCTCTTATAGAAATGCTAGATAATAATAATTTAGACAATATAATTAATAAGTGTCATTTATCTAAGATAAACAATTTAAGAGATATGGAAGAAATGCTAGATACTTTAGAAGCAGAAGATGATGAATATGTTCCAATGCCTAAGTGCAAGATAATACCATTTCCCAGTAAGAAAAATTAAATTTATAAAAAATATAAAGTGCTAGAGTTTCTAGCACTTTATATTTTATTTATCTATCCCATTTCTTGAAAGTACACCCTTATAATAATAATGTTTAACTTCAGTCATATCTGTAACAAGATCTGCTAAATCAATTAACTCATCGGGTGCATATCTACCTGTTATTATAATTTCAGTATTTTCAGGTTTAAATTTTAAAACATTTAGTACATCATCTAATGTGAATAATTTAAAATACATTGCAATTGTAAGTTCATCTAGAACAACAACATCATAGGTATTATTTATAAGTATTTCTTTTATTTTAGATAAGCCTTCTTTAGCACTATCTATATCTTCTTGTTCTGGAGCTTTTGATATAAAACATCCTCTTCCAAATTGTTCGAATTTTATATTAGGCAAATAGTTTTCACAGTTTACTTCATTATATTTCATACCTTTAACAAATTGACCAAAGTATACTTTTTTCCCGGCACAAACAGCTCTCACAGCAAGTCCAACCGCTGCAGTAGTTTTTCCTTTTCCGTTTCCTGTGTATACATGAATATAACCTTTTTCCATAGTAAATCATCTCCAATAAAATATGTTATAGTATAATTTTACTTTATATGAGATTTATTGTCTATAATATTAATATGGAATACTTGCAATATAAAATTATATTGACAAAAATTCAAGTATAATTAATAATAAACTATAAATTTAAATATGAGGAGAGATAAATGAAAAAAATTAGAGTTTTAATTCTAGCTATTTTTTTAACTATTTTTTTAGTAGGATGTGGAAAGGTAAATTTAACTACAGTAACAGAAATAAATAAAGATGGTACTGGATTTATTATGGGGAAAATAAAATATGATAAGTATGTAAGCAAAGTTATAGATCCTATATTATCAAATGAAAAAGATATATCATCTCAAGGGTTTCAAGTTAAGAGATATGATGAAGATAATATGAAAGTAATAGAATACAAATATACTTTGTTTAATTTTGAAAAAGTACACAATAGAGAGAATATAAAACAGTATATAGATTTACAAGAGAAAATAATCCCAGGTATATTAAAGAATAAAGTAGCATTAAATATAAAAGTTAATAAAAATATATTAAAAGATGCATTAGCTCAAGTATCTAAGGAAAATTATAATTTACTTACAAGTCAAGTAAGTAAAGTTATAAGAGATATAGATTATGAAAATGTAATAAAAGTTCCAGGAGCTATATTAGAAAGCAATTCTACAGAAATTGTTAATTCAAATACTGCTAAATGGAAGTATAAGCTAAGTGATATAGAAGATGGTACCGAGATGACCATTGTTTATGAACAACCTCAGTATCCATATATAATTTTACTCTATTTAGCAGTCATTATTATATTAATAGCTATCGTTAGTTACGTATATATAAGAAAGAAACATGATAAAAAGACTTGTTAATTGCAGGTCTTTTTTTACTTTTAATGATATATTAGAAAACATATAATGTATAATATGTAATATATGTAAAAGGAGGAATTTAATATGGAGAGTTATCAAACGAATAGATTAATTTTAAAAGTTTTAGATGATTCAAATAGTTGTATTGTTACAGAATACATAAATAGAAATGTAGATTTTTTTAGTGATTTTGAACCATTGAGAGATAAAAAGTTTTATACTGAAAATTTTCAGAAAACTCAATTAAAAACTGATTTGAAATTTATTCAAGATAGGTTAATGTTAAAGTTATGGATATTTAAAAAGGAAGATTTAAATAAAATAATAGGAGAAATTACATTTTATAATATAGTTCCATTTGCATTTTTATCTTGTCATGTTGGATATAAGTTAGATAAAGATGAAACAAATAAAGGATATATGACTGAAGCCTTAAAAAAAGGCATAGAAATTATGTTTAATGAGTATGGTATGCATAGAATAGAGGCTTATATACGTGAAGAAAACACTTCATCTTTAAATTTATGCAAAAGATTAAACTTCATAAATGAAGGAATAGCACATAATTTTTTAGAGGTAAATGGTGAATGGAAAGATCATGTTAGAATGGCTTTAATTAATGATATATAAAGAATTATAAGTGTGGGGGAGTTTATGTTAACAAAGATAATTTCATCAATAGTAATTATAATTAGTATGGGGGTATGTTATACATTGAAAAATAATGAGCTTTTAGAAGTTTGTCTTTTAGGAGTTAATCCTATAATCTTTTTGACACAAGGAGTTTATATATCTAGAAATACTAAAAATGGACTAATTAGTCTAATTTTATCTATGACAACATATATTATTTTAGCTTATTTTTTAAAATTAGAGTTTATAAGATATTTAATTTTTTATTTAGTTATTTTAGTAATAGCTTTTATATGTAAGAAAGATATTAAATTTAATTAATATTAACAAAAACTTAATAAAGTATAGTTCTATAAATACGAAGGTTAAAAAGATATATGTAATTTTAGAATTTCAAAAATTTGTTATAATGGAGTGTGATATATAATTAATAAGGAATGGTAATTATTATAATAATAAATTTATATTATGAAAAATTAAAGTAACCGATTATTATAAGTTTTATTATATGTATTAATTTTACATAAGAAAAGATATTTAACATTGAGGTGAAAAATTTGAAAAACAAAAGATTAACACTTAGAAAAGAAATTATAAGAATGGCAATGATTGTTTCTATAATACCTATTATATTAGTAAATGTTATAACATTGTATTCTGTAAGAAATAATGTAAAAAATGAAATAGAGAATGCAAGTCTTTATGAATTAAATATTATAAATGAATCAATAAGTTCATTTTATAACTCAGTAAAACAAGACTTAAACTTTTTAACTGATGATGCAAATGCTAAAGGATCATTAGAAAATAAATTTAATGAAAGAAGCTGGTTTGAAAAAACACTTGCTAGCTATTTAAAAAATAGGGAACACATTTTATCAGTATACATAGCATTAGAAGATGGATATATAGTAGATTTACCTGATAATTTTGCAATTAAAAATAATTTTGATTTTAAATCAACTAAATGGTATCAAGATGCAATAAACAATAAAGATTCTGTATGTTTAACTGATCCATATAAAGATAATATAACAGGAAAATTTGTAACAACATATTCAAAAGCAATTATAGGTAATAGTGGAAATGTTATAGGTGTAATAGCTATAGATCAAGATATAGATAATTTAAATGAAAAACTTGATACAGGATCAGAAGAATTTAAATCCATGCTTATTTCTAGAGAAGGGTTAATTGTTTCTGCTACTGACAATGAATTTATAGGAAGTGATTCAAGTGAAAAACCTTGGATAAATGAATTGTTATCAATAGAAAATAACAGTTTAGAAACTATATCTATTGATGGAACAAATTATGTGGTTTCAACACAAAAACTTAATACCTCTAATTTAATTTTAGTTAATATGACAACTAATAGATACATATTAGATAAAGAAATTAGTCAAATAGCACCATTTGCTATATTATTTGTCCTAATTTTGATAATTGTTTTTATAGTATCAAGAAAGATTTCTTCAGGAATATCAAAAGGAATTTCAGATTCTGTTCATATACTTGAAAAAATTAAAGATGGTGACTTTACAGAAAAAGCAGAAGTAAATAGTAAATATAATGTAGAGGTTTTAGCTATAGTTGAAGCAGTAAATTTACTTATAGATGATATGGCTAATGTACTGAATGGTGTAAAAGCATCATCTAATGAAGTTAAAGCTGGTGCAGAAAATTTATATTCTATAATGCTTGAATCTAGTGAAAGAAGTGAAGAGGTTGCAAATGCAGTTCAACAAATTTCACAAGGAGCAAATGAGCAAGCTGAAAGATTAGATGAAAGTGTAAGAAATACACAAATGTTTGGTGTGGAATTAGATAAATCATTACTAAGTGCTAAAAATATGCTAAGCATTTCAGAAAAAGTTGAAGATGCTTCAATTGAGGGTACTTCAGCAATAAATACTTTAATAAATAATTATACAAAGAATGAAAAATCTAATAATCATATAGCAAGTAAAATAGAAAATTTAAAACAAAATTCAAATGAAATAGGTAAAATAATAGATGTAATTGAATCTATAGCAGAAGAAACAAATTTACTATCGTTAAATGCAAGTATAGAGGCTGCAAGAGCTGGTGAACAAGGAAGAGGCTTTGCAGTTGTAGCAGAAGAAGTTAGAAAACTTGCAGATCAATGTGCTCATTCAGCTAAAGATATATATGCAGTAATTGAAAAAATTAAAAATGATATAGTATCACTTAATAAGGAAATGGAGAGTAATAAATCACTTAACGAGGTTACAAATGAAAGTGTAAGAATAACAGAAGATAAATTTAACTTAATTGTTTCAAACATTAAAGAACTTAAAGAAAGCATAGTAGAAGTGGATAGTTCATTATTAAGTATTGAAACAAGTAAAGATGATTTAAGTAAAAAAATATTAGAAGTATCATCCATTTCTGAGGAAACAGCAGCCACATCTGAAGAAGTTAGTGCTTCATCTGATGAACAAGCTAGAGGAATTGATGAAGTTTCAAGTGAAGCTATGAAATTAAAAGAGTATGCAGAGTATTTAAATTCATTAATTGAAAAGTTTAATATAGAAGATACTACAACTTAATTAGATGAGTTTAACAAAAATTAAGTATTGATGAGAAGTGAGTTTACTAAAAGTGAACTCACTTTTTAACTTGGACAAATAGGTATAAGGTGATATATTTATATATAGGTTAATTTTGTAAAAACGAGGTGAACAGATGAAAAAAATATTTAAAATTATATTATTAGTAATTAGTATAGTTTTAATAATGATTACTTTTTTATTTTTTTATAATTTTGGTATAAATAAAAGTATAAACATGAATAATTTAGATATGAAACATTACATGGATATGGCAGATAAGATAGGAGATAAGAAAGTTCAATTAGATTGGAAACAAATTGCAGCTATAGCAGCAGTACAAAATAAAAATAGTTTTAATTCCATAGATGATAAGGTTATAACTAAAATAGGTAAAACTTTTATTATAACGTACAGAGGTGAATATAAGATTCTTCCTTTAAAAAGTGTAATGGAGAAGTTAAACTTTGATAATAATCAAAAAAGAAAAGTACATAAATATATAGAAAAATTAGGTAAATATCAATTGGAAATGCTAAAAGAAGAAAAAGAAGATAAAAATTTATCACATGAATTAAAATTTATAAATAAAATAAAAGAAGATGCAATTAAAAATTATAATACATATGGGGTACTTCCATCTATAACAATAGCTCAAGCTATATTAGAATCTGACTTTGGTAGATCTGAACTTTCTGTAAAGGGAAATAATTTGTTTGGAATTAAAGCAGATGCAAATTATAAGGGAGATTATATAAGTTTTAAAACACAAGAGTTTCATAATACAATAATTAATGCTAACTTTAGAAAATACAAAAGTATAGACGAATCAATAAAAGATCATGGTGAATTCTTAGTTGTAAATTCAAGATATAAAGAAAATGGACTATTTGAAGCAAAAACATATATAACTCAAGCACAAGCACTAGAAAATGCAGGATATAGTACTGCTGAAAATGAATTTGGTGAAAAAATTTATGCAGATATTTTAATTGAACTTATAAGAGAATATAGTCTTCAAAATATAGATAGTATAGTGCAAACCAAAGAATAATTGTATGTTAAGGGGTGTTAATAGATGTTTAAGAAAAATAGAAAATTAGGTGTAGATACAAATCTTAAATTAAAAAACAATGGAATGATATTTACTGTTATTGGAGAAAACTTTAAATTCAAATTAAAAAAGATACAAAGGAAAAATACTTGTATAAAAAAAATGTTATACATAAAAAAATAGATAAAAAGTATCAGCAAAAGATTATTAAAATCATTGCTGATACTTTTTATTTTAAAATAAATCAATGCAATAGTATTTAGAATAATTTTAAAATTTCAAATTATGTGTTAAAATATAAATTATTACCAACAATTGAATGAAAATAAAACTAAGGTGGTGTGCATGTGGATTTATTTAACTTATATAGTGATTTAGTTTGTAAGAATATAGAATATAAGCCTAATGTAAGTTTTAATCTTCTTAAAGCTGGTTATTGGCTAGAGGGAAATGTTTTAAGTAAATTTAAAGAAAAAGATTTTTTGAATTCGCAGAAGTATTTATCTAAAATATCTATGGATTTTGTATTAGAGCCAATGCAGCATTCTAGTAATTCGGCATTGGTTAATATATTTACACCCTGTGAATTTTTACATGCAATGAACATATATCCACAATTTATAGAGGCATTTTCATCTTATTTATCAGGAGCGGGTTGTGAAAGTGCATTTATAGATTTTGCAGAAAAAAAAGGAATTAGTGATAACTTTTGCTCATATCATAAAGCTTTTTTAGGTGCAGCTACTTCAAAAGTTTTGCCAGCACCTAAATGTGCAATAACAACTTCACTTGCTTGTGATGCCAATATAAATACTTTTAGGGCAATATCTAAAGAGTGTGGAATAAATAAATATGTAATAGATGTTCCTTATGAATACTCTAAAGATGCTGAAGAATATGTAGAAATGCAACTTAAAGAAATGGTATCTTTTTTAGAAGACAATTTTAATAGAAAATTTAATGAAGATAATCTAAAAAAGATTATTTTAAATGAAAATAAATCTATAGATTATTATAAGAAATTTTTAGATAAATTAGCATATAAATATTATCCTAATACACTAACATTAGAAATGTATAGAATTTTTGCAACACATGCTTTTTTAGGACATGATAAAGTTTTAGAATATTATCGTTTTTTATTAGAGGATATTGATAAATGTAGAGAGGTAGAAGGAAATAGAATTTTATGGACACATTTAATTCCATTTTACTCTGAGCCGTTAAGAGAAATTTTTAACTTGAATGAAGATAATCAATTAGTTATTTGTGATTTTAATTTTGATTCACTTATAGAATTAGATGTGGACAATCCTTATAAGAGCATAGCTAAAAAATTAATTTTAAATCATTTTAATGGTGGATATGATAGAAAAGTAGATAACATACTAAAAATGTGCAATAAATTAAGAATAGATGGAGTAGTACATTTATGTCATGTAGGATGTAAACAGTCCTTTGGAGGTGCTTATATTCTAAAAGAAAAATTAGAAAGTAACAATATTAAAACACTTATAATTGATGGTGATGGTATTGATAAAAGAAATGGTAACGATGAGCAAATCAGAACTAGAATGGAAGCATTTTTAGACATAGTAGAAAAGGAGAAAAGACATGATAGGATATGTTTGTAAATATACTCCTAAAGAACTTTTTAAGGGTTTTGATGAAGAGGGAATAAAAATAGATTTTGAAGTGGAAAACTTTGATGTGGCTCATAGTGTAACTCATAATAATCTATGTAGTTATTGTAAGACTATACTTGAAAATGTTAAGAAAATGAATATAGATGAAGTATTACTTATAAATTGTTGTGATTCATTAAGGAGAGTTAAGGATATATTATGCAAAGATGAAAAAATTAAATTTTGTTACATTATTGATATTCCGAGAAAAGTAACACCTTTTTCAATACAAATATTTAAAAATGAACTTTTAAAATTTATAATCTCATATGAAAATTACTCATCAAAAACTTTTGATTTAGAAAAGTTTAAAGAGAGTTTTAGTGTAGAAAAAGAGGAAAAGAGTGACTCTAATTATATAAGTGTATTAGGAGGACGTATGAGTCCTAATCTTTATGAAGAGATAAAGAAAATATCGTCATTATCAGTAAAAAACTGTAGTTGTACAGGCTATAAAAATAAATTTTCAAATTGTTATAAAGATTTAAATTTATTAGATGATGTTATGGAAATATACGCAAGTGATTTACTAAATCAAATGTCTTGTATGAGAATGGAAAACATAGAAAATAGAAAAACACTAATTAAAGATGATAAGTTAAAGGGAATAATATACAACACTGTTAAGTTTTGTGATTATTATGGTTTTGAATATGCAGATTTAAAAGATAAAGTTACAGTGCCTATGGTTAAAATTGAATCAGATTATACTAAAGGTAATTCAGAACAAATGAAAACTAGAATTGAAGCACTTTTAGAGGAAATAAATGATTCAAAAACTAAAACTAAAAAAGATAATAAAAGTGGACAGTTTGTTGCAGGAATAGATAGTGGATCTACATCCACTAATGTGGTTATATTGAATGAGAATAAAAAGATAATATCTTATTCAATTGTTAAAACAGGTGCTAAGTCTATAGAAGGAGCATATAAGGCATTAGAAGAAGCTTTATATAAAGCAGCTTTAAAAAAAGATGACCTAAAACTTATAATATCTACAGGGTATGGAAGAATTTCTATTCCTTTTGCAAATAAAAAATTAACAGAAATAACTTGTCATGGAAAAGGGGCAAATTTTTTAAATAAAGATATAAGAACAGTAATAGACATAGGTGGTCAAGATAGTAAGGTAATTAGAATAGATGAAAATGGAGATGTAAAAGACTTTGTAATGAATGATAAATGTGCTGCTGGAACAGGACGATTTTTAGAGATGATGGCTAAAACATTAGAGTTAGGATTAAAAGATATGAGCAAATTAGGATTAGAATATACTAATGATGTAACTATTTCTAGTATGTGTACTGTATTTGCAGAATCAGAAGTTATAGGATTAATTGCACAAAATGAAGAAATAGAAAATATTGTTCATGGAATTAATAAAGCTGTAGCATCTAAAGTATTGTCACTTGTAAATAGGGTAGGAAAAAATGATAAGTTTATGATAACAGGTGGAGTGTCTAAAAATAGAGGAGTAGTAAAAGAAATAGAAAAATCTTTAAGTACTAAGATAATTGTACCAGAAGAAGGGCAAATATGTGGAGCGTTGGGTGCCGCCTTATTTGCATTAGAAGAATAGAAACTATATAAATCACTAATAAACTATAAAAAGTAATCATAGTATTTTAATGAAATGATTTTAATAAGAGGGGGGCAAAATGATTTTAAAAGATGAAAAATTATTTTTAGAAACAAGACAAAGCAAGAAATTACCTAATTTTATTTTAGCAGTAATTTTAGCTTATGCATTTGTATTTGTAGGTCAATTTATTGGAGGTATAATTCTTCATATACTTTTTAGTTTGGATTTAGGATGGGATTTTAATAATGCATTACTGATGCAATTTTTAAATCTTACTATAGGTTTTGTATTTATTATTATTTTAGTATTTTCAGTAGTTAAATTCATAGGGAAAAGAAGTGTTACTACTATGGGACTAAAAAAAGAAAATTTACTATTAAATTATTTAAGAGGATTTGGAGTTGGAATACTACTTATGAGTGCAGTTGTAGCACTTTTATATTTGGCAGGATGTGTTGAAATAGAAAAAAATGTTCTTCAACCTGTAGGTAAATTTGCTATTTTAAATGTTCTAATTATTTTACCAGGATGGATAATTCAAAGTGCAGCAGAAGAAATTGTTACAAGAGGATGGCTCATGAATGTTTTAGGTGCTAGATATAATGGCGTTATAGCACTTATAGTTTCAGCATCACTTTTTGGATTATTACATTTAGGAAATCCCAATATTAGTTTTATAGCAATATTAAATATAATATTATCAGGACTTTTATTTGGATTATATGTTATAAAAACAAAGGATTTATGGGGTGCTTGTGGAATTCATGCAGCCTGGAATTTTGCACAAGGAAATATTTTTGGATTTGAAGTAAGTGGACTTCCAATGAAAGCTGGTTCAATTATAGATTTAAGATTAGTAGGAAATGATATGTTTTCAGGAGGTATCTTTGGACCAGAAGCTGGATTAGCAGGAACTATAGTATTAGGAGTTTCAATATTGGTACTTATATATATGATAAAAAAGGAAAAAGAAACATTATCAAATAGTAAAATTACAATGTTTAAATAAATATATATTTTTTTAATAGAAAAAATTGACAAAAATATGTAAAAATGATACAATTTGTATAAAGGGTGTATCGGAAGAAACGAGGTGGAAATTTTGCATTTTTTAAATGGAAGCGAAAAAATCTTATATCTAAGAAAAAAAGCAAGAATTACACAAGAAGATTTAGCGACAACAAACTTATCACGAGGATATATTGGATTAATGGAAAATGGCAGGCGAAATATTACAGAAGAAGCATCGAAAGTTTTAACTATGCAATTTAAAAAAGTGTTAGCTGAAAAAAACTATAATTTAGATATAGATGATAGATACTTTTTGAGAACAAGGGAAGAAGAAGCTGAAAAATATTGCAAAGAAAAATTAGAAAATGACAAAATCACATTGGAAGAACTAGATATAATAAAAGATATTGCAGAAGAATACAACTTAGATACATATATGTCTAAAGCATTTATGTTGATAGGAGATATTTACTATAATAAAAATGAATATAAAATAGCTTTTGAAAATTATTTTTATTCTTTAGATTTATTACAATACAAAAACGAAAATATAATTAAAAAATCTTATATATATAATAAATTAGGGATGTGCAAATATAAATTATTAAATTATCATGAAGCAATAATTTACTATAATAAAGCAAAAGATAAAGCAAAAGAGCTTAAAGATGAAAAAATATATTATTATGCAGTATATAATTTGTCTATTTGTTATAAAAACATAGAAAAATATGAAAAAGCAATAAATGAAGCTCAAATATTTATCAACAAATATTGGAAAAGCAAAGACGCTGAGGATATTAATAATGTTATATATGCAAAAGGTATACAAGTTAGTTGTTATGAGGCTAAAGGATATATTGATTATGCTATTAATATTATTGAAGACATTATAAGTAATAATAAAAATTTAGATAAAAAAGTTTTAGGGCATTTATATAATAATTTAGGATATTTATATTTTAGAAATAAAAAGACAGAAGAAGCAATTTTTTATTACAGTGAAGCTCAAAATATTAGATTTAAACATGATAAAATGCTTTTAGGACATACATTAATTGAAAAAGCACAAGTATATTTAGATTTAAATTTATATAATGAAGCTATAGTATTACTGCAATTAGGTATTGAGTATTCAGACATATATAATGATAAACAATATGCAATTGAAGGATATAAGTATATGAAGAATATATATGAAAATTTAGGTTTAAGAAATAGAGAAAAAGACATAATTAAAAAGATAATAGATTTATTAGAAAATAATATTTTGAAAATTAAATATTATAATGAATTGTCAGAATTATACTTCAATGATGAAGATTATAAAAGTGTACAATTATGTAGTAATAAAATTAAAGAACTTATAGGAAGTGTTCAAAATATAAGCTAATAATATTAAAAAATATTATAAATAAATATTATATCTATATAAGGAGGTAAATTTATATATGAAAAAAAGAATTACATCATTAATAGTTACAGTTTTAGTTCTTGTAGGGACAGTTGGTATAGGAATGTCAACATACTTACGTTCAGAAGATCCACCTTTATTAGGAGTGAACACAGAAGTTTCAACATTATCACTAACATCAGAAGATCCACCTGTGTTAGGATAGTTATTTAAATTATTCAAGTTTTACACAAATTAATAAAAACAAAAATATATGCTAGTCAAGAAGTTCTAGCATATATTTTTTTATACAAATTTAAATTTTAAATACATAATTATATAAAACGTTTAGAAGTAGTGTAGCATTGATAAATACAAAAATTATAAGTAAATTTAATAGTATACTAATAGTTGGGAATTATAAAAAAATTATTCATTTTAATGGCACTAGTTAGATTTAAAATACATCTTATTGATATAGATGAACGAGTAAAATTATAACTTTATAACTATAATTACGAATTTAAACTAAAGAATAATATGAAGTGAGTGGAGTTAATGAAATTAAAGTATATAATATATTATATATGGCTCTTTTTATCTGCAATATTTATGTCGTGAAATGTAAGTTTCACGACATAACGCTATATTTTGTGATATAATATAATTATTATACATATTAGTTATATATTCTCTACTTATATAACTATATTAAGGAGGAATTTATGTCAAGTTTAAAATGTAAAAAGCCCTATTATGTTGAAGATTTTTTAAATTATATGAGAACTGTTAAAGGTCTTTCAAGTAGTACTTTAACTGCATATACATCTGATATTAATCTTTTTCTTAGGTTCATAAAAATCCATAAAAATTTATCTAAATCTAATGTTACCTTTGATAATTTAGATGATTTGGAAATTGATGACATATCCATTGATATTCTTAAAAATTTAAGTATCAGTGATTTATATGCATATATATCCTACTTAGATAATTTTAGAAATAATGGGTCTAGTTCAAAAGCAAGAAAAATAGCTAGTTTAAAATCTTTATTTAATTATTTGACTAATAAGATAAAATTAATACCTTATAATATAACTCTAGAATTAGAGTCGCCTAAACTTCCAAAGAAGTCCCCTATTTATTTAACATTAGATGAAAGTAAGGATCTTTTGAATGTAACTCAAAACAGAGATAAAAATTCAGAGAGAGATTTTTGTATAATAACATTATTTTTAAATTGTGGTTTAAGACTTTCTGAGTTATGTGGCATAAATTTATCTAATATTAAGGGTGATACATTGAAAGTTATAGGTAAAGGAAATAAGGAAAGAACAATATATTTAAATAAAGCCTCTTTAAAAGCTATTATGAAATATATGCCTATGAGAAATGAAATCAACTTTAGAGTAGCAAGTGAAGATAAAGATGCCTTATTCATAAGTGGAAAGTATAGAAGAATAAATAAAAGAACTGTTGAAAGAATAGTAAAAAAATATATAGGTTTAGCAGGACTTGATAAAGATAAATACACACCACATAAATTGAGGCATACTAGTGCAACTTTAATGCACAAACATGGAAATGTAGATGTAAGAACTCTTCAACAAATACTAGGACATGAAAATGTGTCTACAACTCAAATTTATACACATGTCGATGATGAAACATTAAGAATTGCTATAAATAAAAATCCTTTGAGCGATGAATAAAAATAAAAAAATATATGTAAAGTGAGATGTGAATAATGATAATTACATCTCACTTTATTTTTTATAATTTTATCTTAAAGTAAATGTATACAAAATACTCCTCTATATAATATTATTTCTAAAATATGAATAAAACCTCTTTATTATTGATATATTGTGAACAAATGTTTAATTAAGTTTTAAATAAATCATAAATTATTGATTTATATGTAAAATACATGATAATATTTGAAAGTATTTCAAATATATATTGAAATACTAAAACTTAATAATGATGAGGATTATTAGATTGTTTTGTACAAGCTGTTATGTTAATGATAAAAAAGTATAAAGGAAAATAATTATGAGGTTATCCCCTTTTCTTTTATATTTTTATATTTATATATGATAAGAACAAAGTCTAAATTTATGCTTATGCTCAAATAAATATTTTAAATTTTTATAAGCTTTGAACTTTTTTATTAAATTTAGATTTTTTATCTTAAATTTTAGATTTTTAAACTAAGGAGGAAAATAACATGGCAGAAAAGAAAAAACTTTCCCACAATGCCTATGGTGGAATTAAAGGTGAAGATTATGTACCTTTCGTCCCTACTGATGTGGCAATGCCAGAAGTAAGTGCTATATCTATAGTTGTTGGTATTTTATTTGCATGCATATTTGCGGCAGCAAACGTATACCTTGGATTACAGGTTGGTATGACGATTGCAGCTGGTATTCCAGCATCTATTTTAGGAGCAACATTACTTAAGGCAGTATTTAAAAGAAATAACATTTTAGAGGCTAATATGATTCAATCAATTGCCGCTATGGGTGAATCTATCGCAGGAGGTATCATATACACATTACCTGCAATAATTATTTGGGGAATGGATTTAAAATTATCTACAATAGTTTTATGTACAGCATTAGGTGGACTTTTAGGAGTTGTTTTTGTTATACCATTTAGAAAATACCTAATTGTTGAACAACATGGTGAGTTAATATTCCCTGAGGGAATGGCTGCAGCTGAAGTTCTTGTTACAGGAATGGAAGGTGGAAGCGGACTTAAGACAGTTCTTACTGGTATAGCTGGTGGAGCAATATTTAAATTCTGTTCAGCAGCTCTTAAGATATGGCAAGAGGCTCCAGAATGGGTTATTAAACCATATCAAGGAGCAATTATTGGAGTTAATGCTATGGCATCACTTGTTGGAGTTGGTTTCATAGTAGGAATAGAAGTTGCATTATATATGTTTGGTGGAGCATTAGTTGCTTGGTTTGGACTTATACCTTTAATAAAATATGTTGGAGCAGGACTTGCATCACCACTATTCCCTTCTACTCAGTTAATAGCTGATATGGGAGCTTGGGACATATGGAGTCAATATATAAGATATATTGGAGCTGGAGCTGTTGCTGCTGGTGGATTCATAAGTCTTGCAAAATCACTACCTACTATAATAAAATCATTTAAGACTGCAATGAAAGGTCTTGGCGGTGATAAAGGTTCATCTGCTCAAAAAAGAACAGATGTAGATACTCCTTTAACTTGGGTATTAGCAGCAGCTATACTTGTTTTTATAGGTGGAGTTTTCTTACCAGGAATAAAAATTGGAGTTGTTGGATCAATACTTGCTGTATTATTCTCATTCTTCTTTGCAGTTGTTTCTGCAAGAATGGCTGGTATCATAGGAGTTTCTAATAACCCAGTTTCAGGAATGACAATTGCTACGTTATTATTTGTAACAGGAGTTTTAAAATTAGTTGGATACAAAGGTAACGAGGGAATGCTTGTTGCTATCACAGCTGGAGCTGTAGTTTGTATTGCAATTGCAGTTGCAGGTGGAGTTTCTCAAAGTTTAAAAACTACTTACATAATTGGTGGTACTCCAAAGAAAGTTGAATGGGGTATGTACTCAGGAGTATTTATTGCTTCATTAGCTGCAGGTGGAGTTTTATTATTACTTCACAATACATATGGTTTAGGATCAGAAGCATTAGCAGCACCTCAAGCAACACTTATGTCAATGGTTGTTGAAGGAGTTATGACTGCACAACTTCCTTGGGCACTTGTTATAGTTGGAGCTATTATAGGAATATTCTGTGCCCTTGCAGGACTACCAATACTTCCAGTTGCACTTGGATTATACTTACCAATTCACTTAAGTGCTGCAATATTAACTGGTGGTATTATAAGAAAACTTGTTGAAAAGAAATTTAAAAGTAATGAACCTCAAGCTAAGCTTCAAACAGAAAGAGGAATACTTCTTTCTTCAGGACTTGTTGCTGGAGATGCATTAACAGGTATTGTAATAGCAATACTTACAACATTAAAGTTAGATTCAGCAATTGCTATAGGACCAAAGTTCTTACCAGCACTTGCAAATAGTCCATGGACAGCGTTAGTTGCATTCTTAATATTAGGATTCCTAGTTTATAAGTTTGCATCTAAAGTGGAAGAAAAAGCTTAATGTTTTAAAAGTAAGGGTGAGAGTTAGTGCTCTCCCCTTTTTATAATTTTTATATTAATAAAATAAATATGAAATGGATAAAATAATATAAATTTTTATAAATGTGAAAGGAAGAAATTTAATGTCTAAAAAAGAAAAGAGCAATGATAAGGATAACTTTCTATTATATATTCCAGTTATAAAACATAATGATTGGGAAATTAGAAATGGTTTTGTTTATCTTATATTTTATCATAATAAATTTGCAGAAAAAGTATTACAGTGGTTAGCTAAAAAACCCTCAGTTAGTGATGTGAAATTAGATAGGCTTGGAAGCAGTGTTTGGCAAAATATAAATGGAGAAAATAATGTTTATGAAATTGGTAAAATATTATTAAATATGCCAGAATTAAAAAAAGAATATAAAGATATAACAGAAGATGATTATATAGAAGGTTGTCATCCTATTTATAGTAGACTAATAATGTTTTTAAGGTATATGGTTAAAAAAGGTTGGATTAAATTTAAAGTAGCAGAAAATCATGAACAAAAAAATGATGAATTAGAATAGACAGGAATTATATAGTTATTCCTGTCTATTTTATTATTATAAAGTGTTTAAATACAATTAAATAGATTTAGTTATAGTAAAATAAATAAATTAAAACTTGCAAAATTTGATTAAAGAAATAGTTACTAAATAAAAATTAAATATCCAATAAAAGTAATAAAATTCGAGTTTAATATTAAAAAATAAAATAATATCTAAATTAAGTATCAAATTTACTAAATAATATTAATGAAACAATTATTGTTAATATATTAACAATAATTCAAGTCGAAAAATATCAAAAAATATGAACAAAATTATTCAATTGAATATAAAATTAGTCAAATTATAAAATTATTAAAAATACAATTAATGAAATTATTCTAAATTTAATTAATTTTACATATTAATCAGTAAATTTTAAAAAATTATTTAATTTTCTTGAAAGAAAAAAATAAAAACTGGTAATAATAGTTATTTAAAAATATATGAGGATTTTAAAATAAATTTTTTAAAAAATACATATGAAAATTTATTCAATACACCCCTATTTTAAATTATTAATATTATTGCTAATTTCCTAAATTTAGAACAATATTTAGAAATTTTAAATATGTATAAATATGATATTGAATTGAATTTTTATAAAAAAATAAAATTCAATTCATTTTTTATTCAAAAAAAGTTCACAAAATGTATTGATTTTATTTTTTACATTTGATATTATGTGTAAGGAAATTGAAAACATTGTTAAATTTTTATTTTATACGTTAATATTCTATTAATACCATTTAATAATTTTAACTTTGTTATGTTTTACATTTTAAAAATAGATTTTGAATTTATTTTTTAAAATTTGAAACCGATTCCATAATAAAATCATAATGTACATTTAAATTTTAAAATAATAATTAATCAAATTTTATTATTTAAATGGCAAATTAAAAACTAAATAAGGGAGATGAAGACAAAATGGCAGAAAGTAAGAAATTATCTCATAATGCCTACGGTGGAATTAAAGGCGAAGATTACATGCCTTTCGTTCCTACTGATGTAGCAATGCCAGAAGTAAGTGCTATTTCTATTGGTATTGGTATCATATTTGCTTGCATATTTGCAGCAGCTAATGTTTATTTAGGATTACAGGTTGGTATGACAATTGCAGCCGGTATTCCAGCATCTATTTTAGGAGCAACATTACTTAAAGCAGTGTTTAAGAGAAATAACATCTTAGAGGCTAATATGATTCAAGCAGTTGCTGCTATGGGTGAATCTATCGCAGGAGGTATTATATACACTCTACCTGCAATAATATTATGGGGAATGGATTTAAAACTTCCAACTATAATACTTTGTACAACATTAGGAGGATTATTAGGAATAGTTTTTGTTATACCATTTAGAAAATACCTAATTGTTGAACAACACGGTGAATTAATATTCCCAGAAGGAATGGCTGCAGCTGAAGTTCTTGTTACAGGAATGGAAGGTGGAAGCGGTCTTAAGACAGTTCTTACTGGTATAGGTGGAGGAGCAATATTTAAATTCTGTTCAGCTGCCCTTCAAATTTGGAAAGAATCACCTGAGTGGGTTATAAAACCTGTTCAAGGAACTATCATTGGAGTTAATGCTATGGCATCACTTGTTGGAGTTGGTTTCATAGTTGGAATTCAAGTTGCTTTATACATGTTTGGTGGAGCTTTAGTTGCTTGGTTTGGTCTTATTCCATTAATCAAGTATGTTGGAGCAGGTCTTCAAACACCTCTATTCCCTTCTACTCAGTTAATAGCTGATATGGGAGCTTGGGATATTTGGAAGAACTACATAAGATACATAGGAGCTGGAGCTGTTGCTGCTGGTGGATTTATAAGTCTTGGTAAATCATTACCTACTATAATAAAATCATTCAAAACAGCTATGCAAGGTCTTGGTGGTGATAAAGGTGGAGCTGCTACAAAAAGAACAGAAGTTGATACTCCACTTAGCTGGGTATTAGTAGCTGCAATATTTGTATTTGTTGCTGCAATATTCTTACCAGGTTTAAAAATTGGTGTTGTTGGATCTTTCCTTGCTGTTTTATTCACATTCTTCTTTGCAGTTGTTTCTGCAAGAATGGCTGGTATCATAGGAGTTTCTAATAACCCAGTTTCAGGAATGACAATTGCTACATTACTATTTGTAACAGGAGTTTTAAAACTTGTTGGATACCAAGGTAAAGCTGGTATGCTAGTTGCAATTACTGCAGGAGCTATAGTTTCAATTGGTACTTCAGTTGCTGGAGGAGTTTCTCAAAGTTTAAAAACTACTTACATAATTGGTGGTACTCCAAAGAAAGTTGAATGGGGTATGTATGCAGGAATAGTTATTGCATCTGCTGCAGGTGGAGCAGTACTATTATTACTTCACAATACATATGGTTTAGGATCAGAAGCATTAGCAGCACCTCAAGCTACATTAATGTCAATGGTTGTTGAAGGTGTTATGACTGCACAACTTCCTTGGGCACTTGTTATAGTTGGAGCTGTAATAGGAATATTCTGTGAACTTGCAGGACTTCCAATACTTCCAGTTGCACTTGGATTATATTTACCAATCCACTTAAGTGCTGCAATATTAACTGGTGGTATCATAAGAAAACTTGTTGAGAAGAAATTCAAAAGTAATGAAGATCAAGTTAAACTTCAAACTGAAAGAGGAATACTTCTTTCTTCAGGACTTGTTGCTGGAGATGCGTTAACAGGTATCGTAGTTGCATTAATAACTACATTTGGAGTAGCAGACAAAGTTGCTATAGGTCCAAAAATGTTACCAGCGCTTGCTAACAGTCCATGGACAGCATTAGTTGCATTTGTAATTCTAGCATTCTTAGTATACAAATTTGCATCTAAAGTAGAAGAAAAAGCAGAATAATATATTTGAGGGTATGAGTTTAAATCTCTACCCTCTTTTATTAAAAGAAAGGGATGATTTTATGGCAAAGGATAAAAAAATAGATGAGAAGGAAAACTTTCTTTTGTATGTTCCAGTAAAAAAACATGAGGAATATGAAATTAGAAAAGGAAATGTTCACCTTATATTTCATCATAAGAAATTTGCAGAGAAAATACTTCAAAAGATAGCTAAAAAACCAGCAGTAAGTGATATTAAATTAGATAGGCTTGGAAGTACTGTTTGGCAAAACTTAGATGGTGAAAAGACAGTATATGATATTGGTCAAATTCTTTTAGATATGCCAGAATTAAAAAAAGAGTATAAAGATATAAAAGAAGAAGATTATGTAGATGGATGTCACCCTATTTATGCTAGACTTATAATGTTTTTGAGATATATGGTTAAAAAAGGTTGGATTAGTTTTAAACTTTCAGATATGGTACTAAATAAAGAGAATGAGAAATAAAACAGGCATAATAAATTATGACCTGTTTTTTCTTTATTAAAGTTATTTGTTTGTACTACCAAAGCCCCCTACTCTTTCTTCTCCTATGAAATCATCATTATCTGCAAGAAGATATTTTCTAAATACACCCTGAGCTATTGCATCGCCTTTTTTTACTTCCCAAGTTTTAGAACCTTCATTTCTAAGTTTTATAAAATAATGACCTTCGTTACTTTCACAATTGTAGTAATCACTATCTCCTAAACCTATTGTATTTGCAATTCTTATGTAATATTTGAATCCCATACTACTTCTTGGATATAATTCTAAACTTTCATCTTCTAACATGTAAGCTTTAAACCCTGTAGGTAATTTTATGTCCTCTCCTGGTTCAAGTTTAAAATCTATAGTTGAATATATATCGTAACCAGCTGCTCTAGCAGTTGCTCTTTTAGGTAATTTTAGTTCTGAATAGTTAATATCAATATCTTGAAAATCCTTTTCAAATTGATTTTCAGAAATTAGCTCAAATCCTCTAGTTCTTTTGTTCATTAAAATTTCTCCTCTTCTATTTTAAACTTAATATATATTTACGGTTAAATATAATTAATAAATAGTAAATATATATGATAATTATACACAAAGAGTATAATATTAACAACGTTTTAAATACATATACGATGAGAAGATTTATTTAGTAATGCAAATTTAAAAAGTAGTATTTAAATTTATATTTAAATGCTATAAAATGAAATTTTAAAGAAAGTTATATGTCAAAGATAACATAAAAATGAAAAAATATACGGGGATATATCTTTGAATTGACTAAAAAATGAAATATCTGACTTTGCTTAATATCAAAAAAATGTTAAAAAACATAAAAAATACTATTCAAATTTGTATTAAACTTATAAAAGTGAAATAATATTCATTTTTAACGATAATTTATAAGAAGATATCTACATAATAGTGGTTTATTTTATTGAAAAAAGAATTATAAGGATGTATATTAATTCAAAAAATACATTATTATTAAAAAAATACCGTATAAAACACTTTGAATATGATCTAAAATTGCAATTATATCAAATATATACATCAAAAACTAGAATATTAACTATGAATATTTATAACGTTGTAATTATAAAAAATATAAAATATGCTTTGTATAAAATAGATATTTTTGTATAAAATTATATTCTGCTATGATTAATTATTAGTTGAATTTTAAGTTAGATTTGAAAAATAAATAGATAATGAATTTAATGTAAAGTTATAAAATAAAAAAGGTCTTTTTACTTTTAAAATGATAAAATATATAAAAGGTATATTATGTAAGGTGGTGAAAATATGACATTTAAAAATTTTTTGGAAAGTTGTATTTTAATTTCACTTATAATATTGTTTTCAATTTTTATTAGTCATTTTGTAGGATTTAAATTAATGTTCTTTATATTATCTATTTCATTTATGATATTATCTATTTTATTAAAAACTAATATTAAATTTCACGAGTATTTTATAAAGAATACTAATAAAGATGAGTATAATAAATATTTGATAAGCAATGATATGAAAAGAAAACGAGTTAAAGAAAGTAATGTGGTATTTTGTTATGCATGGGCAGCTATTTTCTTATTAAATGGTATAACAATTTCTTCAAATCTTAAAATCGAAACTGATTTATTGAAGTATTTTGCTTTTAATTTACTTTTAATAATTTCTATAGCATCTTTAGGTATAATGCTTTTTAAAAAATGTAAGAATAAAAACTTGTATATAATAAGTTCTGTTATAATTATTATGATATTAATTTGTGTTATTAGTGTCCCTTTCTTATTATATAGGTTTGGATAAAAAAATATAAATTAAATAAAGGAAAGATAATGTTTTGTTTCTTATCTTTCCTTTATTCGAAATTGCATCTCTTTTGTAAATTTAATTAATTCAAAGATACATATATAGTGTTGTAAATATAATAGCAAAGCAAAAAGATTATTAGACAAAAATTTAATTTAAAGCATACACTTATTTTAACATTTAATAATTTATAAGTATTAAGTTAAAAATAAGAACATTTTTAACACATCAAAATAATCATTTGATTTATATTTTATAGTTAAGCCATCTTTAATAGTAACACCTGGATAAAAACTAGCTTTATAAGCATTATCATGATTGTTATATTGAATTTCTATGTTGAATTCTTTAGGTAACTCATTTAGATATTCAGTTAAATTATTAGAATTAAATATTGTTTCTGTTAAATTTAAAATGTTATCTTCTATAGTCTTTGGATGTAAATTTACTGCACTGCCACCTATTCCTTCTTTGGTTACTATAGTTTTTATTTTGCTATTGGTTCTTTTAACTTCGTCACATAGGTTTTTATCCCCAGTTACAAGCACTAAAGGGACGCCTATATATAATGAAGTATAATAGTTTATTTTAAATTCGCTTGCAATTTCTCCGTTTATTTTAATATATGAAATTTTAATAGGATCCATGGTATGTGCAAGAGGACTACCATTAGTTCCAGCAGCAGAATGATATCCTATAAAAATAGAAGCATTAAAAGTATTATCTAAACCTTCCATCATCAAATAAGGATGATATGCCCACCCTGTTATTAATGTTGTTTCTTTAGGTAAATCTCTATGAATTATATTTCTAGCAGAATCATGAGCATCTTTTATAACTATATGGTTAACTCCTGCATTTAAAGCTCCTGTGCAAGCTGAATTTACTTCTCTTGTTAATTGTAATTTAAAATCATTATAATCTTCTTCGCCTTTAGTCGTTTCTTTCCAATCGCAAATATCACTTACGCCTTCTATATCAGCACTTATAAATAATTTCATTGTTATTCCTCCCTCTAGATACTTTAAAATACTTTTTAATATTCTCCATTTCTTATAATTTCATCAGATCCTATACTCCTAAATTCCTTTATATGATTATAAGCTCCTTACATTTAAAGTTTAAATAATATAATTTAGATGACCATTTTGTTTTGCAAATTGCTTTTAATATTTAATAGGATTTGTTATAAAATAATTATGCTTCCTCTTTTTGCTTACCCATTATAAGCTTTCTTATAACTTCTCCATCTTCTTCTCTTTTCTCCATAAGAGTCATTATCTTTCCGTTTAATTCATTTTCTCTTAACGTTAGTTTTTCTTTATACTCTTGTTCTAAATTTAAAAGTTCTCGTTGAAATTCTAAGTTTAACTTTTCTTTTTCCATTTGTGAAATAGAAGTATTTTGACTTTTTAGATTTTCTATATCTTTTTCATATTTGCCCTCTAATGCATTTAATTTATCTTTAGTTGATTCTAATAAAATATCTTTTTCTTTTATACTAGAATTTAGATTCATTATATCTTTCTCTAAGTTTGATATAAACTCCTTCATCTTAACTTCATTTTCTTTTATAGAATTAACTTCAAAAACTGCTTTTTCCATTTCCTTATTTTTTTCTTCTAACATTTCATTAAAGCCTTTTAATTGATCTAAATCTCTATTTAAAGATTTTATTTTTTCGTCTCTCTTTTCAATTTCTTTATTTAATTCTTTAATTTTCTTGTTTTCTTCTTTAAGTTTATTTACTTCCTCTTTTAACTCTTCAATTTCAGTTTCTTTTTTAGAATTAAACTCCTTATTTAAATTATTTAACTCTAATTCTTTTACTTTAGTTCTTTCTACTGAATTTATAAAAATATCAACCATTCTATTAGTTAATGCTTGTAATTCATTTATATCTTCTGAAATATTTAGACTATCATCTTTAATAGAGTTTAACTCATAGAACTTGATCATGGTTTCCATGAATTCTTTATTGTTAATCCCCTCTTTAATAGCTAAATTATTAAATTTATCCTTTAACTCATCACTTATTCTTACACTGAAAGTTGTATCCATAAAAAATCCTCCTAAAATCAAAACTTATGTACACTTTTTATATAGAAATATTTATTGTAAACATTAAGTTTACTATGTAAACTTAATGTTTACAATAAATATTATAACACAAACAAGTAAACTTTGAAAAGAAAAACCTAAAATAATGCAATAAAACAATCTAACTCAATATAACTTTTATTATATTGAGTTAGATTTTATATAGAAAAATATATAGAAATTTAAAATAATAAAAAGAGGAAGTAATTTTCTAGAAAAATAGCAAATTTAATAATTTAAGTTTTTTTCAATGAAAATTAAGTAGAAAAAGAGGAAGCAATCTAAAAAAATAAATACATCCATTTAAATTTCAAAAATGAAAAAAAGTTTTTTGTAAATGTATAAATACTAGTTTGAAATAATTTTAAAAATTAAACAAAAAAATAAAGGCATATATTGATTTGCCTTTATTTTTAAAATTTATGTTAAAAAATATATTATAAAACATAGTAGTGATATCAATATATAAATGAGGAAGTATCTTTTCCATGCATTGTTTTTATTATTTTTAAGATACTCATTTATAAATAATATTATTTCATTTATATCTTTCTTTTCAAATTTTAAATCACTTTTAAAGTTAAGAGAATTTTTGTTTATATTTGCTGTAACAAGAGTTCCTTTTAAATACAAATTTAAATAAAAGAAGTTGTTATTTTTAAATTCTCTATATCCAATATTATGTGAATTAAATACATTAGTTATAATATCTTTTAATTCAACGTCTTTTGGATGATAAATAACATAATCTTTACAAAATAAGCTCATTAAAAAAATCATCAAAATCATTTCTATTAAATAGCCTAAAGAATATGAATCATTTACTACAAATTCTGTTATTATAAGTGGGATTATAAAACAAATAAATGTATTAAGTTCTATTACAGAGTTTTTCTTAAATAATATTAAAAATGAGTATATTAAAGAACCTACACCTAATGTAAAAGCTAGAACTCTTATTGCATCAATAAAACCTAACACGATGTTAATTGTATATTATGTGAACAATCTAAGGCTTCTTTAGCATTATAAGAACTTCTTACAAGTGGTGAGGAAGCAATATATTTAAATCCCATATCCATACCGATTTTTTTATATTTTTCAAATTGTTCCGGTGTTACATAGTCAATTAATTCTGCATGTTTTTTTGATGGTTGAAGATATTGACCTATAGTTACGATATCACACTTATGTTCTTTTAAATCTTTAAGAAGTTCTATGACTTCAGCTTCATTTTCACCAAGACCAACCATAAAACCAGATTTAGTTAAAATAGAATCATCTAAATCTTTTACTTTTAAAAGAAGATCAAGAGAACGTTTATATACTGAATTAGGTGTTATACTTTTAAAAAGTCTTGGCACTAACTCAATATTATGATTTAAAATTTCTGGTTTTGCATCAGTAATAATTTTTAAAGCATCAAAGTTTCCTTGCAAATCAGGAATCAAAACTTCTATAGTTGTATTAGGATTTAACTCTCTTATAGCATATATAACATCTCTAAAGTGACTAGCACCTCCATCATCTAAATCATCTCTAGTAACAGATGTTATTACAGCATGCTTTAATCCTAATTTTTGTATTGCTTTTGCTACATGAAGTGGTTCATTTTTATCAACTTCATTAGGTTTTCCAAAAGAAACGTTGCAAAATCTACAATTTCTAGTGCAAATAGAACCTAAAATCATAAATGTCGCAGTTCCTTTATTATGACACTCTAATCTATTAGGACAATTAGCTTCTTGACATACTGTATTAAGATGAAGAGATGAAGTAAGTGCATTTATTTTTTTCAAATTTTCCCCATGTTCAAGTTTAATTTTTAACCATTCAGGTTTTCTTTTATACATAATTAATGTCCCCCTTTATTTTTAAAAAAGAAGTTCTAATAAATCTTCTTTTTCCATATCATTAATATAAGCTTGTACATCTATTTTATCTAAAAGACAATTAATATTATTAAAATCATGTTTTATATTTAAAAAGTTTTTTTCTAATTTTGATATATTGTCTTTAAAGAAAAAATCACCATAAAATTTTAAATCGTTTATGTATCCATTAACAACATTAAAATTAACTTCTATTGTACCACCTTTAAATCGAATTTCTTTTCTAAATTCATATTCAGGATTTCTACCAAAATTCCAACTGAATTTAGAAAATCTATCTTCCATAATTATATTTATATTTTTTAAATCATAGTCTGTAAAATTATATAAATTTTTTTCGTTAAAGTAATCCATTACGAAACTTGTTATATAATTTTTAAATTGTAAGACGTCCATATCAGTGTTTAAATAGTTACGTATGTTTGTAACTCTTGCACTAACAGAGTTGACACCTTTAGATTTAATTTTTAATGGATTTACTTTAAGAGCTTCAGATAAATTTGATATTGAACTAGAAAATAGCAATGTTCCATGATGTAATACTTTATCTTTGTAATAATACTGAGCATTTCCAGAAATTTTTTTTTCATCTATAGTTATATCATTTCTGCCTGAAAAACTTGCATTTATACCTAAAGAATCAAGAGCTTTTAAAATTGGAAGTGTGAATTTTCTGAAATTAGAATTTATATCACCTTTATTTTTAGAAATAAAAGTGAAATTTATATTGCCCAAATCATTGAAAACTGCACCACCACCAGTTAATCGTCGTACAACTATTATGTTATTTTCTTTTACATAATCAGTATTTATTTCGGCAAAAGCATTTTGATTTTTCCCAATTAATATACATGGTGAATTTCGCCATAACATAAAACATTCATCATCAAAATTTTTAAGTACATATTCTTCTGCGGCATGGTTAAAATATGGATTTATATTATTATGATTAATAAATAACATCAAACTACCTCTTTTCTTTTAAGTATTGATTATTTGAATCTAACATAGTGTAATTGCTGTTCAAATTTGCTTTTAAATATTTTATAATATTTAAAAATATATCAGTTTCAAAATTATTATCATCAATAAATATATTTATACAGAATAAATGTTTAGTTAATATTATATTAATTACTTTATAATCTACATAAACTACAAATTTATTATCTAAAAATTTATATTTAAAATTTTTAGAATCAAAATAATTATTAAGTAGTTCAATTACTGTGTTTAGGTTTACATTATACAAGTTAAAATTTATATCTTGAAATGTAGAATAATAACATAGAGCCATTACAATAAAAATTACTATATTATATGATTTTAAAAGAGTATTATTAAAAAAAGCATATGAAAAATATATTACATTGATAAATGACATAATTATTGAAGATTCAGTTGAATTTTTTATAACATAGGCTTTATTATACTTTTGTAAATTCATAAGGGTAATCACCTCTTTTAAAATTAAATATGTATCAAAGTTATTGTATTATATTTACATTTTTAAGTCAATGATCAAGGTAATATTTTAAATCATTATGTTAAACTATTATATAAACTATAAAAAAATAAGAATCCAATTAAATAAATGAATTCTTATTTTAAAGGATTATTATTATAAGTTATTATCTTTAAGTATAATAGCTATATCATCTTTATTTAAGTTTTCACCATTATAAGATATAAGTGGTGATATTTCAATTACATTGTTTTTTAAGATGTTTTTATCTAAACCTGCTTCGGTTAACCATTTTTTATGCAAATTTAATGTTAAATCTCTAGCAGTTTTAGGACTATCATCTCCATCTGCATTTTTTACAGGAGCGAATTCTTCTTCACGTAGCACTTCTAAAACAGCCATATCATCTAATAATTCGAAAGTATCAAATAAGAAATATTCAAATTTATAACCATTTGGCTTACATGGTTCTATTTTTTCATTATTTTCATTTATGTATTTTATTTTTTTATGTGCAGTGTGAAGTGGCAAATCTTTATCTACTATTTCATCAATAAATTTAATATTTAATAAGTGATTTAATATATTTGCATTTGAATATACAATTTTACCATTTGAATCTATTTCATCAGATAATTCTCTTGGAAGTTCTGAATATTCAACAATGGAAGGTTTATTATTTTTATAGCATAACACCCCTACTTTTTCTGTTGCATGTTTTTTAGCAACCACTTTACTAGCAGCTAATTGATTTGAAGAAATAGTGAATCCAATAAAATATGGATCTGCTATTTTTACTAGGGCATTATCTACTCCATATAGAAAAATCCACTCAACACCTTGATTTTTCATATTTTTTAATGCACCAGATTCTTTTAAAGATATAAAGCATCCACCATTTCCATTAGCACTCATATTTATTTTATTTTTATTAGCTAAGCATATTTTGCCTTCTTCATTTATTGCTGGCATGTTATTTTGCTTAAAAAACATTATTTTATCTTTATCATATCCAAAATAATTATTTTCCTTAAAGAAATTTACTGTGTCACTATAGTTTTCTGTACTTGTCATTATGTAAAATGGAATATATTTACCTACTTGTTTTGATAAATATATTAATCTTTCACATTGAATTTGAAATAACGATTTATTTGAAGGTAATCCAATATTAAAAGTTCCTTTTGGTCCATTATGACCAAGTCTAGTTCCCTGTCCTCCAGCAACTAAACAAACTGCTACTTTATTATCTTTTAAAGCATCTATTCCCATATTATAAAAATTTTCTTTTTCTTCCTTAGAGTACATATTTAGTACTTTTGCAATCATTGGATTAAACTCATTTTTTGTATTAGAGTTATTTGCATCACCTATTTTTTTATATGTATTTTTTATTAATTCAAAATCTATTTCTAATATTTCATCAAGTAATAATTCTTTATCATCTTCATTTAATTCATCATAGAATTTAAGAAGATGCTCTTGATTATATTCTTTTAAAAGTTTATTTACTTTATTTAATTTACAATTCATTAAAAATCGTCTCCATTTCAGAATTTATATATAGTTGTCAATTTTAAATTTATATCTTTAATTAATAGCTATATAATATTTATGTTATTTACTTTTGAATTTTATACCAATCACCAAATTTTTTTATACAAGTATCCTCTTTTAAAGAATCGTAAGTTGAAAATTCTTCTTTAGTAAGTTCAGCTAAAGTTTTGTTGAAATTTTGTGGCTTAAAAATATACCATAAGTCAGACCATTTAATTTCAGTTTCATTTCCTCTAATATTAGTTGATAAAAATCCAGGTGCTTTACTTTCAAAAAACTCGAATTTTGTTCCATCAAAATAAGCTAAACAAGATTTAAACTCACAATATCTATTTTCTACTCCGCTCATTAGCTTTAAAAGACCATTTATTCCTATTGTTTCTAACATATGATTTACATATGCTTTAGGAAATCCATTTAGTGCATGAACAAAGAAACCTGAATCTAGAGCGATACAAGGTTTTTTTACAATTTTATAAGCTTGAATAACCTTTTGTTTTGCGATTTCTTTAATATCATCACTTCTAGGTTCTATTAATTCTGCATTATAAGGTAGTACTTGTATATCTTTAAGTTCTCTTTGAGCTGATGCGATTTTTCCTTTATTAGTTGTTACGAAAATTATATCTTTCAAAATACCCCTCCGTCCAAAATATATCCAATTAGTAAAAAGTTACAAAATTAGATATAATAACTCCATTTTAATTTATATTATATTGTTAAATTTACAAGTAGACAAGAGCTATTTTAAAATTTATTAATAATATTATAAATACTACAAAACAAATTTAATTTTAAATAAATTCATTTTGTAGTATTTATTTATTAAAAGTTTAATAAATCTTCTATATTATTTATAGCATAATCATACTCATTTACATTTCCAAAACCATAGTTTGCATATATAAATGGGATATTAGCAAATTTGGCTGCTTCTAAATCACTAGTAGTATCGCCTACATACACAGGATTTTTCAAATTATTTCTTTTAATTATTAAATTAATGTTTTCACCTTTACTTAGATTTGTTCTTCCTGGATTTTCAAAATCTATAAAGTATTTTTCTAATTTATGATATTTAAGAAAAGTTTCTATATATCCAACTTGACAATTACTAACTATAAATAACTTGAATTTTCTTGATAATTTCAAAAGAGTTTCTTCTAAATTTGGATATAATTTGCCACCATTTTTAGCCAAATAATTTTGTTCAACAATGCAAAACTCTTTCATTATACTATTTCGATCAGTTTCATTCAAATTGTTAAAAAATTTTTTGCTTATATCATCTAATTGCATTCCCATAACACTTTCAAAATCTTTTCTACTAAAGTTCTTTTTTATATCAGGATGATTTTTTAAAACATCATTACAAGATAAAACCAATGTATCAATAGCATCCCAAAGAGTTCCATCTAAATCAAAAATGAGACTATCTATATTAATATTCATAAATTCACCTCTTAATATATTTTAATTCTATTTAATATAGGTTTTAATATTACTCCTTATTTTATACTTATTTATTAATTATATAAAACATAAACTCTAAGAAAAATCATTCTTAGAGTTTATGTTTTAATTATTCTTTATAAGTAACTAAAGGTTTTAATTTAGCAACTACCTTTATAAGATTAAAATTAACTAAATCAGATATTATAGAATCTATATTTTTATATGCTTCTGGAGCTTCTTCATAAATTAAATTCTTATTTTTACATACTAAGTTATAATCAAAATTATTACTTTTAATGTCTTTTCTTAAAAATTTACCTTGTAATTTTTCTTTGCAACTTTTCCTAGCCCATTTTCTTCCGGCACCATGAGATATAGAAAAACCACTTTCTAAAGATGAATTTATAGGTTTTACTATATAAGATGGTGTTCCACGGGAACCAGCTATAATAGCATAGCCATCATTACTACTTGAAGCACCTTTTCTATGAATATAGTATTCATCTTTTACTTCAATACCATTATGAATATTATCTATAATTATTTTATCTAAAGCTACATTACAAGTATTGCACATATTTGTAGCTATAACTTGTCTACTTTCTTTTGCAAAAGTTATAGCTTTATTATGATCATTCATATAGGAAGTAAATTCAGAACTTCCTTCTACAAAGCCATCTTCAAGAGCATATTCTTTTATATACCTGTTAAGTATAAATTCACCTAAGCCTCTTGATCCACTATGAACTAATAAGTAAATTTTGTTTTTATCGAAATTTAAAATATTATATTCATTTTCATCTAATACTTTATCAATAATTGTAAACTCACAAAAGTGATTTCCACCACCTATAGATCCTTTATTAAAATCATTATATTCACTTAATGTTTCTATACTATTTAATGTTTTCATAACTTTATCTATTTTAAATTTTCGTTTTAAAGTAGATGTTTCAAATAAACTTATAGAACATCCAATATCATTACCTATAAGATTGGGATATATAATTTTCTTACTAATAAATGATATACCTACAGGAGTTTTACCAGGATGTAAATCAGGATAGCCAACTACATATACAGCTCCTTTTAAATTACATAATCCTTTTACACTATCTACAGCTTCACTTTCCATCCATGTTTTTTCACTTGCTAAAATTTTATACATTAATATCTTCTCTCCTTATTTATAAATTACTATTATTGAGAGAAGTAATTATTTTTACTACTTTTTTATTAAACTTCTCTCACCTTTATAAATAACATCATATTAATCACGTCCTTTTCATAAAATAGTTTATTTAATTATTCTTGTTTCTACTATTTTAGCATTACTATATAATTCAAGCAAATTTTTAGCATTGTTTATATAAGATTCCATATTAATATCACCATTGAATGATATTATATTCATTAAAATACTTTTAGTATCTTTAGTTATCATTGCTCTAGTAGAATCTGAAGTAGTACTGCCAAATTTACCTATAGCATCTTCAAATACTGGTAGATTTTCTAAATTGATTTCACCCCTACCAATACCTTCATATCTTTCTCCTTCATGACCTAGAGTGAAAATTATATTACCATTCACTTTATCTAAATCATAAGTACCAACAGAATTGTTAGTTTTTAATGATATAAGATTATTAATGTCAACAATAGTATTTACCTTATAAAGTCCTAGCCCTTTAACAATTCTTCTTAGTAGTGATTCAGAAGATAATCTATATTTGCTAGGATCTTTTTTGAATTTTTTATATGCATCTCTAGATGCTTTTATATTTTCAAGAGTTAAAACATCTTTAATTTCTAGTGAGTTTTCTATATTAGTGCACTCCTTTGTTATCTCTTTCCATAACTCTTCATTAAAATCGTTTACTTTTACATTTGCAATTATACATCCTAAAGTTAAGTTAGGACATTTTTCTTTTAAAATGTTATCTATTGTTATATTTATCATAATTTCTCCTTTGCTAATAAATTATTATTTATCTATGATTTCTCTTAGTTTAATAAGCTGATATTTTAAAATATCTTTATTACTTCTCCAAGAGAATATTTCACCTGGCCCACCATATTCAAGAGTAACTATGTTAGGAGAAGTATTATTTAAAGTCCATTTAAGGATTTCATAATCATCATCGTTCATTTCAATATGTTTATCTCTTAATTCATTACACACTTTTTCGGAACCTGAAACATGAATTTCCTTCACTCTATTAAGTGGCAACTTATTTAAATATGAAAATATGTCTTCACCTCTATTAAATGAAGCAACTTTAGCATGCGATAAATCTAGTAATAAATCAACATCACATTTAGATATAATATCATTAATAAAGTTAGCATCTGTACAAAATTTAATTACTCCAAATTCTTTTTCATCATAATCAGAATAGGGAGCATTTTCAACTAACAGAGGTATATTGCAATTTTGTTTCCAAAAATCAACAACTTTCATTATATATTCTATCATGTTATTAGTTTCAGAGGTATCAAAAAAATCATCACTATGAGCTAGTAGGTGTATTGCATAATGAGGAGATTTAAAAACCTTAAAGGAAGTATTAACATAATTCCAATCTATTTGTTCAATATTTTGCATACTAGCACGTTCACAAAAGCCTAGTCCATGTAGTAATATAGGTTTAAATGAAAGAGCTTCTTCATAAACTCCATTATATAAATCATATAATCCTAGCTTTATGTAATCAATATCAACAGTTCCTTCTTTAAGTAATTCTATTAACTCGCTTGAATAATTACATCCCAATAACATTTAAATCCTCCTAAAAAATATAAACATATTATTATTTTAATTTGGTATAAGATAATTAAATTTATCTAAATTATTAAGAGTAATATAGGTTTCAAAGTTTAAGCAACATTTTTATTAAATGATAATTTTAGAGTTACAACTTATTAATGTTTTCACATTCACTATCCATTGTCAATTTTAAAAATAGATATTAAAACTTAGAATTAAAATTATCAATTGAAATATGCATAACTTAAAGTTTAAACTTTGATTCCTATGAAAGATATACAAATTAAAAAGTTAATTTGTATACCTTTAGTAATTATATATACTTATTTATTTAAAAGTAATTTATTACAATTTTATTAATTATATATTAAACGAAATAATTTTTCAACTTTTCTGAAAATATTTCATATTATATTGTTTAAAATTTTAGGTATGTGTTCTAGTACATCTTTTAAATAAACTCTTTCTGTATTTTCATGAAGATTCCTTCCAAATGGTCCAATATTTATAGATGGTATATTTAATTTTGAAATTTTTTCAAAATCTATATTATATAGATTAGGTGATACTATTAAATTATCTAGCATTTGCTTTTCAGAAAATGGATCTGTACATGATGTATAACTTAAATCAGAACTACCCATAAAATACGGTTGAATTTCTAAATTTAAATCATACTTAATTAGTGTTGTTTTAATAATATCTATAGTTGAAGATAAATAAGTTGATATATTAATATTACCCTCATATCTATTATTAATTATATAATCATTGTTTACAGCAGAATAATATGGAGGAATAGCTCCTATTATTACTATAGGATGATTTATATTACACTCCTTTACCAACCTAGTTATTAAATATATGCTGCTTTCTTGTAAGTTCATTTGTTGTGAGTTTACTTTATTATCAATTTCTTTATATATAGATGATAATGTGCAATTTATATTCTTCAATTTATTTAAATAAATATTTTTGAATTCTCTATAACTTAAAACCTCTATATGAGGAACCTCTAATGAAGTATCATTAAAATTTTTATATACACCTTTAAGTTTAAATAAATAGTTTTTTACTGTTTCTTTGGAAAGCTCTAGTATTTTATCTAAAATGTTTTCTATAGGTACATTCTTAAAGAAATTCATATTAAAATATGCTGCACTCATTTCAGGTATAGATACATCATAACTTTGTCTTAGATCTTTTACACCCAGAACTGTAGGTGGTGATGTTAAAGAGCCTTTATCACTAAAACAAAAATCTTTATTTAGATCTAATCTATTAACTAATTCATTTAATAATGGTATAGGATTTAAACCAGTAAGTATATTGCTTACATGACTTACTTTTCCCTTAACAAAAATTAAAGGCATTATTTTCCCAACAGAACCACAATGTATATTAAAGGTATTTAAATTTTTTCGCTGATGAGGTTCAGTTAATATAAGTAGTTTGTAATTCAAGTTATATTTTTCTTTTAAATCATAAAGAAGATTAGTTGCACTTCTCATTCCACAAGATATATTTTCTTCATCAGGAACAGAAAGAAATAAGATATTATTTTTTTTACTTTCATTAGTAAGTATTGTATTCAAATTTATAGCAATTCCTGATTTCATATCACAAGAGCCTCTTCCCCAAAGCCAATCATCATTTTGTAAATCTTTTTTTGCTAAATCATCTAAATCTATACTTTTGAGCTCTTTTCTTAACATTTCAGGGTTTAAAGCATACTTAGCAAGTGGACCATAATTGTCTATAGGTGCAGCATCATAATGTGATATTAGTATTATAGTATCTTTAACATAATTATCTTTAAGTGCCCAAACTACATGCCTATTTAAAATATCATTTTCTCCGTATAAACCTAATAAATCAGTATTTTTTGTAAAATAAGGAGAACTTTTTAAAATGTCAAATATATAGTTCTCTATATTACATTCTTTATATGTTCCAGTATCACTTTGTATAGAGATTAAATCTAATAATATTTTCTTTATATCATAATTCATGATGAGTGTTACTAAAAACTATTTAAAATATATGTTTTTGTAACATTTTCACCTCCTTAATATAAATACTTTAAATGTAAATTTATATTAATTTTACCACTTATATCTTTTATAGAATAGTCCATGGTAAAATTTAATATATATATATATTTAATATTAGAAAAGGAGTACAGTTTTTATGGCATATAAAAATTTTAAACAACCTGAAATTATTTATATAAGTGAAAATCTTAGATTGAAAGCATATAAAGATGAGTATGAAATAGCATTATCATGGTATAGAGATAAGGAAGTTTACTATAATTCAGAAGGTATAACTGATATTTTAAAAATACCTGATGAAAACTATGTAAAAAGAATGTATGATTATTTAAAAGTAAATGGAGAATTATATTTTATTGAAATTAAAGAAAATCATAAATTTATACCAATTGGTGATGTTACATTAAAAGAAGAAAATTTACCAATAGTAATTGGAGGTTCCCAGTATAGAGGAATTGGCATTGGAAAAAAAGTTATGGAAGCTATTATAAATCGAGCTAAAGAATTAGGTATAAAACAAATTTATGGTCAAAAGGTTTATAGCTACAATATACCATCTCAAAAATTACATGAATCATTAGGATTTAAATATGTTAAAACAGAAGGAAATACTATCATATATAACTTAAATTTAAACTAAAAGAAAAACAAGCGCTAAGAATTTTGTTTTACGCTTGTTTTTTTACTTATCTTTCACTTTCAATGAGATTTTTCATTGTTTCTTTATCTATAGCACCTGGTATATATTTACTTATGTATCCCTCTTTATTTATTATAAATGTTGTTGGAAAAGCATTTATTCCGTATTGATATACAAGAGGACCATCATTATCAAATATTACTGGGAAAGTATATTTTTCTTTTTTAAGATATTTTGATATTTCGTCAAGTGTACCCTCTCTTCCTAAATTAGGTGAAGCTACACCAAGAATAACTACATCATCATTATTTTCATTGTATTCTTTATATAATTCCTCAATATGAGGCATTTCAGCTCTACATGGTGGACACCAAGTTGCCCAAAAGTTTAAAAATACAGTCTTACCCTTATATTCGCTTAAAGTATGTTTTTTACCATATTGATCTATTAGTGTAAAATCTATTGGAGATATCTTACTTTCATCACTTGAATTTTCAGCTTTGTCATTTGTAGTATTTTTGTCTTGAGTTTCAGTAGAATTATTAGTTATATTACTGCTTTCATTATTAATAAGCAATTTATCATTTATATTTCTAAAACCATTAAAAATCATTATAGCTCCTGCTAATATAATAATAACTCCACTTACCTTTTTTATTTTATCCATATGATGTTTCACTTTGTCAAACTTAGTTAATAATTTACTATAAAATAGTGACGATATTATAAATGGTAAGATAAATCCCAATGTGTAAATTAGAATAAGTAACTTTGAAGTTAAAGCACTTTCTGAACTAGAAGACATTATTAGTACTGATGCTAGAATTGGACCAATACAAGGTGTCCAACCAAAACTAAATGTGAATCCTAGTATAAAAGCTGATAAAGAATTAATTTTATCAGTTTTAAAATTAATTCTTTTTTCTCTATTTAAAATGTTAGATTTTATAATACCAACATAAAATAAACCCATGACAATTATAATAAATCCACCTAAAATCATTATAATATCCTTATTAGCATTAAAAAAGGATGTTAGAATATTCATAGATGAACCTAATATAAAGAAAGTAACTGATATACCTAGTGTGAAAAATATAGTGTTTTTAACAAGTATATTATTTTTAAATTTTGAACTTTTTATATCATCTACACTGCTATTTGCTAACATACTTAAATATATTGGTAGTATTGGAAGGATACATGGTGAAAATATTGAAAGTAAACCTTCAACAAAAACTACAAGTAAATTAATTTTATCCATTTGATACCTCTTTTCTGTAAAGTTTCACTATTATATAAGAAACAATTTTGAATTTGAACCTTTTTAGCTGTAAATATGTTGCCTTCAAAAGAAATGTTTATTTAAAAGGAATTCCAAGATAGTCTAATTATTAAGCATATTCAAGTTTTAAATTTAATTCCTAGCCTTGTATGTAAAACTATTTGACAATTGAAATATGAATGATTTAAAGTTTAACCTTGGATTCCTATGAAAGTTGTATAAGCTTGTTTCACTATATGATAACTAAAATGAATTTGAAAGTTGATGTCTATATGATTATTGATTATTGAATGACTGCCAGTTATCAATTAAATGTGTTTATCACAATTAAGGTTATCATTGCTCCAACAAATCATCTTCTCCATAATTGGAAGAAGTTTAACACCGGAATTACTCAAATAGTATGTTGATTCCACAGTGTTGTTGAATAACTTTTTTTCATTAACTACAATTCCGTTTTCAATTAATAATTCTAATTGTTGCTTTAACATTTTTTTACTACAACCCTCTATACATTTTTGTAATTCTCCAAATCTCATTTTTTTATTATTCATTCTCCAAATTATAGCAGCAATCCACTTTTTACCTAAAATATTTGAAAGTGCCTCTATGGGGCATTGATATATAATATTATCTGCATTATACATATTTATTTCTCCTAATTATTTATAATCCATAATTATACCGTAGTTTATATCTTTTTCAAAGTTAGTATTTATGGTAAATTTATTATTTTCATCCAATTTAACTTTAAAGTATTTATAATAACAGTCTTTTTATATAGGGTTCCAAGTTCAAATTCAAATGAAAAACTTTTTTCTTTACTACTACTATTCTCATTTAATACTTGAATAATTTCATTTTTCAGCTTGTTTTCCTATATTAATTGATAAAGCAACATGCACTAATTGTATATTTGTATGAATACTATATCAAATATCATAGCATACAATCAATTAGGTACTTTTTAGTAACCACCAAAATAATAAGAACCATATACAAATGTATACAGTTCTTATTATTAGTTATTTGATTTCTAATTATTTTATTTATAAAGTTAGATTTTAAATTTATCAACAGCTTGGTTTAATTTTTCTGAGATAGTATTTAATGATGTAGATAAGTTAGACACTTCTTTTGTCATATTAAATTGATCTTCAGCAGAAGCTGTTACTTCCTCAGCTATAGATGAGGTTTCTTCTACTCCATCTACAATTTTATTAATAGAATTTATTATATCATCTTTAACATGATTTAATCTTAAAGATTCGTCTAAAGCATCACTTATATCATTAGATAATGTATTTATTGAACTTATATTCTTTTTAAATATTTCCTCTGAACTTTCAACGGCACTATTTAAATCTTCTACTACGGATTTTACTTCCTTCATCATAATTACTGAGTTTTTAGAATTATCTTTAATTTCTTTTATGAAATTATTTATATCATTGGTAGCAAGTTCTGTCTCATTGGATAGTTTTCTTATTTCATCTGCTACTATTGCAAACCCTTTACCAGCTTCCCCAGCTCTAGCAGCTTCTATAGATGCATTAAGCGCCAATAGATTTGTTTGAGATGATATTGTTTGGATAGCATCTGTAAAGTTTTGTGCATTATTGGCATTACTAACTATTTTATCTATAATGCTTTCAAACTCTATTAATTTATCAATACTCTCATTTTTCTTTTCCTTTAACCCCTGCATTTCATCTAAAGCATTTAAACTACTAGTTTTAGTTTCGGTAGAGACACTATTAACTTCATTAATCTTTTTAGAAATGGTTCCTATACTTGTATCTACATACCCTAGATTTTCGCTAATATTAGAAGCTTTATCTGCTTGTGTTACAGTTCTTGTAGCTAAATTCTCCATAGCATTAACTACTTCTTCTGTTGTCTTAGATGAGTTTGTAGATAGTTTTGTTAAATTTAAAGATCTCTCCTCTAAGTTTAGAGTTAAATCTTTTATATCCCCTATAATAGAACACATATCATCTTTTAATTTTTTTGTAGATTTAATTAATAATGATGTTTCATCGTTTCTATTTGCTATATTTCCATCTAATTCTACACTTAAGTTACCAGAAGCAATTTCATTTAGAACTTCTGATGTTTTAATTATAGGATTTGTTATTTTATATGCTATTATTACTAAAGCTATAAAGGCAACTCCTATAGTTAACAATGCTAAAAATATTATAACTTTATTAATTGTTTTTATTATTCCATATAAAGAATCTTCTTTAATAAAACTTACTAAAGTCCTATCCAATCCATCTATTTTATTACTTTGAACAATATATTTAATCTTATCTAGTTCTGTAGTAAATGTTGAGCTATCTTTTTCTAATGCACTATCGAGATTTTTTATATTTAAATCTTTTATGGATTTAGAGGTGTTTTCTTCACTTGAATCTGCTAATATTACTCCATTTTTATCAAGTAACAGATACTTTTCACTTTCATCATTCTTCATACTTGATAAAATTTGAGAAATTCTATTGTCATAAACATCAATTCCTATAACACCAATAATCTCACCTTTTGAATTTTTAACAGCAGTAGTATTACTTACAACAAATTTATTTTCAAAATCTATGTATGGATCACTTATATTAATTTTATCTGGATTTGCAACAGCATTTGTATACCATTCTCTGACTCTTGGATCATATTTTGAACTTATTGAAGTTTCCGGCCATTGAACATAGCCACCATCTTTAGTTGCTAAATAGACATATTGAGTACCAGAATAAGTTTCTCCATATTTTTTGAAAATTTCATACAATTCTGTTTCTAATCCTCCATTTTTAGAAGGGGTCATTGGAACTTTTTCTTCTGTTCTATTCATATAAGAAGTTATAGCTCCGGTAAGATTTGTAACTTTATCATTTTTAGATAAAAGCATTATATCGTTTTCAAGAGATTTTTGAAAATTAATTAAATTTAACTGAAGAATATTTCTTTGATTATTTAATTTTTCTATGTTTTCTTCTTTTAATATACTTTTTATACTTATATTTAGTCCTAAGCTTATAACAACTGACATTCCAATTAATATAACTAAAACACTTGATATTAATCTTGTTTGAATACCTTTTCTAAACTTGAAATAATTTAAGTTTAAGCCAAAAACACGCATATACTATATTTCCTCCTAATTAATTAATAATATTTAAATTTTCTGCATTTATAAATAAGATTTTATAAATATAGAAAACTTACTATTAGTAATCGAAGAAAAATATAAAAACTTTATAATTTAACTAATAAATTGAAATTATTGTTGAATTTTGTATATAATATAAACATTTACAAAATAAATTCTAACATTAAGTAAAAAAAGCATGTTTTCACATGCTCTCTTATATATATTTAAACTACTAATTAAATTTTCAAGAATAAATCATATTTTATTAATGTATAGCAATTAATTTTTTCTTAAAAAAGTTAAAATTCACATATAATAAAATCTGCATTTTCTTTTGGAGAGCATTCTGAAAAATATATTTTTTCAGCTGGAAAATATCTTCTTTTGTATTTAGATTTAATAGCATTCTCATTACCTATATAGACATCTCTTTTTAAAACCCTCTTTAATCTAATTTCTTGTGGTACATCTATAAAAATCATAAAATCGAAGTATTCCTTTATAATAGGTCTTTGTAAAAATACACCTTCTATTATTAGAATTTCTCCCTGCTTTAAAGATAGAAATTTTTTATTATAGTTGTCATTTTCTTTATTATAAATTTCTATTGTATTTTCAAATTCATTATTTAACTTAATAGGCTTTAATATTTCTTCTAGTAAATAATCATATCTCCATTGAAGATTATAGAAGCAATACCATTCTTCATTTGAATCGTTATATCGAACATTTCTAGGTGTTATAAAATCATCGATATGAAGTATACTGCACTTATAGCCCTTTTGATTTAAGTTCAATTTTAATGATTTCACAAAAGTAGTTTTGCCAGCACCTGTTCCACCATCTACACCAATTACATATATTTTATTAGAAAAATCTTCATTTAAAATTTTGTGTAATATTTTATCCATTACATAATACCTCCTATCAATATTATAGGAATTTAATATTTTTTTGCTGAAATATATATTACAGGCATTTCAAAAACTAAATTATCTTCATCATAAAAATTTTCAAGTGCATCATAAATATCACTTTTAAAAGAATGAAATTTTTCAAGGCCTAAATTTGAAACTGCATCTATTATGTTTCTAAATGCATTAGAGTTCATTTCATTCCACCAATCATCTTTTGTTTTATAGATAACCTTCTCTAAACACTGAATAATTTCTATACTTGTAAATCCTACAGAATTTAATAAATCATTATAATTTGCTACTTTTTTAATATTATTTTGAACATGTAAATATTTGTTAACAATAGCATTTAACCATTGCTGATTTAATTGAATTCCCCAAATACTTATATTAATTTTACCATTGTTTTTTAAAATTCTAAAAATTTCATTTAAATTATTTTCATTTACTTCAATACTAAAACCACATAATACATTATCAAAATAATTATTTGGAAATGTTAAATTATTTATATTCATATTTATAAGTTCTACATTATTAAATTTGTTATTTTTAATATCTTTATATGTTTCCTTTATCATTTCATTTGAAATATCAATTCCAATGACCTTTCCATTAACACCAACTTTTCTTATGGCCGGAAACAAACTAGCACCTCTTCCAAAACCAATATCTAATATTATTGAATTTAATTTTATGTCTGAAAAAGAAACTAACTTTTCACCAAATCTATTCCAATAATCATTACCTGATTTACTAAAACTTGTAGCTACTTTGTCCCAAATTAGAGTTGAATTTGTTTTACTCATAATAAAAATCCCTTCTATGAATCTATTGAAATTGGCTTAACATCTTTTGAATATTTAAGTTTTAATTTAAGCTTCCCTTTTGCGTTCTTACCTACAATTTTAATTCTACTAGTGCCCTTCTTTATGTTTATATCTTTACTTCCAGAAGCACTTTGCTCTAAAATTGTACTAACTTCTTTTTGTGGTGATATAATTACAACTTTAAAATCACCTTTTGAAATTTTGGAGTCATAATCTATAGTTAAAACTGCATCTTTTTCTGCTTCAATTTTCCATCGTGTATCCATACCAGTAAAGTTAAACTTTATATTAGTTGTATTTTTCTTATTTTCACCACGTTCACTTAAATAAGAATAACTATCATAATCTAAAGCTATCTTGCTATCATCATCATATATAAGTAATTTATCATTAGATGAAAAATTCATTCCTGTACTTAAATTGTATCTAATAAGTAAAAATAGAAGTACAATTCCTAAAATTACTATAATAAATTTTATAAACTTTTTCATTTAAATCCTCCAGTTATAAAGTTAATATACTAAATTTTATTACTACAACAATACAATTTAGAACAAGTTAATGTTGAATTCATTTATTTTAATTTTTTAAACTTTAGTAATTTTTCTAAAAAACAAATGAAGCTTGTAAAACTAAAAAGTTACTATGATTTTAATTTAAATTGATTTTTTATAAATATATAATAATCTTTCCTTAGAGCCTTTTCATCTAAATCATTTAACTTTTTTAAATTTCGTAATGCAGCTATTAGGATTATAATTTCAGCTATACTTATATATACATCTTTCATATCAAAAGTAAAAAATCCATGTATTTTTATATAATCCAGGCTACCATTCCAAAATATTTTATCTATAATTGAACATATTGCACCTGAAAAAAAGAAAACTCCAAATAGATTACTAAATAGATTTTCTTTATAACGATAGTTGTAATACATATAAATTGAATACGATACCAATAAAATAAGAACAACCAACAGTGTAGAAAAAATCTTACTCATATCTAAATTTAATAAAGAATTAATGTAGGAATATTTAGAATTCAACGTTGGTGAAAAAGATATTAAATCTTTTATTAGTGGTTTGCTCATATTATAATAATTTTTAACTATAAGTTTAATAACTTGATCTAAAACTATTAATATAAATGTTAACATAATGTATTTCATATTTTTCTTTTTCATAAATCCTCCTTAAAGGTGTTTTTGTATATTTTAACATAATATGAAAATATATAAAATTTAAATTTTATATATTTTACTTATTAAAATTTTATATACAATTTTTATAAAATAGTATATTATTAAATTATAAAATTTGTCATATAAGGAGAATAGTTGTGGAAAGTTGTTTGAATTTATCTTCTTATAAAGATGTAGAAGATTATAAAAATGATATAGATAATGCAATTCAAGATATTTTAAATAGAAATGAGAGATTAACATTTGCTTCAGTAGTTAAGAATGTAGGTATAACTCCTATTACTATAAGTAAGTATCCAGAACTTAGAATGTACATATTAGAAAATATAAAACTAAAAAAAGAAATAAAAGTTATAGATGATAAAATAAATAGAGCTACAAGTAAAATACTTAATTCCAAAGAAAACTTAACTTTTATGGGGTTAGTTAAAAGATGTAGGTTTTCTTTAGAGCTTGTTTATAAAAATCCATATATAAAAGAAAGTTTACTTAAAGTTTTAAAAGAAAATACAATTAGGAGTTAGATGTCCTAATTGTATTTTCTTTTAAAACTAATAATCAAAATAATATGAGTTTAATAAATAGGAACTTTTATATTTTATTGCATATTCTTTTAAAACGTTCTTTACTTTATATAATTCAATTTCATCATTAACATACTTCTCAAGATACATTAAGAAAACGTTTTTATCCTCTTTGGAGGCATTTTTTTTAAAGTACCCCCATATATGTTGTAATGTGTTTATGGACTGACTTTTTACAGGCTCTAGTTTACAAATAGAATATATTTCAGCTGTAAACATATCATATGTATACATATTTAATCCAATGTTTTTACTTATATCCTTATATTTTTTATAGGATCGTTCCATGACAACATATTTATATTTTGACCAAGTAATATCTATATTTTTCCTAGAAACATTTTCATTCAAAATTAAAACCTCCTTAAAATACATTGTTTCAATTTAAATTATTTTACATATTATGTTATAGGGGTTAATTTATACTTATAAGTTAAATACAAGTTAACTTAAAAACATAAACTATATTAGAGTTAACTGTATTTAGTAAACTCTTTTAGGTTAATTATTGTGTATGGAGGAACTTATGTTTTTAACTATGATTTGTGATATTAGAAACTCAAGACATATAGAGAATAGAGAATTTGTTCAGATGGAGATTATAAGCACATTAAAAAAATGTAATAGTATTTTTGAGAAATATATAGTTTCGCCATTTATAATAACTCTAGGTGATGAGTGGCAAGGTCTTTTAATAGAAAACACACCTTATTTAGATATAATCTCATTTCTTGAACAGTCTTTACCACAAAACATTAAATTTTATACTGGAATAGGTATTGGTGCTATAACCATTCATAATTTTGAATTAACAGTAAATCAATTAGATGGTCCATCATTTTATCTTGCAAGGAAAGCTATAAAATACGCTAAAAAGAATAATTGTTCATTAATTATTATGAAAGAATAGTTTACGTATAATTAGCCCCCCTATTAATGCAGTTATAAAACTAATAAAAGTACCTATAATAAAATACTCTGCAAAACTTTCATTTTCCAACTTTTTAAATCGTGCTATAGATTTCGTTGCTAAAACAAAGCCTATTAAAGAGGGTTGATCTATAAATATTATAATTATTATAAATATTCGCTCTAATATTCCGATTATAAATCCACCATGTTCTGCGCCATTATTATTATTTGTATTAGGAATATAAATATTGTTTTTATACAGAAACTTGTACCTTTTAGTGTTTAAAGAGCTTATAAACATTTTTATAAAAATACCAGTAAAGCTTGTACATATTAAAACTATTAAAATTGAAAGTAATACTTTATTATTACAATTTAACATTGACTTAGAATTAATTATGTTCTTGAAAGTAATATTAGGACAAAACACAACTATAACAATTATATGAAGAATTTGATCTAGCACAAATATAATTACACTGCTTTTAAGCCATGAATACTTAATTATAAATAATGATTTTAGTAAATCTATAATAAAATGAAAAATTGAAATTAGTAGTATACTTATATAATAATTTCCTATGGACATTTTAGATAATAAAGAAAAAATCCAAAGCAATAAAAACATACCTAAGCAATGCAAAATACTATGAATAGTATTTCCCTTTAATATAGATATTTTATTATTATCCTTTGGAAATCTTAGATTTATTATGTATTCATTTTGTAGTGTAAAGTCAAAAATACAATGAGAAATTAAAAATATTAACAATACGCTAAAATACATTATTACTCCTCTCCAACACTTGTAAATAAGTTTTAAATAATGATCGTATCATTTTTCTATTATAAACTGTTAAAAAGTAACTACAAGAATTTAATCTTTGAGAAATATTTGATTTAGACAAATTAGAATTTATATCTATCATGTTATTATATGACCCATGTTCTTCATATAATTCTATAAACTCTCTTTGCTTATCTGTAAATTTATTTTCAATAGTTTCATTATTTTCAATTAAGTTATTTATTACTTGGTTTAAAGTTACTACATCAGTATCTTCAGTTGTTACGGCTATTTCATCTAAAATAAACTCATTATAAAAATCTGTTGGTATTTCAAGACCCTTAAAAAATACTTTATTATATTTTGATTTAATATCTTGTCCATAGAATCCTTTAATTTTTTTAGCTATATTTAAGGCTTCTCTTGCATTAATAAATGCTTCTCCATCCATTTCTCTAGTATCTTTTGATAAATTTGTAGATATTCTTCCTATACCTATGCCGCAATAAATATCTATTTTGTTTTTTAATAGATATCTTTGAAAATATTTAAATACATCATAACTTTTTTGTGGAACACTTAAAACAATTTGCCATTCATCACCTAGTGTAAAATTTATAGGTGCAACTAATATATTTTTATATTTTTCATTAGCTATTTTAAAAAACATCTTCAATTTTTCTTGAAGTTCTTCTCGTTTTTTTATTTTTCTAGAACTTACAATATCTATATTTATGACGCTGTACATTATTTTTATCTCCTTCTGAAGTTCAAATTCAAAGAATCATTAAGCTTATCTATATTAAATTCTACTTATAATATTATAATCCTTCATTTACTCACAACATTTATAGTATTACCATATTTATTAAATTATATAATAATATTATAAATTAATCCTATACATATAACTTAGCTTTCATATAGGTTTCCAAGTTCGAAGTTTAAATAACATCTTTATCAAGTTATATTATTGAGTTTACAGTTTATTCTATTATCATGTTGGAAACCAATTAAAAAGTAAGAGTGAAGAGTGAAAAGTTATAGATTAAAACTTAGAGTTAAAATTTTAAGTTGAAACATGAATAACTTTTTTATTTCATCAAGAAACAGGAATTATTTAAATTAGTATTTCTTTAAAAATTGATTTAGAAAATCTTATTAATTTGTGTTTTATTTTCAAGACCTGAACCCAAGGACGGGTTTAGCGACTGCCTAGACAGGACGTCGATTCAGCCGTTTAGTCTTGAAAATAAAATAGCAAATTCATTAGAGTTTCTTTGAAATTTTTATGAATAACGTTTTAAATAATTACTGCTTCTTGGAATAACACTATTCTCATTTAATACTTGAATAATTTCATTTTTCAGCTTGGAACTCTATAAAAATACAATTAGAATTTTAAGTTCTAATTGTATTTTAAAATTATATCATATAATCTTCAAATATGGTTTTAAAATCATTTATATTGAAAGTATCACTTTCAATTTTATATAAATTTTCATTTATACCTATTTGGTTTGTATCAAAAATCGTAATATAATAAGAAACATTATCATTATTGATGAATTGTATTATGAAACTATTGTTGGAATTTTCAATTCTCTTCAAAAATTGTTTGTTTATAACTTGCTTACTTAAATACTCAAAAAGTTCATTTACTTTCTTCTTATCTTCTATAATGTATTTATTAGAAGTTGAAGTTTCACATATTTCAATTGTATTATAATCAAATTTAGTAAGTTTATTTGAAAAAGTTGTATCTATATTATATTCACTAATAATTAGTATGCTAATTATTAGTATTAGTGGGATAACAAGTATTAAAAAATTCTTTTTACTAGTCATATTAAAAAACTCCTAATGTTAATTATATCTTTTTATAGATTCAATAAAATACCTATGTTCAGTACTATATATAGAACCATTAACTTCAATTTCTTTATTAAGTTTTAGTAATTTATCAAAGGTTTTATCTACAGTAAACTCAGGAAATTCCCAAGGAATAATTTTGGCATAGTAAACAAGAGCACCTATGTCATAGAAATATGTTTTAGGGAAAAATTCACCACTAGATAGAACTTCCAAATCACATGTCTTGCATTCATTTAGAATTTCATTTAGACCTAAATCATGGTTGATTATATTTGGAACTTCTCCAAGAAGAAATTTAGACATTTCAATATTGTTTTTCCCGCCAACTTGTTGAGTTATAAATTTTCCACCTGGCTTTAATATTCTAGTTACTTCTGATAAAGAAAAAGACTCATGTTTATTTATGATTAAATCAAAATAATTATCTTCAAAAGGTAAATTATTATCATCAGTAACTTCTCTAACTTCTATATCATAAGGTTTTAATATGTTGGTACAAAGAATTAAATTTGGTTTATATGATTCTGTTGCATAAAATCTTGCTTTTTTTCGATTTAATGATAATAAAAACTCTCCTCCACCAGTACCCATATCAAGAACGGTTATATAATCTTTAATGTTATTTTCAACTATTTCTTTATAATTCCAAGGCAATGTATCTTCACTTATTCTATTATTTATATAGGAAAAATCCCAGCCTTTAAAAGTATGATTTTCTTCATGTTTCCAGTAATTTTTTAAATCTTCTAAATTCATAAATTACACCCCTTCATTTATATTATAAGTTATAAATTTATTGTAGTGTAATGTTTGATAACATTTAAATTTAGCTCGATGTTATATTGCTATCAAATATTACACCGAGCAGTTCCCTGTTTTTAAAAGCATATTAAACTCCTCTTCTCTTTTATAAATATACATTAATTATAATATGAATAAAACATTATATATACATTTATAGGAAAAATTTACATAAAATTTAATGATATATTTAGTTTTTTATATAAAAAATACATCATAGCTAAGCTATGATGTATTAGGAATTTTACAAATTGAATTCTGTTTCTTTTATATTTTCATAAAAATAAGTGTTACTAGTTTTTACATACGGTACAAGCCATATAAAACCTATGCCACAAGTTATTATAGAAAGAATTCCCCAACCTATAAAACTCAATTGTAAGCAAAAATACTCCCATTTATGACCGTCCATCATTTTCTTACTTTTATCAATAGCATCTAATGCAGAAATTTCAGGATTATCTGCTATTATATAAAATGTCATTGAATATTTAATTTCAGCAATAATACCCGGAATTATAAGTAATAGAGTCCATAATGCTATAAATATAGTCATCAGAACTTGTGCAATTAATGCTGTTACATAATTATTAAATCCTTTAAATAAGTCCTCTAAATCAAAATCTCTAGTTCTTATAAACTTTAAAAAACAAATAGCAATACCTAGGTTTAATGGCGCAAAAATAAGTGCCTGTAAAATCCTAGGTATAAAAAATATATCATTAGATAGGTTCAGACCAAATTCAAAGTGATATATGGTAACTTTTCCAAAAATACCTTCTATTGCGCAAGTAAATAAGAATATAATTAGACATACTAAAATAGGCGCCCCCCAATGCCCCTTTAATTGATTTCGTGCTTTTTCTCTTAATGTAGAATTAGCTACATAATTAGTGCTCATTTTATACCTCCAACATTTTAAAATTTTTCATAATATAGTATATTATACAACAAATTTTAATATACTATATAACTTTATAAATATTTTATATTTTAATTTATACATTTATTAATTGATAGTATTAGTAGGAAATTTAATTCCTACTTTTTTATTTGTAATCAGTTTAGAACTATAAGATAATATATCCAAACGTCATTAGACAAGGTTGAAACAATTGCACTTTTCACTTGGTTATCAACATGATAATAGAATAAACTATAAGTTTAATAGTATCATTTGATAAAGAGATTACTTTAAATTTAAGTTTGGAACACTATAGTAATGTAAATTTATATATAATAAAAAAGTGATTTTTAGATATAAAATCACTTTTTTATTAAGCTTAGAATAGATACTTTATTTAATAAGCATATTAGTAGCTCTATTTAAAATACCAGTTATATATGCGATTAAAATACCATAATTAGTTATTGGAACGTTTTGCTCCTTACATAAGGCTATTCTATTTATAATAGTTTTCCTATTTACCATGCATCCACCACAATGAATTACTAAATCATAATCTTTAATATTTAATGGAAAATCACAACCACTTTTAAAATCATATTGAAGTTTAAGATTAGTAAATTTATTAATCATATTAGGTATTTTAATTCTTCCAATGTCTTCATGTGATGTATTGTGAGTACAATTTTCACAAATTAGAACTTTAGATTTATCATTTAAAAATTTTATACTTTTAGCACCTTCTATAAAAGTATTTAAATCTCCTTTTTGTCTAGCAAAAAGAATAGAAAAACTTGTCAAATTTATTGAAGAATTAACTATAGATGAAACTTTTTTGAAAGCTTGAGAATCAGTTATTACAAGCTTAACATCCGTAATATCATTTAATGCATACTCAAGTTCAGTATCTCTTACAACGTATGCTTTTGCACCATAATCTAAACATTCTCTTATACATTGTACTTGTGGAAGTATTAATCTACCTTTTGGAGATTCAGAGTCTATTGGGACTACTAATATAATCTTGTCATTATAAGAAAGCAAATCTCCAATTAAAGGTAACTCCTCATCTAAGTGTTTTAGATTTTCTATGAGTTCATTTTTAAAAATGTCTATACCTATATCTGTAGTAGTTGATATAAATTGGGCATTTCTAAATTTATCTTTTAGCTTCTTCAAATCTTCATCACTTAATTTATCAATTTTATTAAAAACTAATAAGTGAGGTATATTAAATTTTTTAAAATTTAACTTCATTTTTTCATAATAAGACAAATCTATATCTAAAGAATCTATAACATAAATTGCAAAGTCGGTTTTAGTAAGCATTTCTAAAGTTTTATTAATTCTAAGTTTAGAAAGTTCACTATTATCATCAATGCCAGCAGTATCTATAAAAAGTACTGGTCCTATAGGTAATAATTCCATTGCTTTTAAAACTGGATCAGTTGTTGTCCCTTTGACTTTAGAAACTAAAGAAATATCTTGATTTAAGAGTTTATTTATTATTGATGATTTACCAACATTAGCTTTACCATATATGCCAATATGTTTTCTATTAGAATTAGGTGTATTATTCATAAAATTCTCCTTAAATATATAAATCTCTATAACCTTTTTTTAATTTTTCTAAATTAGATTTAACTAAATCTTTAATGTCTTCCCTTTTTATATGATCCAAATTATTTAATATAGTTTTTTCTACTTTTTCAATAAAGGCTTTGTCGCCATAATCTAATGCATATTCCATTAAGGTTGTCATAGCATTAGGTTCGCATACATTTTGTATCTCACCAGATTTTGCAAGGCTCATAAACCTTTCACCAGTTCTACCTTTTCTATAACACGCAGTACAATAACTTGGAATATATCCATCATCTAACAATTCATTTAAAACTTCTAATGGTGTTCTTCTATCTGCAGTTTTAAATTGCTCAACATTTTCCCCATTTTCCTCTTTTTCATATCCACCTACACCAGTATTAGAACCTGCACTGACTTGAGATACACCATATTTAAGTGCTTCACATCTCATACTTTCACTTTCTCTAGTAGAAAGTATGATACCTGTAAAAGGAACTGCTATTCTTATTATTGCAATAATTTTCTTGAAAGTTTCATCATCAACTAAATGAGGAAATTGTTTCAAATCCATACCTTCAGCTTTACGTAATCTAGGAACAGATATAGTATGAAATCCAACATTAAATTTTTCTTCTAGATGTTCATTGTGTATCATTAGTGATAAAACTTCATATTTGTAGTCTGAAAGTCCAAAAAGCACACCACCACCTACATCATCAATTCCACCTTCCATTGCTCTATCAAAGGCTGTTAAATGATATTCATAGTCTGATTTAAGTGAATTTGGATGCATTTTATCATAAGATTTTTTATTATAAGTTTCTTGAAACAATATATAAGTTCCGATATTTGCATTTTTTAGTTTTCTATAATTTTCAACTGTTGTAGCAGCTATATTTACATTAACTCTTCTAATTTCTCCATTTTTATTTTGAGTTTTATAAATAGTATCTAAACACTCAAGAACATACTCTATAGGTGCATTGACAGGATCTTCCCCAAGTTCTAAAGCCAATCTTTTATGACCCATTTTTTCTAAAATTTTAACTTCTTTAGCAACTTCACTTTGACTTAATTTTTTTCTTTCAAATTTATTACATTTTTTATAACCACAATAGACACAGTTATTAACACAATAATCACTAACATAAAGAGGTGCAAATAATACTATTCTTTTACCATAAATACTTTCTTTTATTTCACCAGCTATTTTATACATTTCCTCTATTTGTTTTGAGTCTTTAATTTGAAGAAGTATAGCAATATCTTTATGAGTTAAACCTCTTTTTATCTTAGCCTTTTCTAAAACTTTTTGAATATCTTCTTTTGTTGCAGTTTTAGCATCTTCTAAAATATTTTCTATATAATTATTATTAATAAACATAAAATCCCCTACTTTCAATCTTTAATTTTACTATTACCTATACTCTCATCTATTTCAAATCCGATAGATTTAAGACTATTTTCTATTTCTAATTTACACTCTGCAGATTCCCCATTTGTATATGCTTTATTGTTATATAGTAAGTATTTATTTCTAACTTCTATTGGAGAAAGATTAGGCATAATAACATTTGCACCAGCTTTTATACCTTTTTCTCGTCCAAATTTATCTAATGTACCAAGTGCTGTCGTGGCTGGAAGTAAAATTTTAGGACTTAATAATCTAATTAATGCTAACATTACAATAGTTTTTTCTACAGTTCCAGAGCATTCATTTTTAAGCTCAGTATCTTTATGAGGAATAAAAGGACCTATTCCACACATATGTGGATTAAGCTCTTTTATATATCTTAAATCCTGAACTAAATGCTCATTTTTTTGAAAAGGAAGTCCTACCATAAAACCGGCCCCAATTTCATAACCAATTTTTCTTAAGTTTAAAAGACACTTACGTCTATTTTCAAAACTAGCATCAGGATGAAATCTATTATAAAGTTCATTATTAGCAGTCTCATGTCTCAAAAGATATCTATTTGCACCAGCCTTAAACATTTTCTCATAAGAATCATAACTTCTTTCTCCTAATGAAAGTGTAATGGCAGAATTAGGACACTCTTTCTTTATATTTTTTATAATCTCTATCATTTTATTATCATCAAAGTATGGATCTTCACCACTTTGAAGGACAAATGTTTTATATCCTAATTTATCACCAGTTTTTACAGAAGTCATAATTTCCTCTAAGGATAATCTATATCTATGAGCATATTTATTTGAGCATCTTATTCCACAATATAAACAATTTTTAATACAATAATTGCTAAATTCTATTAGTCCCCTAATATATACTTTATTACCATAAAACTTTAGCCTCGTTTCATTAGCTTTTTTTATTAAAAATTCTATATTTTCTGAATTTAAATTATCTAGTATATATAGAATCTTTTCATCCTCTAAATTATTAGTTTTATATAATTCTTCTACATATTTATTTACTTTTAAAATACTCATTTGGCTTATTTCCTAATTAAGTTCTACTTTTGATATAGATGTTTTAACTGAAACACCATTTATATTTCCAAGTTTTCCAGTAAGACTATTAATTTCATCTAAATCACCAGTTACTACTATAGATATTACAGAAACACCTTCTTCAAAAGGTATGCCCATTCTTCCACGTATGCTTCCTCTAAAATTTGTAATAATTTTATTAAATTCAATTTGACATTCTGTAGGATTTTCTAAAATTGCACTTATTACTGCTATTTTTTTCATATTAATCTCCCCTTAATAAAAAATAAAAAACCTAGTTTTCTTTATTTAAAGAAAACTAGGTTTTGAAATCATAAATAATATAAAATTCCAAGCTTAAATTTAAAATAATCCCTTTATCAAATGATAATTCTATAATCAAAGTTTATTCCTATCATGGCATTTGCAACCAATTAACAATGATGGTTAATATTATTCATTTCTAATTTTCACATTCATTGTCCATTATAAATTTTAAAAAATATAGATTAAAACTTAGCATTAAAATTATCAATTGAAATCTGAATAACTTAAAATTTAAAGTTTAAACTTGAATTCCTATAGATACAACTTTATCCCATAATTAGTTTTCTTTCAGCTTAGAAGTTTCTTTGCTGTTAGATATAGGGAAACAAGCTCGAATTTAAAACTATTTTTTTAGCTGTAAATATATTGCTTTCAAAAGAAATACTTACTGTAAAATGATTCCGAGCTGGTCTCACTCTTAAGGGTGTCCAAGTTTTTGAACTAATAATTATTAAGATGAACTTGGAACCCTATATATAAAACAAATATAAATGAAAATAAACTTATGTAAAAAGAATACTCTCTAAACATATGAATAAAATCATTTTCTGATTTCATAATAATACTTTATGAAATATATGTCAATTATATACATAAAAAATAAATTATAGGTATTATAACTATTAATCCTAACAAATTATATAAAGTAAAAACTTTAATATAATTATTATTTTCATCTTTTATTTCTTTTACATATAGTTTATATGAAATAAGGCTAGCTAAAGAAGCTATTAGGGTACCCATACCACCTATATTTACACCTAGCAATAATTCTTTTGAATAGTTTGTAAAATTTGATATAAGCATAGTTGCAGGTACATTACTTATTATTTGACTAGATAATATACTATAAAAATATGTACTTTTACTACTATTAAATAAATTTTCCATGAAAATTTTTACTTCTTCCATAGAAGATATATTTCCTATGAATATGAAAAAAGCAACAAAAGTTAAAAGTAATGAATAATCAACTTTTTTGAAAAGACTTTTATCTAAAAATACCACAAAAATTATTGTTAAAATAAAAGTAATTTTATAATCAATAATTTTAAATACTGATAAAATTACTAAAAAAAATAAAGCTACTACTAAAAATATTTTATTTTTATCCTTAATTTCTATTTTTTCTACATTGAAATTCAATTTAAAATCTTTTTCTTTAAATATTAAAATTGATAAAAAGACTAAACCTATTAATATTAATGGGAAAGTTGATTTTAAAAAAGATATTATATTCATGTTATAAAAAGAATAAATAAACAAGTTTTGTGGATTTCCCATTGGTGTTAATGCACTACCTAAATTAGCACCTAAAGTTTGAAATACTATAGTTTTTAAAGCATTAATATTTGCCTTTTTACTAGTTATTATGGTAAGTGGAACAAAAGTAATTAGAGCTACATCATTTGTTACAAACATTGCTGAAAAAAATGTTATAAAAACTAAGACTAAGTTTACTTTTCTAGAGGTTGTACATTTTTCTAGCAAAGTAATTGCAATTTTATCTAATACTTTAAATTTATTTAATGCTGCAACAATTACCATTAAATTAAATAGTAAAATTAGTACCTTAAAATCAATATATTCTAACTTTGGCATAGAAATTAATGAAGTTATTAGTGCTAGTAGTGTCGCTATTATTAGAACACATTCTTTTTTAAAAAAAATTATTATTTTATTATTTTTCATAACAGTATCACCTATATACAATTTATTTACATAAGAAAACATGCTTATTATATTTAAAAGCATGTTTTGATTAAAATTATTCTTTATCCTTATAATTTATATTAATCATTTGAGTGTCATCCATATCTTTCTTTACTTCTACAAAATCAGTATCTACTACTTTAGCTTTTTGAGTAAAATATTCACTCTCATTACTTTGTTTATTATAATTTTTATATTTAGTGCCATCACTATTTTTCACTAAATTATTTATAGTATTTATTGCAGATGAAGTTACTTTTTTAGCTACTTCACTTGTGATTTCTACACCTTTGTTAACAACTACTTCTGCTGATTCTCCTGCTTTATCTATATTACTTTTTATTTCAGTACCAAGATTTTTACCTTTTTCTGCAAATTTGTCTTTTTCACCTTCTTGTTTAGATATATTTTCTCTAACAATTCCAAAAACATCTGCAGTAGCTTCTATTCCGATTTTTGAAGCAGTACCAACAACTTTCATACCATTTTTAACAACTTTGCCCAATATAGTCATTTAAATTACCTCACTATCTATCCTTTAATATATAATTATTCATACTTTTTAAAAAAATTCTAAGTTTTTTCTTATATTTTTAATTTTAACTTATTCTTATAATTTTAATCATAATATAGGGTTTTAATTTCAAATTCAAAATGACATCTTTATCAAAAATATAATCCTAGAGTTACAAATTATTCATATTTTCATATTTGAAATCAATTTAAAATTAAAAATTAATATATCCAAATGTTGCTATGCAAGGTTGAAACCTCGCATATATGTGAATTTGCACGTTTTATTTTTCCTTTGTGGCTAAAATGTATAACACCTTAGTAGCTGAGGTTTTAACTTTGCCGGTCTTTGATTTGGATGCAAATAATGAAAATAATATATCCTAGTAACGTTTAGCAAGAATGAATTCTCGCCTACAAAGATGATAATGACATTTAAGAATAGAAATACTTAAAAACTCAATTTTAATATTTACTTTTAATTTTCCATTAAATTAATTACAATTCTCACTTGAAACATGAACAATTTTATTTTCATATTTGAACTCTATATTATTATACATATTTTTATGTACTTATATCAACAAGTATAACTGAATATAATACAAATTTAAACATTAAAATATAGATTTATTGTATAAACTACAAATAAATGTTAGAATTATTGTAAATATACTATAAAAGGAGTGCTAGTTTATGACAAATATTTCTTATAAGAAAAGTGAAAACAAATTTATAAGTAAAACTTTTCTTTATATGGCTATGGGTTTAGTATTAACATTTGCAGTTGCATATCTAGTTTCAATTAATCCATTCTTTATCAATTTAATATACTCTAATGGAATGATCTTATTTACAGTGTGTGCTATTGAAATTGGATTAGTTGTAATTATTAATAGAAAGCTTGAAGATATATCTTCTAAAGCAGCTTTGGCATTATTTCTATTATATTCTGCTGTTAGTGGAATAACCTTTGCAACTATTTTTACAATGTATGCATTAAATTCTATAATAACTGTATTTATAATATCAGCTGTAATGTTTTTTTGTGCAAGTATGATTGGTATAAAGTCTGAAAAAGATTTATCAACAGTTGGAAGAATAGCAATTATGGCTCTTATGGGGATTATAATTGCTAGTATATTAAATATTTTTATAGGTTCTGGAGGTTTGTATAATGCAATAAGTTACATCGGTGTATTCTTATTTTGTGGTTTAACTGCATATGATATGCAAAAAGTTAAGCATATACATATGAACTCATATGAACTAAGTAGTCAAGATGTAAGTAAATATGCAATAATTGCAGCATTAGAACTTTATCTTGATTTAATAAATTTATTTATATATCTTTTAAGAATAATTGGAAAAAGAAAATAGATTTATAAAGAAATAGAGATATCTTTTTTATTAAGATATCTCTATTTTTATATTGGGAACCAGTTGACAATTGAAAATTTACAGTTCTTTTAAATTGGAAATTCAATTTAAAAATTTACTGCCCATTGTTAATTTTAAAAATATAGATTAATAATTAGCGTTAAAATTCTCAACTGAAAGATGAATAACGTTTTAAATAATTCCTGTTTCTTGGAATACTACTATTCTCGTTTAAATTAATTCATCATATTCTTTTCTTAATTGTTCTCTAAAATCAGGATGAGCAATATTAATTAAAAGTTCTGCTCTTTCTCTTAAAGATTTTCCTCTTAAATCTGCAATTCCATATTCAGTAACTATATACTGTACATCATTTCTTGTTGTAGTTACAGCTGCACCTTTATCTAAGCATGAAACTATTCTGGAAATTTTACCTTTAGCTGCTGTTGATGGCATTGCTAAAATTGACTTACCACCTTCAGCCATACTTGAACCTCTAACATAGTCTACTTGTCCACCAACACCACTAAATTGTTTAGTTCCAATAGTTTCAGAAACTACTTGTCCCATTAAATCTACCTGAATACAAGAATTTATTGAAACCATTTTATAATTTTGCATTATCACTTTTGGATCATTTACATAATCAACTGGATATAATTCTACTTCTGGATTATTATCTACAAAATCATATAATTTTTTAGTTCCCATCAAAAATGTAACAATCATTTTATCTTTATGAAGTGTTTTTCTTTTATTTGTAATGACACCTTCATTATATAAATCAACAACCCCATCAGAAATCATTTCTGAATGAATGCCTAAATCTTTCTTATCCTTTAAAAACATTAAAACAGCATCAGGTATAGAACCTATTCCAAGTTGTAATGTTGAACCATCTTCTATAAGTTTTGCACAATTCATGCCAATAGCTTTTTCTACATCACTTATTTTTGAAGGTTTAAGCTCAACTAATGGATAATTAGTTTCTACTAAATAATCCATATCACTTATATGAATAAAATTATCACCAAAAGTTCTAGGCATATTTTCATTAACTTCTGCTATTATAAGTTTAGCATTTTCTGTTGCAGGTTTTGTATAGTCGCAAGAAGTACCAAAACTACAATAACCATGCTCGTCTGGTTTAGACACTTGAAGCATAACTACATCTATAGGCATATGACCTTCTTTAAATAATCTAGGAGCTTCTGAAAAGAAACACGGAGTGAAATCTGCTCTTCTTTCATTTACAGCTTTTCTTGTACTAGCTCCTATAAAAAGAGCATTGTGTCTAAAATGATCTTTCATTTCAGAATTTGTATACTCTCCTGGTCCTAGTGCAACCATATGAACTATCTCTACATTGTGATAGTTTTCATGATTAGTAACCATTGCTTTAACTAAATCTTTAGGTTCTCCAACAGCATGAGCTATAACAACTCTGTCTTCAGATTTTATATGTTTAACAGCTTCACTTGCTGATATTAATTTACTTTTATAAATTTCGCTTAAATTCATAACTGTCACCTTAATAACCCTTTATATTATTCTTTTATTCCAGCTATAGTTTTAGCAAGTTTTTTCTTAGCTTCTAAATTTCCTTGTCTAGAAATCATTATTCTTTGTGCTTGTGGAGAACCAGCTCCATGCATTGATTCAGTTCTATATCCAACAGCGGAAGCACCTAAACACATGTTTTCAATTAATCTTAAAATTCTCATTCTATCTTCTGTAGGAACAGATGCCACACCTTTAAAATATTTTTTGCATATATCTCCTACTTCTGGTGAATTAAAATCTTTTGCAGATGGCATTGTAACCATTAATCCACCGGCTATGTCTTCAGCTAATCTACAAATTTCATATGGGAATCTTGTGACATTTTGCTTACAAACGTTTGCAAGTAACAAATCAATTTCATAGTTACCAGCTTCAGTTTTCTTACCTTCAGCAGAACAAGCGATTCCACAACAATATAGTGTTTCATTTAAATGGATCATTTCTATTAATTTATCTTTAAGATGGCTTGCTTTAGGAACTCCATTATAATCTGCTGCTACTGCTGCTGCACCTATTAATACATCACCAACACCAACTTTACATCCACCGTAGCTTTGTCTATGATATCCTGCAAATCTTTCAACTAACATTCCAGCAAATTCATATTCTTCACAAAGGAATATTCTATCATTAGGAACAAAAACATCATCAAATACAACTAAGGCTTCTTGTCCCCCAAAATTTTTATTTCCTAAATCTACATCTGCATTTTCTTCAAGTTTTCTAGTATCACAAGATTGTCTTCCAAGAATCATTAATAGACCTTCAGCATCTGTAGGAATAGCAAATGATACAGCATATGCTTTATCTTCTTCTTTCATTGCAATTGTAGGCATTATTAAATGTTCATGAGAGTTTATAGAACCAGTTTGATGAGCTTTAGCACCTCTTACAACAATACCATCCGGTCTTCTTTCAACAATGTGTAAGAATAAATCAGGATCTTCTTGTTTACTTGGTGATAATCCTCTATCTCCTTTAGGATCTGTCATAGCTCCATCAACAGTTAAATCGTTTTCTTGAACAAATTTTAAATATTTCACAAAATTCTCATGATAATGAGTTCCATGAGCTTTGTCTATTTCAAAAGTTGTAGAATATACAGCATTAAATGCATCCATACCTACACATCTTTGAAAACAAGTTGCAGTTTTTTGACCAACTAATCTTTGCATTTTAACCTTTTTAACTAAATCATCTGTACTTTGATGTAAATGACAAAAACGATTTACTATTTCTCCTGTAAGATTAGATTTTGCAGTCATTAAATCTTTATATTCATCTTGTTGTGCTAAATCATAAGTCATAGCAACTGAATTTATTGATGGTCTAACAATTGGATGATCTACAAAATTTTCAACCCTTTCACCTAAAACGTAAACTTTTGTTTTTAATTTTCTTAAACTTTCAATGTACTCTGCACCTGTCATTAGTGACATAACATTCAACTCCCCTTTTAACATAATATGTTTTCATGTCACTATAACAAAGCAATTTATATGCCAACCTCATTTACTTATTAAGTATTTTCTTCGCTATATCAATTAATTCATCACCAACACCTTGTGCCAATTTTACACCTTTGATTTCTTTTAGTTCTTCTTTAAGTAGTATAGACACAGTGTCTTCAAGAGTTTTACTAGCTGATGGACAATTAGCACATGCACCTTTAAATCTAATTGTAACTATATTATCATTAAATTTAACTAATTCAGCTTCTCCACCATGATTTAACAATATTGGATTAATTTTTTCATTTAGAACTTTTTTTATATTATTTTCCATAAATAAATCCCCCATTTTTGTTGCAAAATTGCAACTTTTTTTGTAACTATCTTGTAAAAATAAAATTTAATATAATAATTTACATTTTAAGTTGAGATAAACATCATCAAAATATTAAATTTACATGAATATTGTGACTTTTCTTTATTCTAATAGTACATATTATTTTTTAAAATATAAATATTGCAACTTTGCATTTATGGTGCATTTTTGCAACAAGTATATTTTTTACATTTTAATATAAACATTTTAACTACCTCCTATCTTTATATAAAAAATGAAGGTCCTAATTTTACTTTTCCCGTATATATACAAATATGTTATCATTTAAGAATAAATTTATCAATTTTAAAATTTGCCTATTATATTTTTTTTACTTTAGTTAATAATAGTATTAATACATATTATAGTTTTATTAATTTATATAAAATTATAATAAAACTAAGGAGGAATATTTTATGGCAGAAATTTTTAAAATTAATGATGCTCATGGAAACACAGTAGAAATGGAGTTAATTGACAAGCTATTTGTAGATAATAAAGAATACATAATAGCTGGACCTAAAAATGCTAATGAAGCTTATGCTTATAGAGTTACTCATTTAGGTAGTGAAGTTCAATATGATTCTGTAAGCAAAGGACCTGAATTTGATAAAGTGTTGAAGGAATATAATAAAGCTATGTAGTTTTTAAGGAAAGGAAGATTGTTATGAAAAGTCATAAAAAAGTTGTAGAAGAAAATGAAAAATATTATAAAGAAAAATTTAGAAACTCTGGACATCTTCCAGATAAGAATACATTTGAACCAACAAAATTAAATCCGGGAGAAGCACATACAAATATAAATAAAAACTTTTAATATTTAAAGTTACATAAAAACAGCAAAGTTATTAGTTTAACTTTGCTGTTTCTATTTATAAAATATTCTCTTTTATATACTCTACTAAAAAATCATTAAATTTAATTAAGTTTTCAGTGTTTTTGAAAGTACCTTGAGCTATTTTAGGACTTCCACCACCTTTACCATCAAATTGACATATGTTTTCTTTAAATAGATTGCCACAATTAATATTGTATACTCCACTATAATTTAATAATATTTTATTATCCAATTTAGATGATAATATTATTATTAAATTATCTGTATCCATAAATTCTTTATTATATAATTGTACATCTTCAAAGCTTTCATCTTCAAATACAATATTTAAAATATTGCTATCACATTCCTTTAAAAGCTCAATGGAATTCATTTTAATAAATTTTTCTTTTAAAGTTCTTATTTGCTTATTTAAATCTTTTATAGTGTCCATTTGAGTTTTAGCTTTATTTAAAACATCTTCTTGTTTACATTCGAATAACTTTGAAATATCAGAAGCAAATTTTAGCTTATTATTATAATCATTAAAAACTCTATTACCACATATAAAATAAATTCTAGTTCCAGTTTTATTTTTTTCATATTTCAATATTTTAATATTTTCAACTTCACATGTATTTTGAACATGAATTCCACAACACCCACTAAAATCAAAGTTACCTATTTGGACTACTCTTATTGGACCATCAATATTAATTTTTTTTCTTAAAGTTATTTCGTATCTATCTAAATTATCTACAACATATGATTTAATAGGTAAATCTGTTGCAATAATATCATTTGCTAGTTCTTCTACTGATTTTATCTTAGCATCATCAATATATTGAGTATCAATATCTATACTTACGTAATCATCACCTAAGTGAAATGATGTATTATTAGTTCCTAAAATTTGGTGAAAAGCAGCTGATAATATATGCTCACCACTATGTTGCTGCATATAATCAAACCTTTTTTCAAAATTTATTTCACCATTAACTTTTTCATCTACTAATTTTTCATCCATTACATGATAGATTTCACCATCTTTTTCATAAACATAATTTACTTTTAATTTATTAATATATCCAGTATCACATGGTTGACCGCCACCTTCTGGATAAAAAGCTGTTGAATCTAATAAAACATGATATTTACCATCTATAAATTTTATTTCCTTAATTTTAGCATTAAAATGCTTTAAATATGGAGTATCATAATATATTTTTTGTGTCATATTTTAAACCTCGCAATTAATAAAATATTTTTAGTATTTATATAGACTTACAAAATTTACATTTAAATCTTTATTTAAACAAAAGCAATTAAAATATAAATTTTACCTATAATATTAAAATACGCTTTAGATTTTTTAAATTATAGCATATTTTTGAAAAAAACTTAAACATATACTTACTATATTTATTTAATTATATAAGTTACAATATATTTTATATTATAATTCCTTAAGACTTCTAAATCTGTTTTTTATTTTACTCTCATACCCAATTTCAGTAGGTTCATAATATACCTTGTTTTTTATTTTATCTGGAAGATATTGTTGCTTTACATAATGATATTTAAAGTTATGAGGATAAATATACTTTTCTTTATCACCATATAGTCTTTCAGCACCACTATAGCCCTTTTCCCTTAAATGAATTGGAACTTCCCCAATATCTTCATTTTGTACATCATTTAATGCACTGTTTATAGCATTATAAGCTGCATTGCTTTTAGGTGCACTTGCTACATATGTAACAGCTTGAGAAAGTAAAATTCTAGCTTCGGGCATTCCAATTTTAGAAATACCATCTAAACAAGCATTTGCTATTAGTAGTGCATAGGGATCTGCATTACCAACATCTTCAGATGCACATATTAAAATTCTTCTAGCAATGAATTCAATATCCTCACCTGCATAAAGCATTCTAGCTAAATAATGAACAGCAGCATTAGGATCTGAGCCCCTCATACTTTTAATAAATGCAGATATTATATCATAGTGATTATCACTATTTTTGTCATATGTTATATGTTTTTTTTGGATACATTCTTCAATAGTTCCAATATCTATGATTATAACCCCTTCTTCATTTTTATTTGTAGTTAAAACTGCAAGCTCAAGTGCATTTAATGCTCTTCTACCATCACCATTAGAAGATTCAATTAAAAACTCTAAAGCTTCTTTCTTTAATTCTATATTTAAATTTCCAAATCCTCTTTTTTCATCATTTAAAGCTTTTTTTATTAATTTTTTTATATTATCCTTAGTTAATGGATTTAATTGAAATATCATTGCTCTAGATAAAAGAGCTTTATTAACTTCAAAAAATGGATTTTCTGTTGTAGCACCTATAAGAATAATTCGCCCTTTCTCAACATGTGGAAGTAAGGCATCTTGTTGACTTTTATTAAATCTATGAATTTCATCTATAAAAACTATAGTTTTTTTATTTTCCATTTTCAAATCATCATCAGCTTTTTCTATAGTTTCCCTAAGTTCCTTTAAATTACTTGTAACAGCATTTAATGATTTAAAATTACTACTAGTTGATTTTGCAATAACTCTTGCTAAACTAGTTTTTCCTGTTCCTGGTGGTCCATATAGGATTAGAGATGACAATCTATCTGCGCTTATAGCTCTATATAAAAGTTTACCTTTTGATAGAATATGTTCTTGTCCTATATAATCATCTAGGCTTTCTGGTTTTAATCTTTCTGCTAATGGAGCATTAGAAGAATATTCTTTTTCTTCAGTTGGATTTATATCAAAAAGACTAATATTTTTAAAACTCATATTTATAAACCTTTCCTAAAATAAATTATTAAGTTTAAATGGTATAAATAAACATACCATTTATATTTTATGATATGTTTATTATATCAAATTATTTTTCCTTTAGGATAAAAATAATTTAATTAATTATATTAAAATTATTTACATAAATCTGCTAATTATAACTTTTTTATATAAATTGTATAGTCGTTATTTTTAAATTCTACATTGTATAACAACTTTTCAAAAATTTTACATGAACCAATATTGCTATTTCTAACATATGCAACTAATTCATTTACATCTTTAAATTGGTTTTTGTTATCTTTTATATAGTTTTCAGCTAATTTTATAGCATTAAGTCCAAAACCTTTATTACGATAATTTTTATCTATACTATAACTATATACCACTTTAATTTTTTCTTTAGATATTTTTATTTGACCAATTTCATAATTATTATCCATAATTATGAAATGATGTATATTGGGATTTTCAATATTTTTCAAAAAATCAAATTCAAAGCTATGTCGAAAAACTTTTTGAGTATATCTTGCATTCTTTCTTACATCTTCATCATTAATCCATTGAAATAATTTATCAAAATCTTTTAATGTAACCCTTCTTAACTCCATATATTTTCCCCCATCATAGTATTTAGTTTTTCATTTTAACTTTAAATAAATTTTGTTTCTTGACACAATACTATTTAAAATTATAACCTAAATAATTTCTTGTTTTATCATAAATTCTTAAAACATATTAAAAAATTATTTTTCTATATAAAAGCACATTAAGGAAAATAACAAATCAAATATATATTATTTGGTAAGCTATCTTCCTTAACATGCTTAGTGCTTAAAATTAAAATATTTTATTATTCTTGTTCTTGTTCACTTAAAAATTCAGTTAAGTCAGTAGAAGTGCTTTTAGCAAAGGCTAAGAAAACATCCTCATCAATTTCTTTAAATTGTCTAGTATTAACTACAACTAAATCTCTCATTAATAATTTTATGTCTATTTTTCCTACAACTTTAACCATATCAATTTTAGTTAAAGCTCCTAGTATTCCTTCAAACTCTTTTGTGTTTGAAATAACTGCATTATTTGATTTGGGGAATGAAGCTCTATCATCTAATGTAACACATCCGTAAAATTCACCAAATTCATCATATAATTCTAATGCTATATTATTCGTATTTAAGTATCTTTCTAATGCACAAGTTAAATTTAATCCTTGCCATGAAACTTTTTTATTAAATATATTTAAAGTTGCCATTTATAAAACCTCTTTCTTTGGTAATTTACTTTAAGCACCTAATGTAATCTAACATATTTACTAGTAGTATTTACAATTATATTAAATTTAATTTTATAATATACTAGTTATAGATTTATAAGTTTTAAATTTTTATTGAAGCTTTTTTCTGTATAGGGTTCTAAGTTAATTTCTAAATTTATTCATTTTCAAAATTACACATTCTTAATAGTTAATTATGATATGAATTGATTTAAATTTAATAACAAAGTAAAAAAACTATTCTTAAATTCATACATAAAATTTAAGTGAAAGCTTGTTCCCCTATATGCATCATAAATTATCACACTTATATATTATATATAATTTTTCTATATAGTAAAGTAAATTTACATAAATTTTTACTATATAATGCTAATATAATATATTTATATATTATATATAATACCAAAATAATGGCTAATTTTATACGTTGAAAATTTTGGAGTGATAAAAAACTACACTATTTTTAAGTGTAGTTCTATTTCCATTTTTCTAAAGCTTTAATCATAAAACCTTTTATGTCTAATCCATAAACTGATTTTAATTTATGCTCATCTAAAACTTCTTTAGATTTCCCACTAGATATAATTTCTCCATTTTTAATCATAACTATTTCTTCACTAAACATTTGAACTAAATTCAAATCATGAAGTACACCTATTACAGTTTTATTATTTTTTTTAGTCCAGTTATTTATATGCTCTAATATTTCTATTTGGCATTTTAAATCTAAGTGGTTAGTTGGTTCATCAAGTAATATTATATCTGGATCTTGTGCAAAAGCTCTAGCTAAATATACTCTTTGAAGTTGACCACCAGACAATTCACTTATTAACTTATCTTTATAATCCAGTAATCCTACAGTTTCTATGCAATTTAAAATAATATCTATATCTTTTTTAGATAAACTAGCAAAAACACCATCTAAATGAGCATATCTTCCAAGTGCTACAGTTTCATACACAGTATATGGAAAATATATTTGAGAAGTTTGGGTCATAAAAGCAATTTTTTTTGCTAAATCTTTTCTTTTAAAATTTTTAATTTCTTTACCATCTAAAAGTATATTTCCTTTATAGTCTATTAAATTAGCTATAGCTTTTAACATAGTTGTTTTGCCACAACCATTAGGACCAACTATGGATATGTTTTGACCGCGATTTATTTTAATAGAAACATTTTTAACAACATCTATTCCATCATAACCACAATATAAGTTATTTATTTCTAACATATAAATCACCTACTTCTCTTATTAAAGTATAAATAACCAAAGAATGGAGCACCAATTAAAGCTGTTATTGCACCTACTGGAAGTTCAGATGGTGATGCTATAGTTCTAGCTATTAAATCAGTTATTACCATTAAAGAGCCCCCAAAAACTATACACATTGGAATAACAAGTTTATGTTCTGAACCTAAGGTTTTTCTTACTACATGAGGTGTTATTAAGTCAATAAATCCAATTGTCCCACTTAGTGCAACTGCACTTCCAGTTAAAATAGCAGTTGCTATAAATAATATTTTTTTCACTTTTTTTGTTTCTACACCAACAGATTTAGCTTGTTCTTCACCAAAAGTCAAAATGTCCATTTCTCTACAATATCTTAAAACTATTAATATTCCAATTACAAAAAACGGTAATCCAACTAGAACATAAGACCAACCTTTCATGGCGAAAGATCCCATTTGCCACATAGTTATAGTTTTTATATCCTCACTAAATAATGCTGATATAGTAGTTAATATAGCATTAGTAAATAATGAAAAAACCATTCCAGCTAAAATTATAGTACTATTAGATAATCCTTTGTCTACTTTAGTTGAAAACATTATAACAAAAAATACAGTTATAACTCCAGATAAAAAACCTATGAAAGGTAAAGCAAGATTTCCTACTATAGGTATTGTAATTCCTAAAATTATGTATATGCCTACACCTAAAGACGCACCTGATGATACCCCTAATGTATATGGAGATGCTAATGGATTTTTTAATATAGATTGTACAACTGCACCACTTACAGCTAATGCTGCTCCAACTAAAAATGCAAGTAGTACTCTTGGAAGCCTAATAACCCAAATTATAGAAACATCTTTAGGTTTAATACCTTCTATTAATGGTAAATTAAAAAGTTTATTACCAATTATCGATATAATATCTGTTATATTAATATCGGAACTCCCAATGGAAGTTCCGATACAAATTACTAAAAATACTATAGGAATAGATAGTATTAAAAGCATATTTTTATTTTTATTCTTTATATTCATCTGGATAAATATCTCTTGCCATTTCTTTTAGTGCTTTAACTATATTTTGGCTTCCACGAGATGTAGTATTTTTATCAACTAAAAATACTTTATTATTTTTAACTGCATTTACATTTTCAAAACCTGGACGTTTTTTTATTGCATCTGTAGCATTTTCTATGTAACCTTCATTTGTTAATATTACATCTGGGTTAGCAGAAATTACAGATTCTTCACTAGGTGAAATCCATCCTTCTTCTTTAGCAAATACATTTTCAGCACCAATAGTTTCAATCATTTCATTTAGAAATGTTTTGCTTCCAAAACTATATAAACTTGGAGTTGAACCAATCTCAAAGTAAACTTTTTTCTTATCTTTAATTGTACTTGCAGTTTCTTTTATCTTGTCAACTTCGCTTTTCATTTCATCTACTATTTTCTTACCTTCAGATTCAGTTCCAGTTAATTTTGATAAGAAATCTATATCTTCATATATTCCTTCTATACTTTCACTGCTTGGAAGATATACAACTGTAATTCCAGCATCTTTTATTACTTTAAAAGGATCTTCAGAACCTTCTTGATTATGGCCTGATGCAATTACTATATCCGGCTCTAAGCCTATTATAGCTTCAGCATCTGGATTTCTAAAATCTATTTTAGTTATATCCTTATTAATACCTTCAATATCATCTGAGTATTTATCAATAGCAATTAGTTTATCGCCTAATCCTAATCCTACTAAAATTTCTGTATTTGATGGAGCTGTTGAAATTATTTTTTCCATCTTTTTAGGAGTAGTAAATTCATTTCCTGCTCTATCAGTCATAGTTGTAGTTTTACTACCACAACCAACAAATAAAACTGTTGACATAACTACTAATAATAAAGATATTAAAATGTGTTTTAAATGTTTCATATGTAACCTCCGTTTAAATTTTGTAATATTAATCTTAAAAACAACATTATTAATATATACATTTAATATTAAATATATGATTATATATTTAAATTTTATATGAGATACTAATAATTATTATCAATTTAAGCAATAATTATTATATTATTTACATATTATTTTGTCAATTCAAGTAATAAAAAGAAGATTTATGGAATTTATTTATTTCTGCTTAAAATCTTTTTGTAAACTGCTTGCATATGAGGTTCTTTTTTAGTTATGTCCAAAACAGCATTTACATCTATCCATCTAACATCACTATTTTCATCTTCTTTTACTCTTAAATTCTCATTTTCATCAACTTCTAATAAATATACAAGGGATATATGTAAATGTGATGATATAAACTTTCCATTCTTAATATGTGATTTAACTGGTAAAATATCTAAACTTATAATATTTTTATTTACAACACGTATATTCTTAACACCAGTTTCTTCTTTAATCTCTTTTATAGCAACATCTAAAAAATTTTCTTCCCCATCAGCATGACCACCAGGTAATGACCAATTATCATATATATTATGATAAACCATCAAAACTTTATCATGACTTTTATTAAAGGCTAAAGATGAACAAGTTATATGAGCAATAGTATTTTTTCTTGTTAATATATCATCAAAACTACTTAATAAGTTGCACATTGAAATTTTATCTGCTGATTCCTGTTCATTTATTGGTTCATATTTTTTAAGTGATTCTTTCCAATTCAAAATAAATACCTCTTTTCATAATATATAATAAAACCTTTATATTTAATATTTCTATAAAAGTACTATAGGGTTCCAAGTTCAAATTTGAAGTAATGTCTTTTTCAAATGATATTACTAAAATTATATTTTATTCCTATGTTTGTATCGTAAACCAATTAAGAACTAAGAGTGAAAAGTGAAAAGTTATGGTAGCTATTACTCTCTTTGTTCCTAATATCTAAAAATAGAAATGCTTAAAAACTACGTTTTTATATTGTTTTCCACTAATTTGCTCTGAAAATTTAATAAAAAATCATTCTTTTAAATTGGAAATCCAATATTTACATTCATTTTCAACTTTCAATTTTCCATTTTCAATTAAATTAATTAGAATTCTCAACTGAAACATGAATAACTTAAAGTTCCAACTTGGATTCCTATAGCTTTATTTTACTACAATAATTAAGATTACGAAATTCAAAAAAATAATTTTTCAAATGGAGAGATTAGAGATAATACCTTTGAATTTTCAGGAGAAATCAGAAAACTTATAACTAAAATACCATATAAAGTAAATGGAACTTTTGAAGATAACTCCCTAACTGCATTTGCAGATACAAAATATGGGTTATTATCTATAAAGGGAAAAGAAATTTAAAACATGAATTTATTAAATAAAATAGAACTTCACTAAATTTTAGTGAAGTTCTATTTTATCATATTTTCAATTGCTTTCGTTCATTAAAGAAATCTTTATAACATATGTATGTAGCAAGCATTGTTGATATTGATGAAGATGAAAGTATCATAAATGTAACCATTATCTGAAATTTTATTGCTATTAGTGGTGATGTTCCACCTAAAATTAGTCCAGTCATCATTCCAGGAAGTGATACAATTCCTAAAGTTTTTGCTGAGTCTATAGTTGGAATAATGGCTATTTTAATACTGTCTCTTAAAATATCTTTAGAAGCTTCCTTAATATCTGCACCTAAAGATAACTTTACTTCAACTTCTTCCCGTTTATTTTTAAAGTTATTATTTAAGTTTCTATAACTTAATCCAATAGCTACCATTGAATTACTTATAACCATACCAGCTACTGGTATAATTTCATTAGGAACAAATTTTATTGCACCTGATAAAACAAGTATTGTCATTGTTATTATAGTTCCTACTGCCATGGAAACAAAAGATATACTTACTACATTTTTAATGCCTTGTCCCCTTTTTCTTGTGTTTATAGCTGCATTTATCATCATTATTAAAATTAATATTATTGTACATATGGGATTTTTAAGTCCAAATATTAAATCTAAAATGTAACCTACAACTAACAATTGAATAATTGCTCTTAAAATACTTACTATAATTTCTTTTTCCAATCCTAAATGTTCCTTATAAGATATAAAAATTGGAATTAAAATTAGTATAGATGCTATAATTAGTGATATTGTATCCATTACTTAATCCTCTCTATATCTTCAATTTTACCTTCACACATCAATATTCTTTTATTAAATATTTTAGTACTTTGTTCTAAACTGTGAGTAATCCAAAGAATTGTAACACCATTTAAATTTAAATCTTTTATATAAGCTTCAACAAGTCTAGCATTTTCTTTATCTAATGCAGATGTAGCTTCATCTAAAAGCAGTATGTCTGGAGTATAAATTAAGTTTCTTATTATTGAAATTCTCTGCTTTTCACCACCAGATAAAGATTTAATATCTTTTTTTAAAATGCTTTCATCTAAATTAAATTTATTTAGCATTTCTACGATTCTATATCTATCAATAACTGCATTACGTATTTTATATGGGAATGTTAGATTTTCATATACATTATCACCAAATAAATGTGGGATTTGAATGCAATAACTTATATTTTTTCTAAGTTCTATAGGATCATATTCATTATAATTTTTTTCTTTATAGAATAAATTACCTTTAGTTACAGGAATCAAATCTGAACATAATTTTAAAAGTGTGCTTTTCCCACTACCTGAAGAACCAATTATTGATATGCAATCCCCCTTTTCTACATTAAAGGAAATATCATTTAATATTGTTGTATTATCTTTTTCATAGTAAATATTTTTTACTTCAAGTATACTCATCTTAATCTCCTTACTCTAATTATAAGTTTAATTAACTCTACATTTTTATAGTATAAAATTTATAAAAAAATATATCAACCCAAAAGCATAAAGCTGTATTAAAATAAGACAACATTTATTTTAATACAGCTTTAAAACTAGTTTAAATTTTCAATTCTATAACCAATTTCTTTATTTGCAAGTCTATAGCATTCTAATAACATATCTTCTCTTGAAATTGAATTTTCAAAAGTATCTAATGTAAGTTGTTTTCCACCTTTAAAATATTTATCTAAAAGACTTTCTTCTATAGCTAACTGATATGCTAAAGAATAATCATGTAAAATATGTTTTACATGAAAACCTTCTTCTGTTAAAGCTTTACCAACTAATATACTTCGATGACATCTTAAAGGTTCTTGCATAGCACCTAAAAGTGCAATTTTATATCCTTTTTTAATACCTAGTTTTAAACGTTCTACACCATTTTTAAAGTCTATTTCATTTATAACTTTTTCAAAATCAGCATATCCATAACTATTATATGAGGTTTTAGTCTCTCTTTTAGCACCAAATTCCTTAGCCATATAAATATAAGTAAAACCTAAGTTTATTAGTGTGTGTTTTATATTGTCTTTATTATATTGAATATTATACTTAGAATAAGGTGTAGCTCTAATATCTACAATACAATTAATATTATAATGTTTTAACATATCAACTAGACGGGTTAATTCATAATTTGAATGTCCTATTGTATAAATATCCATACACTCACCTTCACTTTTTTAATTTAGTTTATTAAATTTTACATAGATTTATATTCTTTTGCTTCGTTTATATAATGTTGAGCAGAAGTTTTAAGTGATGCTAGTTCATTTTCAGTAAGATTTCTAATAACTTTTGCAGGAGATCCCATACACAAAACTCCAGAAGGTATTTTTTTATTTGAAGTTACAAGACTACCAGCACCAATTATAGTATTTTCACCTATTTCAGCATTATTAAGTATTGTTGCTCCCATACCAATTAATGTATTATCTCCTATTTTACAACCATGTATAATTGCATTATGACCAACTGTTACATTTTTCCCAATTTGTACGCATTCTTTATGTCCTACATGTACTGTAGAATTATCTTGTATATTAGTACCACTTCCTATAAATATTGGATTACAATCACCTCTTAATACTGCTCCAAACCATATACTACAATTAGACTCTATTGTTACATTCCCTATAATATCTGCACTAGGTGCTATAAAAGCACTTTTATCTATTAGGGGATTACTACCCTTATATTTGTATATCATAAAATTCATCTCCTAAATTTCATCATTTGTTTAATTTTATTATATACTAATAAAAATAGTTTTAAATAGAAAACTATTTAAACGGAAAAGTTTAAAAATTCTAATAAAAAAGAATAAATTCAACAAAAATAAATTTATTTTTGTAATTTTTTCAAGTTTTATTGAGAATATGTAAATATTGCAATATAATTAGTTTATTAATTAAAGTATATAATTAAATTTACTTTTTAAAACCTGTGTATTGAGGTGAGAAAAATGTGTTATAAAAATGATTTTTTAAAAAAGGGATATACTTTGGAAGATTTAGAAAGCATATTAGATGCCATTCCTAATGAGATATGGCTTAAAGATGAAAATGGAAATTATAAATATGTAAATAAAGCTTTTGCTGAACAAATGAATAGAAAAAAAGAAGATATTCTTGGGAAAAATGATTTAGATTTTGGTGATAAGGATATTGGAACTAAATCTAATAACAATGATAAAGAAGTTATATTAAGAAAAACACCTACATTTCAAGAATCTAAAATATCTATTAATGGGGTGGAAAAATGGTTTGAAACATATAAAAGTCAACTTTATAGAACTGGAAAAAAATCAAAATGGATTATGGCAATGGCTAGAGATATAACTTTATATAAGAGTATTGATGAACATATTAAGAGAGAAATAGAACAAGATTCTAAAAATATACTTGCTAATTTGGATTTTTCTACTGAACTATATGATATAAAAAAATTTAAAAATACTGATATAGAATATAAAGAAAGAATAAATACAATCATTGTTAATTTGCATAATACTTTAAAATGTGATGAAGTCAGCATTTTTTTATATGATAAAAGTTTACAAAGTTTAGATTTATATCTTAAAACTGGTTGTTATTTAAATTTAGAAGATGATTTTAAATTAAAGCTAGATGATACAACAAAAAATTTTTTTATTAATGAAGATATATGTCATAATTTCACTTATGTAATGAGTAATTTAGGTTATCATACAAATAATGGAGAAGTCATAACTTGCAGTTTAAAATGTAAAGAAAAATTAATAGGTATCATAAATATTTATTATGATTATAATAATAAAACTAATACCAATTATATAAAAGATGATTTCATTAAAAATTGTTGTTACAAACTTGGATTGTTATTTAAAAATAGATTTTTATTTAACAAATCGAAGGATGAATTTGAAAAAAGAATTGCATCAGAGTATGAATTAGAAATGTTTTTAAATACAGCTACAGATTTATGTGCAATTATTGATGAAACTGGTAAATTCATTAAAATTACAGATAAGTGGACAAGTACTTTAGGATGGACTGAAAATGAACTTTTAAAAATGAATATATTAGACTTAGTTCACCCTGATGATTTAGACAATTTCACAAGCATTCATGAAAAATCAATAAAGAAAGAATTGGGTGTATTAAATAAATATAGATGTAAAAATAATGAGTATAAAATACTTGAATGGAGTTGGAATTATATAAAAGATTCTAAATGTACTATTCTTACAGCTAAAGATAAAACTAATCAATTTAAATTAGAAAAGGAAAAAAAATTATTAGAAGATGCTATTGCACTTGAAAGTTTAAAAACAGAGTTTTTTGCTAATATTTCTCATGAGTTTAGGACCCCAATAAATATAATACTTACTACTATTCAATTAATTTCTAAAAATCTAGATAATTGCCCTTGTTTAGATGAAAAAGAAAAACTTTTTAAATATATTAAGAGTATAAAACAAAACTCTTATAGAATATTGAGACTTGTTAATAATTTAATAGATATAACTAGAATAGATGGTGGATATTATGAATTAAAATTAATCAATTGTAATATAGTTTACCTAATAGAAAATATTGTTTCTTCTGTGGTTGATTATATTGGAACTAAAGGACGAAGTATAATTTTTGATACATCAGAAGAGGAAATAATAACAGCTTGTGATCCTGAAAAAATAGAAACTATAATGTTGAATTTATTATCAAATGCTGTAAAGTATACAGAAAAAGACGGTGAAATACTTGTAAATATAGATTATGATAAAGAAAATAGTAATTTAATTGTATCTGTAAAAGATGATGGAGTTAAAATAGATGAAGAACATGCTAAATCTATTTTTGAAAGATTTACACAAACTGATAATTTGCTTAATAGAAAGTGTGAAGGTAGCGGAATAGGTCTCTCACTTGTAAAATCATTAGTTGAATTACATGATGGAACTATATGGTTAAATACTGAATTTAAAGATGGTGCAGAATTTATATTTACTTTACCTATAAAAAAGGTTAAAGATAAAGAAAATGTAGACATTCAATCAAAGGTATTAGATTCTAAAATTGATAGATGTAATATAGAATTTTCAGATATATATTCTGTTTAATAAAAAATTATATATAATAAAAAAACACATATTCAAATTAATGAACATGTGTTTTTTTTGGGTAGTTCAAATATAAAATTAAAATAGTTGAATTATTAAATTACAAATTTGCAGACGATGAGGCAATGTTTATTTACAAATTTGTGTTTTAATTTTATCAATTATTTTTCTTTATATGCATTAATACAGATTTTTGTATAATTTACCTATTTCTTCTTTGCTAAGTTCTACATAGTTATTAGCTAAAAGTCTTTGTTGTGTTTCTATTACACTGTTTGTAAAAATCTCTACTTCTTCTTCTTTCATACCGTAAGAATTTAATTTTTTCTTATTTATTAAATTTTCCAAAAGATTTTCTAGTTCTTCATATACATCTACATTTTTATCTGTTTTCATTACTTCTTTTAATAGTTCATTTACATTTTTTATTTTCCCATTAGGATTCTTTTTATTATAACATTTAAATACTTCTATAAAAAACTGGTAATTAGCTTCTCCATGTGGAACATGATAAGTAGCACCAAGTGGATATGACAATGCATGCACTGCTCCAACTCCAGCATTTCCAAAAGATATTCCTGCATAATTACTTGCAATTAGAAATTCTTCTATTATTTCTTTTCTATATTCTTTACCATTTTCTATTATTTTTTTATATCCATGCAGTATCATTTTAATTGCTTCTTTACTAAACATTTCTGTATATGGGTTTGCTTTTGGTGATACCAATGATTCTATAGCATGAATAAGTGCATCAATTGAACTATATACAAAGAATTCATATGGTAAATTTCTTACAAGCTCTGGTATAAGAATAGCATAATCTGCATATAATTCAGGAACTGCAAGCCCTATTTTAGTTTTTTTAGATTTTATTTCAGCTATAGATATATTTGTAACTTCACTTCCAGTTCCACAAGTTGTTGGTATAATTATAAGTTCTTTTTCTTTTACTATTGGAAGTTTCTTTTCAAATAACTCACAAGTAGTGCCAACTTCTTTAAGTGATAGCACTTTAGATATATCTATTATAGAGCCCCCACCTATAGCTATAACTCTTTTTATATCTTTAGGTGAAATTTCTTTTATTATTTTATCTATTATATCATCAGAAGGTTCTTTTAAATTATAGTCTTCTTGAAAAATATAACAGTTTTTAAGATTTAGATTTTTAAGAAAAGTATCATATAAAAACCTATTAGTAAATATTAAATCATTTTCACATACAGAAAATTCTTCACAAAATTCTTTAACTAAATCAAATTTTAAAATTTTAGGTCTAAGTTCTAATAAATTCATAATTTTATCCTTCTTTCATTAATATCTTATGCCCAAATTTCTTCATCACTTGGAACTTTTGCATCACTATTAAAGAAACCTATTCTTGAAACATTTATTAAGTGTTTGTAATCTAAGTTCTCTGAAATACTGTTATTTCCCCAAGATCCACAGCCTAAAGTAGTTGTTGGCGCAAATCCATTATATAAACTTCCACCTGCTGATGTTGATGAAGGTTGATTTACTACAAGTCGACTAACAGTTAAATGCTTTCCTGCATATTCAATATGCCCCTTATTATTTGAGTGTATTGCACAAGAATGTCCTTTTCCTTCAAAATTTAAATCATTTTGTGCTAATTTAACTGCATCTTCAAAAGTATCATACTCAAAAGAAATCATAACTGGACACATTTTTTCTTTACATAATACATCTTCACGACCATTGCCTCTGGCTTTTAAGATTATTACTTTTGTGTTTTCAGGAATTTTAACACCTGCTAAATCAGCAATAAATTGAGTACTTTGTCCAACTATTTTTCCATTTATAGGTCCATTTTCTGGGAACATTACACTTGCAAACTTTTCTATAGTTTCTGGATCTTCTGTGTAATATGCTCCATTTTTCTTAAATTCTTCTATTATTTCATTATAATTTTCTTTAGGTGCTATAATACTTTGTTCACCTGAGCATATTATTCCATTATCAAATGTTCTTCCTGTTATTATTTTAGGAACAGCTACACTTATATCTACATCTCTATCTATAATACATTGAACATTTCCTGCGCCAACACCATAAGCAGGTTTTCCACTACTATAAGCTGATTTTACCATTCCCATACCACCAGTAGCTATAACTACATCAACTTTCCCCATAAGTTCTGAAGTTAAATCTATTGAGGGTTCTTCTATAGTTTGAATTAAATTTTCAGGTGCACCTAATTCTTTTATAGCTTCATTAAACAAATCTACTACATATTTATTACATTTTTTTGCTCTTGGATGAGGTGCTACTATTATAGCATTTCCACCTTTTAATGCAAACATTGCATTACACATAGGTGTAACTATAGGATTTGTACAAGGTGTAACTGCCGCTATAACTCCTTTTGGTTTAGCAACTTTTATTATTCCTGTACTTTTATCCTCTTCAAGAATTCCTATAGATTTTTTTGTTTTTAGATTATTCCATATAGTTTTTGATTTACCTTTATTTTTACTTACTTTATTTTCATATACACCCATTCTTGTTTCTTCTACAGCCATTTTTGCAAGTTCTTCTGCTCTATCATAAACAACTTTTGCAATTGCTCTAACTATTTTATCTACTTTTTCTTGACTAAATTTTGAGTATTCCTCTTGTGCTAGTTTTGCATTATTTATTAACTCATCAATACATACTTTAGTTTCCATCTTTTATTTCCCCTTTTATTTAATTTATTCAAATTTATATTTTTTTAAATAGCAATATCCACCATATTTATTCCGGCATTAAATGCATCTAAATTTTTATTTATAGTTGATTTTGGAACATTATCGCAAATTGCTTTTTCTATATTTTTATAATTTATTTCTTTAGTTAAAGCTGCCAATATTCCAAGGCATAATATATTTATAGCTTGAGAATTTTTTAATACATTCTCTGTACAGTTAAATATATCGAATTTTCTTACATTTTTTTCATTAGGAGCATCTATACTCTTATCAGTAATTATAATTGTGTTTTCATCTGCGTTTTTTATGAATTTATCAAGTCCACTTTGACTTAAAGCAAGAATGATGTCAGGATTTTCTACTCGTGGGTAACATATATCATTATCTGAAATTATTACATCAGCTCTACAACAGCCCCCTCTTGATTCAGGACCATAGTTTTGAGTTTGTATTGTGTGTTTACCTTCCAAAACTGCTGCTTCTGCTAGAATAACACCTGATTTTACAATTCCTTGTCCACCTAAGCCAGTAAATAATATTTCTTTTTTACTCATTTTAAATTCCTCCTAAACTTAACTAAATATTATTGATGTACTCATTTATATACTCAGGTTCCCTAGTATCTTTTAATATTCCTATTTTATATATGTCAGTATTATTTTTAACTTTTTCTTTAATATCATTTATCATACTAGATGGTGTTTTTAAGGAGTTTCTTCTTCCAAATTGCACTGGACAAGGTGTCAAAACTTCTACTATAGAAAATCCTTTATTATTAAAACTTTTCCTTATCATATCTACCAAATGATTGTAATGTGCAACTGTACTTCTTGCTATGTAAGTTGCTCCAGCAGCTTCTGTTAACTTGCAAATATTAAAATCTCTACAAGTATTTCCTGTTTCAGTAGTTGTTGTTCTTGCATTTAATGGCGTCATTGGTGAACATTGTCCACCTGTCATTCCATAAATATTATTATTGAAAACAATAACATTTAAATCTATATTTCTTCTGCATCCATGTATTAAATGATTACCACCAATAGCAGTACAATCCCCATCACCTGTTAACACAATAACTTCTAATTCTGGATTGGCAAGTTTTATGCCCTCTGCAAAAGGAATTGCTCTTCCATGCAATGTGTGTATAGTATCAAAGTTCATATATTGAGCTGCTCTTGAAGAACATCCAATACCTGAAACTATACATATTTTATCTTTATCTATAGTTAAAGAATCAATAGCTTCAACTAAAGCACTAACTATTATTCCATTTCCACAACCTGCACACCAAATATGAGGAAGATGTTCCTTTCTTAAATATTTATCAATCAATTCTTCCTTCATTTTTAATCCTCCTTTAGTGCATCTTTAATTTCATTAATATTGAAAATTTCTCCACAATATTTGTTTAAAGCTACAACTTTACATTTATCTCCAACAATTGCTTTAACTTCAGATACTAATTGTCCTGCGTTTAATTCTGGAACAATTATTTTATTTATTTCATTTTCTTCTAATATTTTTAATAGTGCTTTATCTGGGAAAGGCCAAATTGTATATGGTATAAATAGTCCTAAATCTTCAATTCTCTCTTCTAAGACAAGCTCTTTACACACTCTAGCTGTAGAACCAAATGTAACAATTAGTGTTTTACAATGGTCCGTATTTATTTTTTTATACATAGAAATATCATCTTTATTTTTTTCTATTTTATTTAACAACCTATCAATTAAATTTTTTGCAATTTCATTTGAATTAGAAGGATAACCCGTTTCATCATGACTAAGTCCTGTTACATGAAATTTATATCCTTCACCAAGTGGTGCCATTGAAGGTACAAAATCTTCTGTTAATTCATGCGAAATAAAGTTTTCTTTACCTTTGGGAATTTTCCTATTTATAATTTCAATGTCATCTTTCAGTTCAACACTTTCCCTCATATGAGCAATAACTTCATCTAAAAGTAAAATTACAGGAACCCTATACTTTTCAGCATAATTAAATGATTTTATAGTAAGTTCATAAATAGTAGCTACACTATCTGGAGCAATAACTATAACTGGATGATCTCCATGAGTTCCCCATTTACTTTGCATTACATCACCTTGAGATACAGATGTTGGAAGTCCTGTACTTGGTCCCCCTCTCATTACATCTACTATTACACAAGGTATTTCTGCCATAGAAGCATATCCTATTACTTCTTGTTTTAATGAAAATCCTGGTCCACTTGTAGCAGTCATTGATTTTATACCTGTTAATGCTGCTCCAACAGTTGCTGCTGCTCCTGCTATCTCATCTTCCATTTGTATAAATCTACCACCCACCTTAGGTAGTTTAACTGAACTTATTTCTGCTATTTCACTTGCTGGACTTATAGGATATCCTGCATAAAACTTCATTCCAGCTTTAATAGCACCTTCAACACAAGCTTCATTTCCTTGCATTAATACTAATTTACTCATTTCTGTCCCCCCTTACATGTATTGCAAAATCAGGACAAATATTTTCACATATGTGACATTTTATGCAACTTTCTTCATTTATTACAATTGCCTTTAATTGTTGTTTACCTAAAACTTTCTTTGGGCAACTGTCTACACATAATCCACATCCCTTACACCATTTTTCATTTATATATATCATGATTAATCCCCCTATCTACAGAACTAGATTTATTTATGAATTTTATAGTAAATAAAATAATCAAATTCTTTTTTAAATCTTTTTTCCCATTCTTCTATAAGTTCTGCTCTAAATTTAGGATGTGCTATGTTAATAAGTGCTCTAGCTCTTTCTTTTAAAGATTTACCTTTAAGTTCTGCTATTCCATATTCGGTAACGATATATTGAATAGCATTTCTTGATGTTGTTACAGCTGTACCTTTTTCTAAAAATGGAACTATTCTAGATACTTGTTCATTTTTAGCAGTTGATGGCATAGCTATTATGGACTTTCCACCATCTGACATATTGGCACCTCTTATAAAGTCAACTTGTCCCCCAACGCCACTAAATTGTTTCATTCCTATAGATTCTGATGCAACTTGACCCATTAAATCTACATGGATACAAGAATTAATAGCTACCATATTCTTATTTTTGCTTATAATATTTGGATCGTTTACATAATCTACAGGATAAGTTTCAATCATAGGATTATTATTAACAAAATCATATATTTTTTTAGTTCCCATTATAAAACTAACTACAATTTTATTTTTATGAATAGTTTTTCTTTTATTAGTAATAACACCTTTTTCTATTAAGTTTAAAACTCCATCAGATATCATTTCTGAATGAATTCCTAAATTTTTTTTGTTTTCTAAACACATTAATACCGCATCTGGTATAGAGCCTATTCCAAGTTGCAATGTAGAACCATCTTCTATAAGACTTGCACAATTCTTACCAATAGCTTTTTCTATATCAGTTATATTACTTTTATTTATTTCTATTAAGTCGTAATTTACTTCTACAATGTAATCAATGTCATTTATGTGTATAAATGAATCTCCTAGAGTTCTTGGCATATTAGGGTTTACTTCAGCAATTACTAACCTTGCACATTCTGCAGCTGGTTTTGTATAATCATTAGATATTCCAAAGCTACAAAATCCATGTTCATCTGGTGATGAAACTTGAATTATAGCTACGTCAACTGTTAAGTAGTCATCTCTAAACATTCTTGGTATTTCTGAGAAAAAACAAGGTGTAAAATCTGCATTTCCATTAGCTATCGCCTCTCTAGTTGTTGGTCCAGCAAAAAATGAATTATGTCTAAAATTATTATTGTTTTCTTTTTTTACATAGTCACCTAAACCCATACCAATCATATGAACAATTTCAATGCCTGAATATTTATCCTTTTCATTAACCATAGCTTCTACAACTTTTTTAGGTTCTCCAGCAGCATGACCTATAACGACTCTACTGCCATTTTTTATTTTTAAAGCAGCTTTTCTAGGTGATAAAAGTTTTTCTTTGTATAAATTTAACCACTCCATTTTTACTCCTTGTAATTACAATATTTTATTTTTAAAATTTAAATTATTTATTAATCAGTTTATAGTATTTTTTATTTTATCCCCCCTCTTACCAGCCCACTTATTTTAAAAGCAATTACTATGCCAATTTTAATTATTAAAAATAATGCTTACTTTTAGCCATTTAATTAATATTAATATAGATATAAATTTAAATATTTGATGATTATTTGCAATCGTTATTTTTTTAACTCTTTCTAAAGTTGTATTTACAATATGTTTACATATGTGTATGCAAAAATGCAATTTTTCATATTTGCAACTATTTGTTCATTTTTATTGATAATGTGAATCAAAACACTTTTTTAAATATGTGTTTAATTAAAAAGAAATAAGACTGATGATATTATAATCAACAGTCTAAATATGTTTATTAAAATAAAATCTAATTAAGATTTATTTTTAAAATATTTTTGCTTTTTCCTAATTAACGTAGATGGATCTATTTGTAGCGCTTTTGCTGCTGTTCTTACATTACCATATCGCTCTAATGCATCTTCTATAATTTCTATCTCAATTTTATCTATTATTTCTTTTAAGCTATATCCTTTTATAGAGTAATTGTTCATACTTAACATGTAATCTTGTTCAATTTTTGTATTTTTTATTTCTTGATCTAAATTTCTCTTGTATATAATATTTGATTCATTCATTATAATTTGCCGTTCCACTATATTTTTAAGTTCTCTTACATTTCCAGGCCACTCATAATTATAAAGACACTCTAATGCATTTTCACTAAAATTACATTTGGTATTATATTTTTCATTTATTTCATTTGTAAAGAAATCTATAAGTAACTTTATATCTTCTTTTCTTTCTCTTAATGGTGGTATTACTATAGGAAAAACACTTAATCTATAGTATAAATCTTCTCTAAATAATTTCATATCTATTAATTTTTTTAAATCTTTATTTGTTGCAGCTATTATTCGTATATCTACACTTATAGATTCAACACCACCAACTTTTTCAATTTGCTTTTCTTGAAGAACTCTTAAAAGTTTAACTTGAGTAGTTAATGGTAATTCGCCTACTTCATCTAAAAATATTGTCCCTCCATCTGCTAATTGAAATAAACCAATTTTCCCACCTTTGTTTGCACCAGTAAAAGCACCTGGTTCATATCCAAAAAGTTCTGATTCTATAAGATTTTCTGGAATTGCACCACAGTTTATTGTTATAAATGCATTATCTTTTCTTTTACTATTATAATGAATATATTTAGCTATTCCTTCTTTTCCTACACCTGTTTCACCTAATATTAACGCTGTAATATCTGTCTTGGATATTTTACTTGAGTTCCTTAAAACATCCATCATCGAGTTAGATTCTATTGACATTCCACTTATATTAAAAAGATTTTTCTTCATAACCTGTAATTCTTTGTCATATTCCATGGAAGAGTCATTATAAAAAGTAACTTCATTATTATCCATATTTCCCTCCATAAATTAAATAAGTTAGCTTTTAAATCCATACCCTAGTACTTCACATATATTGCTTACTGTTATAAAAGCATCTTTATCTACTTCATTTATATAATGCTTTAATTTGCCTACTTCTCTTCTTCCGATTACTACAACTAATATGTTTTTTTCTTTATTTGTGAATCCACCTCTTCCATTATAAAAAGTAGAGCACCTATCTAAATCTTTTATTATAAATTGATTAATTTTTTCATATTCTTTGCTAACTATAGTAACTTCCTTACACATGTTTATACCTTCTAATACTGCATCTATAACAAAACCATTTATTATTACACCTAGCATTGCATACATTGACATTTTTATTCCAAAAGCAAATGCAGCTGCAACTGTTATACTTAAATCAGATAATAATACAGCCTTTCCCAAATTAATATGAAAAAACTTATTTAAAATCTTTGCAATTATATCTGTTCCACCAGTAGATGCATTTTGATTGAAAACAATCCCCATTCCAGCTCCAGATATTAAAATTCCAAATATAAGTTCTAATAATATATCTCCAGTAAGTGAACCTTTTAAGTTTATAGTTTTTTCAAGAATTAAAACTGCAAAAGAAATTCCAAAACTAGCATAAATTGTTTTAACTCCAAAACTGCTACCAATAAATATAAAAGCCACTATAAATAAAACTATGTTAATAACAATCATAATAATCCCAACAGGTACTTTAGGAATGAAGTGATTTATAACTATGGCTAAACCATTTGCTCCACCTGTTGCTAGGTTATTATTCATTAAAAAGAAATACATTCCACATGCAACCATTATAATACCTATGTTTATAAGTAAAAATTCTTTTAATTTTTTTATCATAAAACTCCCCCTCTTATAACTTTTAAAAGTTAAATTATTAACTTATTTTTTTAAAACTAAATACTTAAAATGGTGAGATGCTATAGGGAAACAAGCTCGAATTCAAAACTATTTTTTAAGTTGTAAATATATTGCTTTCAAAAGAAATACTTACTATAAAATGATTCCGAGCTAGTCTCACTCTTAAGGGTATCCAAGTTTTGGAACTAATAATTATGAAGATGAACTTGGAACCCTATATTAAATGTTTAAAGTATTTTAAGTAAAATTTAAAATAAATAAAGCCCCTAACTAAACGTTAAGGGGCTAAAAATAGCACAACTATAAAATATATAAACTTCAATTTATATATATTTGTTGACACCCCCCATCTGCCGTAGAGTATTGGTGTATAAATCAAGGCAGGTCTTCTGACTCTGAATCATAAAATTACTTTAGCCTTCCCAATTTAAATCAGTGGCACTAATTTAAAGTAATTCTCCTCATTACAGCGGCGGGACCGTATAAGACTTTCACTTATTTCCCTTTTAAACAAAGCATAAAACTTTGTACCTTAATCTACTATATTCAATTAACTACGTAATAAAAAACAATTTTTTCACAAACCAAATCAAAATTTTCTTAATTTTCTCACCTATTCCAGTATATACCTTTCTCATATATTTATTCAAGTGCTATTCTAGATTTTTAATAAATATTAATTGCTTTATATAACCATATAATAAAACCTCCTCATTAGTAAATTTAATGAAGAAGTTTTATAAGAATAAACTGTAAGATTAATAGTATCATTTGATAAAAAGATTATTTTAAATTTTAATTTATCGATAAAAAAACTTTTTTTCATGAAGGGGTTGTATCAAAATAACTTAGTTAATAAATTAATTAATAAGTTTAATTTAAAATTATAAACTATATTATTAAATTAATGAAAAATATAAGGCTATTGGTAAACTTTAAATACCAATAGCCTGTTTCTTATAACACTACCATTCTCATTTAATATTTGAGTAATTTCATTTTTCAACTTGAAACCATATATTTTAACAAAAATATTTTTGATACAGCCCCTTGGAATAATACTATTCTAATTTGATAGTCAAAAAATCTCATATTCCTATATAATTTAAAAATTATGACATTCCTATAACCATTCCAATAATATAAGGAATTAACCAAACAATCCATACTAATAAACTAAATTTATGAAATGCTAATTTCTTTTTATCGTCTCCTTTAAATAATACCCATGTTGCCCAAATTGCATGAAATAGCATTAGTATAATAGCTATCATTCCTGTTATTCCATGAAGTGAAATTCCAGAAGCAGCATTACTTACTTCATTTAAAGATGCTATACGTTCCATAGTCAATGTGCCTGTAGTATCAAAAACAAGTCCTAACCAAAATGTAATAACATGCCATTTTCTTAGTGTTTTAGATTTTCTTTCTGAAAAAACACCTATAGTATAAAATACTAAAGCTAAAGTTATTGTGATAATTGCAAATATCAATTTCCCATCCATTTTTATCTATCTCCTCTTATTTTATTTCTTAAATTTAGTAAGTTATTTTTAACTTCTTTTATTTCTTCATCTGTAAAATTTTCAAATACTTTATCAAAGCTTTTATTAATTTCACATCTAAAATTTTTAGCAAATTCTATACCTTTATCTGAAAAAGTAACATATGTATTTCTTTTATCTTCATCATCTTTAATTTTTTTTACATAACCTTGTGATTCAAGTCTTTTGACTATACCAGACACAGTTCCCTTTGCTAAAAACATTTCATCACATAACTGAGATATATTAACCTTACCATTATGAGCTATTAACTTAATAACCATTATTTGCTGATGAGTAAGTCCACTTTCTTTTAAGTTATTACTAACTATTTCAATGGTACTTGCATATATCTCCTTTATAAGCATAGCTATTTCAAAAGAATTATAATTCATATACTTATTTCATCCCCATTCATAAATTAATTTTATAAACTATATTTAGCTTTAGTTTTTTCAAATTTTATAAAACTTATTAAAAATAATACACCAGCTATAAATAACGCAAATCCAAGGCCCATATAAAAGGAACCTAAGTATATAGGATTTACTATTTCTAAATTTCTTATAGTTATTCCAAAGAATATCATAAATCCCATTATGATATAGCTTTTAACATCGAAAAATGAAAATATACAATGTTTCTTTAAATTACTGTTTATAATTCTTTTAGTATGCTTTTCAAACATTTTACTAAATATAAATTTAAAAAATAGATAAAATATTATAGCTGAAAATAATGCACTTAAAATCAAGTTTCCATCATTAGTTTTTATATCACCTACTCCTAAAGTAAATACTCTAAATCCTGCAAACCCCCAAATAAGTCCCACTACAAGTAATAAAGTTTTCTTTTCTACTTTTAAAATATTCATTTTCTTTTCTCCTTATAGTTTGCATGCGAATCATTTAGTTTCTATGCAAACTATTTTATTATGTTATAAACAGCTTGTCAACATGAAATATATGTAAAGACCTCAAATAATACTTTTTATATTACTTGAGGTCTTTAATATAGGATTTCAAATTCAAATTTTCACATTCACTGTCCATTGTCAATTTTTTAAAATATATACCTTACATTTCAAATTGTTTAGAATACATATTATAATATGTTCCTTTTTTATTCATAAGTTCAAAATGATTTCCCTTTTCTACAATTTCACCATTATCTATTACCATTATAGTGTCAGCATCACGAATTGTACTAAGTCTATGAGCTATAATAAAACTACTTCTACCTTTCATAAGTTTTAGCATAGCTTCTTGGATATTAAGTTCTGTACGAGTATCAACATTACTTGTAGCTTCATCTAATATTAATATAGATGGATTAGATAAAATCACTCTAGCTATAGCTAAAAGTTGTTTTTGACCTTGACTCAAATTTGTTCCATTCTCTAGGAGTATTGTATTGTATCCATTTTTCATATGTCTAATAAATGAATGAGCATTTGCTATAATAGCAGCTTCTTTTACTTCATCATCAGTAGCATCTAGCCTTCCATATCTTATATTCTCCATTATCGTTCCTGAAAATAGATAAGTATCTTGAAGCACAATTCCAAATGCTTTTCTTAGACTGTCTCTTTTATAATTTTTTATATCAACACCATCAATTAAAATTTTTCCTTTAGAAACATCATAAAATCTTGATAGTAAATTTATAATTGTAGTCTTACCAGCCCCTGTTGGACCAACTAGTGCAATAGTTTCACCACTTTTCACATGAAAATTTATATTTTTTAAAATTAATGCTTCTTCACTATATCCAAAATATACATTTTCAAAAGTTATATCACCATTAATATTTGAAAGCTCTTTTGAATTTAAATTATCTTCTATCTCTTCATTTTCATCAAGAATTTCAAAAACTCTTTCTGCTCCTGCAAGGGCAGATTGAAGAGTATTAAATATATTTGCAAGCTCATTTAAAGGTCTTGTAAATTGTCTAGAATAACTTATAAAGCTTGCTATAACTCCAACAGTAATCATATTTTTAACAGCTAAAATTCCACCTACACCAGAAGTTATTGTAAAACCTATATTGTTAATAACATTCATAAACGGCATTAAAAATCCTGATAGAGTTTGTGCTTTTATTCCTACATCACAAAGTTTGTTATTTATATCATTAAATTCATTAATAACTTTATCTTCTTGATTAAAAGCTTTTATGACAAAGTTGCCGGATATAATTTCTTCAATATTGCCATTAAGTTTACCAAGTTCTGATTGTTGATTTTTAAATAATACTTTAGTCTTTTTTGCTATAGTTCTTGTTAATAAGAATACTAACGGTATTGTTACAAGACTTGCAATTGTAAGATATATATTTAGTACTATCATCATTATGAAAGAACCTATTATAGTAATGGCACCAGACATTAATTGAATTGTTGATTGAGAAATAGTTGTGCTTATATTATCTATATCATTAGTAAGTCTACTCATAACATCCCCATTACTATGTGTATCAAAAAAAGATATAGGTAATTTTTGAAGTTTATTAAATAATGATTTTCTTAAATTTTTCACAATTTTTTGAGATACACTTGCTATGATATAACTCTGCAAAAAATTTGTTACTGCATCAATTAAATATGAAATTATTAAAACAAAAATTATTATTTTCAATGCTGTAAAATCTACAAGGTTATTTTTAATAGACATGCTATCTATAGCTTTACCTGTTAAAAATGGAACTAATAAACTTATTAATGAAGTTACTATTATAAAAAGAAATACAATTATTAAGGATTTTTTTTCATCTAAAAAATATTCCCACAGTCTTTTGAATGTTCCTTTAAAGTCTTTTGGCTTTATTACTGGAGATGAAAATCTTCTACGTCCACCACCAAATCCATTTTGAAAATTACCTACTGGTCTAGTATTCATATTACATCATCTCCTTGCCAACTTGTGATAAAAGTATTTCCTTATAAACTTCACAATTCTTTGATAATTCTTCATGTGTTCCAATTCCAGCTACACAACCTCCATCAAGCACTAATATTTTATCAGCATGCATAACAGATGTAATACGTTGAGCAATTATTATTGATGTAAGAGAATTAGAATATTCTTTAAGGGAATTTCTAATATTTTCTTCTGTAACTGCATCTAATGCACTTACAGAGTCATCTAATATTAAAATTTCTGGATTTTTGACTAATGCTCTAGCTATAGATATACGTTGTTTTTGCCCACCTGATAAATTTACTCCACCTTGACCTAATGTAGTATTGTATCCATCTTTAAATTCTTTAATAAAATCATGAGCATTTGCCAATATGGATGCTTTTTCAACTTCTTCATATGTAGCAGAATTTTTGCCTATTTTTATATTATCAATGATAGTTCCAGAAAAGAGAACAACCTTTTGAGGAACTATTGAAATTTTATTTCTTAAATCTTTTCTATTTATGTTTTCAATATTTACATTATTTATTTTTATATTTCCTGAATTAGGTTTATAAAACCCCATAATTAAGTTTGCTATAGTACTTTTACCTGAACCAGTAGAACCAATTATTCCTAGAGTTTCAGAAGTGTCTAAAGTAAAATTAATATTATTAAGAACAATATCATCATTTTCGTCACAATAAGAAAATGATACATTATTAAATTCTACTTTTCCTTTTATATTGTTTTCTTCTAATTTTATATTAACTTCATTTTCATCAATCTTCTCGGAAAAAATTTCATTTATCCGCTCACAAGATGCACTAGCTTTTACAAATACTGTGAAAACACGAGATATTATCATTAAGGAAAATAGTATATGTGTCATATAATTTACAAATGCAATTATTTCTCCAACTTGCATTGTTCCATTGTTTACTTTAGTTCCTCCTATCCAAAGTATTAATACAATACATAAATTAACACTAAGAGTAATTAATGGTGAAAATATAGCCATAATTTTTAGTGTTTTAGATGAGATATTCGTTAAGTTTTCATTACACATTTCAAATCTAGATGTTTCATAATCAAATCTATTAAATGCTTTAACAACCCTAACTCCTTGCAAATACTCTCTCATAACAGAATTAACTTTATCTAAAGAATTCTGCACTTTTGTAAACATTGGATAACCAATTTTCATATTAATTGCTATTAATATGAAAATTATAGGTATAATTGCAAAAAAAATTAAAGACATACGCCTATTAAGTTTTATAGCCATAATAAGACTTCCTAAACATAAAATCGGAGCTTTTGCAAATATCCTCATAAGACCATTAACAAAATTTTGAATTTGTGTTACATCATTAGTAAGTCGTGTTACTAATGATGCACCATCATATTTATCTATGGTTTTAAAAGGTAGTTTTTGAATTTTAGTAAAAAGATCAATTCTAAGTTCTGTGCCAAATCTTTGAGATACATTGCTTGCAATAATATTACGCCCAGTGGCACCAATTGCACCTAATCCAGTAATAACTATCATCAACATAGATTTTGAAAGAACAAAGTTCATATCATTTTTTGCTACACCTATATCTACAATTTTAGACATTATAGTTGGTTGAATAAGGTCACATACTGTTTCAAGTATTAAAAAAAATAATGCACTAAAAAACAATTTCCAATATTTTTTAATGTATTTGTTCAAAAATTTCATATGTCATCACCTCTTAAATCTAGATAATATAGGGTTCAAATTTTAAATAACATTTTATAAAATGATAATTCTAGAGTTATAAGTTATTCCTATTTCTATATTGGAAATCAATTACGAACTAAGAAGTAAGAGTGAAAAGTGATGGTAGATATTACTCACTTTGTTCCTAATGTCTAAAAATAGGTTAATTTTTGTACAGTAGTTTAAATGTATCTTTCTCAACTAAAGCATGAATAACTTAAAGTTCTAAATTTGATTCCTATATAATTATATGTAAAATATAATTTATATAATTCTATAAAAAAAATATATATCCTTTAAAATAAAAAATAGAATCAATCTATATTTTGTTTAAATAGATTGATTCTATTAAATTATATATATTATATCTTAGTTTTTATAGTTCTAAATAATTAATTTTTAAATCTAAGTTTCAGGACTTGTTATAAACTTAGATGAATCTGGATAGTTTCTAGCTGCATTTGATACATTTGCATAAGCAGTTAAATAAGTCCATACTACTTTGTTTAAACTTAATGCAGTTTCACTTTTAAGGGCAAGTAAAGTTAATTCTAATGCTACATCCATTTCATTTCTTCCTGAAGAATCCATTTAAACACCTTCTCTAAATAAAATATTTATCACTAATTAATATATAGTTTATTAATATTTTGGGTACTCTATAATTTACATAAACGGAATATTATATTATGCATATTTAAATAAATCTTTAGTGAAAATATTAGTTGATGATATAATTAATAGAAAATAGTGATTTAGATAGGAGTTAATTATTATGAGTGAAAAACTTTACTTTAATGGTGACATATTAACTATGGAAAATGAATTATATGTTGAAGCTTTGCTTATAAAAAATGATAAAATATTTAAAACAGGATCAAAAGATGAATTAATTAAAGTCGCAAGTAAAGAAGTAGAATTTATTGATTTACAAGGTAAAACATTAATGCCTTCCTTTATTGATAGTCATAGTCACTTTTCAGGATATGCAACATCCCTTTTACAAGTTTCAGTAGAAGAAGCAACCAATTTCAATGATATTATAGATTCTATTCAGAATTTTATTAAAAAGAATAATATAAAATCTGGTGAATGGATTTCAGTTAAAGGATATGATCATAATAACTTAACTGAAAAAACACACCCGACTAAAGAAATTTTAGATAAAGCTGCTCCAAATAATCCTGTAGCATTGCAACATCAAAGTGGACATAATGGTGTATTTAATTCTAAAGCATTAGATATACTAAATATCAAAAGTGAAACACCTAACCCTTCTGGTGGAATTATTGAAAAAGAAAATGGTGAACCAACAGGTTATGTTGAAGAAAATGCATATGTAAATAATATTCAAAAAGTACCTATGCCTTCTATGGAAGACCTTTCAACAGCACTAGTAAAAGCACAAGATACATATGCAAGTTATGGAATTACAACAATGCAAGAAGGCATGATAGTTCCAATGCTTGGTGATATATTAGACTTATTAAGAGTAAAGAAATTGCTTAAGCTTGATTTAATTGGATATATAGACTTAAGAGATTATGAAATCCTTGTTAAAAGATTTAATAGTTGTATTAAAAAATATGAAAATCACTTAAAAATTGGTGGATATAAAATTTTCTTAGATGGGTCACCTCAAAGCCGTACAGCATGGATGTTAGAGCCTTATAAAAATGGTGAAGCTAACTACATGGGATATCCTATATATGAAGATAATGCTTTAACTGAAAAGGTAACATTAGCAATAAAAGATGATATGCAGCTGCTTGCTCATTGCAATGGAGATGCTGCTTGTAAGCAATATATAAATGCATATAATGATGCTATTAAAAATGCTCATACTAAAAATGATATAAGACCAGTCATAATACATGCTCAGCTTTTAAGAAAAGATCAGCTAGATGATGTTAAACGTCTTAACATGATACCATCTTTCTTTGTTGCTCATGTATATCACTGGGGTGATATACATGTAGAAAACTTTGGATTTGAAAGAGCAAGTTCTATAAGTTTAGCAAATTCCGCACTAAAAAAAGGAATTAAATTTACATTTCATCAAGATTCACCAGTAATAGAACCTAATATGTTAGAAACAGTTTGGTGTTCTGTTAATAGAATAACTAAAAAAGGTATTGTACTAGGTCAAGATGAAAGAATAGAACCATTAGAAGCATTAAAAGCAGTTACAATAAATGCAGCATATCAATACTTTGAAGAAGATTTAAAAGGAAGTCTTAAAGAAAATAAACTTGCAGATTTAATCATATTAAATGAAAATCCATTAAAAGTAGATAAAATGGATATTAAAAGCATAAAAGTACTTGAAACAATTAAAGAAGGTAAAACCATATTTAAATTATAATAGTAAAAAACTACTCTTATCTCAGGAGTAGTTTTTTACTATTATCTTATAGAAATATATATGTGTATTTCTTGATTTTTTAAATCACTATTTTCATTTTCTTGATATTCTTCAAAGTCATAACTATACATCCTATCTAAATTCATTTTCCATAATTTACACCAAAATAATGCTACTGACTTTTGAATGTCTCCTTTTATTATGAACTTAGCATATTTTCCAGCAGGTATTCTTTTATATACCAAAGGATATTGCACTATAGATTCACTATTTACTTCAACACAAGTTAAAAAATTAAATGGTTTTGTAAAATCTCCTTCATAGTCTGTATATAATCCAATAGTTTTGTTATTAACTTTTCCAGATATTTTTGAATAGTAATTATTATTAAAAAAATTACTCCATAAAGCTCCAATATCTTTAATTGATTTTTCTTCTTCATTAGTTGTATTTTTTATTAACCCAACAATATGCTTTTCATCTAAATTTACTATTTCATAATTCATAAGTATATACCTCGCTTACTTTTTTATTAAAGTATAACGAAACTAATATGACATAAGTATGTCATATTAGGAAAACATACAAAAATAAAAGCTAGATATTTAGTATATCTAGCTAATGTATTTTAATTTATTAATAATCAATTATGCTTTTTTAACAAATTCAGATTTTAAAGACATTGCTCCAAATCCATCAATTTTACAATCAATGTTATGATCTCCATCAACTAAACGTATATTTTTAACTTTAGTTCCGATTTTTATAGAAGATGAAGCACCCTTTACTTTAAGATCTTTTATAACTGTTACAGTATCACCATCTTGTAAAATATTTCCGTTAGCATCTTTTACAACTAATACATCATCAGTGTTTTCATTTTGTGATTCTAAGTTCCATTCGTGTGCACATTCTGGGCAAACAAAAAGACTTCCATCTTCATAAGTGTATTCTGAATTACATTTTGGGCAATTTGGTAAATTACTCATTAAATTCCTCCGTTCATTACGTTAATTATGTTTAAAATTTATAAGACGATTTATATAATAACATATTATTTTTACACTTACAAATATTTTTATAAAAACCTAAGATAATTCCCACTTTATTGTTATTTTTAGATTATGATTTTCCATGGATGAATATAGACTTGCACCTAATCCTTTTGTAAATGATTTAACTATGCTAAGACCTATTCCAGTAGTTTCATTAGTTCTAGAATTGTTTCCTGTATAAAATCTATTGAATATTTTCAAGCAGTCATCTTCTTTTAATGATGGTGCATAATTAATAAATTCTGAAATTATATAATTATTTTCTTTTTTTAAGGATATTTTTACATACTTTTCACCATATTTTAAGCTATTATTAATCAAGTTTGAAAATATTCTATTTAGAGCATTTTTATCAGATATTATAGAATCCATATTATCATCAATATCTATTATTGGATCTATATTTTTTACTATAAAATCATTATAAAATAATGCAATATTTTCACATAAAACATCTTGAATATTAACTTTTTCAAAATTAAATTTATACTCGTCAGATTGAATTCTTGATAAATCATAAAAATTATTAATTAAATTTTGTAGTGTTTTTGTTCTTTTCTCAATAATACTAATGTATTCATTTTTATCACTACAACTTATATTATCACTTTTTATTAACTGCATATATCCAATTATAGACGTAAGAGGAGTTCTTAAGTCATGTGACATATTTGTAACACTAGTTTTTAGCTCTTCTTCTATATTTTTAGATTTAATATTTATCTTTTGATTTTCTTCATATAGTAAATTTATGTTACTTGCAAGTTCATCTATATATTTAAAGGATGTTTTTGTTTTTAAATTTTTGTATTCACTTAAATTGTCTTTAATTTGAGCTGATATATATTTTAAATCTTTTAACATGAGAATAATAAAGGCAAGTAAAATTATTATAATTATTATTAATATATATATTACCATTAAATTACTCACCTCACTTTCTATTTACTTAATATCTTGTTTTTTTAACATGTAAGTTCCCAAAATTAAAGAAATTATAGTTGATACTAAACTTATTACAATACATTTTATAGTTTGACTGTTAGTTGCATTAATTGAAATTGCTACTGCTGAATTATAAAAAGGAGTTAACTCATATATTCTATCAAACCATGTATAACTTCCATAGAAAAATGATGCTATTGTAGGAAGTAAAATAAATATACCAACAGATACTCCTATAACTGCTCCATTACTTTTTAAAATTGTAGAAACTAACATTATAATTCCAACAACAGCACTATATGATATTACTGAAACTAAAAATGTTTTTAAAATTGTGATTAACTGAACAAACTTAAATTCCTCACCCCAACCACGGATAAATGTATGACCTATAGTAGATATACCAACTTGAATAGCTATTACAATTATTACTCCAATAAGTATAGATAAAAACTTTGAAAAATAGAAATACTCTCGCTTTTTACCATAAGCTAATGTGTTTTTTATAGTTCCCTCACTATATTCTTTAGCCATTAACGCACCAACCAATATACCTATAAAGATTTCTATAACACCTGATCCAAAAGATGAATAAAAAACTTCTTTTGATGTAGGGTTAAACTCATCACTCCATGCACTACTATTAAAGCCTAACTGACCTGGATTTATAGGTGTATCGCTTTTTTCTTCTTGTCTTATATTTTCAATTTGTTCAGTTATTTCTTTTTCACTAAGATTTTTCATAGAGCTTTTTGCTAAATCTTCACTTAAAGATACTGACATAGCTAACATTAAAGTTGATAATATTGCTGCTATAATACAGACTACTTTAAAAGATCTATTTTTAAATAATTTATATAATTCTGCTTTAAATAATCTAATCATTTTATTTTCCTCCAACAACATTCATAAAATATTCCTCTAAATTTTCGCCTTCTAATGAAATGTTTTCAACTATTACACCTGACTTTGAAATAGTTGAATTTATCAATCCTATTTCATTTAAATTGCTAAATATTTTTATCATGTTATCTTCTAGAACTTCATAATCCATAATATTTAAATTTCTTTCTAAAATAATTGATGCTTTTGATAAATCATCAACTTTAAGAAGAATATATTGTCTACATATAGCTTTTAATTCAGAATCTGAAATTTCTTTTATTAATTCTCCATTATTAATTATTCCATAATGAGTTGCAAGCTCTGATAATTCTCCAAGTATATGACTTGATATTAATATAGTTGTATTTTTTTCCTTATTTATCTTTTTTAAAAGTTCCCTTATTTCTATTATTCCCATAGGATCTAATCCATTTATTGGTTCATCTAATATTAGAAATTTAGGATTTCCAAGTAGTGCATTAGCGATTCCTAGCCTTTGTTTCATACCTAATGAAAAATTTTTAACTTTTTTGTTCCTACTATTATTTAATCCAACTAATTCTAAAATTTCATCAATACAATTTTTATCTGGAATGTTTCTAACTAATCTTGAAATTTCTAAATTTTCCTTTGCAGACATATTACCATAAAAAGCTGGATATTCTATTAAGCTACCAATAAATGTTCTAGCTTCATTTAAATGATTCTCATTAGTTCCTCCAAATAATTCTATTTCACCTTTAGTTTTGTGAATTAACCCTGTAATCATACGAATAAGAGTAGTTTTTCCTGCACCATTTTTACCAATGAATCCATATATTGAGCCTTTTTCTATTGTCATATTTACATTAGCTACTACATATTGATTTTCATATTTTTTAGTTAAATTATGTGTCTTTAATATTATATCTCTCATTTTATACTTTCCCTCCTTTATTATGATTACATTTTAGATTTGCTATTATAAACAGTTTTAAAGAAAGTATTAAGAAAGTATAAAGTTTGCTATTTTAATTTAAAACCTATGCCCCATACAGTTTGAATGTACTCTTCCTTTGTTAATTTGGATAATTTAGCTCTTAAATTACTAATATGTACATTTACTGTATTATAATCGCCTAAAAAATTATCTTTCCAAACTGATTCAAACAAATTTGCTCTAGTAAAAACTTTATTTGGATTGTTAATTAAAAGATATAAGATATCAAATTCTCTAGAGGTAACAATCATTTCAATTTCATTAACGAATACTTGTCTACTTTCATTATTCAATTCAATTTCTCTATATAAAATTTTATTATTAGAATTTAATGCTGGACTAAAATCTTTATATCGTCTTAATTGAACATTAACTCTAACTAAAACTTCTTCAACATCAAATGGTTTAACTATAAAATCATCTGCTCCAATTTTTAAAGCATTAAGTCTATCATCTTGTTTTGTTTTTGCTGATATAACAATTATAGGCATAAAATTAACTTTTCTTATTTCCTTTATTATATTTTCACCACTGACACCAGGTAACATTAAATCTAGCAAAACTAAATCATACTTATATTGTTCTAAACACATCATAGCTTCTGTTCCTGAATAAGTGCACCTAACATTATATCCTTCTTTTATAAGGATGCTATATAATAATTTATTAATATCTTCATTATCTTCAACTACTAAAATATTTATATTTGAATTCATAATACACCCCACTTCCTAAAAAAAATTATATCATTTTTATTAAGTATGAGTCATCATTTATATCTATTAATAATGAATCCTATTATTTTTTAAAAATTTATTAATTTCATAATAAAATTTTAAAGAATCTTTACATGAATATATATTGAACTATATGTAAAATATTGTTAATATGTAATTATACTTTAATTTCTATAAAAATTAATATACTTAAAAAACTTATGATAATAAACAGGATAACAAAACATTAATTTTTGTATTTAGTTATCCTTTTTTTTATACATAAAAAAATAAGGAGGGATTTTTTTGTTTAGTATAATTGCTTTTTATTTCAAAACTTTTTTTAAATCATTTAAAAATTGGATTCCTATATTACTATTAAGCTTTGGCATTATCAGTTATTGTATTTTCTTTAATAAAACTGTTCAGGGAAACATTGTTTTTGAATCTGAAGTTGGGCATGCACCTATTCAGCGTGTGACTTTTGGAGATGATAAACTTACCAACCTTGAAAGTGAAATAGACACTTATTATTCAGATGAAAATTGGAAAGCTTTTTATGAAAAAACTATTGAGTATTATAAAAGCATTTTAGAAAATAATTCAAATAGTACTAATAAAGACATGGTTACAGATATGGAAAAATTTCAATATCTATTAGATAACAACTTACCCTTTATAGATGAATTTAATCATAATGATGGTTTGCTTTTCCTTAAAAACCTTATGATGGAGCCTATAGTTTTACTTATTGTTATAACTATAATAATTTCAAGCTCTCAAGTTTTTTCAAGTGAGATGGAAAATAAGACTTATAAACTTTTATATACTCAGCCAATAAGCAAAACCAAAATCTTTTTCTCTAAATTAATTTCAAATATTCTTGTTAATTTTTTCATTGTTATTGCGCTTATGTTAGTATGTTTCATTTATCAATGTATCACTAAAGGAATAGGATGTACAAAATTTCCAGTTAAAGCATCAATTTCAAATGAACTTATGTATCTTCCACTTATTAAATATGTACTTTATGAATTTATACTTTTGATTATATTAATAATTTTTTCATGTTCTATTGGAACTTTAATTTCTTTATTAATTAATAATTCAGCTGCTGCTATTTGTGTATCTACAGTATTTTATGGTTTACTATATATTTTATTTAAAAATAGCCCTACAGCAGTGATTCAAAAATATAATCTTGGTGCTTATTTTGATATTAATAGAATCTTATCATTAGCACCACTAAGTGGTCTTAAAACTATACTGCCTTCTAATTCTCAAGGTGAATCACTAATTGAAGGAGCTCTTACAAATATAACCTTTTTAAATGGGATTATTATACTTAGTGTAATGATAATAATATTTATAACTATAGGTATATTTTTATCAAATAGAAAGAGAATGGATAATTAAAAGGAGGAATTTATATGGAAATATTATCAGTTTCTAATCTGAATAAATCATATAATAAAAAAGTATTAGATAATTTAAATTTCACTATAAATAAAGGTGAAGTTGTTGGATTAATAGGACCTAATGGAGCTGGTAAAACTACACTTATGAAAATCTTATGTTTACTTAGTAAAGCAGATAGCGGAGAAGTTAAGCTATGTGGCATTTCTAATAACAATAAAAAAGATAGAGAAAAATATTTAGCTAATCTCTCTGCAATTATAGAAACACCTGCTCTTTATGAAAATTTATCTGGCTATGATAACATAGACTTTATTAGAAGAATAAATAAAATTTCTAAAAAACGAATGGAAGAAATGATAAAGTTTATTAACATTGGTGATATGATTAATAATAAGGTAAAACAATATTCTCTAGGTATGAAGCAACGCTTAGCTATTGGAATAGCACTTTTAAGTTCTCCTAATTTATTAATTTTAGATGAGCCAACTAATGGATTAGATTATGATGGAATTATAGAATTCAGAAAACTTATTTCAGATGTAGTAAAGGATAATGATGTCTCTGTTATAATTTCATCACATATATTATCTGAAATAGAAAAATTATGTCAAAGAATACTATTCTTAAAGGATGGCAAATTAATAGATGAAAAGATATCAAGTGATTCTATTGACAAGATGTATGAATCTGTTTACAGAGGTGAGTAAATGGGTGCAACATTTTTATTTGAAATAAAAAAAATATTCAAAGATATTAAAAATATTATTTGTATTATTTTCTTTATTGTTTTTATGATTGGATTTATTTATGTTAACTCGCAAATAAATGCTAAAAGAAATATAGAATGGAAAGATAATTTATATAATCAAAGTTCTTTTTTATCAAATGAAATTTCAGAATTATCTATGGCTAAAGAAAAAATGTCACCTAAAGTAGATAGTAGACTTGATAAAAAAATTAAATTTTTAACAGATCATAATTCAATAATGTCAGATATAATAACTGAATATAACAATAAAAATCTTAATGGTTACCTTAATAAAACAAAAGAATTAGATACGCATTCCATAGAAGGTATAAAACAAAACATTCAATTTAGTAATGTAAAATCTATAGATGCTTATGAAAAGCATATTAAAAAGATAGATATTATGCTTAAGAAAAACATTACTCCTATTTTTGAAGAAAATAGTATGGAAGGTTACAATTTTTTAAGACTTTGTTCTTCTAATGTTGTTATGCTTATATTAATAGTGGTTATGTTAAATTTTACTATAGAATGTTTTTCATCAGAATATGAAAAAAAGACATATAAGCTACTGTTTACACAACCTATAAGTAAAACTAAAATATTTTTTTCAAAATTCTTTGCAAGACTAATTGTGTCTTTTGCAATATTAATTTTAGTTATATTAACTTTATTCTTAATCTTAGGTTTTAAAAACGGTTTTGGAAATATAGAGTACCCTACTGAAATATATGTAAATGGTAAACTTGTTTTTGTTTCTTTACAAGAGTATTTTAAAAAATCAATACCTACTTTGTTAACTTGTTTATTCTTTATATTTAGTTTTTGTATTTTTGTATCTTCTATATTTAATACTACAAGCATAGGACTATCATTTACAATCTTAATATCAGTTACTCTTTTATGTTTAGGAAAAGTAATAAAAAATTTAGTGCCATTTATTCCATTTTCCTATATAAAAATAAATGATTTTCTTTGTAGCAGTGATTTTGTTTTAAAAAAGTCAGGTATATTATCACCTAATACATTTGTATTTCCTAACAATATATACTATCTTCTAATTATAAGCATAATTTTTATAATCTCCTCTATTGTCATTTTAAATAAAAAGGATATCTAATAATAAAACTAGACACCTTATATAACACATAATAAAAGAGGATTTCTATATTTTTAAAAATAACATTTTAAATATATTAATTTCAAAAGAAATGTTTATTTTATAACAATTCCAAGTTGGTCTCACTCTTGGGGGTATCCAAATTCATCTTCACATATAAGAAATAAAGCATGTTTTTACACATGCTTTATTCTTTTAATATTCATATTAAATTATTCTTTTTAGCTCCTTAAATACATCACTTTTAGATATTTCTTCATAATCTCCAATTTCAATTATTTTTCCATTTTCCATCAAAATAATTTTGTCAAATTCTTCTAAAATTTCAGATAAATCATGTGTTACTATAATTACAGTTTTATCTTTCATGTTAAGTAAATTATGTTGTAAAAGTTTAGTAGTATTTACGTCTAGAGCCGAAAATGGTTCATCCATAATGCATATAGGCGATTTTGATGTTAACATTCTTATAAATGCTAATACTTGCTTTTCACCTCCACTTAATGAATTACTATAAGGCTCACTCTTTATTCTATTAAATATTCCACACTTAAATTTTTCCATTACATAATTTAAATTTTCTTTAGGATATGATGAAAATAACGTAGTATTATTATAAAAATCATCTTTAAATATATGCTCGTGCTGATTAATAGTGCATACAATGTTGTCCATATTTAAATCTAATACATTTTCTTCATCAATTAATATTTTCCCACTTAATGGTTTTGTGTATTTCATAATCATATTAATAAGTGTAGATTTTCCTGAACCACTATGACCAATTATTGCATATTTTTTTCCTTTTTCAAACTTACAACATATATCATCTATATTAAATTTATTATAGCTAAAATTTACATGATCAAAAACTATATGATTTTTAAAATCATTTTTATATTTCAAAGTTGTATATTTATAGTTGTTTATATAATCTATAACTTTATTCTTTGTATCTTTTAAAGAACTAATTGAGTTAATTGAATACAATATATCATTTAGTGGTGATACAAAACAATTCACATATCCAAAAGTAGCAACTGCTGTACCTATACTTATTTTCCTGTTAAATAAAAGTATTCCTACTATAATAAATGTAGCCGCATTTAAAATATTTAATAAAAGTTCACTTAAACTATATGTAAAACTTTTAAATTTACCGTATATAAATCTTTTATCTTTTACATTGTTAAGTGCTTTTTCATGTTCAGCATTAATTTTACTTATTGTTCTAGAGTTAATTAATTTAAAACCTTGAAGAAAATCTGTAATTTTTGATACATATAATCCCATCTCATTTAAATAATTATTTCTCTTTTTGGATAGTGTACATGATGTAAGTTTAGGTATTACTATAGCTATACATGATATTAATACTATAGTAGTAGCGATTCTAAAGTCTACATATACAAATAAAATTATTCCATAAATTATAAGCATGTTAACAGCCTTAATAATAGTTATTATTGGTGTTAAATAATCCATTTCTAAATTTAATATATCATTTCCTTGGATAGATATATATTCACCTATATCTCTAGATGAAAAATCTTCATAATTATAATTAAAAACTGATTTAAAAAAATCTCTTTTTAATGACATTTCAAACTTTAAAGAACATTTAAAATTATATATCATAGATAAATAAAAAAATATTGTGCCTATTAAATTACAAAATATATATATTAAAATTAAATGTATAAAACTTAAACATATTTTGTTTTCTTTTAAAACAGTATCAAATAGTAACTTTTGAAGATATGGTCCTAATGCAACAGTCAATGTAACTACTGCATCACATATTATTTGAATTAAAATTAAAAATCGTATTTCATAAAGATATTTTCTCATAACAACTCATTCTTTCTTTAATTTTATATCATTGAATTTAATCGTTCTATTTCTCTTAGAGGTTTATCAACTGATTCACCACTTAATATATGATAATCTTCTTTTAAAATTTTAATTTCATGTTTTCTTGCATTTATTGCTAACTTATAATCTCCTATTAATTCTGCAATTTCTGCTATGGCTATATCAGCATCAATCATTCTAGGGCTTTTGCTATAATCTATGGATTTTCTATAATGTTCTATAGCTTTCTCATATTTAGATAGTTTTAAATATCTTTCTGCACGTATAAAATAAGCAGCCCAATTGTTATTAAATTGTTCTAATGCTTTGTCCCAAATTTCAGAAGCTTTATCTAGGTTGCCCTTTTCAAACTCTATATCACCTTCAAAAAAACTATGTTCCACATAATTTTCTATAGATTTCATGTGATTTAAAACTTCACTTGCCTCATCAAGTCTTTTATCATGAATTAATTGGTCAAAAAGAAAAGCATGACCTGCTATATAATTTGGATATTTATTTGTAAACTCCTTGTAAAACTTAATTAATTCAAAGTTACAACTACAGTACCAATCCCCTGCTGCTCCATTTTCAGATTTTACAAGAACTGAATGATAATCTTTATCAAAAGGTTCATAATTCAAAGCTTGTTTTATATAAATACTAGATATTTCTTTATCGCATTCAGATCTTTTTAAATATAATGATGCTAAAACATAATATGCTTTTGAATTTTTCGGTTCATTTCTTATAAGTTGAAGTAAAAAAGACTTATAAGAATTAAATTTCTCATCACTTATAAAGTGAGTTTCATCTATGGCATTTTCAATTCTTTTTAAGTTTTCCTCAGTAGATATTTTAAATAATTCATCTATTGTAACACCAAAATAAGAAGCTATATGTGGTAAAAGTTGAATATCTGGTGATGTTATATTATTTTCCCACTTTGAGATTGCTTGATATGATACACCAAAGTATTTAGCTAATTCTTCTTGTGTTACACCCTTCTCTATACGTAATCTTTTTATTTGCTTTCCAATCTCTAAATCCATTTTTAAAAGCCCCCTTTTATTTATCTTATATTTAAATTGTATAGTATAAAAATTTTTATAACAATAACTTATATTTTTAGATAACATCAACCATTAGTTGAGTTAGAAATAAAAAAATATATCAATAAAAAATTATTGATATATTTTTTTTATTTTAGTTATTATTTTTTATAGCTTAATATTTCATTTGATATTGATTTTATATAAATTGATTTTAATATTACAAAATATATAAAATATATTACAAAAAATATTATAGGAACTAGCAATCCTTTTAGTCCAATTAAGCTTCCATTCATTGACTTTAAAATCAATATTGCAAACACAGCATTTAATGTAGCAATTATAAATGGAATAAAGAATATTGAGCTCATTTCTATGTTTAAGATTTTTTTCATCTCAGTATAAGATAATCCAATTTTAGATAAATTTTTGTATTTTTCTTTATCAAAAATTAAGTCAGTGTAAAATCTAAAATATAAGAAACTACAACTACCTATGAAAAATATTATGCCTATAAATGTCCCAACAAATAACATAGTTTTTGTTGATGTAAGTTCAACTTGATAAACATCTGTTAATGTAGCAAAATACTCATAATCAAATTTTCCCATTTCTCCAAATGCATTGTCAGCATTTGTTTTTCTTTCATTATTTAAATTATCAATCATTTCAAGACTATCTTCCCAACCATTATAATTATATCCATATCCTGTCCATGAAATGTTTGATTTATTAGTTTCTAATATTTTATACATATCATCACTAACCACTAGCATATTATTATAAAATCCTTCAGCTAGTAATGGACCTTCTACAATGAATTTAACATGCAAATTCACATCTTGTATCTTAAATTCATTAATTGTATTAAGGGATTTTATAGAATTTGGTGAACTTTTTGTTGGTATTAATGCAGCTTCATCACTATTTAAACTAATCTTTTTATATCCAAGTACATCTCCTATTTTATTAAACTCAGAATTATTAATTACATATTGTCTATCATTTGTATTTAAAAACTTGTATTCATATTTTTTAAAATTATACTTATTTTTATCTAATGTGTTTTCTATAAGTTTCATTTGTGAATCTGATATTTTATTATTTTCTGTACTCATATAAAATATATTAAAGGGAAAACCACTTTTAGATGCTTCTAATTGCTTTTCACCAAGTGAAGATAAAACACTTATAGATACTAAGGTACCTGATAACAAAATACTTATTAAAAATAATAATCTGCAATTATCTTTAATTTTATATATTAAATTACTTATCCATAATACATTTATTTTATTTTGATAAAAACTTCTTTTTCTTTTTATCATTTTTAATATTAAAACAAAAAACTGGCTAAAAAATAAATAAGTTCCTAACATTAAAGCTATAAACATTAAATACTCCATATTTTCTAATTGAAAAAGGACAACCATATAACTTCCAGATAGTAACACCACACTTGTTATAGCTAAAAATATTGACGTCTTAGGTTCTGATTTTGGCTTTTTAGTACCTTTTAATAATTCTATTACATTTTTATTTTTTATTAGAATTATAGTTACTGGGCTTGTTATTATAAATAATAATGTAAATACAATGAATGTCAGTATTATTGCAGTACTTGGAAAGTATAATGTATCTGACTTTGTCTGAAATAAATCACTTATTAATTTTAAGAATGGTTTTGCAAATATAAATCCTATTAAAATGCCTGAAACTATAGATGCAAATCCTATTATTAAATTTTCAAGTAATACAAATTTTTTAAACTGTTTTGGTGACATACCTAATATAAAAAGTGTTCCGAACTCTGTATATCTACTTTTTACAAAAGTTCCCAAAGAGTAAACAATAAATAGTAAAGAAAATAATGCAATTATAGTTTCTGTAAAGGTAAGAGCCATGCCAAGTGAACTATGAAATTGTATTCCAACACTTGCAACAGATGGATGAAACATTGACATAGCAAAAATAAAAAACATCATTATAGATATAGTGGAGCTAAAATAATAACCTAAATAAGATTTGAAATTTCTTGTAACACTATTATATGCAAATTTTTTAAAATTCACTATCTGGCACCTCCAATGTGAGCTACTACTTTCAATATTTCCTCATAAAACTCTTCATTAGAACTACTTTTATGTATTTCTTTATATATTTCCCCATCTTTTATAAATACAACTTTTTTACAAAAACTTGCTGTGTATGGTTCATGTGTTACCATCAGTGTAGTTACTTTGTTATTTGTATTTAAATGCTCAAATATTTTCATAACATCATTAGTAGCTTTTGAATCTAAGTTTCCAGTTGGTTCATCTGCAAGTAATATTGATGGGTTATTAATTACTGCTCTAGCAACTGCGGCTCTTTGTGCCTGTCCGCCTGAAATTTCAAAAGTTCTTTTATTTAATATATTTTCAATACTTAAATCTTTAGCTATTTTTTCAAGTCTTTTATCCATTTCACTTATAGATATTCCTTCTAATGTTAGTGGTAAAACTATATTTTCTCCGATAGTTAATGTATCAAGCAAATTAAAATTTTGAAATACAAATCCTAATTCATTTCTTCTAAAATTTGATAAAGCTTGACCTTTTAATTCATGTGGATTTTTTGAATTTATAATAACTTCTCCACTTGTTGGCATGTCTATTGTTGAAATTATATTTAGCAAAGTAGATTTACCACTTCCACTAGGTCCCATAACAGCTACAAAATCACCTTCTTGTATAGATAAATTTATATCTTTTAATGCTTTATATGAAACCTTTCCAGTATAAGTTTTATTAAGATTGTTAATTTTTAATATTTCCATGTTTATTCCTCCGATTTTTATAAAAACATTATATATTTCGTAAGAATAGTTTACTTTTATCTAAAAAGAATATACATCGATTAATATTTCAACAACATTACAATGTTGTAAGGTTCTAATAAAAAAATCCCCTATCTTTAAGTATAAACTTTATAGATAAGGGATTTCTATTTTATTCAATAAATGTTAAAACATCTTCCAATGGTTTTCTTGGTGGCTTTGGAGGTGTATTTTCCTCAGGTACACCTAATGAAATCATAGACATTAACTGATATCCATCTTTTTCAAAACCTATAAGATTTTCAATTTCTTTTTTAGCATGTGTAGGACCTGTCATATAGCATGTGCCATATCCCATTTCTGTTGCAGCTAATAAAATATTTTGAACTGCAGCTCCTATTCCTTGAGCAGCAGATTGTGGAGATACTAATACATCAAGAATTTCTTTTGGTGCATTATTTTCTTTTAATATCTTATACTCTATCATTTTATATTCACATGAATAAACTAAAATTACTACTGGAGCATCTTTAAAACATGTATAATAATTAATTACACTCATATGTTTTTTTAAATCTTTTTCATTTTTTGCAAGCTTACCTATATTTTCATGACTTCTAGTAACTATATCAGCCATTTTATTTATAATATCTTTATTTTGAAGTATAACAAAATGCCAGTTCTGTTGGTGCTTAGGTGATGGTGCACTAGTACCAGCTTTTATTAATTCAATAATATCTTCTTTTGGTACTGCATCATTTTTAAATTGTCTTATACTTTTACGATTATAAATTAAATCCAAGTTTCTCATACTTTTTCTCCTTAGTAAGTTATTTTATGAAATCAATTCTATACTCAAAATTATTTTGTGTCAAACAATATAGGACTTGAGCCCCTCTACAATTTAGTTAAATGATTTATAAAATTCACCATTTTTATTTATCATTCCTTGAATTTCTGAAAATGGTATTTTAAAAGTAATAAAGCCAGCAGAATATGGTCCAATTTCATATGGTGAAAAATAAATATATAAGTTATCTTGATCTACATAAAAATCTTGATCAAATTTTATTCCTTTGAAATCTTCTTTAAACACATAATCATAATCTTTATCTGTGGCTATTATTTTTTCAATAATTTTATTTATCTCTCCAAGCCAATACACACCACCCATAAATAAATCACCTATTGTATAAAACTTACCTGTAACTAGATTTATACTTGGTGTCTTTCTTGATGGCATTCCATGTGCAGCCCCTATTGGATAATAATATCCTGTTATATCTAAAATTAGTAAATCCTTTTTAAAAAACTTAACACTAAAATCTCCATAATAGTCATAATTTAATATATCATTTTTAGTTATTACAGTACTCTGATTATTATCATCTGATTCACCATAAGGCTTGAAATAAGACATTTCTTTTAATTTAGAATTTATACTTCTTTCTACCTTTTTACTTTTTACACCTTCTACTTTAGGATAATAAATCAAATAATTTATATTAGGTTTATATTTCATATTAATCACAAAATACTTATTATTTAATTTAATAATTTCGCTAGGCTTATACATTATTTTACCTGATTTATATAAATAATATGGCTCATAATCTATATATGAATAAATTATATTATTTTCTATAGAAAGTTGTCCGCTACCTTTAACAATGGGAAGATTTTCAACCATTTTTCCAGACTTATCTATGAAAAATGTATATTCTTCATCTGAAGCATAAGAAATATTATCTTTATATTCTCCAACTTGTAAATAAATAAAATCAGTTAGAATTTTGCCCTTAGTAGTTCCTATAGCATATATCTTTCTATTTACAAACTTATCTTCACCAATAGATTTTCCTAGTGCTATCATTTCTTCACCTAACATTTTTATATCATCATATATAGGTTTTAATATATACTCACCTTTTAAATCAATTAATCCATAAGGTCCGTTAAAATCATTACCCTCACTAACTATAGCTACATTATCTTTAAAACCTTCTGCTACTTCATATATTGGTTGTATAACTACATTACCTTTTTTATCTACATATCCATATGGTCCTTGTAAATCTTTTGAAAACACCATTAATCCATTTCCATATCCAAACACAGTGTTATATTTATAAGTACTTTCTATTTCACCATTAAGATTAATCAATGCATACTCATTATCATTTATCTTAACTATTGAAAAACCCTCATTAAATTGACTTGCAGATTGATATTTAGGTTTTATAATTTCATTACCATTTAAATCAATATAACCATAACTATAAAATCCACCTTCTGATGAAATTCCAACAATAGCCCTCCCTTCATTATAGTCACTTATAAATTGATATTTACTTTCATTTATAATTTTCCCTTTTTCATCAATTACACCCATAAAATTATCTAAATTAAATACAGCTCTGTTTTCTTTAAAATTAGATATACTATCAAATTTAGGATAGATAATATATTGTCCCGTATTATCAATTAATCCGTATTTATTATTTTTCTCAACTATAGCTATATTTTTATCCGTGAAATTATATGCATTGTTGTACTTAGGTTTTATAACCCATTCACCTTTCACATTAACGTATCCATATAACTTTCCATTCCTTTTATTAATTAAAGCTGGATATAACTTTTTATTAGAATTCATTTTATATTCTCCATATAACAGTATTATTTATTATTATATGTAACACTATGTAAAATTCTAATAAAATCCATTTATACAAAGTAATTATTAAAAATACTCACTGAATCAATGTATTTTATATCGGCTTCCAAGTTCAAATTCAAAATAACAAATTTATCAATTGAAAAGCTTTTTTCTTTCATCAAGAAACATGAATTATTTAAATTAGTATTTCTTTAAAAATTGATTCAGAAACTCTTATGAATAATGTTTTAAATAATTACTATTTCCTTTACTACTACTATTCTCATTTAACATTTGAATAATTTCATTTTTCAGCTTGGAACCCTATAGTTCAGTGAGTATTAATTTGTTCAATATTATTTTTTAAATGTTTTTATATTATGTAATTGGGTAGATTTTGAAATTGTAACTATTACTTTACTAGTTTCCTTAGCTATTACATTATGTTCTATTGTTGCATCAAAAGGTAAAAAATCACCTTCTATTAATTCAAACTTATTTCCATCCTTAAAACTAATATCTATAGTTCCCTTAACTACTTGGATTGTAGCAAAACCATTGTGTACATGATTAGGTAGTCCTTTGCCTTCATCAAATTTGAAATATATACTTTTAAATTTGTCATTTTCACATAAAATTTCTTTACTTTTTTCTATATTATTTATGTTTATATTCTCCATAACGTCACTTCCTTTAAATACAATTAAAACTCTTTGTGTAATTTTTATATTTATAATATACCTTATTTAAATATTTTATTCTGTAACATAAGTTACATAATAAAAGCACCTAAAAATTTAGGTGCTTAAAGTAACTATTCTTTATCTAAAATTATTTTATTTCTAGTAAAAAAGACACTTAATAAGAATAAAAATGTTATTAATAATAAAAATGCAATTATTATAGGTAATATTCCTTTTAAATTTTCTCCTGCTTGTAATTTTTCTATAGCAAGAACTATCCACCTTGGTGGCAGTATTGAACCTATTTTTTGTACATTTTCACTCATCATTTCAAAAGGCCAAAAACATCCACTTAACATGAATATTGGTATCATAAGGCATGAATTGACTAAGGTTAACACAGTTTTCTTTTTAATTAAAGAAGCAAGCAATACACTAAATACTACAGCAAATAATGAAAATAGTAATACAAGTAATAGTAAAATAATTCTATTTTCAAATCCAAATTTGTAATTTAATAATGTACATATTAAAAAATATTCTATAGCTGGCATTGAAGTAATAATAAAGAATAAAAATGTTAATCCTCCATAATACTGCTTTTCATTAATTTTTCCCATTAATATTCTATCTTTTGTTCCTCCTAACTCATCTTCCAACAAAAATGAACAACTTAATCCGGCCACTATAAATATTATATAAAAAATAGTACCTAAAGAATCTAATATGCTAGCTTTTTTACTTTCTATACTTTGCACTTCATACTTAGGTTGTGACATTGAGAATTTATCTAATACTTTTTCCAGCCCAACTGTATTTACTTCAATATTATTACATATAGTATAAATGCTTTTAACTTCATTATTAATTATTTTTTCAATAGTTGGTTCCATATCACTTTGAGCTATAGATTTAATATTTATTTTATTAAGATTACCATTTAAAATGTCTTCAGTAAAATTTTCATCTATTGTAACTATCATTTCAAATTTATGAAATATTAAATCACTCTTGTAATTTTCATCATTTTCTAATGGTATAACTTTTATAACATCTGTATTATTTAGTTTTTCTTCAATAACACTACCTATTTTACCTTTATCATTATTTATAAATCCAATTTTGTATTGAGAAGAGGCAATATTTAACTGTGATATTGAAATAACTAATATTAATGGTAATATTAGTGAAGTAATAATAAAACCTTTTCTTTTATAAAATATTCTGAATGTATTTTTCATTATACTAATCATTTAAAAGTGCCTCCTTTTTTCTAAGGATTAATTTATATACTAATAACAAAAATAATGATAAAAATACAATTTCAATAAGTGCAATAATATATGCATTGGACTGTACATTACAAACCATAGTACTTGTAGACACATTTATCCAATAAATTGGACTTAAATACATAACTTTATTTATTACTGGAATTGCTGTAATAACAATTAATGGCATATAACATCCACCTAATAAACACAAAATAAATATAATTATATTTGCCATTCCTGCAACACCATTATCTCTCTTTACAACTAGTCCCATAATTGCGCCTATAATAGATGAAAGTAATCCTAAACATATAAATAATAAGATAAATTTCAAGGTGTTATCGCCCCAATTAACTTTTAAAACTATTGATGAATAGAAATATACCAATATTGTTTGCAAAATTGATATAAAAACTCCAAACATTACTTTGGCTACAATTATAGAGCTTTCTTTAACTTTAGATAATTGTATTCTATTCATAGTTCCTAATTTATTTTCTTTATAAACGCTTTCCCCAACAACTTGAGATACAAATAATATAATTAAGGCTAACTCTGCAAAAGTATAATATTCAGATGAGGTAACTTCTCTAGATGAATTTCTTTTATCTAATTCTATATACTCATCATATTTATTTTTCACTAAATTCTCAAAAGCCTTAGGATTAAATTCTCCTATGGTTTCATAAACAGCGTATTCATTTAACATATTTTCAAATATGCTTCTAAATACTTTACTTTTAGTTTTTTCACCATTTTTAGAAGTATAGATGCTAAATCCATCTTTTTCTATATTTACATGTAAAATAGCTTCATTTTTATCTATATCATCCATAACACTTGATTGTGATTTAACTTCTTTAAATTTAATATTTACATCATCTTCTAAAATATTTTTAAAGTTTATAAATCCATCTTTATATTTTGAATTATTATCCATTGTATAATATACCATGGAAGGATTATCCTTAGTACCAAAAACATTTTGACTTGTCATCATGTTTTTTAATCCCATACTTAAAGCGGTTATTAAGACAATAGGAAATACAAACATCATTATGACATCACTTTTTGATCTAAAGAAATGTTTAAATTCCTTTTTTATCATGGATAAAAACATATACATACCTCCTATTCTCTTAATTTTTTTCCTGTTAGTCCCAAAAATACTGTTTCTAAATTTGGATCTTCATTTAATATATTTTGAATATCGCCACCATTACTAGTTATTTTACTAACTAAATCTACTATTAAATTACTACTTTTAAGTGTAGAAATTTTATAACTATTTTCACTAAATAACACTTTTTCAACACCAGTTATCTCTAAAAGTTTATCTTCTAATTTATCAATTTTTTTTGATACTGCAATATTAAATATTCTTTTATCACCTATAAGATTTTTTAGCTCTTCACTAGTTCCCTTTGCTATAATTTTTCCATTATCCATTATTGCAATTTGATCACAAATATCATCAACTTCTTGCATATAATGTGATGTATATATGATGGTAGCTCCTTCTCTTTTAAGTTTTAATATAGATTTTAAAATATGATTTCTTGATTGTGGATCAATGCCTACTGTAGGTTCATCCATTATAATAAGTTTAGGTGAATGAGCAATGGCACATCCAATATTTAACCTTCTTTTCATACCACCTGAAAGTTCTGATGCCTTTCTATTTTTCATATCATAAAGTTCTACAAACTCTAAAGTTTTTAAAGTCCTTTTTTTTAATTCCTCACCTTTAAATCCATATAATGAACAAAAGAAACTTATATTTTCTTCAACAGTTAAATCCCAATATAATGCAAAATCTTGGGGAACTATACCTATATTTTCTTTCCATTTTCTAATTTTTGATGTGGTTTCTTCATAAATTACTTCACCAGAATTCTTTTTTATAAGTCCACATATTATTCCGATTAAAGTGCTTTTTCCAGCACCATTAGGACCTAATAATCCAAAAATCTCACCTTCTACAATATCTAAGTCAACTCCATCTACTGCAATATGATTTCCATAGTCTTTATATATCTTTTTTATTTCTAACATCTTCATAACTTAAACCTCCCTATCTCCTATAAATTAAGTATATAAAAAAAAGATGCCTATCTCTAGTTAGAAATATCACCTTTTAACATTACAATTGTCATATTAAATTATGAAAAACTATAAATTCCCTTTTAAATAATTAACTGCAATAGCAGTTCTATGCTCTAATCCTGTTTTATTAAGTATTGTTGTTATATAGTTTCTTATAGTGCCTTCTCCTATATATAATTTCTTGCTAATTTCTTTATTGTTAAGTCCTTCAGCTATAGCTTTTATTATATCTTTTTCTCTATCTGTAAAATCATATTTATTAAATGATGGCTCTGAACTTTTAACTTGTAATTTTTTTAATATGTTTTCATTCATAACAATTGTATTATTATGAACAGAGATAATTGAATTAGCTATTTGTTCTGGAGAGTTGTTCTTTAATATATAACCTTTTGCACCATAACTAAGAGCTTCATTAACATAATCTTGTTCATCAAAAGTTGTAAGTATCAAACATTTTGTATTAGTTTTTTTAGTAATTTCTTTAACAGCTTCAACACCGCTTAAAATTGGCATTCTTATATCTATTAAAGCAACATCTACATTATTATTTAAACAGGCATTTATGGCTTCATTTCCATTTCCCGCTTCAGCTACTATTTCTATGTCTCCCTTTAGCGGTAATAGTATTTTTAGACTTTCTCTAATTAAACTATCATCATCACATATTAATAATTTTACGCTCATTATACTCCCCCTAAATTTAACATCATGTTAATTACAAAACCATTTTCACTTTTATAATTAAGTCGTCCACCAATCCCTTGCATTCTTTCTTCCATTCCTCTTATTCCAAGTCCTTTTTTAAGATTTAAGCATCCTTCTCCATTATCATGTATTTCTATTCTTGCAATTTTATTATATATATAAAATGAAACAATAACTTCTGTGGCATTTGAATACTTTGCTATATTCGTTAATGCTTCTTTTAAATTTTCTTCTATAATAATCCAAAAATTTAATTTGATTTTTTCAGTATTGCCTTCTATTCTTAGCTTAGTCTTTATTCCAGAGGTGTACGCAAAATTTAAAAGTTCTTCTTTAATATCTTCTATTGCCATAACTTTATCTCGTGGTTTAATATTCTTTAAAACTTTTCGAATTTCTTCCATACCATCTCTTAAATTTTCCATGGCACTTATTAAATATTTTTTACTTAGTTCATTGTCAGTTCCCAGTGTTTCTTTTGTAACTTCAAGTTGTAAAAGTGAGCTAGTTATTCTATGCCCTAAATGATCATGTAATTTTTGTGCTATAAAATTTCTTTCCCTTAAACTTGCAGTAATATTATTTTGTTCAAGATATTTTTCAAGATTTCTAATCTTTTCCTCCATAATATGTCGTTCATATCTTTGACCCTTATTAAATTCCTTTAATTCCTCATTGTTTATATGTTGTTTTTTCACTTCATATAAATATAATAGAATTATTATTGTATAAATTGTTATATTAAATATGTTTTCTTTTAAAATTGAATATGGTATTAATAAACTAATAATTGTGCATACAATTGGATTTATTTTATGATTTAAAATCTCAAATATTAATATAACTACTATATATTCAAATCCTGAAAATCCATGTATCATGGATAATATAGTTATAATTAATTGTATTATAGTAATAATTCTTATATATAAACTACTTAATTTTGAAATATTCTTTATCACTTCAAGTATACAAATAATTGTTATAAAACTTATATTTATAATTCTAATAATATCATCTGTTACATTAAATATAGTTGATATAGCTGCAAATATAGACATAATAAATAATAATAAACTTATATTTTTTTTCATTCTAATACCCCTATAATTTTTATTCAATATATTTATAGTATCTTAAATATTTATAGATTACAATATAAGGAAACAAACCTTTAATTAAAATAACTTTGCTAATTTATATTATTGAAAGTATGCCTTATGATTTCTATTTTTGTATTTTAACATAACTTAACAAATAATATAAAAACTTATATAAAATCATAACCAGATTCTTTTATGTTTCTTTTAATGCCTTTACTAAGTTCCTCTAGTTCATAACCTTTAAATTTATTTTTTGCATAAGCATCAGCTAAATGTAAAATTTCATTTTTCTTAAACTCTGCAAGTCTTTCTTTGCTATTTCTAGTTTGAAATAAATTTTCTTTTTGTGAATACCAATTTTTAATTTCTTCATCAGTAGGTATTTTGTAAGAATTGTAATGTACAACAGCATCTAATGGTAATCTATCAGAAAGTTTCCCTTCACTTTTAGGATAACCTAAACAGAGCATTCCTATTGGAAATGTGCCTTTAGGATTGTTTATTACATTTTTTATGTTCATAGAAGTTATATCTCCATTATAATATGTGCCAAGTCCTAAGCTTTCAGCTGCAATGGAAATGCTATGAAGACAGATTAATGCATCACAAATATTTATAATAAAACCATGAGTAGTATTTACAGGTACATTAGCATGTCCAAAAAGCTCAAACCACCTTTGAGTCCTATATGCATCAGCCAATGCTATTATTGCAAGTGGTGTATTATATACTCCTATATGATTTAATTTCTCTAAATCATCAATTACAATTAAAGAATACCCTTGTAGATTTCCACCATTAGCACTTCTAATACCTGCATTAAGTATTTGGCATAAAATTTTCTCATCAATTTTCCTATTTTCAAATGCTCTTGTTGATTTATGATTTATCAATGATCTTATTACTTCATTTTCCATTTTACATTCTCCAATCATTTTTTCTACATTATACCAATAACATATTGATAGTAACAGACTTATATATTAATCCGATTTATGGTATAATTATATTATAGAATTTAACTACTAAATTTTATTTTAAAGTATTACTAACTTCTTAATAAAAGTGATTCATATATTAAAATATAAAAAACAAGCATAAATATCCTTAAATAATGTGATATTTATGCTTATTCATTTGTATTACTAATATTACTTTTCAATTACTCCATAAATAATTGAACCTTTTTTCTTACCACCATAATACTTCTTTATTCCTAGCTTTTCAAAATCATTAAAACCATGTCGTTCTTTAATAACAACCCTTTTTTTACACACTCTAAGTGCTTCATCTAAAATCTCATTAGTTAATTCTTTATGATCTGCAAAATCTCTAAATGAATTTATGGATGTTGATTTTTTGTTTGGCTTTTTAAACATAGGGTCAAAGTATACTACATCAAAGCTATTATCTTTTTGTTTTAAAAGATAATCTTCATAGGACTCATTAACAACCTTTATATTGTTTGTGTAAGTTATAATTTCATCATTTGCATTAGTATAGTTTTCTAATCCACATTTACTTAAATAAGCTATATACTTATTAACTTCTGTACCAACCACAGATCCATTTTCTCCAACCACTCTTGAAAACACAAGAGAATCTCCTGCAAGACCTAATGTACAATCTAATATGCTCTCGCCCTCACATAGTTTTGTTGCTTCTATCATAGCTTCCTTATTCCCTTGTTCTATTGATTTAATCCTAAGTTCTGACATATTAGGATGCCAAAATAAATTACTATCTTCTCCCTTTATAACAATTTTATCTCTTTCAACTACTAATAAATAATCAAAATTCTCCTTTAAAATTGCTTTCTTTATACTAAAATTTTCTCTTTTTATATAAGGTATATTTAACTCTTTAGCTATTTCTATTGCTTTAAGATTTAAATTATCATCTGTTTCCCTTGTAGTAGTAACTGCTATTTTCATTCTTTCCTCTCTATCTTTCCTCATTGGCTATATATTTTTCGCCTTTATAAACTCTTATTAAAGAATTTATAAAGAATCTTATTATATCACATGTATAATAAATATAGGGTTCCAATCTCAAATTTAAAATAATATCTTTATCAAATTCTAATATTAATCTTACAGTTTATTCTGATATCATCATTGAAACCAATTAAGAACTAAGAGTGAAAAGTGAATAGTTATGGTGAATATTGCTCACTTCGTTCTTAATATTTAAAATAGAAATACTTAAAAACTATGTTTTTATATTGTTTTCAACTAATTTGCTCTGCAAATCTAATAAAAAATCATTTTTTAAAATTGAAAATCCAATTTTTACATTCACTTTCAACTTTCAATTAAATTAATTACAATTCTCAATTGAAAATTTTTTTCTTTTATCAAGAAACAGGAATTATTTAAATTAGTATTTCTTTAAAAATTGATTTAGAAAATCTTATTAATTTGTGTTTTATTTTCAAGACCTGAACCCAAGGACGGGTTCAGCGACTGCCTAGACAGGACGTCGTGTGAACTAAATTTAGAAGTATGTAATTGAAAATTCAATGTATATTTTTTATAAATCAAGGAAGCAGTTCACATCAATAATGGATTTTATTAATGTGAATTGCTGACAAATAGTTATGAAAAATAGACTAGAATTTAATTACATAGCCCTTACTTTAGTTCACTTATAGCCGTTTAGTCTTGGAAGTAAAATGGCAAATTTATTAGAGTTTCTTTGAGATTTTTATGAATAACGTTTTAAATAATTACTGTTTCTTGGAATACTACTATTCTCATTTAATATTTGAATAATTTCATTTTTCAGCTTGAAATCCTATAATATAGGAATACAAAGTCAAAGTTGAAATAATAAATCTAAATCCATTGTTCTATTATTTTAATCATATCTGAATAATTTTGTATTTTTCTAATTGTTTCAAAAACTTCACTTGTACTTATTTCTCTATCATCTTCACTTACACAATTTAATGCAAGTGACTGTTTTAAAATATATTCAAGCCATTGAAGCTTATTTAAGTATATAGCATATAATGCTTTTTTACACTCATCATAATTAATTTGTCTATTTTCTTTATAGCCATTAATAACATTCATAAACTTGTTTTTTCCTATGTTCCCACTTAAATTTTCAGACCAATAAAGTGCAACTTCAATTAAATCTTGCATTGGATTTACATATCCAGCTGATTCCCAATCTATAATAATTGGTTTTTCATTATTCCATAAAACATTTTTAGGGTCCATATCTCTATGACTAATTACTAAATTAGAATTGATACTGTTATATGATTTTATTGCAAGTTCATTCCATACATATAATGAATTTATTATTTCATCTAAAGTCTTAACCCATAAAGAATTGTTACTTTTTCCTTCATTCAAATAGCCTGTCCAATCAATTACACTATCATAGTAATCACAATTTTTATCTATATTAATATCTTTCCAATCAACTGAATGTATGTTTGAAAGAATAGAACCTATTAAATAACAATGCCTTAAAGTAATATCATTCATATTCATTTTTATTCCATTTATCCAATTAAAAATCATATAATTTTGATCATCTAAACAATGGATAACATTATTATTTATTACTAAAGCCGTAGATACTAAAATTTTATTTGATAAATAATTAGAAATTTTTTCTGAAACTATAGTATTATTTTTAGCATCATTTCTTGACATAATTTCTGGATTTAATGCTTTTACTGCATACTTTCCGCTAGTTGTATTAACAGAATACATTTTGTGCAAAAATCCACCTGAAACTCTTAGAGGTTTACTTACAACATCGCCTAAACCTAATAATTTACATAATTTCTCTATTTGAATGTTATACTTTAGCTTTTCCATTTGCTCCTCCAATAAATTGCTTTTAAAATCATATTTTTAAATATATAATTCCTATAAAACAATATATGAGTAATAAATATATATATGTTATATAGAGAAACAATTTTAAATATTTATATCCAAATCAAGGATCGCCAAGGTTAAAACCTCAGCTACGAAGGTGCTATAGATTTTAGCCACAAAGGAAAATAAAATGTGCCAATTCAATGTTTCAATCTTTCATTGGACATTTGGATATATTACCTTCTAATTCTAAACTTATTTCAAAAATGAATTTAAAAATATCTATAAATATCAATAGTATAATTTGATAGCTATGTTATTTAAACCTTGAACTTAGAACCTTCATTTTCATTTTTCACTCTTACTTCTTACTGGTTCCCAATATAATAATAAGAGTAAACTGTAACTCTATTTATATCATTTGATAATTATATAAACATTTATAAATAGAAATAAAAAATGAGCTAAAATAATTTTTAACTCATTTTCTATGATAATATTTAACAAGCAATAATTTCTTTAATCATAAATTCTCTACCACATAATAAATCCCAATCATTTTTTTCACATTTAGGGCATTTACCCTTATTCTCAAGTATATTGAAAACTGTATTACAATCCTTACAAATTCCGTTTCCAGGTAAAATTTCAATTTCTAATTTAGTATTTTCTAATAGTGTTCCATCCACTGCTGCTGGATAACATGCTTTAACATATCTTGGAACCATTGATGATAACTCACCTATTTGAATAACTAATGTATCTATATTACTTATATTATTGACTTTAGCAAATTTTTCAACAGTCTTAACTACTTGAAGTAAAACTCCTACTTCATGCAATTTAAATCACCACCTCTAATTAAAAGGTAATATTATTTTTTATCATCCTTACTAAAAACTGATTTTAATTTTCTTGCTGGTTTTTTTATAGCAATTCTAACTTTACGTTTAAATGCATGTTTAATAATTATTGGCTTCAAATTTGGGAACTCAACACCTTCACTATCATAAACTCTTTCTAGTTTAATAGCATCATACTTACATTTTGTAGAACAAACACCACAACCTACACATAAATATTCATCTACAACTGTAGCACCACAACCAAGACAACGTTCAGTTTCCTTTTTTAACTGTTCTTCTGTAAAAACCCCTCTTAAATCTTTAAAACTCTTCTTTTCTGTATTATCTTTACTATAATTTGCTTTTTGTCTTGGCATAGTATCATAACCTAAAAGTTCAAGATTATTTTTATCTAAAGGAGTGTAATCTCTTATAGTACGTCCTAAAATTAAACTTTGACCAGGATGAACATATCGATGAATTGAAATTGCAGCTTCTTTTCCAACTGCAATTGCATCTATAGCAAATTTAGGTCCGGTTACAACATCACCACCAGCAAATATATCCTTCTCATCTGTTTGTAAAGTAATTTTATTTGTCTTTATTGTATTATTAGGATTTATTTGAACCTTAGTATTTTCTAATATTTTTCCTAAATCTATTGATTGACCTATTGAAAGTAGTACATTTTCAGCTTTAACTATTTTTACATTATTTTCATCAAATTTTGGATTAAATCTCCTGTTTTCATCAAATACTGAAATACATTTTTTAAATTCAACTCCAACAACTTTTTCATCTTCTACAATAATTCGTTTTGGTCCCCAAGAATTATTAATTTCAATTCCCTCTTCAAGCGATTCTTCTATTTCCTCCAAAAGTGCAGGCATCTCTTCCTTGCTTTCTAAACAAAACATACTTACTTTAGAAGTTCCCACTCTTGTAGCACTCCTTGCTACGTCAATTGCTACATTTCCACCACCTATTACAACAGTATCTCCTTCTAATTCAAATTCTTCCCCTAAATTTATTTTTCTTAAAAAATCTACTCCTGTAATTACACCTTTAGCATCTTCTCCATCAATGTTAAGTTTTCTTCCTACTTGTGCTCCAATTCCAAAATAGAATGCATCAAATCCTTCTTGTCTTAAATAATTCAGACTTATATCTTTTCCTACTTCAACATTAGTTTTAAATTCAACACCTAATTCTTTTAAAATATTAATTTCAGCATTAACTACATTCTTTTCCAATCTAAAAGAAGGAATTCCAAGGGTTAACATACCACCAAGTGATTTTTGTTTTTCAAATACAGTAACTTTATATCCTTCAACTGCTAAGTAAAAAGCACATGAAAGTCCAGATGGTCCAGAACCTACAATTGCAATTTTATTTTTATATTGATTTTTTATTTTAGGTACATATCTAATTTCTTGATTTAAATCCTGTTCTGCAATAAATTTTTTAATATCATCAATAGCTATTGGATCATCAATATCTCCTCTTGTACATGCAGATTCACATTTTCTTGGACATATACGACCACATACTGCTGGAAATGGATTTTCATGTTTTATAAGCTCAAGTGCTTCTGTATATCTACCCTGAGATGCTAATTTTATATATCCTTGAATTGCAATATGTGCAGGACATTCAGCTTTGCAAGGACTTGTACCAGTGTCCAAAACAACTTTTCTATTAGTTCTATAATTAGGATTCCACTTATCTTCGCCCCATTCTGTATCACGTGGTAGCTCTCGTTTTTTCTCTAAAATAGGTGTTTTAGTACAAAGTTTTTGTCCTAATCTTAATGCATTAACTTGACAATTTTCAACACATTCGCCACAAGCTACACATTTATCTTTATCAACTTTTGCAACATAATTTGAACGTACCATATCTGTATTTAGAAACATTTCTGCCGTTCTTAAAGATAAACATGAGCATCCACAACAATTACAGATTGCATGAGTTTTTCCTGAACCATCTGTATTAGGTATTTGATGTACTAATCCATTTTCCTCAGCTCTTTTTATAATTTCAAAAGCTTCTTCTCTAGAAATTTGTCTACCTCTACCTGTACGAATGTAATATTCTGCTGCATGACCCATTTGAATACACATATCTTCCTTTAAATGCCCACAGCCTTCTCCCATAGCTTCTCTTGCTGTTCTACATGCACAATCAGAAACAGAAAAAATCTCATTATCATTAAGATATTTAGAAACTTCTTCATAAGATGCTTTTCTTGTTTCTGCTTCAATAGATTTCTCTATAGGAATAACTCTCATAAGTCCCTTTCCAACTGGAAAGTTTCCTGCTGTTTTTGGTCCTCTAATTCTGCCATATGCCTCAAAAGCTTCAGCAATTTGAGGATATTTCTCTACATTTGCTTTATTATTAACCATCATTTCCATTACACCTGGAATCCAAGTTTCAAGCCAATACTTATCTACACCATCAATCTCATTCACAAAGCAAACTCCAGCTACAGCTAAGTCCCATAAAAGTTTTGATGTTTCATCTACAGTTTTTCCACACAATAATGCGACTTCCTCAGCACTTTTAGGCTTTCTTAGCTCTAATTGAAGCCCTGCCTTTGCCATTTCTTCTGTAACAACAGGTTCTAAAATAATATACTCAGGATCTGTATATTTAATTTCTGATTTTGAGCCACGTTTTGATCTATTTATATGATTAGCAAGCTCTAATACCATTTCTTTTGACATAAATAGCCCCCTATCTAATATTTATAAGATTTGAATTTCATTCCAAATATTAATCTCACCACGCAACCAATTAGCCAGCTCATCAATTCCTTCTCCTGTTCTGGCAGATATAGGTATTATTTTAATATTAGGATTTAACTTTTTTGCATACTTTACAACTTTATCTATACTAAAATCAAAATAATCTATTGCATCAATCTTGTTAATTAACAATAAATCTGAAATTGTAAACATTAATGGGTATTTTAAAGGTTTGTCATCACCTTCAGGCACACTTAAAATCATAGCATTTTTAGATGAACCAGTGTCAAATTCTGCTGGACACACTAGATTCCCTACATTTTCTAAAATAGCAAAATCAACATCATCAGTGCCTAATTCATCTAAACCTTGTTTTGTCATATCTGCATCTAGATGACACATACCACCAGTGTGTAATTGAATTACTTTTGCTCCTGTTTTAGAAACAGTATTTGCATCTACATCTGAATCAATATCTGCTTCTAATACACCTATTTTAATTTCATCTTTAAGTTCATTAATTATCCTTAAAACAGTTGTTGTTTTTCCTGAACCTGGTGATGACATTAAATTTAATAAAAAAGTTTTATTTTCTTTTAATTCTTCTCTAAGTAAACTAGCTTGTTTATCATTATCCTCGAAAACACTTTGTTTAATTTCAATAATTTTATAATTATCCATAGGACTAATCCCCTCCAATTTGATAAAAATAGATTTTACTATTAACTTTATATTAATAATCATATATTTTATAAATAGAATTATTCTTATATAATTTTTAACAATATATAAAATATCTCTAATTATCTATTTTTTTATTTATACATTTGAATATACCATGCTTTATAATCATGCTTTTTATAGAATTTAATAATACTATCCATATCCTTAGTTGAAGAATAAATTAGTGATCTTTCAATTCCCTCCTTTTTTGCTACCTCTAATAATTTATCTATTAACTCACTTCCTATATTTAAGTCTCTAGTACCCTGACTTACATAAATATCATCTACTTCAATATATTGTTCTCCCTCATGAAATATAGACATATTTTTAGATTCATGAACTGTACCGTATATAAACCCAACAATTTTTCTATCTATTTCAGTAATATAGAAATACTTTCCTAGTTTATTTTGTAAATAATTTTTATCAGCAGATACAAATCCATAAGTAATATTTTCATTTTCCCAACTTTTTTGTAAATTCAAAACCTCTTCTAAATCTTTATACTCACATTTTCTAATAATTACATCCCCCATAATGTCCTCCAATATTTTACCTTAAAGATTAGGTATTTATAATTAATTATATATCAAATAATTATATATTTTCAAAAAATTAAGAATATAAACTAAATATGTATTTACTTTTCACTATTTATATAATATAAAAGTTAATTAGCAAAAGATATTTTATAATAAAAATGCTATCATAAATTTAAAGTAATTATAAATTAAGAAATTATTAGATGCTTTTTTATATAAAAAAAGCATGTTTTCACATGCTCTCTTATATAAACCTAAATATCAAAAGTTAGTCTTTAACAACTTATATTTCTTTAGAATGTAACTCTGCCCATACAGGTATAAATCCAGATTTAATGGCAACTACTTGAGAATATATATTGGATTCTATTGTGCTATAAAATGGGATTTTGCCTCTTTTTAAAATTTCGTTTTTAAGTAAAGAAACTAAGTTTGTCCCTATACCTTTTCCACGATATTCTTCTATAACATTAATACCAATTTGCCACATACCATCACAATCACAACTTGCTCCTGCCATGCCAATAATCTCTCCTTTATTTAAAGCCGCAACGCCTAAAACATCTGGATGCTTGTCATCAAATATAAAAGCTTCATCAAATCTATCATCATTTTTAAATTGAATAATATCCTCTTGTTCATACCATTTAATATCTGTAATAGGTTTTGCATCTTCTAATGGTTTTAATGGTAAGTAGAAATGGTGAACATCCCCTATTTCATGTCCAAATTCTAAAAGTATTTTATCTATGCTTTTAAGAAAAGGAATTAAAAATAGCCAATTAGCATCATAATCTTCTAACCTTTCTTTAAACCAAGGCATAACGTCTTTTTTAGTTGATACAATAGCTCTTCTTCCAAAACAAAGAATATGAAGTATACAATCATCATCATAAAACCTACTTCCTATTTTGTTTTGTTTCTTTACAACAGTATTTTCATTTTTCTCTAAATCTTCAACTTGACAATTAAAATCTAATGACAGTTGTTTTTTTACAATATTTAAAATTTCATTTTTAGTAAACATAAATCATCCCACCTTACTTATATCTTTTTTAATGTTATATCTAACTTTCCATTTATATTTATCATATTTGTAAATACATATTTGAAAATTTGACTCCTGAAAAAAATCCCATTTTATCATATAAACTTTCAGCTTCATTTCCAATAGTTACACATAATATTGTTGCTGGTGATATTTTATTTAAATTTGTTAAAGCTCGTTTTATCATATTTGATGCAATTCCTAAATTTCTATATTTAGAATTTACTACAATTTCTCCAATTTCAGAAAAATCATTATCACAATACCCATTAATCCCTGCGATGCAAGCTGCAATTAACTTATTACTACTTTTTTCAAAAACAAGAGTTGAGCCATCAAGTGTACTATTAGATTTATATATAGAAAGAATATCTTCTGCATCTAATGTAGACTCTTTCAAAGTATGCTTACCTAAAATTTCATAGTCTATTCCATCAGTATAACACTCTAAGAATAATTGCCCTATTTTCTGAACATCACATAGCTTTGGAGTTTTAACAATAAAATCATCACTAAAATTAATATCATTAAAGACTTCCGTTGGACGAATCATTACTTTTCGTTCATAACTTACCTTGTATCCAAGTTTATGAAAATGTTCTACATCTTTCGGAGTAACACCATAGACTCTAATATTATTAGCATTATCTTTCCATTGTACTAATGCATTAGTAAGAGCACTAATTACTGTAAATCTATCAACAATATAAGGGTTTTCCATAAAAAAACTTCCCATTAAATTAGGGCAAATGTGTACACCACCAATTCTTTTATCATTTTTAAATATCCAAAATAAATTATTATACTTCATCTTATCCCTTGTTTGTTTTTCCCAACTAAAGCGTAGCTCTAAATCTACATTTGAATATATTGTTTCATGAATTCCAAACTCAAGTTTGTCAGCGGATTTAAGTATAAATCCATTATTTAATTTATATTCTTTTAGCCCATCCTGCCATTTATTTACTTTCTCCACATAAACTCCTCCATTTTTAAAAAGTACATATTTTATTTTAAATTTAACTTTACAAATATAAATCTTTTATTCAAATTTTATATTTTGTAAATCTTTAAGATATTTATCTTCTATATGATTTTTAGTAAAAATATAAAAAACATTTGGAAGTATTTTATTTTCATGAGGTAAGAGCTTAATATCTTTATAATGCATACATGTAAGCTCGCTATTACATAAATATATATACTTTTCATATTCATCTGTATCCGAATATACTTGTACTTTGTAGTTCAAATCATCACTTCCACATAAAAAAGATGATTTAGGATAAATTTCATAATCTCGTGTACCAGGCCTGTATTTATTAATATATCCTCCATGATTTTTTACACTTACCCAACTTTTTTCTATTTCATTACCTATTTTTAAAAATGAAACATTGGTAAATTTATTAATATTCCTATAAATATCTTCATTATTAATGATTTGAGTAAAGTTTAAAACAATTGGAACACCTGGCAACATTAAAAAATATTGATTTAAATAGATTTCCTTAAAAGATTCAATATTTTTTATGTGGATACTTGTCTTTATTCCACTCCATCTATTTCCTAAAGTATCTAATTTCTCTATAAATTCTATATTTATATCTTCATTTAATAACATTTTGCCATTTTCAATCATATTCTCGGGGATATTAAGTATCCCACCTATCCATGGATTATACCAACTTTTCATTTCTATATTTGGAAAATCTGTATCTAACCATTCTTTACCTTCAAATTCCATTGAAAATATTCCAGGTGAAAACATATTAGAAGCTTTTATTTTTATAACTCCATTATCAATTGAATAGACCTTAATTCCACTAATTTCACTTATATCATGCTTAAATGGTATATTTTTAATATAAAATATAGCTTTTTTACCCTCAAAACTAAATGTTTTAAAATTAGCTTTTATAGATAAAATATCATTGTCAATGAAGTTATCTGCATGAAGTGGAATAGTCATTCTCTGTGTCTTATTTTCAATTTGTACATGAGTTTCATTAAAAGAATTATTTGAAGATTGTATTGTAACTTCTCCCTCATGTAAAATTTCTTTATTTTCTATAATTTTAATATTAAAATTTTCCTTTACAAAAGGATTATAATCATTAATATTTAATTCAAAATCATCTAATACAAATGTGTTTTTTATATGATTACATTTAAGTGCAAATTTTTTAACTTCTTCCCATGTTTTAAATGTTGAAAAAGCTAAGTATAGAGGCTTAGTAGTTTTAATTTCATTTCCTTTTAATATTCCTAAATCATATTCAATATTCATATGCCACCCATCAAAAGTACATTTAGAATTTTGTGGCCAAATTAAACTTTCTTCTAAGCTTGAAAATATCCAGTTTTCACTAAATTTTTCACTATTATAATAACTAGGATAGTCATCTCTAACTTCATTAGATTTAATAATTTTGTTGTCATAGGGAATTATTGCACCTTCTATTCTGTAGTGAAAACTTTTTTCTATACTTATATTTTTTGTAGGTTCATTTGATTTATTTTGAACTTTATAGTAATGCTCAATTAATCCATTTTTATAAAGTTTAAATATAGTTTTTACTATAACATCTTTGTGTACTGTTGAAATATAATCGCCAATAAGAATCATTTTAGAATCCTTGTTATAAAGCTTAACATTTTCAATTGAAGTATTGCTAAATTCATCTGAATAAGGCATTCCTATTCTAGGATATAAAATATAAGAATTCATTTTTTTATTACCAACAAATATATGAACTTTATTAGAACTTTTATCCATAATCAATTTGTAAATATCATTTACAATAACATATTTATTATCTAATTCTCCACCAAATGAATTATCATATCCTTGAAATACTTCACCAATATATTTCTTAAATTTAATACATTCTCCATTTTCTAATGTTGCTTTAATATTAAGTTCTTCATGATATAAACATGGCTTTCTCATTATGACTTCTATAGGAATTTGTCTTTTCTCATTTGCTACCATTTCAATTTTGAAATTATTTTGTGAAAATTCTAACTCATCTACTTGAGGCAGTACAAATTCAAATACAGAATTTTCATTTGTACAATTTTCAATATCAATATATAGATTAAATTTTTCGTCATTACATCTTAATACATTATCATAAAACAAAGAAACCTTTGCTGGAAATTGTGGTGATATACCTAAACTAAATACTGCTTTTTTCCCATTAATTAATACATCGGCTGTAAGTTTTGGATAAATGCTAAAGTTATTAAACTCCTTTTGAATTTCTTCTACATAAAAATCACCTTGAATAATTTCTTTTTTTAAAACATCTATTTTTTCATGAAATAAAAATTTAATATTTTTATTATTTTTTCCTATTACTTCTACTGTTAATGCCTTTCCAGACTTATTTATAATTTCATAAGTTGCATTATAAGTTCTATTAAAAATTAAATTTTGTTTAGGTGCTGATAATGTTATTTTATAATCTTCAGTTTCTATAAGTCTAAGCCCTCTGCCTTTTCTTTCAAAATCCATTCTTAATTTCTGATTATTTTTCTCCCAACAATATTCATATATTTCAAAACCATCGATAAACCCTCCATCAGGTTCCATGTTAATGGTTCTTTTCATATCATCATACCAGTTTGCTGTTTTAAAAAATTCATTGACTGCTTCAGTTTGCATTACTGTAGGAATAAAATTCATAAGATGAATCTCATCTTCTCTATTTTCAAAAAAATATCCACATTTTTTATAAAGTGGCATGGCTTTTGTATTACTTGCCCAAGTATTTATATCAATACGTGGATATTTAAGTTCTATAGTTCTTTCTATAGCTTTTTTTACTAATGCTTTACCAATACCCATTCCATGACAATCATATCGAGCATTTAATAATTTAATATGCAAAGTATCTTCGTCTTCTAAAGATTTTGTAAATGAACAATATCCAACAACTTCATTATTTAATATAGCAAGATAAGTATTTATATTAGCTGAATTTTTATGTTCAGCAATAATACTTTCCTCAGTTTTATTTCCATTTTCACCATTCCATCCTTCAGTACTTCTTCTCCACATATCCGCAATAGATTTTGCATAGGATTCATTATATTCTACAATTTCAAGCCCTTTCATAATATCACCTCTTATCAATAGATAATTTTACTTAAAAGTAAATCACTATAGGTTTCCAAGTTCAAATTTTAAATAATACATTTATCAAATGATAATTCTAGAGTTGAAAGTTATTCATGTTTTTATATTTGGAACCAATTAAGAACTAAAAAGTAAGAGTGAAAAGTTATGGTAGCTATTACTCACTTTGTTCCTAATATCTAAAAATAGAAATATATAAAAACTAGTTTTTATATTGTGTTTAAATATAGGGTTCCAAGTTCATCTTCATAATTATTGGTTTCAAAACTTGGATACCCTTAAGAGTGAGACTAGCTCGGAATCATTTTAAAGTTAGTATTCCTTTTGAAAGTAATATATTTACAGCTAAAAAAATAGTTTTGAATTCGAGCTTGTTTCCCTATAATTTGCTTTGAAAATTTAATAAAAAATCATTCTTTAAAATTGGAAATCCAATTTTTACATTCACTTTCAATTTTCAATTTTACATTTTCAATTAAACTAATTAGAATTCTCAACTGAAACATGAATAACTTAAAGTCTCCTTGGATTCCTATATATACATTAATTTTATTATTTTAAGATACTTTTTTATATTGCCAATATATTTCGGTATTAAATTTAAACAAAAAATATACAGAGTATATAAATAACTCTGTATATTTTAAAATAATTTATAACATTAAATGCATTCATTTGAATTTTATAACACTAATTCAGATTTAAATACTATTATAGCATTTCCTGAAACTTTAACTTCACTAGGTTCATTATCTTTTATTGTCACTTCAATTTCAATAATACCTGCTCTATTTATAGCTTCTCCTTGTTTAGCTTTAAATTTGAATATAGAATTATTATGCTTAACAAGATTATAATGCACAAGATAAGCACCTAATGGTCCATTGGCATTTCCAGTAACAGGATCTTCATTAATTCCTATTGCAGGTGCAAACATTCTACCATGTATTAAAATATCATTTTCTTCAGAATCCATTGTGAAAATATAGTACCCATTACAATTAATAATTTCACTTAGTTTAGAAAGTTTGTTGTAATCTGGCTTTAAATTGTTTAAAATTTCAATACTTTTTATTCCAATCATAACTTTAGAATGCCCTGTTGAAACAATTTGAATTTTACATTTTTCATTCAAGTCAGTATCTTTTATATTAAGAGCTTCTAAAAGTTTTATTTTATTTTCACCTTCAATAATATTTCCGAATTCAATTTTACCTTGAGTCATAACAATTTTATAATCATTATTTTCATTTATAATATCTACAGGTAAAATTCCAGCACCTGTCTTTTGGTAAATTCTCGATGTACTTAAATTGTTTTCAATGGCACGAGCATAGTGAGCAGCAATAGTAGCATGACCACATATAGGCACTTCATTTTTAGGAGTAAAAAAACGTACATGAACATCATACTCATTACTATTGGAAGAAAAAATAAAAGCTGTTTCAGAATTATTAAGCTCCCTTGCAATATTTTTCATTTCATCATCTTTAAGTCCATCTGCATTTATTATTACTCCCGCTGGATTACCCATAAATTTTTCTTTAGTAAATGAATCAATTTGATATACTGTATATTTCCTTTCCATAAAATCACCTCAATAAAATACTTTTATTAATTCTATTTTTTCACTCTCATATCACTTTTAAGTTTTAGCATTTCATAATTACATTCTTCTTTTATTTGCTCAGCTTTATAACGCAATGATAACCATTCAATAACTTCTCTAAATTGTTTTAACGTTATAACATCCACTTGTAATAGCTTCATAGCTGTATCTTTTACATATTTTACATCTCTATTAGTAATTTCAGATGAATTTCTTTTTAAAATATCTAGGATATCTAAAGTTCCATCTTTCTTAAAATCCTTATCTGTTATTTTTATTTTTAACAAACTTTCTAATTTAGATATTGCTTCCAATGCCTCTTTAGTAAGTTCTTTTTTAGAACATATTTTATTTTTTAAGTCTTGGGCATTTTTTAAATTAATTCTAAAATCTATTTTAGAATTAATTTGATTAAATTTGTTTCTTTTTGAGTTTGAAATTTCTTTATTTATGATATTAATTTCCACAACACATTCATCTCCTAAAAATCATAAGTTTTAAATTTAAATCTTGCATTTTTATTATCGAATTATTATTTACCTTATTAATATATATTTTACAATATTTTCTTTAATATTAAAAATATAGTACTATATTTTTAAAAGTTTACCTTTAAATTAGTTATGCTATAATAAATCTATATTAGGAGGTGTTTTTTATGAAGGTATTAAATAATACATTCAGCTATAAATCAGTTTGCTCCTTGCAAGGAACACAAAAAAATCAGCTATGATTTGTTTGGAGCCTAAGCTGTTAAATTAGCTGAATATGCATATATTTTAGGTTCTGTAACACATAGCATTTTAATGTTCTTTGCTTTAATACTAAGATATAAGTAGAGGAGTAAGGAAATGAAATATGTAAAAGCACAAGATGTGTTACCAGAAGAAATTGTTAAAATAATACAAGAACATGTAGATGGAAAATATCTTTATGTACCTAGAAAACATGAAAATCATAAATCCTGGGGAGAAAATAACGGTACTAAAAGTATGCTTAAAGTTAGAAACATTGAGATTTATAAAAAATATGTTAATGGTGCAACTATTAAGACGTTAACAGAAGAGTATTATTTATCTGAAAAAAGCATACGTAGAATAATATATGAAGAAAGAAATAGATGCTCATAATCATTACAGTATTATTTATTAGATTGAATACCTGTTTTAAAACATGATATTATTTCATTGTCACATTACAATGAAAGTTTTCAAGCAAAGTTTTCAATTTTAAAATATTAGTTTGACTTAATAATTATGATTATGGACTATATTTAAAATTAAGATAAATGCTGTTACTTTTAAAATTAGTAATAGCATTTATTTTTTATGTTTTACAAATATATTAGAAATGAGGTATTAATATTTATGAATGCTTTTATAAAAAAACATCAATATAATTATATAAAAAAATGCTTATTTGACTTAAATAATGCTTTTATAAATTGTGAAGATACAAATATCATTAATGCGACGAAAGGATATTTGCAAGAAAAAATATTTAATATTTTTAAGGAGTTATCTACTGAACAAAAAGAAGTCCTTAATATTAATGGAATAACTGAGCCTATGTACATTAATATATACATAAACAGTTTAGACAAATATGTATATGGGATGCCGCCTGTTACAAAAGCACAAATCAATAAATTATTTAAAAAAGAAAAAAAATTACAATTACCAAATGAAGAGTTACAAAATTCAAAAAATGTATATTTAGGATGGATTGATAACTCTATTAGAAAATTACTTATAGTTTATAATATGAATGGTAAGCTTATAGGTATGGCCTGTAGGCTTCCAAATTCTAAACCCAATACACCTTATGTTTGTGCACTTTGTAATCATATAGGGATTGAAAATGAAGTGGCATTTGTTTCACCTGTATGTAAAGGTTCTAAAAATATAGAAGGTAATTATAGATCTATAGGCTTTCATGTGTGTTTAGACAGTGCTAAATGTAATGAGCGAATTATATCTACAGAAAAACTTGAAAAACTTTTAAAAGATGTTAACAACCTATAATTTAAATAAGCATAAGAATGCTTTAACAAAAGATGTTTTAAATATTTTGATTATAATGAATCTATTATTTATCCAATGGATAAATGGGAACTCTAGTTTAAACTGTATGTTAATCTTAGAGTTCCTTTTTAGTTAGTGTTATCATAAAATTTATATTTAATTTATTAATCACTAAACCCCAATTAGAATAAGCTCTTTTATATTATTTTATAATTTGTTAAATTTGTAAATAAAACATTGCACTATACTTTTATCATTTGAAAATATTATTTCTTTCTTTTTATTTTTATTGTCTTGAATACTTGCATATATATGTTTTTAAATTTTAACTGTTTTAACAACTTCAATATATCAGTTTTTATTTTGAAATTTATAAATTTTACAAATTGATAAAGTAGTGCACATTATTGAGCCTATCAGTGCTAAAATATCAACGTATAAATAAGTTTTAGGTTGATATGGACATTTTATGGCATTTATAACTGAAATTATCCATAATATATTAAATATTATACATATAATTAGTGATCCTTTTCTTAAAGGTTTCTTACCTATTAAAATAATTAGAAATGATATTAATAATAATATAGCTATAAGTTCATAATCTTCACTATGAACATTGGGCGGAATATCACCACCAACAAGAATACTACATATAAATGCATTAAGTAATGAAAAAAACAATAATACTTCTTTAATCATACATACCCCCAGAAATTTGATTAACTATATTGTTATATATTACTAATTATAATGATAGTCTTGTCATTATAATTAGGCAAGCATATTAACCTATAAATTAAATAACCATCATAATGATTTAAAATAAAAGCCTCCATTAATTTCTCATAGTATTAATGGAGGCTTTTCTAGTTTTTTAAATAATTTATTTTATGTTTTCAAATTGATTCAAAATAACTTCTAAAGCTTTTTCATAATTCTTTTCCTCATTGTTATCTTCTTCATTCAATCTATATTCTACTATCATTTTTAATCTATTTAATCTATTTATTTTTGAGTTTTCAGAAAGATTTTCAAATTCATCTGGAATTTCACCCTTTGAAAGACTCTCAATGATCATTTCATCCTTTTTATTAGCTAAATCACTTTGAAGCATTTTTAAAACATGAAGAAGATTCTCTTCTATCTTTGGGTTAGCATCATCCTTTAAACTATCTATTTTTTCAGATATATACCCTATCATTTTCTTTTTTTCAGTATTAGTAGTGTTTTTAGGAAGCTCAACCTTAGCTCCTCTAGTAATTCCTTTTATATAAGTAAGTGTTTCTTCGTTTATTGTTGTTTTCATAATTTTCTCCTAAGCATTATAAATTTCTTAATATAGCTTATCATAAATATAGAAAAATAATATCATTTTTTGAAAACTTTTTATTAAATTTCTACATTATTATAGGAAAATAAGTTGAAAGTGAATGTAAAAATTGGAAATAGATTTTTTATTATATTTGCAAAGCAAATTCTTTAAACACAATATAAAAATTTAGTTTTTAGGTATTTCTATTTTAAATATTAAGAACGAAGTGAGTAATATTCACCATCACTATTACTTTTTAATTGGTTTCCAACATGATAATAGAATAAACTGTAAGATTAATAATATTACTTGATAAAGATGTTATTTTAAATTCAAACTTGGAACCCCATAAAATAATTTGATTGTAATATTTTTTGATTTTTTTCTAGAAAACTTTTCAATTTAACTTTATTTTTTGATATTTACTAAAATTTTTTTCATTAGTTATTATTGTAATCATTGAAAATAGTTATAATATAACCTTTAATTAAAATGAAAAAAACATTATAATTATTAGTAAATATGTTACTTATATAGGAATCCATAGTTGAAAGTTTAAGAATAGTTAACTTGGAACCCTATAAATACTACATTAAGGGGTTTTTTATATGAGAAAAAAAGATATACTTGAATTAAAAAAGAGATTTAAAAAAGACCATTGTACATTCACTAAAATGTGTGGTTGTTATGTTAATAGTGAAAAACATGTTATTTTAAAATTTAGAGAAACCTTTTTAAATTTGGATGATGATGAATACTTTAAATACTTAGAAATTGCTAAGAAAGTGCTTTCAGGAACCATTGGAAATAATATTCTTGAACTTAACTTTCCACTTAACGAGGAACTTACGAACGAAAGACAGCTTTCTCTTATGCAATTGAAAAAAAGCCAACTAAAAGATGATACTATTCTTGATGGATTTTATGATTTAATTATAGATAACTTTAATTACACCGGTAATTTTTTGATACTTCTATTTCATGATGCTTATGATGTAATTAGTAAAACTTCTGATAATAGAAAAATAGATGAATCAGAAGAAGTTTATGAATATGTTTTATGTGCAATATGCCCTGTTTCACTTTCAGAACCTGGTCTTAGATATTCTGAAAATGAAAATAAAATAAAAGCTAGAATTAGAGATTGGGTTGTTGATCCACCAATTAATGGTTTTGTATTCCCTGCTTTTATTGACCGTAGTTCTGATGTTAATTCTGTCATGTATTATACTAAAAATGCAAAAGACACTCATCCTGAATTAATGGAAAATGCTTTGGGATGCTCTTCAAAACAAACAACTACTGTCCAAAAAGAAGCTTTTCAATTAATAATTAAAGATTCCTTTAGTGCTGATGAGAAGAAAGCAGATAAGATTTTTATGGAAGTACAAGAAAATTTAAATGCTATGGTAGATGAATATAATTCTATATATGAGGACACAGATTGTGAACCTATAACATTAACAAAAAAGGATATTCAAAACCTATTGTTGGATAGTGGTGTTCCAGAGGATATTACAACGGAAATTGAAAAATCTTATGTAGAAAATTTTGGTGATGACCTTCCATTAGCAGAAAATTTAATTGATACAAAAGCACTTAAAGCAAATGCTCAAAGACGAAAAGAAAAACATCTTGAAAAACAAGTAGAACTACTTAAAAATGAACTTGATGAAATAAAAAGCGAAGCATCTTTAGACCCTGAAACCGAAAATACTATATTGCAAAAAACACCTAACGATTCAGATGATATAAATGAAGAATCTAAAGAAAGTGAGATTTCATCAATAGATGAACCTGAAAATGTTTCATCAGAAAAAGATAATGATGCAAATTTAAATCATAATGATGAAAGTAATTATGACATTATACTTCAAGTAAAACCTGAAAAAGTTCCTCAAATAAAATCTCAAATAATTGATGGGGAAAAGTGTATAGTTATTCCAATGAAAGAAACTGAACAAGCCACAGTTAATGGATTAGATAATTTACTTTAAAATCTATAAATTAAAATCAATCATAACTATGGGGTTCCAAGTTGGAATCAAAAATAATAGTTTTATCAAATAATGCTAATGATATTACAGTTTATTCTATTATCATATTTGGAACCAATTAACAATTAACAGTTAGCAATTAACAATGATGTTGAAATAATTTGCGTTGCAAATCATTATAAAAATTGATTAAAAAAACTGAGATTTCAGTTTTACCCTTCATTATTAATTGTTAATTTTGTACTACACTTTAAACTACTTCTTTGAATAATAGTAATGTTATTCAAAGAAGTAGTAATTATTTAATATTACATAGTTATGATTTCAAATTTCAATATTTTTTTAGTTAGTTTCACAATAATCCCAAGAGGGAAAATTATGACTGTGTTGTTTTGAGTTATTGTTAAACATTAAATTGTTGTGTTCTGTTTCTTTATAAGGAATCCTGAATGGAGTTTTATAGTGTATATAATTAAATATACTAATACCATCACAGTTATTATCTTTAAGATTTAATTCATATAGCACATATCCTCTTTGAGATTTTGATCCAAAAGGATAATTTACAGCACCAGTGATTTTTTCTGTTTCTCTTTTGCCACCAAACCAATCTTCTTCTATATTAGTTTCATTTTTTAATCTTGGTATAGTTGCAAAATAGTTTTCTTCATTTTTTTCATATAATAGCTTTCCACTTACAATTTCTGTTTTCTCCGAACAACTAATAGTAAAACCATCATGCCAATAGGCCTTTCCATCTAGCCATTGAAAATATTCAAGTGCATACATTGTATTATTTTTCAACTCAATATAAATGTGTGTTGATTTTAAATTCATTCTACCAGGTTTTGTAATATTGTTATATACACCCCACTTATTCTTAACACTCTTTTCTTTACTATCAAACATTAAAATTTCATCAGATACATCTATTTTTACAGCATTTTTTAGCAAATTAACTTCCTCATCTGACATATCTTTAATAATATAATCTGGAAATTTCATATTTATAAGTTTATATCTTATCTCTTCAGCATTTTTTAAAGCAACTTTTTTACTTTCTAATTTAATATGATTAAATGATAAGTTACAAATAATAACTATAAGAAAGCAGAATAGTACATATACAAAAATATATTTATTTGCATTAATATTTGCAGATTTATTTAATTTTTCAATATTACTTAAATCATCTTTTAGTTTATAAAGTGAGTGTAAATTATAAAAACAGAAAAAAAGTATTGGGATAACTACAAAAAAACTACTACCAATTCCTGTTGTAGCACAAATTAAAATAATGATTTCTAAAATAATCATATATAAAATTGGATTTTTACGTTGAATTACATTGGCATTTTTAAAAATATTTTTTAATCCATTTTGAAATATAATAAGAAAGCTTATGTTAAAAACAATTAAAATAATAGTCATTATGATGCTTCTTTGAAATTTAATATTTAATGGTGTACTTATAAATATTAGTTTTAACATATGAATTATTATATTTATTATAGAAAAAATCCATGCAATGTTAAGCGCTTCATTTTCCTTACGTAAATTATAGAATCCAATATATAATAAAATAGCACCTACTGTTGTTAATATATATTGCAGATTTAAAAAATTAAAAGTTATTAAAGTAAACATAAAACCCCATGTAATATTACTTATAGGATTATGCCAAGGGTTTATAGATTTATTATTTAAATTGTCATTTTCCATTTATACCCTCTTTCATTATATTAATATATCTATACAAGTTACTTTATACATCTATCAGATATGTTATACTTTTCTAACTAAAATTATTTTTAATATACATACTTTTAGTTAACCCATAAAGATAACTATCTTGAAAACCCATATTACAATAATAGTAGTCTTTTGCATGACCTTCTAATATCATACCTGCCTTTTCTAACACCCTGCCTGAAGCTTTATTATTTACAGAATGAGAAGCCTCAATTCTATTTATGCCTATTTCAATAAACATATATTTTAAAACTGCTTTTACAGCTTCTGTTGCATATCCATTAGACCAAAAGTTTTTTTCAATGCAATACCCCATAACTGCTTTTTGATCAAAATCATCAACATTTACAATACTAATGGAACCTATCAACCTTTTATTTAATTCTATGCCCCATTGGTATGTATAATCAGATTTATAATCATCAAATACTTCAATAATATATCCACGAGTAAAATCGCTATTTTTATGGACATTCCAACGTTCATATTTGCATACTTCTGGATCGCTCATCCATTTATAAACCATTTCAGCATCTTCTGGAAATATTTTCCTTAATATTAATCTCTCCGTCTTTAACATTTTAGTGCCTTTATGATTTAACATAATCTTACCTCCATATTTTAAATTAAAATAATTATAAGGTTTAATTATAAAACTTCTTTTTAACTATATTTAATTTAAATCAAGTCTATAAGTATAATTCTCATATATAATGTCCGTTCCATTCTTTTTAAAAGTACTCTCTTTTTCAATGTAGAATTTAAGTTTTCTTAATAATGCATTAGATGCTGCATTTTCTTTTGCTACATCAGCTGTAATTTTTCTTCCACCGTTAATATAGCAAAATTTAATTAGTCCATTTATCATTTCTGTACCATAACCTTGCTTCCAATATTTTTTATGAACACTATATCCTAAATCCCAATGTTTATTATCTTCACTTGGAACTGTGCTACATGCTCCAATATAATCTCCTGTTTCTTTTGAAATTGCAATAAAATAGTAGCAACCATCATAAATTTCTATATCCTCTTTCCACTTTAAATAAGTGTCACCAGCTTTATCTCTTGGTGGATCTGAAAGATATTTGCCCATCTCATCATCTAACCACATATCTAAGCAAAATGTTGTATCTTCTTTCTTAGTACTTTTCATAATTAATCTATCTGTTTGAAATTCTTCTATAATCATATAATCTATACCCTCTTTTCCTAATTATTAATATTTTGTTATAAACACTAATTTTATTATCAATAAATTTCTTTATTTATAGCTTTCTTGCTAAATACAAATCTATTGTGTCATATATATTTATTTTGCCACCAACTTCATCAATTGAAGATTTCATATCTCTTTCAAAATTATTCTTTAAATCTATTTGTAATGCACGATGATCTGAATATGTATTTAGTAATTCTATATACTCATCAGATGTAAGCGTTCTTTTTCTATGATATAACTTACATACAACATCTTTAAATCCAAATTTATTTAGCTTGTCAACATATATTTCACAATCTTTTTTTGAAAATTCTTCTATCTTCTTATTAGTAGGTCTATATTTATCATAAATTTTTCTATTTACAATATTACTAATGTCATCTTCTCTATTCGGAAATGGATGGTTCCAAAATAGTGCTATAGTACCGTTCATTTTTAAAATATTCTGTATTTTTGTAAATGCTTCCTCTTCTGGAAGCCAATGAAATGCAGTTGCTGAATATATAAAATCAAGAGATTCACTATCAAATGGATACTTCATAAAATCATCATTAAGAACATTAAAATTACTATAATTGCCAAATTTATCCTTTACATGCTCTGCAAGATTATTTCCTAATTCAATTGAAGTAACATTGCACCCAGATTGCAAAATAGGCATAGTTGCCTTTCCAGTGCCAATTCCGATTTCTAAAGCCTTATGTTTAAAATTGATATTTGAATAATTAATTATATCTAAAAACATTTCTTTTGGATAACTGGGCCTGGCTTTATCATAATTATATACGTCCTCATTAAACTTTAATCTCATATCCATAGTCACTTACTCTCCTTACAATGTCTAACATACTCGCTTGTACACCAACTTAATCTTTGGAAAATATGTTTTACTTTTATTTTAAATTTTTTAATTCAAAAAATTAAGACTTTTCAATATAAACTTAAGTATTATTTATATCTTAATTATACCAACACTTATATAAATTTATATTAAAATCTGGATTAGAGTTGAACCTATTTCCATCATAAATAAACCTCAAATTTTCTTCTAATTTAATATCAGCTATAAATATATTTTCTTCTTTCAATAATTTAGAATTGCAGTAATAATGAACTGGGCACTCATTTATTGTATCGGGTCCAACAACACAGCTCCCACCTAAAAACCTCTCATTATTTTGAACTCCACAAACATTTGAACTAGCTAAATATATACCATTACTTTGAACATGATATTCCATTATTCTTTTTATATAATCTTGTGATTCTTTTATATTGAATAACTTAATAGCCCATATATTGATATAAAGGTTTACACCATTATAAGCATAATATCTAATTAATTCTGGAAAGCTTACTGTGTCATAACAAATTCCAAAACCCAATTTACCATATTCAGTGTTTAAAATTAGTGGGCGTGTACCTTTTGAAAATATCTTATGTTCATCACCATATAGATGAATTTTATTATATACTTTTACAATTCCATTTGGACATACTATAATTGCTGAATTATATATTTTTTCTTTAATAAAATAAGGAGAACCAAAACAAATATATATATTATTTTCTTTTGATATTTTTAAAAATGAGTTTATTATGCTACTTAATTTTTTTTCATCTAAAACTTTTGTATCTGTCATATAATACTCATATCCAGTCAAACATAACTCTGGAAATATAATAAAATTAACTTTATATTCTATTGCCTTAAATATATATTTTTTCATTAATAAAACATTCTTGTAAATATTATTATTAGAATTGAAATTAACTACTGCAATCTTCATTCTTAAATCCTCCAAATAAATTAAACTCTCATATAGTAAATTTATCTTTTAAAATTGCTAATCATGAGCTATTTTGTTATATAGAGTAATAATTTTTATCTTAATTTACCATTGTTATCAAATTTCTTTTTTAATGCTCGTTCCACAATGAAAATTGAACCTATAAGAACAATGCATTGAACTATGCAAACTATTCCACTAGTAATTCCTACAACATTTATAGCTTTACCTATTACAACTAACATTGCTATAATGGAAAACACTAATGTTATCCATCCACATTTAATCCATAACTTTCCGCAGTAATGATGTGCAAACTCCCAAGTATCTTTATTCTTTTTTGACATAGATGTTCTATATCCAAAAATATCATTAATTTCTTTTGGTGCATTTTTGCTAGAGTATTTTCCAAATCCCAACATAGTAAATGGAATTAATAAATTTGTAATCATCATAAATATCCAAAACCCCATATTTAATTCCTCCAATTTATATCTCATGTATTTTTAAAACAAAATATACTGTTATTATATTTTATGAACAATATATTTTGTAAATACTATAAAATATACTTATAAATAATATTTTTAGGAAAATCTTTTAAATTACATGTATTCTTAACTTGTACATTAGTTAGAAGAGTCTTTTAATTAAATTATAGTATTCTTATTACATAAAAGAGTTTAATATAAAACAAAATACTACAAATTCATTTCTGAGTTCTGTAGCACTTTAATGTAGTGTGTTTCATCAAATTAATCTCTTGTACTAATTTCATTCATTATTAATGATTTTGAAATATACATTGCATCTATTATCTTCTTAAAACGCTTATAATAAGATGTACCCTCCTCAAATTTTAACTGTGCTTTTTCACATTTACTTATAATTGAAGATACTGGTGGTAGCGCTTTTACTAATTCTTCTTTTGTATATTTTTCTATAGTATTTTCATTTGCTATTACTGCTCTTGAAATATACATAGCCTTTATCCTATTTCTAAGAAGTGTATGTTGAGATGTGCCTTCTGCAAACTTGGGTTGCATTTTTTCACACTTACTTATAGTTGAGGATACAACTTTTAGTGCTTCTATCAATTCTTCTTTTGTATATTTATCCATATTATTTCACCTCAAATTTTAGTTTATATAAATTGTATTATAATACAATTGCCTTTAGCTGAAAATATAAGATTTTAAAGCATTTATCTTTTTCTTGCTAAATACAAAAGTATATCACTCTGCTTCGTGAGTTCTTCTAATGCTTTTTAATTTTTCTATATTCTATTACTTCTAATATTCTATTTTTCTAGTTTTTTATTTTCAATAATAAGACTTACAGAAAAAAACATTTGAAATAATATCATCATAATAGCAAGAATAAATGGCTGAAATTTAAGTCCAATTAATAATGAACATATAGGAATTATAATGGATAAAACAAAATATACTTTTGATTTATATAACCAACTATAAGGCATTAGATGTGCTCCAAAAATTATAGCTATAACCATCAACATTTTATCTGGTACTGTCGGATATACCCACATAGCAATAAGCAAGTACAACATTTGATTTACTGAAAACAATATACCTAATTTAGTCAAAGGATTTTTCTTGTTTTGAAAATCTATTTTAATAACTTTTGAAATACCATATGAAATTGGTAATAATGGAGCTGTACAACAAAATGTAAATAAATTCTTAGTTAAAATATTTATTGAAGATAAGTGTATACATAAAATAGCTACCCATATAATAATTGAAGCTATAATAATATGAAGTCCCCTTTTTTGTTTTAATGCACAATCCAACCTTAATTCATCTAAACTCATTTTAATCCTCCATAAATTTATATTATTTGATTTGCTATCTTTTTTAATAATTCTGTTCGTCCATTATATTCTGAAATATTTAACATAGCTAATGTAGATATATTACATATTTCACCTACATCTATTTAAACATTTCATCAGGTTATACATTTAAAATCTACCCTATCCCTATTGTAGATTTAATTATCATAATTTTTTACATTTAAATTCTGTAATTTGATAACTAATATTCATACCATATTACAATAAATATTCATTATTTAAGATTTATTTATGTTCTTGTAAAAAAGGAAAATAATAAGATTTACATTTTTTATATAACTTAAATCCACACTTTTCTGCAATTTTCTGAGAACTTATATTTTCTTCGTCAGTGCTCCAACATGGTGTAATATTATTTAGAATGCAACAATCTATAAATGCTCTAGATACAGATGTTGCAAAACCTTTTCTTTCATTTTCTTCTCCATAAGTTCTAATAACAATATCATGAAATTCTCCACTTACATATCCACTAAAGCAATTGCTAATAATTTTATTTTCTTTTAAAACGCAAAAACCAATACCTTTGTCTAAAAAGTTATCAACTGAAATCCAAAAATCACCTAAAATATCATTTACAATTAAATTTTCCAAGTCATTATTAATAATATCCTTATCAATTCTTTTAATTATATATCCTTCTGGTAAATCATTTTCATAATTTTTATATTTATTTTTATCAAAAACATAGTAATAGCGATATTCTTTGTATGGATTTCTATAATTAAAAATAGCATTTAGATTTCTTGTCCACTTATTTTCATCTTGATAAATAGTAATTCCAAAATGAGTGCCACCACAAATTGCTAAACTATCTGGTCCAAGTACATTTGTAATAAAAGTATCTAAAGAACTATTAAAGTCTTCATTATCTGTATCGCCAATAATATAATACATACATCCTATTGCCCAAATAATTGCAACTCTAGGTTTATCTAAATTATCAACATATATTTTTCCACGATTATTTTTATCAATAATTGAATTTATAGTAACATTTATATCTTCTTGCCCCTTAATCAAAGATCTTATTTTATGATATTCATTTTTACTAAGTTCACAAATCATTTTATTTATCAAGCTCCTACACTTTTATTTTTTGACATTAAATGAAGTTATAAAAAATAGACTAGAATTTAATTACATAGCTCTTAATTTAGTTCACTTATAGACGTTTACTCTTGGAAATAAAATGGCAAATTTATTAGAGTTTCTTTGAAATTTTTATGAATAACGTTTTAAATAATTACTGCTTCCTTTACTAACACTATCCTCATTTAATATTTGAATAATTTCATTTTTCAGCTTGAACCCCTATAATATACTTATCTCTTATTTCCTATAATGCAAATCAAATTCATATATTCACCATTATCTGCTTTAATCATAGCCCTATCTTCAAGTGCAAATTTATTATCTGTATTTAACCAAGCTTGCCATGCATCATCAAAGCAATCCATTTCTTGAATTTTTTTAATTTCAAAACTAGTTGATTTTAATAATAAATTTTTCCACCAATCGCAAGAATTCCATGTTGCAAGTGCCTCTTCTTCCCAGTAAGATTTCATTTTATCTGGAATACGATTATGTATTTCAGACTTCATGCCAGGAATACCAATAGCAATTAATGCATCTTTTTTCAATAATTTTGATAAGTATTTATCAAAATATGTTTCATTACTTCCAAAATAATGATATGCATCTACACTTATGACAGCATCAAAATACTCATCTGCAAAAGGCAACTCTGTTGCATCTGCATGTATTGGTATAATTTGATTTTCTAAGCCCATACTTTTAAATCGTTTATAGTTTTCACTTGCTGAAATCCATAAATCTACTGCAAATACTTGCACTCCATATTCTTTTGCTAAAAATATTGATGTTAATCCCTTACCACAACCTAAATCTAATACTCTCATATTGCTTTTTAAGTTAACATTCTCCAGCAATTTTTCCAATATTATCATTGAATTAGGACCCATCATATTTTCTTTTAGAAATTCATTGTTGTATTTTTTACTTTTTAAATATTTCATTTTTTCCCTTTCTCAATAGTAGTATTACACTATTAAATGTAACGTATAAATAAAATACAAAATAACATACTAAATATTCGTAAGATAAAAGAACTTATCTTTGGATAATATACCCTTAGATCTAAAACCTCTAAATTTAAGGTGCTATGCATTTTATTCACTTTGATTAATTATCATAATGATGAAACATAATCTTAAAAAATTAAATTAGCACAAAAGATTAACTTTAATTTCTCTTAGTTCTTTAACCCAATCACTTATTATTGATTTTGCAATACAATATTCGCTGCTTAACTCAACTAATGCCATTCCTGACTTATAAAGCCTAACTATCATCTCTTTGTAATCATCTGTATATCTTTTGCTTCTACTCATCTGTGAACACTACTTTATACTAACATCAAAATCGGTTGGTATATGTTTATACGTTTAATGTCACCTATACTGCTAAACTACTATTATCCATTGTGTAAACAAATTTCTGTCTTATTTTACTATCTCTTCTTGCAATACTACATATGAAGTATTCTACTGTGCGTCGGTGTTTTATGGACTCTCCTATTCTTTCTTACACTCGACCACCTCTAGTTCGCATTTCCTGAAGCTATTGCTTCTTGATGTGTAATCTCAACCGACTTCACCGAGCTTATCTTACTAAAATTTCACTAATCGTAGTATCAGAGAAGCCCTTCAAGATGTTACCCTCCCATTTGACTTTTCAAGTTATCAGTTCTCTTACTCTATCGGTTAATGGCTAATCTTTTCAATTAGCAATGTGTCACACCTTTATATTTTTTATTTTCATAAGCATATAGCCATTTATTAATTGCTTGTCTTATATCAATAAAAGTTTCCTCTTCAAATGGTGAAGAAATATTTGCGCTTTTTATTAAATTTAAAAAAGATAGACTTCCTCCTTTTTTACAAATATCCAAATAAACTTCCCATGCTTTATTTTTATCTATTTCACATATTGACCATAATTGTAAAACACATATCTGAGCTAATGCATAATCTATATAATAAAATGGAAATGTAAATATATGTGATTGTTGTTGCCAAAAGTTACCTTCTTCTAGATATTTATTGCCATCATAATTTAAATATGGCATATACTTTTCCTCTAATTGTCTCCATTTTAATTTTCTTTCTTTTATCGTTATTTGTGGTTTACTGTATATATATTCTTGAAATTCATCAATACATGCTCTATATGGTATCCACTTAACTACGTCCTTTAAATGGTTAAACTTATATGTCTCCGCCTCTTCCATAATCCCATTAAGATAAGGCCAAATTAAAAATTCCATAGCTATTGAACTGAATTCTGCAGCTTCTTTTGTAGGTAAAATATATTCTGGTATGTCATTTTTTTCATTAAAAACATACATTTGAAAAGCATGACCAAATTCATGAGCTAAAGTTTTAAAATCTTTTCTTATTCCTGTTAAACTTGCGATTATATATGGATATTTAAAATCACATAAATAAGTAGACATTGAAACTTTTGCTTTTCCTTCTTTAGCTTCTAAATTCATCAAATTATTTTGCTTCATAATTTCAAATAATTCCTTAGTTTCTATAGATAATGTTTCACAAACTATTTCAAATTTATCTTTAAGCCACTCTACGTCTTTTACGTTATTTTGCTCATATTTTATGCTATCCATTTCATCATCATAATATTTTAAACAATCTATTTGAAGTCTTTCTTGCTGTTCTATGTTAAGTTTAGTGCATAATGGAACAATATACTTTACTACCAAATTTCTAAAACTTTCTATATCTTTAGATGAATATCCTGTTCTATTTAACCTTGCATAAGCGAGCTCAATAAATGAATTATATCCAAGTTTTTCAGCAACTTTAACTCTTACTTTTATTAAAGAATCTAATATATTATCTATTTCCAAAGAAATTTTCCCAAATAATTCATATTTTTTCTCATTTGCTTCCTTCCTAATAATTCTATCTTCAGATAAACAAAAATATTTAAGTTGGGATAATGTTCTAAGCTCTCCCTTATACTGAATTTTTGCTGATGCTATAACTTTGGTATAATCTTTCTGTAATTTATTTTCTAATTCTAAATCTCCTAACACATCTTCAGTTACAGTATTAATGCTTGATTTTGCAATATTCATTAATTGTTCACCATAGGTATCAATGATATCCTGATAGAATTTAGAATTAATTAATTCCTTATAAAAATTTGAAACAGTCAATTCATATACAGGCCATTTTTGGTTTATATATTTTGATTCTTCATTATACTCCTCATCTTTAATGTTTATAAGATTCCTAAATTCCCCCACCATCGCCATTGTAAGAACATTATTCCTTAATGAGTTTATATTGTAAATTATCTCCTTTTGATTGTCTAAAGATTTTGAAATCTTAAATCCTTCTAATAGTTTCGACACTTCTTTTGCAAACCCATCTATATCAGGTCTTTTATAATTTATATCCTCAAACTTCATTATAACACTCCCTTAACATATTATTGCTACCACTACTCTTCTTTGTATATTTTTAAGTTTATCTGCTAATGTACGAAAGTTTTGTCAATTTGATAGTAAAATTCCTAATGAAATATTTTTCAGCAGATTTAAAATTTAATTAAAAAAACAAATTGCCGAACTCTTTAATTTCAATGACTCTTAAAGTTATTGAAATTGGTGATAAATTTGATGAGAATTTGCCTAAGGATTCACCAAACAAAGGTCATAATAGCAAACTCATCTATGATACTTCATGTTTAAAGCCAAAAGTTAAAGAGAACAATCCTAAAACTCTAGTTTCAGAAATAAATAAGCAAAAGCTATTGATAATAAGGATTTCAATCCCCCATAATTCAGAAGTACCATTATCTGCATGATATTTTAAAGAATGGCCACTACCATAACCAATTTCAAGTAATTTTAACCCTTTTACATCACCAAATAGATATAAATCATCTTCTTTAATAATTCTGTTCTTCCATCATATAATTATTATATTTTCTAAAGTTTTCTCGCTTTAAATACAAACGATAATGGCAACATTTTTGCTTTTTCCATTTTGGGTGAAATATCCCCAAATAGATTTAATATCTTTTTATCTGTCTCTTCAACCATTTGTTCAATTATGAATCCAGATTTTGATAATGCATTAATATAAGTTGAAATTTTACGACTACAAAGAATTGCATTACTTTCACCAACCATTGATTGTATAAACCATGATTCATCAAAGTAAGATTTTTCAAATAAAAATCTATTGTCATTTACACTAACACAACTATGTAGAGGATGCTGCCAACTGAAAATAAAAATTCCATCTTTCTTTAAATAAGATGCTATTTTTGTGAATGTATTTTCAAGATTAGTTGTCCAACCAATAGCATAAATTGAGTACACAAAATCAAAATAATTTGTTGGTATTCCACATTCTTCTTCCATAGGTGAACAAATTAGTTTTGCAGTATAGTTGTTTTTTCTTAAATAATTATTAGCATTATTTAATTGTTCATTAGACATGTCAATACCCCATAATTCAGAAGCACCATTATCTGCATGATATTTTAAAGAGTGACCACTACCACAACCAATTTCAAGTAATTTTAACCCTTTTACATCACCAAATAGATGCAACTCATCTTCTGTAACAAAAGAGTTCCATATTGTGGTAATGCTGTAACACCAAACCATTCATTAGCATGTTTATTCCAATAATTCTTATTAATTTCATGTATTATTTTATTATCCATCTATGTTTTCTCCATAATGTACATATATACTTTTTACTAACTCATTGTAAACTGAACTACCATCAAATATATTTTTGTATGTGCTTGTCCAATAAGGAATTAATCCAGCCCTATGTGCTACAGTTTGTGATGCAATATTAGTTGATGAAGCACAGTATATTGGCACAATATTTTTACGTAATATTTTGTTCATTAAATGATTTACAAGAACAGTTGCTAATCCATTAGTTCTATAATTTTTTTTAACATCTATGCCTATTTCCCACATGTTATCATATTCATTTGATGCACCTGCAAGTCCTACAATTTCATTATCTTTCATTGCAAAAAATACAATTGTAGTAGCTATACTTCCATCTTTATCAAATTCTAATGAGTTAGAAAATTCTTTAATATCTTTTAATTTTTCTATATCTTTTCCCTCTAAATAAAAATATTTATATTGTGGCAATAAATCATGAATTTTTAAACTTTTTATATCAGGGATATAATAAATAGATTGTCCATATATTAAAGGACATTCAAATAACTCATCTCTTGATTTTTCAGTTAATAATGGTTTTATATTATTTATTATTTCATTTGAAGCTGAAACAATAACAGCTTTTTCAATACTTGTTATCTCTAAAAATGGATTTTGTTGAAATTCATTTAATTTATTAGGTGTTTGAAAAACTACTCCACTTTCTTCAAAAATTTCTATTTTACAATCTAAATATTTACTAAGATTTTCTTTCACTATTTTTCTTATTTCTTCTTTATTCATTTTTATTCTCCTAACTACTCTCAATATTATCTTTAATTCATATAATAGATTTATTGTCTTCTATAGATTTATACTGACATCCTATCAATACTCTTTCAATAGGCGCCCATCCAATATATTTAGGATTACCTAATATAAAATTTTCATTTAAATTTTCAACATCTAAATAATTATCAATTCTAATTACATCCCATGAGTGTATCGGATTGGCCCCATAAAAGTAGACTCTAAATGCTAATTACTAGCTTATTCTTAAAATTACTATTTTTTAGATTATAGAACTCATTTGGGGTTCTATAATCAATTGAAGAATGTATTCTTTTAAAG
>NZ_JBWKMH010000023.1:246561-251805 GCF_056431285.1 Clostridium amazonense | reverse complement strand
TTTTCACTCGTTCTTCCTCAGTATATTTTCTAATAAAATTTCCACTCATAATGCACCCCTCCATTCATTAATCTTAGTATAATTCCATTTGAATTATGAGTCTACATTTCTATAGGGGCCTATGAGATGTCCATGCTCCATTTAATATTATAGCTCCAATAATAAGTCTTAATATAAATTTAGAATCTAAATAAATCATAGACATAACTATAAGTTCAGTTATTATAATAGGTGCTGCTAGTGAATCTGTTCCAAATAAACTTATTGCATATAAAATAGCAAAGGGTGTTGCTACTATGTGCCTTATTTTTATATTTTTATGATCTTTCCTGTAAGCTACTAACATTACAGATATGGCTGTGACTATTATTATTATACATAATAATCCTAAATACCCTTTCATTGTTCCATTTTTAACCATAAGCATTAATCCCACTGAATTTGCTATAGCTAAAATTGTTACACCTATGGCAAAACACTTATTGATTTTCTCTATCATTGTAATTTTCTCCATCAAATTCCTCCTTAAATCTTTACTTTCAAATTATTGAATTTAAATTTTGTAATAAGTTTTTCTTGTAAACTGAAATTCATGTAAAAATAGTTTCTATAATATATTCGTTTAATTATTGGTAAAAATTTATAGAAATTTGTTATTTTTTTCTTTACAGTTTGAATTTAGCTAAATTTTGCAAAGTAAATTACAATTTTTAATAATTCTTTAATAAAATTTCACAACTTATAAAATTATTAAAAGTTGTATTAAAACTCTATAGTTTGTATAATAAATTATTATTACTTAAACTATAGGAGAAAAATTTTTATGATTAATAATTTGTTAGATAAAAATGTTATATACATATTAAATAATTTTATTTCTGAAGAATTAAGAATATATATTATGAAAAATATAATCACTATATATAATTCTTTTGACAATGCTCATAATATAAAACATGCATTAACAGTAATAAATTCTTCCATATTACTTGCAAGAAATTACAATGTAAATTATAGTATGGTATTTACAATTGCGGCCTTTCATGATATTGGTCTTAAAGTAGATAGAAAAAATCATCATATTAATTCCAAACATATTCTTCTAAATGATATTTTGTTAAAAGACTACTTTTCTCAGGATGAATTAATTATAATGGCTAATGCATGTGAAGATCATAGAGCATCTAATTTAAAGATACCTCGTACGCTATATGGTTTAATAGTATCTGATGCTGATAGGACTACTAACATAGTAGATATGATAACTCGTTGTTATGACTACACATTAAATTACTATAATGATTTAACCAAAGAAAAAACTTACTCTATTGTATATTCACATTTAAAAGATAAATATGGTGAAAATGGATATGTAAAATTTCATTTGAAAGAAAGTCAAGAAATCATTATGCAACCAATTTTAGAAGCTCAAGAAATTTTGAAAAATGAGTCAAAGTTTAAAGAAGTTTATAACAAAATAATTTACTAAGTTGTATACATTTATAGGGTTACAAATTCAAAGTGATCTCTTTATCAAACGATACTACTAAAGTTACATGTTATTCCTATATTTATATTTGGAATCAATTAACAATGATGGTGAGCAGAAGTGCATAAAAAACTAAATTTTTATATAATGCTTAAATAATTTACTTTTCAAATTATTATAGAAATTGATTGAAAAAACTGATACTTCCGTTTTATCCTTCATTGTTAATTGCTATAAAATACTTAAAATCTCTATTTCTCCACTAAAGTAGTCATGCCTTACTTTCTTATATGTTCAACTAATTCTAACTTTTCGCCACTAGGACCTTCTATGAAAAATATTTTCTTGTTATCCACTTCTTTAAATTCTTTAGATATACATTTAACATTATTTTTCATTAATTTTTCTTTGTACAAATCTATGTTATCTACAGTAAATGCTATATGCTCAACAATTCCATTTTGTACATAATTATAATCTTTTTCTTTAGTATATATAAGTTCTATAATTGAATTTTCATTTTCCAAAAAAGTTAATTTAATTCTTTCATCTTCATACTCATGATGAATTTTAAAATCAAAATTTTCGCAATAAAAACTCTTACAATATTCTATATCTTTAACCTTTAATCCTATATGATTTGTAAACATTTCTTTTCCCTTCTTTCATTTTAATAATATTTACTTTAATACAATTATAATACAAATTACTTTTATATACATAAAAATCCTATATTAAATAAATATTAGATTATAATAATTAAAATTTTCATTTTGTTAACATTTTATAAATACAAAAATTCCTTTACTTTATTTAAAATTTTTTTAAAATTCTATTCCGTATTTTCCCATTTTGATTGTATATTTAAATATGTTGTTTAAAAAAGAAAAGCTATAATGTCAATTTTAAGCTTATATTTACTATGGTAAAATACTATAACTGTTATTCCATTTATTTCATTTTAATATAATAAATTGACAGTTGTACATCATTAAAATAAAATTTAATTATACACTTTAAAATATTTTAACTATGTATTCATAGAGAAGCGAGGCGTATCATGTTTAAAAATTATGAAGAATTAAAAAATTACGTTGATAGTGAAGGCATAAAAATTATTGATTTTAAAGTTGTAACCTTAGATGGAAAATGGAATCATTTATCTATTCCAAGCGAAAGATTAAATAATCAGCTTTTTATAGATGGAATTGGATTTGATGGATCTAGCTATGGCTACTCTTCTGTAGAAAATTCTGATATGTGTTTTATTCCCGATTACACTACTGCATTTGTAGATACATATTGCAGTGCTCCTACCTTAAGTATGCTTGCTAATATATATACTGTAGGTTCATTAGAGGACAGATATTCTGGTGATCCAAGATATATAGCTGAAAAAGCTAAAAAATGTTTAAAAGATTTAAATATAGCAGATACTTTTTCTATTGCTCCAGAATTTGAATTTTATATATTTGATCATGCAGCATTTGAAGTTAAACATGAGCATCAAGAAGTCACCATAGATTCAAAAGAAGCATATTGGAATAGCAATGTAGGAGAAAACAATAATGGATATAAGGTTCCATTTCAAAATGGTTATCACATGTCACTTCCTCATGATTTAAATAATGATTTAAGAAGTGCTATGATTTTAAAACTTGAGGAAATGGGTATTAGAGTTAAATATCATCATCATGAAGTTGGTGCAGCTGGTCAATTAGAAATTGAAGTAGAACTTGATGAAATGTTACACATGGCCGATGCAACAATGATGGCTAAATATTTAATTAGAAATGAATCTGTATTACATGGAAAAACTGCAACTTTTATGCCAAAACCACTATATAATGAAGCTGGTAGTGGAATGCATATTCATATGTTGCTTGAAAAAAATGGCGAAAATATTTTTTATGATGAAAATGGATATTCTAAATTAAGTGATAAAGCTCTTTATTTTATAGGAGGAGTTTTAAAACATAGTAAAGCTTTATTAGGATTTACAAATCCTTCAACTAACTCTTATAAAAGACTTATTCCTGGATTTGAAGCTCCTGTTTCTATATGTTTCGCTACTGGAAATAGAAGTTCCGTTATAAGAATTCCTGGATATATAAAAGATCCTAAAAAGCGTAGATTTGAATTCAGACCTTCTGATGCTACTTGTAACCCATACCTTGCTTATTCTGCAATTCTAATGGCTGGAATTGATGGAATTATAAACAAAATTGATCCTACTAAAGAAGGTTTTGGTCCATATGATGTAAATGTATTTGATTTACCAGAAGAAGAAAAAAATAAAATTAAAGCTCTTCCAACTTCACTAGAAGAAGCATTAAAAGAATTAGATAAAGATCATGATTTTTTATTGCGTGAAAATGTATTTACTGAAGACTTCATAAAAAATTGGATAAATCATAAATATAATAATGATTGTAAAAGAGTTAATAATATTCCGTCACCAATAGAATTTGAACTTTACTACGATTTATAAAATAGAAATATCCTACTTAAGATTATGATTAAGTAGGATATTTTTATTAGTTTAAAATTAATTAAAAACAAAAACCACAAGAATTTCTTGTGGTTTTTTATGAAAATATTTTAATTATCTTCTATTTTGTTGTTTTCTTGCTCTTCTGCAATCTGGGCATCTTACAGGATCGTTATCGAATCCTTTTTCTTTGTAGAATTCTTGTTCTCCTTCTGTGAATATGAATTCTTTACCGCAATCTTTGCATACTATTGTTCTATCTGCCATTGTATATTCCTCCTTAAAATTAAAGATTTTACATAAGTTAATATATTCTCTAATTTATATTAGGAGAAATGTATTTATCTTTGTAAAACTTTTTTTAAATTATGTATTAATTATAACACGTTTTATTATTATTACAAGTAGTTTATGGAAAATTTATTTTAAAATTTCAACATTATAGAAAACAATATTGATTCATTTTATTTTAACTTTTAGAAATTTATTTTTATAAATAACTTTCTAAAAATAATAAAAAACTACAAGGAATGCTTGTAGTTTTTCTATGAAAATATTTAATTATCTTCTATTTTGTTGTTTTCTTGCTCTTCTGCAATCTGCACATCTTACAGGATCGTTATCAAATCCTTTTTCTTTGTAGAATTCTTGTTCTCCTTCTGTGAATACGAATTCTTGTCCGCAATCTTTGCATACTAATGTTCTATCTGCCATTGTATATTCCTCCTTAAAATTAAAGATTTTACGTTGATTAATATATACTCTCTAATTTGTATTAGGAGAAATCTATTTTTCTTTGTAAACCTTTTTAAATTATGTATTTATTGTATCATATGTATATATATTAATGCAAGTGTTTTTTGAAATTTGTCTTTTTTTATTTTAATTTAAATTTAATATAAATCATTTAAATCTATATCAATTCACATTTTAATAAAATATCTTATAGGGTTCCAAATTCAAAGTAATGTCTTTCTTAAATAATAATACTAATCTTACAGTTTATTCTGATATCATGGTTGAAACCAATTAAGAACTAAGAGTGAAAAGTGAATAGTTATGGTGAATATTACTCGCTTCGCTTTTAATATTTAAATTTGTTATTTTGAATTTGAACTTGTAACCCTATAGTTAATGCTAACTCTAAATTTTAAGTTTACATTTAATTATTGCTTTAGTTTCAAATACATACATAAGTATTATTACATCCTTAAAAGTTCAACTAATTTCATTTAATATGTAAAAACAAAAGCTATAAGATTAC
>NZ_JBWKMH010000023.1:244986-246388 GCF_056431285.1 Clostridium amazonense | reverse complement strand
TCTTGTTCTCCTTCTGTGAATACGAATTCTTGTCCGCAATCTTTGCATACTAATGTTCTATCTGCCATTGTATATTCCTCCTTAAAATTAAAGATTTTACGTTGATTAATATATATTCTCTAATTTGTATTAGGAGAAATCTATCTTTCTTTGTAAACCTTTTTTAAATTATGTATTTATTATATCATAAGTATATAGTTTAATGCAAGTACTTTAAAGTAAAATTTTATATTTACTTTTTCTTTGTAGAGTTACTACTTTAAATTAATTTTTTACTCTTTATACAAATTGAAATAAATAATAGTTTAAACTCAAAATATTTATGTAAAAACAAAAGCTATAAGATTACTCTTATAGCTTTTTATGAAAATATTAATTATCTTCTGTTTTGTTGTTTTCTTGCTCTTCTGCAATCTGCACATCTTACAGGATCATTATCGAATCCTTTTTCTTTGTAGAATTCTTGTTCTCCTTCTGTGAATACGAATTCTTGTCCGCAATCTTTGCATACTAATGTTCTATCTGCCATTGTATATTCCTCCTTAAAATTAAAGATTTTACGTTGATTAATATATATTCTCTAATTTTTATTAGGAGAAATCTATCTTTCTTTGTAAACCTTTTTTAAATTATGTGTTTATTATACCATATGAACATATATTAATGCAAGCATTTTATTTTTATATTTTGTATTATAGTTTTTTAAATTCAAAATTTAGACAACATCTTTATTAAATGATTATGCTAAAGTTGCAAGTTATTTCTATTTTCATACTTGAAATTAATTAAGAAATAATAAGCACTAATGAAGAGCATTTAAACTATTTTTATAATTTTTTTTAAAAATAAAAGCTATAAGATTACTCTTATAGCTTTCTATGAAAATATTTAATTATCTTCTATTTTGTTGTTTTCTTGCTCTTCTGCAATCTGGGCATCTTACAGGATCGTTATCAAATCCTTTTTCTTTGTAGAATTCTTGTTCTCCTTCTGTGAATATGAATTCTTTACCGCAATCTTTGCATACTATTGTTCTATCTGCCATTGTATATTCCTCCTTAAAATTAAAGATTTCTGTTGATTAATATATATTCTCTAATTTATATTAGGAGAAATGTATTCATCTACGTAAACCTTTTTTTAATTTAAATTGATTATATCATATTTTTAAATTAATTCAAGTATTTATATTCAGTTTTTAAAATTTTTTTCAATAATTATTTATTTAATAATAAAAACAAAAGCTATAAGATTATTCTTATAGCTTTTTATGAAAATATTTAATTATCTTCTGTTTTGTTGTTTTCTTGCTCTTCTGCAATCTGCACATCTTACAGGATCGTTATCGAATCCTTTTTCTTTGTAGAATTCTTGTTCTCCTTCTGTGAATACGAATTCTTTA
>NZ_JBWKMH010000023.1:76143-244976 GCF_056431285.1 Clostridium amazonense | reverse complement strand
TTGCATACTAATGTTCTATCTGCCATTGTATATTCCTCCTTAAAATTAAAGATTTTACGTTGATTAATATATATTCTCTAATTTTTATTAGGAGAAATCTATCTTTCTTTGTAAACCTTTTTTAAACTATGTATTCATTATATCACATTTAAAATTTAATTCAAGTATTTATATTCAGTTCTAAAAAAATATTTTTAATAATTATTTATTTTAACATTTAAAACTTATTATAATAAAAACAAAAGCTATAAGATTACTCTTATAGCTTTTTATGAAAATATTTAATTATCTTCTGTTTTGTTGTTTTCTTGATCTTCTGCAATCTGCACATCTTACAGGATCGTTATCGAATCCTTTTTCTTTGTAGAATTCTTGTTCTCCTTCTGTGAATACGAATTCTTGTCCGCAATCTTTGCATACTAATGTTCTATCTGCCATTGTATATTCCTCCTTAAAATTAAAGATTTCTGTTGATTAATATATACTCTCTAATTTATATTAGGAGAAATGTATTTATCTTTGTAAATCTTTTTTCATTATGAATTAATTATAACACATATATTACTAAATGCAATACTATTTTTAAATTTTAATTATTAAAATCTAAATTTTTAATAATTACTCCAAACCAAATCATACATATACCTAGCATTGCATGAGTTGTACCAGCCATATGACTTAAGCCTACAAAATCTTTATTCATAACTTGAAGTATTCCTCTTAAAATTAACATAATCACAACTAGAATTAATGATATATTATATGACATAAACCAAATATTAAATTTCTTATACTTACTTATACTAAAATTTTTTTCAAGAATAAGTACTATTATAAAAAATATAAAACCTAAAACCAACAAATGTGGATGTATTGACTTCAATACAGTTTGTCCATTAAAGTCATTAAACTTTGTGAACTCTCTATAAAATACGCCACCTATAAGACCTAATATTAAATATAAAAATGATAAGTTAGCAAATTTCTTCATATTTTCTCCTTACTTTATAATAATTATTATTTAATAATTATTATAAAGTACTATTGTTTTTAATTCAACTACAAATTTTATTTAAATATATGTCTTATAAACTCATAAGGATGATAAAACAATAAACGCGGTCCTGAAAACTTCATAACTTCCTTTATTTTAAGTTTCATTTCAGGTTTATAACAATGTATAGTACACTTACTACAAGACGTTTTCTCATTTCCGAACTTGCAATATTTTAACCTTGTATGTGCGTATTTTAGAAGTTCACTACATTCTTTACATAATTCATTTTTAATTCCATGATTTTTTCTACAATAAAGTTTAATCATAACTTCCACAATATTTTTTTCTTTTTCAATTCTATTCAATATAATCATTACCTTTCACAATACTTTTTTGATTGTTTTTCTTAACTGTTTTAATTTTAAATATAAAATAATAAAGTTTTATTATTATTAATGATATTAAAAATATTCTAACATGAATCGAATCTACTATTATAATAGGAATTAAAATCATTGTATCTGCAAAAAGTAATATGCATATTTTTTCTTTTAACGTCATAGACTTTTCATTTACAAAGCTTTCTAAATGTTTTTTATAAAGTTTTGTATTTTTAAACCAATCATCAAATCTTTTCGATCCTCTAACAAAACAAAATGATGCTAAAAGATAAAAAGGAGTTGTAGGAAGAATAGGCAGTATAACCCCTATTGTTCCTAATGTAAAAGCAATAATTCCCACTACTATATAAATATATTTTTTTATTTTATTCATTTCTCCCCCATAATGTCTATTTAATTTAAAATTCTTGTTACAGTTCACTTAATTTTTTATTTTCTAGTTTAAATATTTTATTGGTTATAGCTTCTGTAGATTTTCTATGTGTAATTAGAACTATAGTTTTATCTTTTATATTGTGATTTATTGCATTTAATACTTCACCTTCATTTAAAGTATCTAAATTGCTAGTTGGTTCATCTAATATGATTATTTCAGCCTTACTTAAAAATGTTCTAGCAAGTCCAATTCTTTGTTTTTCTCCTGACGAAAGATTGCCACCTAACTCTCCTACAATAGTTTCATATCCTTTAGGTAAAGATATTATAAAATCATGTATAGACGCTTTTTTTGCAGCATCCACTACTTCTTCATGATTTGCATTTATTGATGCAATCTTTATATTTTCTTCTATACTTTCATTAAAAAGAAAAGTTTCTTGACTCATTAATACTTGATTTTTTCTTAAAGTATTTGTAGGTAATTCTTTTAGGTTTACATTACCTAAAGTTACATTCCCCTTATTTACATCAAAAAATCTCATAAGTAATTTTGCAAATGTACTTTTTCCTATTCCACTCTCACCAACTATAGATATCTTATCTCTTTTTTTTATATTTATATTTACATCTTTTAATATCTCTTTTCTATTATCATATTTAAATGATACATCTTCATACATAATATTTAATGAATTCAGATCACAATCACCAAAAACTTCTTCAACTTCTGGATTTTCATCTAAAATATTAAATAGTCTTTCAGCAGAAGCCAATGTAAATATTAAATTATTTGATAAATTGCTTAGTGCAACTACCGGCCCAAAAGATGAAGCTATAATAACTATTGCTATTATTAGTATAGATAATGTAATTTCTCCCTTATAAAGCAAATGACTTCCCACAAATAAAAAGACTAATATAGAACTCATAATTGTAAAATCAGTAATTGCTCTAACTATTCCTTCGTGATTCTTTATTGTTTTTTGCTTTTCATTTAAGTTTATAGATTTATTATGTATTTTGTTTAATCTTTCATTTCCATTTTTATAAATTAATATTTCTTTTAATCCTCTCAATGAATCTAACATATATGAATTTGCATCTCCAAAGGCGCTTCTATATTCAACTCCTGATTGTTTAGAAAATTTAGATGTTGTATAAGGTATTATAAAACCTACAATTATAAAAAATATCAAAGCAATCATTCCATAATACATATGTATATTCCATAATATTATTGTTATTATCAAATTTGTTATTATAGCAATTGCTATAGGTGCTATTGTATGTGCATAAAAAACTTCTAGTAATTCTATATCTGATGTTATAATAGACACTAAATTCCCTTTTTCCTTATTTTCTAATTTTGCAGGAGCAAGTTTTCTTAATGCTTTAAACACCTTATCCCTAAGTATAGCTAATATTTTAAAAGCAATATAATGACCTGATAACTGTTCTATATATCTTAAAGGTCCCCTTAAAATTGCACATATTATCATAATTATAATTGAACTTGTAAAAGTTATATTAATCATTTTATAATTTAATACTGGTGTTGCTAGAGATATAGCATCTATTCCATTAGAATCAATGATTGTACCAATGGCAACTGCTCCAAAAGTTGTTATACTTATTGCAGCTAAAAATCCTAAAACCCCCATGGATATTGTTAAAACCATAAAAGGTATTAATGGTTTTAATTCTTTAATTAATCTTTTCATTATTTTGAATCCAGATTGTCTTTCCATTATATTGCCTCCTTTCTCTCTAATTTTTTTTGATTTTCAATCATTTTATAATACTCATTTTTTAAGCTTAATAAAGTATGATGATCTCCTTCTTCAACAACTTTTCCATTTTTCATAACATAAATTTTATCTGCATTTTTAACATTTTGTAATCTATGAGAAATCATAATTATAGTTTTTTCTTTAGACAATTTATTTATTGAATCTAAAATTAGTTCTTCAGACTCAACATCTATATTAGAAGTTGCTTCATCAAAAATCATAACTTCCCTATTAGATAAAATAGCCCTAGCTAAAGCTAATCTTTGTTTTTGACCTCCAGATAATAAATTTCCGTTCTCTCCAGTTTTAGTGTGTAATCCATCTTTTAATGTGTTTATAAATTCTTTCAAATTAGATAACTCTAGTGCTCTATTAATTTCCTCTTTAGTTGCATCATCCTTTGCCATAAGTAAATTATCTAATATTGTTCCATTAAATATGTATGAATTAGTGCTTATAAGTGTGATTTTTTCATATATGTTATCAAAACTTAAATCATCTATATCAATAGAATTAAATAGAATTTTTCCATTATCTACTTTATACGTGTTTAAAATCAATGATGCAATAGTGCTTTTCCCCGAACCACTTTTACCTACTATTGCAGTAAAAGTACCTTTAGCAAACTTCATCGAAACATTATCTATAACTTTTCTCTCCTTATCATAACTAAAACTTATATTCTTAATATTTATATTTAAGTCACATAATTCATTTTGCATATTTAAACTTTCTTTTTCAAGCTCTTTTGCATCTAATAACTTAAATATTTTTTCTGACGCAGCTATACCATTCATTGCCACATGAAAGAAAGAACCTAAAAGTCTTAGTGGTATAAAAAATTCTGAAGATAATAATATTATCACAACTACTTCTCCAATAGTCAGCCTACCATTCAAAAATTCATTTATTGCTACAATAGAACCTATACTAGCTCCTAAGAACGCTATTAAGTCCATAATAGTTATTGAATTAAGTTGCATTTTTAAAACTTTCATTGTTATTTTTCTAAAATTCTCTGCTTCATCATTCATTTTTTTATGTTTAATATCATCAACATTAAAAACTTTTAGAGTAGTTAATCCTTGAAGATTCTCAAGAAAAGTATCACCTAAACTTGAGTATATACCCCAATATTTCTTTAATATTTTTTTTGCAATCTTCATAATTGCTATTATTGAAATTGGAATAAGTGGAACTGATATTATAAAAACTACTGCTGACTTAATTGATATAAATGATATAACAATAAATAAAGTAAGCGGTGCTATAAGTGAGTAAAATAGTTGTGGCAAGTATTTACCAAAATATATTTCTAATTGCTCAACCCCTTCTATAGATGCTTGTACAATTGAAGAAGTTGACATAACCTCATTATAATTTAATCCTAGGTTTAGAAGCTTTCTGTACATCATATCTCTTAGCGTAACTTTTACATTTGAAGATGCCTTGTGTGAAAAATATCCACTACTTAAACTACTTATAAATCTAATAATGAGAAAAAGTGCTATAATAATAAATTTTCTTGTATCTATTACATTTAAATTAGCCAAATCATTTATTATATTACCTATAATAGTGATAATACCTATATTGCATATTATAGATATCCAATTCACTAGAACTGTAAAGTTAATATATTTTTTCGAATCTTTGCATAAGTTTATCAATCGTTTATCTATCATCATTATTTATCACCTCTAATTTAATTAATCATAATTTCAAATTTGGATCCTATAATAAAATAACACAATTGATAATGATTTTCAATATTATTTATGTTGTATTTTTATGATTTAATTAAAAAAAATAAGAAGGAATACAACAAAATGTTGCATTACTTCTTATGTACAAAAGATTTTCCAATCCACTTTTTCTTATTCCATCTATTATATACTAATATAGCTCTAAACCACTCATCTACAGTAAATCCAATCCACATTCCAACAAGTCCAAGACCTAATTTTATACCTAACAAGTATGAAAGACCTACACCAAAAGTCCACATTGAAAATATCCCTATATATACAGGAAATTTAACATCTCCTGCTGCTCTTAAGGAATTTATACCAACTATATTCACTGTCCTACCTGGCTCTAATATTAAATCTATGGCTAATACTATAGCACCTAAACTTATTATTTCAGAGTTTGAAGTAAACATATGTAAAATATTCTTTCCAAATATAAAAAATACAAAACTAATACTAACCGTTACGATAATTGCCTTCTTTAAACATACTAAACAAAGTTTATGTGCTACGTCATTTTCTTCTTCACCAACTAATTGTCCTATTACTATACTTGCACCTTGTCCTAGTGCTGCTGAGAATAGATATGCAAAACTTGCTATATTTGAAATATAGCTTTTTGTTGCCATGGAGTTTATACTTATCAAATTAATAAAGCTTATAACTACTAATTGAGATAAATTATATGATATTTCTTCACCTGCTGCTGGTATACCAATTTTTAATATGTTTTTCAAATCTTCTTTTGGAAATGGTTTAAATAAATCAAGTTTTATTCTTTTTAATACATTTCTATATAAAACTATCCCCAATACAATTAACCCTATAAACTTACTTAATGTTGTTGATATTGCAGCTCCTCTAACACCTAAACTTTCAAATCCAAAATGTCCAAATATAAGTATATAATTTAAAACTACATTAATTATATTCATTAGCAATGTTACAAACATACAAACTTTTGTAAGTCCATGAGGTCTTAAAATTGCTGTAAAAGTCATTGAAATAGCTTGTATAAATATGAAACCACCTACAAATTCTATATATTGTTTTCCATATATAAGTAACTCATCTGATGTATTTAAAAGTTTTAGAAGAGTTGTTCCTAAAAATATCATTATTATACTTAAAATTATTCCTATTAAAAAGTTAAAACCTATAGAAACTCCACTTAATCTAATAATATTATCATTATTTTTACCATTTTCCTTATTGTATCCTATGTACTGTGCTACAAGTATAGATGTTCCTGCAGTAATTAATGAAAACATAAGATTAACCATAAACATTAATTGATTTGCAACTCCTACTGCTGCAACTGCATTATCTGAGTATCGTCCTAACATAAAAATATCTACTCCACCAAGAAGTGATATAAGTATACTTTCTATAAATATAGGCCATGTAATTTGTATTAACTTATTTTTAATTTTCTTATCTATCATATTATCTCCTTTATCTTTTGTTTTTTAGTTCTAACTAAAACTTAAATAATTCCACTTTTAAGCTTTCAACCTTACTTTATCAAAAATTTGACTTTTTAATTATATATTAAAATTAATTTTGCTTCTATATAAAATTAATATGTAGTAATTTTCATAAAAAAGACATTCGTAATTAATTTTTATATTAGATTGGGAATAGTAATGTGTAACAACAAGGTTAAAATCTAGCTTACAGATTTATTTACATATTTAATTGATAGAATTAAGTCCACTATACATATAATCATATCCCTACTTATAAAATACTTTGCCCTTAAAAAAATTCAATTTTATGTAAAATAAAAAAACGTGACTTAACACGCTTTTTAGTTTTCAAATTATTTAATTACACATTCATCAAAATGTACTACTTTATCTCGGCCACTTTCTTTTGCTACATAAAGAGCTTTATCTGCTTTATTAACTACATTTTTTAAACTTTCTTTTTTATATTTTCCCTTAGTATATACTCCAATACTTACAGTTATTATGTTAGTCACTTTAGAATGTCTATGCGCTATCCTTTTTCTTTTTATAGAATTTCTAAGTCTTTTTACTCTTTCTAATGCAACTTCTTTTGGTGTTTCTTTAAGAATAATACAGAACTCTTCTCCACCATATCTTACACATATATCATCTTTTCTAAAAACTTCTCTTATTGCATTAGATACTTCTTTTATAACTTTATCCCCTTTAACATGACCATAGTTGTCATTGTATAACTTAAAGTAATCTATATCTAACATTATAATTGAAAACTCGTAATCATCAATATAGTTATAGACTTTATTTTCATATTCATCTAAATATCTTCTATTATATAACATTGTTAAAAAATCTTTATCTTTTTCTTCTTCTAATCTTCTTATTCTTCTTCTATCATTATTATAAAGTTCTTCTAATATTAATAACAATATTAATGTTATTATCCAGTTCTTTTGCTCTACAGATTCATGCTTGTAATTTTTAGCCATAGCTTCTTGATACTTTTGCTTTTCTACAGCATATATACTGTAATCTTTATGTATAACTTCTTGTTCTTCATAACTTAAATTTATTAGCTCATCCTTGTAAAAATTAGATGTATCTTTATCACCAATTTTACTATATAACTCTGCAAGTTTTTCAGTTATTATTTTTTTCAGTTCCCTATTATTTCTTTCTTTAGCTAGTTTTAAAGCATATTCATATTTTGATATAGAATCCTTATAATCTTTTTTATTGTAAAGTAAATCCCCATAAGCTTTAATCAATGTTATATCTTGATCTAAATACAGCTTTTTACTTTCACACTTCATTAAAAGTTCTGCTTCTTTTAATGAGTTTTCAGCCTTTTCTAGTTCTCCTTTATAAATATATACCTGAGATTCAATAATATTTTTTAAAGCCTCAACATTATTTGCTTCATCCTCACTTAAGTATTTTGTGTAATCACTAATTCTTAATGCGGTTTCTAAAGCTGCATCATAGTGTTTTGTAATAATATGTAATTCCGATAAATTTATAAGTCCATATGTTTTAGCTAATGCATTTTCATAATCATCATCTATGTCTATTTCTAAACTTTCTTTTAATGGCAATTTAGCTTGATCATATCCTCCTAATTTTCTAAATACTAAAGATAAATCTACAATAGCCTTTGCTTTAAAATATTGTTTGTCCAATTTTTCTGACAGTGTTACTATCTCTAAACCATACTCTATAGCTTTGCCATAATTAGAGTTTGCAACATAGAGCATCTCTAATTTTCTAATTATATAAAACCTATATTCATCACTTATATTTTCATGAGATATTCCACGTTCTAAAATTTTTATAACTTTTTCTCTTCCTTCTGGTATATATAGTATAGTTTTTAAAACTTCCCATATATCTTCTTCATTATAGTGAGGATTACTCTCATTTATATATCCAAACCCTTCTTCTATGTAATAAACAGCTTCATTATACTTCTCGTTTCGTATAAAACAATCTGCCAAAAACTTATTACTATAAATTTTAACAAAATAACTTGTAGTATTATTTATATTTGTACATGCCAATTTAAAATTTTTTAGGGCACTATTAAAATCATAACTTATGTAATCAAAATATCCATTTAAAAAATGTTTAGTAGAACTATTGGGATAATTTTTTATTATATTTCTTTTCTCTTCTATAGTTTTTTTATCAATAATCGTCTTATTAAAATAGGACTCAGAAACTTCTTTAATTAAACTATTCATATTTTTATCATCATCAATTTCTAGTGGTATTATAAATAGAAATAGCATAATAATTAAAGTTGTAAAATAAATTAAATTTTTTTTCATACGTTTCTCCAAATTTATTAAGTAGCCTTTTTAAAACATTAATATTCTAATTAAAATATTTAACCTTATTTCTTCCTGAATTTTTAGCGTCATATAATGCTTTATCTGCAAATTTTACTCCTTCAAAGAAACTATTTTCATCTTTATTAAAAAAGTATAAACCTATACTTACAGTAACTTTCAAACTATTCATATCTTTAGCTTCAAAAGTATGTAATTCTATAGTTTCTTGAATTGATTTTGCAATATCTTTAACTTTACAAATATCTTGTTCTAATACTATAATGATAAATTCTTCTCCACCATATCGACCTAATACACAATTATCTTCTAAATGTTTGCTTATTACGTTTGCAGTTTCAGTTAACACATAATCTCCATAACAATGTCCTAATGTATCATTTATTTTTTTAAAATGATCTACATCTATCATCATAACTGAAAAATTTATGTTATCTTTTTTTGTTGCTTTAAAGAACTCCTCACCTATTCTTAAAATTTCTCTTCTATTTAAAACTCCAGTTAGGCTATCATAACTAGCCAAATATTTACTTTCACTAAATAATAATGAATTCTTTATAGCAATTGCCGCATAAGATGAAAATATTTTAAGTATATTTAAATCTGCGATTGTATATTTATTTTCTTTCTTACTTTGAATAGTTAAAACACCAATAACTTCATTTTCTATAATCAACGGACAATATATTGCAGACTTTACTTTATCCCCCACAATATAATATTTAGGAAGCTTTTTAACATATTTTCTATATTCATTTTCAAAATTATTAATAAGTATTTCTTTTTTTGTTTTATAACAATAAACTCCTAGATTATCATCATCATCTAATAATATTTTATTAACTTTTAGTTTACACCCACTTTCAACAAATATTTCAGAAGTTAAAAATTTATCATTGTTTTGACTTAAAGCAATAGCAAAAATATCTAATTCTATTATTTTGCTTAGTTCCTTTGCTATAACTCCAAATATTTTATCTTTATTTAAAATAGATGTAATTTTTCTTCCCATATGTGAAATATTATTCATGTTACTATACAATTTTTTATATGTATTAGCTTCTTTCTTAAATGTTTTATTATAAAATCTATCAAAAATAACAATATTTGTATCGTTCATTATTTCTTTTTCATATTTACATTTATTTTCTAATGATTCAAATGCATTTTTAAAATCGCCCATATTTTTGTATAAATCACTTAAATTTGAATAAATATCTTTTAATAAAACTGTAGATTTTATTTCTTTTGCATATTTTAAAGCATTAAGCAATAGTTTTTCCGACTTACTATAATCGCACAGATTACTTTTGCATTTTCCCCACTCTATTAGTGTTTTAACAATAATAAATTTATTATTGTGATTTAAAGCTATATTATATGTATCTTCAAAACTTTTTTCAGATTCACTATACAATTCAAATTTATGCTGTATTTTACCATTTAAATATAGAAATTCAGCTTGATAAAAAAAACACTTCATTTTTTTTGATAAATTATATCCTTTTTTAAAATATTTATAAGCATCATAAATCTCATCATTCTTTAATTTAATCTCTATCATAACTGTATATAATAACAATTGTTCTTCATTTTGCAATTCATAATTATTATCTTTGTTTAAATTAAACAATCGTTCTATTAATTCTAACGACTCACAAAATTTGCCATAATCTAAATATGCTACTGCAGTATTTATAATTATTGAACTCAATATAGTGTAATCCCTCAATTTTTCTGCTATAGCAATTGCTTTCAATCCAAATTCTATAGCAAAAACAAACATTCCAAGTTTTGTATAATTAGCTATAAGTCCATTAAAAACTTTCACTATACTTTTTTCATTATTAAGTTTCAAAAATATTTCATAGGATTCTCTTTGATATTTTATTGATTTATTATATTCACCGTTATCATGGTAATACCAACTTAAATAAAGTAAGCATTCTCCAATAGAATTCTTATAATCATTTTTTCTAGCTATTAAAAATACTTTTTCCATTACATATTTCATATATTTAGGATTATATCTTAGATTATCTAATGCAAATTTAATGAAGTAATCTATATATTTTTCATCATGTTGAAATTTAATTAAATAGTCATTTACTTCATTTTCTTTTTCCAAATTATTACCACCTATTTTCTAATATAATTTTTTCTTAATATATACTTTGTATTATTTTGCATTTTATTTCAATATTCGACTTTCATAAGAAAATATACTTAATTTACACAAATGTAAATTAAGTATATTAATTCACAATAAAATTTATTATACTATCTATTTTTTTGAAATACTTCCTTCTACTTCATTCAACATATTAATTGAAACTGGTTTAGAATAAAAATAACCTTGAATATAAAACTTATCATGGTTGTACTTTTTTATAATTTCTTTTTGAGTTTTATTTTCAACCCCTTCTGCTATAATTACTTTATTATTATCCATTGCAAAATTGGAAATAAAATCAACAGCATTTTTTCTAAACTTAGATGTTTCAATTTTATCTATGAAATATTTATCTAGTTTTATTATATCAAAATCTAACTTTTCTATTATTTCTAATGTAGAATATTCAACTCCAAAATCATCAATAGCTATCATAAATCCACATTCTTTTAACTTTGACAATACTATTTTAAGTTTTTCTAAGTTTCCTATGCCCACATTTTCAGTTATTTCTAGACATATAGAATTTCGTGGAAGTTTAGAATTGTTAAATATAACTATCATATTATCAACAAATAATTCATTTTCTATTTCATTTAATGATATATTTATAGATATGTAAAATGAGTCATATTTATAATTTATTTCTTCTTTAATTAATTTATACTCAATTATAACTTTCTTTAGTATCCAATAAGATACTTCAGAAAGCATTTTACTTTCTTCTATCTCTTTTAAGAATTCATTGGGATAAATTAAGCCTTTTTTTGTATTTAGCCTTAATAATGCTTCAAATCCAACTAAAGTTTCTAATTTAGGATTTATTATAGGCTGATAATGTAACATATATTGATTTTTTTTCATTCTAATATTTATTTTATTCTTTATTCTAAAAATTTTTATTTTAGGATATATATTTTTTACATATATGAATAGTAAAAGTAATAATGTGAAACTAAACATAAATTTTATTATTTCTGGATATGAATTTGGATTAACATAAATTTTCATAAAATGTTTTCCATAAATTTTTTCTATATGATTTTCCTTTGAATTAATACTTTTCAATAAAATCTCATTAATATTAGCTATAATATCTTCATTTTTATTATTAGCTGCTATATATATAGGTCCATCATTATATTCATATATTTTATTAAATTTTTTGTATTTTTCATCATGACTGCTAGTTAAAATTAAATTTGCTTCATTATTGTTAATTAACTTTTTAGCTTCATAATCATTGCTAACTAATTCTAATTTGAAATTTATATTTAAATTTTCCAAAGATTTAATTAACCATTCAACTTCAAATACGTCTTCTACTACTACAATGTTAACCTCCTCTAAATTTTTTAGATCACTATATTTAACATCATTTTTTGAATATAATCTTTGGCTATTAAAACCTATATAATATTGAGAGTACAAAACATTATTTTTTTCTTTTTCAATATAAGGAATACCCATTAATAAATCTAATTCACCATCTTTTAATTTTTTTAGATTATTAGAAAAATTATCTACTTCAGTATCAAACTCAATATTTAATTCATTTCCTATAAATTGAGTAATTTCATTATAATAACCACTTACTTTTCCTTCTTTATTTTCTGATAAATATGGATTTAAAGCATTTGACCCAATTTTATAAACTTTCTTATCTTCAATTTCTGCATCTTTTCTTTCATATGCTAATAATTCAGTAGAAAGAATGTAAAATGTCAAAAATAATACAATAATAAATTTATCTGTTTTTTTCTTCTTTATATTTTCCATCTTTTTACCTTTCTTGATTTAAATAAACCCATATTCTAAAATAAATATAATATTTAAACTTTATTTATATTATTTTTAAGCATCTATTTAATAACTATATAATTAATTTTATAAACAAATTTAGAATACTTATACTTCTTTCATACAATATAAGTATCGAATATTTTTTATATATTCTTAAATATTTTTTTGTATTTTTTAATTAAATATTATTTTATTTAATATGCATTCATTTATAAAGGAATAGATGTTAATATATTGAAATTAAAAAAGGCTCTTGCTTTTACTATTTTAGTTCTTTTGCAATGCCCTTTTCTATAGAATTAATTTATTAAATTTATAAATCTATTATCACTTCTTACTGGATCAAAATCAACTTCTTCTCTTGCATGATTTTTTATAGATTCATCTAACTTTATAGCTTCACTAAGATATTTTATTGTATTATCTACATCTCCTCTTCTTCCATAACAAGACGCTATTCCGTAATATGACCATACATATTTCTCTACTTCTAAAGCTTTATTATAAAAAACTATTGCTTCATCTAATTTTTCATAAAGTTCATATGTAAGGGCTTTATTAAATAGTGCATAACCATACTCTGGTTGTATTTCTAAAGCTTTATCTATGTCTCTCATACCTTCTTCATAATTACCATTATAAGCCTTTGCTATTCCTCTAATATTATAACCTTTATAACTTTCAGGAAATTCATTTATTAATAAATTTGATTTTTCTATAGCTTCATCATATCTATTTTCAAAAAACAAATCATATCCTACTTTATACAATTCCTCCTCTTTTTCAAATTCAACTTTTGATATATCGTTGTTGTTTTCATCTATACTACTTTCAACTTTTATATTACTTTTATTATTATAATTTTCTTTTGAACGCTCACCACACCCTGTCAACAAAATTACAAAAGACATCATTAAAAATATTTTACTTCTCTTATTTTTCATGTTTTCTACCTTTCATCCACTTTTAAATACAAATAAAATGTGCCAATTCATCTATAGGAGAGGTTTCAACCTTGCACAACTACATTGTGATATATTATTTTCTAATTTTCAATTTATTTCAAATAATAAATTAGAACTTGAAATTTCCAACTTGTTTTCCTATATTAAATTATATCATAATGATATTATAGATAGAATTTAATTTTATTCTTAAACTTTTCTTTAAAAATGTATAACCTCTTTTATTTGTAATTATTTATAATATATATGATTAAACATAAAAAGAGATTAATTTAAAATTTATAAATTAATCTCTTTTTTTATATTTATTTTATCTTAAGCAAAACCAAGTAATGAACCTATTTGGAATACAAATACTGCTCCAAGCCATCCTATAAAGAATGTATATACTGCAGTAAATAGTGTCCATTTCCATGAGTTTGTCTCTCTTCTAATTGCACCTAATGCAACTAAACATGGAGTATATAAAAGTGACATAACCATAAATGACATTGCTGATAATGGAGTAAATATTGATTGAATCGAAGATACTAATGCTGGTCCTTCTTCTACACCTGCATATATTAATCCCATAGTTCCTATGACTGTTTCTTTTGCAAGTATTCCTGTAACTAATGAAACACCTGCTTGCCATGTTCCAAAACCTGCTGGCTTAAATATTGGTGCAACAAATGAACCTATCATTCCAAGTAGTGAGTCTTCGCTATTTGGTTCTACTCCCATTGGTAAATATGATAATGCCCATAACACTACCATTATTGGTAATATAATTTTTCCTGCTTTTTTAATAAATGCACCTGCTTTGTCCCACATTAACATAAATACATTTCTTAAAGATGGAATTTTATAACTTGGAAGTTCCATTACAAAGTAAGATGGTTCTCCCTTAAATAAAGTTTTACTAAATATTTTACCCATAATAAGTGCTACTATTAAACCTAATGCATAAAGCGAAAATAGTATTAATGCTTGATTCTTTTTAAAGAAAGCACTAATGAATAACATATAAATTGGTAATCTTGCTCCACAAGATATAAATGGATTTATAAGAATTGCAATCATTCTATCTTTCTTGTTTTCAAGTGTTCTTGTTGCCATTATTCCTGGAACATTACAACCTATACTTACAAGCATTGATACGAAAGTTTTACCATGTAAACCTAAAGATCTCATTAATTTATCCATAACATATGCCGCTCTTGCCATATATCCACTGTCTTCTAATAAGCCTATTAAGAAATACATAACCATGATTAAGGGTAAGAATGCAATTACTGCTGCAAGCCCACCAAATATAGCTTTTTCAACAAAAGTTTGAATTACCATCGGTGCTCCTACTGTAGCTAAATATCCACTAATAGATTCACCTAATCCATTTATAAATCCATCTACAGCATCCTGTATTCCTGCTCCAACAATAAAAGTTATTTGATATAAAACAAACATAATAGCTGCAAAAATAGGTAATCCTAAAAATTTATTTGTCACAACTTTATCTATTTTATCTGTAAATGTATCTTCATTCTTTTCTTTTCTCTTAACAGTATCTGATACTATTTCTGATATAACAGAGTACCTTTCATTTACTATTGCCATTTCTGGTTCAAATCCAACTTTAGATTCTATTTCTTTATAGCATCCTTCTAATTGTCTTTTTAAATTAATATTTTTATCAACTTCTAATTCTTCTTTCATATGACTATCATTTTCTAAAAGTTTTAAAGCTGCCCATTTTGAAGAAATAGATTTATTCTTAACACTCTTTTCTATAATTCTAGCAAGACTTTCTATTTCTTTATTAATGTCTTCGCCATAATTTATATTTACATTTGCCTTTTCTATATCATCACTTATACTAGCTTCTATAAGTTCTTTTATTCCTTTTTGCTTTAATGCCACTGTTGGAATAACTTTAACGCCTAATTTGCTAGAAAGTTCTTTTATTTTTATCATAATTTCTTTATTTTCAGCTTCATCCATCATATTTAATGCTATAACAACTTTAGCTCCCATTTCTATTAGCTGAAGAGTTAAATATAAATTTCTTTCTATATTAGTAGCATCAATTACGTTTATTACCACGTCTGGTTTATCATTTACAATATAATTCCTAGCTATAACTTCATCTTCTGAATATGCACCTAAACTATAAGTTCCTGGTAAATCTATAATTTTATATTCATTTCCATTATGCTTTAATATTCCTTCTTTTTTTTCTACTGTAACTCCTGGCCAATTTCCTACATGTTGTCTAGCCTTAGTCAAGATATTAAACAAACTTGTTTTTCCGCAGTTTGGATTACCTGCTAATGCAATTGTTCTCATTTTCTTCCCCCTTGAATTTGAAAGTCATTATCATCACTTTCCTATAATTATGTCTTCTTTTAAACAGCTATTAAAACATTTCTAGCTATATTATTATCTAATGCAAATCTGCTTTCCTTAATTGAAATAATTAAACTTCTACCATCATTTTTTACAATTTTAATTTTATTTCCTGATACAATACCAAGTTCTCCTAATCTTTTGTTTAACCCTTCCTTCATAGAAACTGATTTTACCTCAACTATATTTCCTTCATGAGCCAAATTCATTGGTATTAACATAACATCACCTCTTATTCTCCCCTAATTACTTTAGCCTCATTTTTTCTAAGAGTTAACTTATATCCTCTTACTAAAACTTCTAATGGATCGCCCATTGGTGCTTTACCTGTAACTTCAATTTCAACACCTGGAGTAATACCCATATCTAGTAATTTTCTTCTTACTGCACTATCTCTTTCAATATTTTTTACTTTTATCTTATCTCCAATATTTAGTTTATCTAATGTATTCATAATTTTACCTCCCATTTTATACATTGTTTATAATGACTTGTTTAATAACTTTATTCCCTTTTCTGTTATCTCCCAATCAATTTTGTCATTTAGTTTTTTAGTACTACATCCACAAGTACATTTTTCACACATAGTCCTATCACAAGTTATTTTTTTTATGTAACCCATACTTATTAATCTTGATTTTAAATCATCTATAATAGGTTCTGGAATAGATAATCCTTTAGATATTGCTTTAGTCGAAAAATTTCCTTCTTTATGGAGAAATTCTAATACCTTATATAACACATTTGCACCTCTTTTCTCCTCAATAGTTAAATTATATTTTTATTTCCATATTTAAACTACAAAATTATATTATCATATTTATTTTTTAATTGCAAGTGATTATCAATAATATTTATTTATCATTTTCAAAAGACTTCATTTATCAATCCGGAATCATTCTATATATCTTGTTAAACAATAAATTTTCTCCTATCTATAATTTATAGGCTTCCAAGCTCAAATTCAAAGTAATGTCTTTCTCAAATAATACTATTAAGCCTATAGTTTATTCTATTATCATGTTGAGAACCAATTAAAAAGTAAGATTGAATAGTGATAGTGAATAGAATAATTTTTAAAGTTACAAACTTTTATATAATAAAAAAACAGTTTAAATAAAATGTAATTTTAAACATTTATTTAAACTGCTTTATATATTTTTTATAAAATTATAAATTTATAGTTTTATCATCAATTTCAGCTTTTATATCTTTTATAAATTCATCTAGGTTTTTAGAACCTTCATCTCCATTTTTTCTACTTCTAAGAGAAATATTGTTACCTTCTTCCTCTTTTTCACCTATAACAATCATATAAGGTATTCTTTCATTTCTAGCTTCTCTAATCTTATAGCCTATCTTTTCATCTCTATTATCTATAGCTACTCTTATATTATTATCTTTTAAAGCTTTTACTATTTCTTCTGAATACTCATTAAATTTATTTGATATAGGTAATACTTTAACTTGAACTGGAGCTAACCATACTGGGAATTTTCCCGCAAAGTGTTCTATTAAAATTCCTATAAATCTTTCAATACTTCCAAGAACAACTCTGTGAATAACTATAGGTCTATGTTTTTCTCCATCACTACCTATATAGCTAAGTTCAAATCTTTGAGGAAGTTGAAAATCTAATTGAATAGTTCCACATTGCCAAGTTCTTCCTAAACTATCTTCAAGATGAAAATCTATCTTAGGTCCATAAAAAGCACCATCACCTTCATTTATTTTATACTCAATCTTTTCTTCGTTTAATGCTTCACTTAAAGAAGCCTCTGCAAGATTCCATTCTTTATCACTACCCATAGAATTTTCAGGTCTTGTTGAAAGTTCCACATTATATTTAAATCCAAACTGAGAATAAACTTTATCAATAAGTCTTATAACATCTTTAATTTCTGACTTTATTTGTTCAGGCAACATAAATATATGTGCATCATCTTGTGTAAAAGCTCTAACCCTCATAAGTCCATGAAGTGCACCTGAAAGCTCATGTCTATGAACTCTTCCAAGTTCAGCAACTCTCAATGGTAAATCTCTATATGAATGTGATTCAGATTTATAAACAAGCATTCCCCCTGGACAATTCATAGGTTTTAATGCAAATTCTTCATCATCTATTTTAGAAGTATACATATTTTCTTTATAATGATACCAATGTCCTGAAGTTTCCCAAAGTTTTTTATTAAGCATTATAGGTGTTTCTATTTCAACATAATTATTTTCCTTGTGAACTTGTCTCCAAAAATCTATTAAAGTATTTTTTAAAACAACACCATTTGGTAAGAAAAATGGAAATCCTGGGCCTTCATCCATAACTGTAAATATTTTAAGTTCTTTTCCAAGTTTTCTATGATCTCTTTTTTTAGCTTCTTCTAAATTTTTTAAATATTTTTCTAATGATTTTTTATCTTCAAATGCAGTACCATAAATTCTTTGTAGCATTTTATTTTTTTCGCTACCTCTCCAATAGGCTCCTGCCACACTTAAAAGTTTAAATGCTTTTATATATTTTGTTGAAGGTATATGCGGTCCTCTACAAAGATCAATAAAATCTCCTTGTTTATATAAAGATATATTTTGACCTTCTTCTAAATCTTCTATAAGCTCTATTTTATATGGTTCTACTTTGTTTCTCATAAGATTTAATGCTTCTTCCCTTGAAACATCAATTCTTTCAAATTTTAAATCTTCATCTATTATTTTGTTCATTTCTAATTCTATTTTTTCTAAATCTTCTTCTGAAAAAGTTTCATTTGCATCAAAATCATAATAAAATCCATTAGCTATGGAAGGTCCTATGGCTAATTTTGCATCATTATAAAGTCTTTTCACAGCTTGTGCCATAACATGAGTTGTTGAATGTCTTAAAACATCAATTGCTTCTTCATCTTCATAAGTTAAAATTTCAACTTTATCGTCATTTTTTAATAAATAACTTAAATCAACTAATATTTCATTTACTCTTCCCACTATAGCATTCTTTGCAAGCTTATTACTGATTGACTTTGCAAGATCGTATATACTCATATTTTCTTCTATTTCTTTTATTGAATTATCTTTAAGTTTTATATTAATATTTTTCATAAAATTCTCCTCCAATATACTATTTTTTTAAATTACTTTAATTTTAAAATTCACATTTCTTTGTTGATTATGAATTTTCTTTTCACAATATTATTTATTTCATTCCATATATTTTAAAACATTATATTAAAAACTAGGTTTTATTTAACTTTTTAAAATTAAATCATATAGGGTTCAAATTTTAAATAACACATTTATAAGTTGAATTTTTTTCTTTCATCAAGAAACAGGAATTATTTAAATTAGTATTTATTTAAAAATTGATTTAGAAATTTTTATGAATAACGTTTTAAATAATTACTGTTCCTTTATTAACATTATTCTCATTTGATATTTGAATAATTTCATTTTTCAGCTTGGAACCCCATATAAAATTCCAAATTTGAGTATAAAAAAAACATCCATCCCGATCTTGGGACGAATGTTACACTTCGTGGTTCCACCCAAATTGAATTTTAAATTCAATTCTTCTCATCTTAATAACGGCATCTAACCGATGGCATTTCACTAAACAGTTACTAAACCATAGCTCCAGGGTAGTTTTCTTATAGACATATTTAGAAATACTCTCAGCTAATAATATTTCCTCTCTTTAAACTGTACTCTACAATACTCTTCCTATCATAGCATATTTAATCTTAAATTTAATAAATCTTTGTGCACAAAGTTAAGTATAGATAAATCGCAATTACTCATCTATATTTTTAGTTATATTACCATAATAAAATTAATTTGTAAATATGTTACCGCATTTTTTTATAAAAATTTAGCTATTTTCTAAAATTTTTTTACATTTTTATAGTTTTCTAAGCTAAAGTTTTAATTTATACATTTATCATTTAATAATCTTAAATTTGTATTTAATTTCTAGTTTTTTATTTGAAACCAGTTGAAAATTTAAAAGTAATATATTTAAATGTCGCTAGGCAAGAATGAATTCTCGCCTACAAATGTTGGGACTTTTAATATCAAATTCTAATTTCCTTCGTAGCTAAGGTTTTAGTCTTGGCGGTAATGTATCCTTGCTAAATTTTATTAGTTTTATCTTTAAATATACTAATCAACAAGAGGGACAGACATATCATAGGCTAATTATCTTTTTATAATTAATAACCATTTTAAGAGATATATTTATCACGACAAGTAGAGTCAGTCCCTAACAGATTACAAATTGAAAATAATATGTACAAGTAACGTTTTGCAAGAATGAATTCTCGCCTACATAGATTGATACAATTTCGCCTTTTTCCCTCGTAGCTGAGGTTTTAACCTTGGCTATCTTTGATTTGAATTTAAATATTTCTAGTAAAAATTAAATTTTCATCATTACTTAATTCTACGTTTAAAACATATTCATCTTCATTAAATTTTTTTATTTCATTTAGTTTATCTATTTTATTTTGAATAATATATCTAGTCATTTTGCCTCTTGCTTTTTTAGAATACATACTTATAGATTTTAATTTTCCATTTTTATTTTCTTTAAAATCAATATTTATAACTTTAAACTTACTATTTATTTCTTTTAAGTTTAAAGCTTTACTATATTCACTAGATGCTAAATTAATTAAAATTTTATCTCCACTGCTTTTACCTATGTCATCTATTATGTACTCTGTTAGTGATTCTCTCCAATAGCCATATAAATTATCAGCTACATTACTTTTAAGTTTTGTACCCATTTCTAATCTATATTCCTTAATCTTATCTAAAGGTCTAATTATTCCATATAGTCCTGATAATATTCTCAAATTATCTTGTGAAAAATCAATATCTTCCCCTTTTAAATTATCAGCTTCTAATCCCTTATATAGTTCTCCATTAAAAGCTAGTATTCCATACATTTCTTTAACATTCTCATCATAAAACTTTTCATATCTATAATAATTTGTTTTTGCTAAATTTAAAGACATATTCATTAAAGTGGCTAATTCATCTATTGTATAATTTTTAAGTATCTCTATAATTTCCTTTGTTTTCTTATGAAAAATCAACTCAGAATTATCTATTTTTAAATCTATAAAATCCTCCCTAAAAGTTTTAGCTGGAGATATAATTGTTATCATAAAATCACCTTATTTCTAATTAAAATTTCAATTTAATTTTATCACATCTCTTTACAAATAGTAAATATTATTGGATAATAATTATTAAAGATGTGTTTTATTTTTAAGAATAAATATAAATTTTTATCAAATACTTTTATAGGTGAATTTAAAACCCTATATAATATAAATATATAAAGAAATGAGGATTTTTAAAATGGATAATTTAAATTTAACTGAAGGAATTAAAGCTCCTGACTTTTCATTAATAGGATCTGATAAAAAAGAACATAAATTAAGTGATTACTTAGGAAAGAAAGTAATATTATATTTCTATCCAAGAGACAATACACCTGGATGTACTAAAGAAGCTATAGCTTTTAAAGATTCATTTCAAGAGTTTATTGACAAGAACACAATTATTCTTGGTGTAAGTCGTGATTCACTTGCATCTCATGATAAATTTATAACTAAACATGAACTTCCTTTTATTTTACTTTCTGATGAAAATGAAGAAGTGTGTAAATTATATGATGTTCTAAAAGAAAAGAATTTATATGGTAAAAAATCTATAGGTATAGAAAGAAGTACATTTATAATTAACGAAGAAGGAATTATATCTAAAATTTATAGAAAAGTAAAAGTTGCTAATCATATCGAAACTATTAAATGTGATTTATAAAATTTAAGTTTTTAAATTAAAACCGGGGCTTTAACCCCGGTATTCTATTTTAAATTTATATATCGACTTCTTTTCTTATTTTAATTCACTCATTATTTTTGTATACACTGTATCATATTTACTTCTTTCAATTTCATTAAGTCCTGAGTTTAAAAATTCTATATAATCATCAAAATCCTGTTCAATATATAAATCAGGCTCTGTATGGACTTCTTCATTTACAGTACCATCACTATTTATTCCAAATGTATGTGAAATTTGTATGGGTATCTTGCTATTTGGAAGCATTGTTGATATTGGTGTTGTTCCTAGACCATCTCCACCAGTAGTAATTCCTACAATCTTTGCAAACTTAGTGTTTTTAACTATATCTACAAAGTGTTCTGATGCAGAATAAACACTATCATCAACTAATACATAGATATCTCCCTTGAATTTTATTGAATCTTCATGTGGCATAATAATTTCAGGTTGCTTAAATATTCTAAAATCATCTAAGTTATAACTATTTTTTGGAAGCTGAGATTTATCTATTTCTTCCTGTTTTGTCATATCATAATCTATTTTTGAAAAGAAATTTTTCTCCATAAATTCTGTATTTTTATAACAATCATATACGTATTTAGATATAATCTTATCAGTTAAAATTGAAATTAGAAAATTCCCATATCCATTGTTTCCACCACAATTACCTCTAATATCTATAACAATATTATCTATATTTTTACATTTTTGTAGCAGAAAATCTTTTATAATAAGTTCATCAGTCTCCATATATTCAGTAGCAAAACTTCTAATTTTTATATATGCTGTTTTTTCATTGCTTGTAATATTTGTATAAACATTAGCAGCTTTTAAAGAATTAAAATATTCTTCATCATACCACCTTATTACATCTTCATTTGCTAATTCATAGTTAATTTCCCCTTTAAAGCTTTTTCCATTAAATTCAAATTCAATACTGTCTATCTGATTATCTTTCTTTACATTTCTATTGTCAAAAGTATAATATAAATTTCTTTTATAATCTTTTAATAAGTAATATGTTTCTTTATTATTTTGCAAGTAATCACTAACACTTTTACCATTAAATTTTGTAATAATACTTCCTTTGGGTATATCTTTATTTTTTGACTTAATAACAATATATTTTCCCTGAACATATTTCCATTTTATATTTGGAACATATAGTGTTTTTAAATACTCTTCATTCCAATAATTAAGTTTTTCTAATGCATTTTCTTCATTCTTTTCTATTGAATTATTAGAAGCAGAGCCTATATTGCTATGATCATTTTGTAAATATATCATTACATTACTTACATTTTTTATAAATTCAGCATCATTTTTAGATTTTGAAATCTTTTTAATAAATTTTTCTTTTGAATCTAAAAAATTATAATTTAATGTTTTTTCTTTCACTTCAAAATATGGATAATTATCTTCTAAAAAATTTAATAAATATACTGCATCTTCTTTATAAGTTTTATATTGATTACATCTTTTAACTACATAAAATCCACCTACAATTACAAAGATGCAAATAAGTATTGCAAAACTTTTCTTAACTCTCCCCCTCATAAACCTCTCCCCCTCAAGTTTTTGAACAATTAACAATTAAAATTTTATTTACATTTTTAAGTAATCTTATTATTTATTTTAATTCACTCATTAGTTTTCTATATACTGTATCATATTTACTTCTTTCAATTTCATTAAGTTCTGAATTTAAAAATTTTATATAATCATCAAAATCCTGTTCAATATATAAATCAGACTCTGTATGAACTTCTTCATCTATTCTACCATCACTATTTACTCCAAGCGTAGATGCAATTTGAACAGATAATTTACTATTTGGAAGAAATGTTGATATAGGTTCTGGTCCTAAACCATCTCCACCAGTAGTAATTCCTACAATCTTTGCAGACTTAGTTTTTTTAATCATATTAGTAAAATATTCTGATGCAGAATAAACATTATCATCAACTAATACATAGATGTAACCCTTAAATTTTATTGAATCTTCATGTGGCATAATAATACGAGATTGCTTAAATATTCTATACTTTTCCAAATTATAATTATTTTCTGGAAGCTGTGATTTATCTATCTCATTTTCATTAAAAATTGTATAATCTACTTTTGAAAAATAATTTTCACATTCTTTTAGCAGAAAATTCTTTAAACTCAATTTATCATTTTCCATATATTCAGTAGAAAAACTTTTAATTTTTACATATGCTGTTTTCCCATTATTTACAATATCTGTATCAATATTAATTCCACTTGAATTTACTCCAAAATTATTAGAAAATCCTCCAGAATACCATTTTAGTAAATCATCATTTATCAATTCATAATTAATTCTTCTGTTAAACTTTTTCCTATTGTATTCAAATTCAATATTATCTCTAAAATTATCTAATTTAAAACTACCATCTTCTGAAGTATAATATAAATTTCTTTTATAATCCTTTAATAAATAATATTTATCTTTATTATTTTTTAAGTAATCACTAACGCTTTTACCGTTAAATTTTGTAATAATACTACCTTTGGGTATATCTTTATTTTTTGACTTAATAATAACATATTTTCCTTTAATATATTTCCATTTAGCATCAGGAATATATATGTTTTTTAACAGTTTTTCATTCCAATATCTAGTCTTTTCTAATGCATCTTTATCATTACTTTCTTTTAGAATATCTGAATTACAACCTATGCGGCTATGAGCATTTTGTAAAAACATCATTGTACTACTTACATTTTTTATAAATTCAGCATCATTTCTAGATTTTGAAATCTTTTTAATAAATTTTTCTTTTGAATCTAAAAAATTATAATTTAATGTTTTTTCTTTCACTTCAAAATATGGATAATTATCTTCTAAAAAATTTAATAAATATACTGCATCTTCTTTATAAGTTTTATATTGATTGTATCTTTTAACTCCATAGAATCCACCTACAATTACAAAGATGCAAATAAGTATTGCAAAACTTTTCTTAACTTTTACCCTCATTAAATACCTCCTAAGTTGTTTAAGTACTTTGTACTTAAATAACATCTACAATAATTTATTTGTATACTAAATAAAATTACCATAGTACTTTATCATAAAAAATATCATACCCTGTAATACATATAACAATGATTATATTTGATTTGAATTTATACTTAAGCATTTCAACACATTTATATGTTTTCCCTTTCTTTATCCTGACTTAATTTTTAAAATTTATATTAACTTTATAAGAATAAATAATTCTAAAGATCAACTTGGAACCCTATATTTGATTTTACTTATATAAAGTTGAAATGTTACTTTTAAATAATAACGTAGTTTTGCAAGGTTAAAACCTCGCCTACATAGATTAATACAATTTCTCTTTTTTCTTTCGTATATGAGGTTTTAACTTTGAAGGCCTTTAATTCGAATATAAGTTTTAAAAATAATTTATATATATAACGTTTTGCAAGAATGAATTCTCGCCTACAAAGGTTGGGACTTTTAATTTAATTTCTATTTCCTTCGTAGCTGAGATTTTAACCTTGGCGGTCTTTGATACGTATATAAATTTACAGTTAATATATTTAAATGACATTTTGCAAGGTTAAAACCTCGCCTACATAGATTAATACAATTTCTCTTTTTTTCTTTCGTATATGAGGTTTTAACTTTGAAGGCCTTTAATTCGAATATAAGTTTTAAAAATAATATATATAAATGACGTTTTACAAGAATGAATTCTCGTCTACAAAGGTTGGGACTTTTAATTTAATTTCTATTTCCTTCGTAGCTGAGACTTTAGTCTTTGCGGTCTTTGATACGGATATAAATTTACAGTTAATATATTTAAATGACATTTTGCAAGGTTAAAGCCTCGCCTACAGTTATGTGGATTTCTTTTTTTCTTTGTAGTTGAGATTTTAATCTTGGTAGTATTTAATTTGGATGCAAAAAAAGAACTCCTAAGAATTAATTCTTAGGAGTATTTTTTATAATTTTAAACATTAATTTCAGATTTTTCACCTAAAAGTTCTTTGTTGTTTTCTAATATAGGATTAACATATTCATTCATAAAGTCTTCTACTTGTCCTGGTGCTCTTCCTATAAAGTTTTTAGGATCTATTATTGATAATATTTCTTCTTTTGATAGAGGGAATACATTGTCATTTATGATTCTTTCAATTAAATCATTACTTTCCCCTTCTTCTTTAACTCTTCTAGCTGCATCCATAGAGTGTATTCTTATTCTTTCATGTAATTCTTGTCTATCTCCACCTCTTTTTACAGCTTCCATTAATATGTTTTCAGTAGCCATAAATGGTAATTCACTATTTACATGTGATGCTATAACCTTTGGATATACAACCATATTTTCACTTACATTTAAATATAAATTTAACACTCCATCTAATGCTAAAAATGCTTCTGATACAGCAATTCTCTTATTAGCAGAGTCATCTAAAGTTCTTTCAAACCATTGTGTTCCTGCTGTTATTGCAGGATTTAAAGAATTAACTATTATATATCTTGCAAGCGCTCCAATTCTTTCACTTCTCATAGGATTTCTCTTGTAAGCCATAGCTGAAGATCCTATTTGATTTTTTTCAAAAGGTTCTTCCATTTCTTTCATATTTTGAAGTATTCTTAAGTCATTACTAAACTTATATGCACTTTGTGCAATTTCTGATAATGTATTTAATATTATAGAATCTACTTTTCTTGAATATGTTTGACCTGTCACAGGGAAAGATTTTTTAAAGCCCATTTTTTCACAAACCATTTTATCAAGTTCTTTAACTTTTGATTCATCATTGTTAAATAACGCCATAAAACTTGCTTGTGTTCCTGTTGTACCTTTAACACCTCTAAATTTCATACTATCTATTACGAAATCTAAATTTTCAAGATCCATAACAAGCTCATTCATCCAAAGTGTAGCTCTTTTTCCTACTGTTGTAAGTTGAGCTGGTTGTAAATGCGTAAATCCTAATGTAGGCATATCTTTATAGTTTAAAGCAAATCTTCCTAAATTATTTATAACATTTATAACTTTTTTTCTTATTAATAATAAAGCTTCTCTCATTACTATAAGGTCTGTATTATCACCTACATAACAACTTGTTGCACCTAAATGAATTATACCCTTTGCACTTGGTGCAGCAAGTCCATAAGCATATACATGACTCATTACATCATGTCTTATTTCTTTTTCTTTCTTTTCTGCTGCTTCAAAATCTATATTATCTATATTTGCTCTAAGTTCTTCAACTTGCTCTTTTGTTATATTTATTCCTAATTCATTTTCAGCTTCAGCAAGTGCAACCCAAAGTTTTCTCCAAGTTCTAAATTTCATATCATCTGAAAATATGTAAGACATCTCTTTTGATGAATATCTCTTATTAAATGGTGAGTTATATAAATTTCTCATATCTTCCTCCGTAAATTAACTAGTTTTTATTGTTTATATTTCATATTATAACATATGTTTATCAAAAAAGTAATACCAATTTTCGTGTTTTTAGTTTTTTATTGAATTTTTAAATCACTTATTTTATATTGTTCTAAATTCTATATTTTATTTATAATATAGGGTTCCAATCTGGAATTTTAAATAATAGCTTTCTCAAATGATATTATTAAGCTTACAGTTTATTTCTATTTTTATATTTGGAACCAAGCAAAAGTTAAGAGTTAAAAGTGAAAAGTTATGGTAGATATTACTCATTTCATTCCTAATATTTAAAATAAAAATACATAAAAACTATGTTTTTATATTGTTTTCAACTAATTTGCTCTGCAAATTTAATAAAAAATCATTCTTTAAAATTGGAAGTCTAATTTTTACATTCATTTTCAATTTTCAAATTTCCATTTTCAATTAAATTAATTAGAATTCTCAACTGAAACATGAATAACTTAAAGTTTAAACTTAAATTCCTATATAGGGTTCCAATTTCAAATTCAAAACAACAAATTATCAATTGAAAAACTTTTTTTATTTCATCAAGAAACAGAAATTATTTAAATTAGTATTTCTTTAAAAATTGATTTAGAAAATCTTATTAATTTATGTTTTATTTATACTTCAAATAAAATTAATATAATATTTATCCATAAAAGTTAATTTTGAAAAGTAAATTCCCCATTATAATATTCTTACTAATCATAGTTTTAATATTTAATTTTATAAAGTTCTAATAATATCTAATATATCATATATTTTCTATAAGATATATAAAAAAAATATATGGGGGGTAAAACATATGTATCATCTAAATTTATTGGACAAAATCTCTTTGATTCTTGTTATAATAGGTGGAATTAACTGGGGACTACTAGGAATACTTAATTTTAACTTAATAACTACTATTTTTTCAGTTTTCCCTGAAACAACAGGAATGATTTTATCTAGATTTGTTTACATTATAGTTGGACTAGCTGCTGCTAATTTAATAAAGCTTATAGTTACTTGTATAGGTGGAAAAAATTCTTTTTCTAAAGAACTATAAAATAAAAAATAAGTCTAATGATAAATTAGACTTATTTTTTATCACTTCATATTATCTACTAAATTGCTTATCCATAACTTTGATTTAAATCTTTTATAACCAAAAACTACTTTAACAAACTCTTGAATATATACTAACGCCACTACTATATATATAGGAAGCTTTAATACCATAGAACCAATTATTGCTAACGGAACTCCAATTATCCATATACCACTCATTTCAATAATAAATGAACGTTTTATATCTCCACCACTTCTTAAAATTCCAACTATTATAACACTTGTAAGCATTCTAAATGGAGTTATAAATGCAAATATTTTAAGTATAACTTTAGCATCATGTATTATATTTGGTGACACTTTATACATAGAAACTATAATATTTGAACTTATAAAAAGTAATGCTCCAGTTATACATCCTATAATGAATGTTATTTTTATAAATTTCATACCATATATTTGTGCTTTTTCTTCATTTCCGCGACCTATTTCATTTCCAAGCATTACAGAACAAGCATTAGCTAAACCAAAACCAGCTACTATAAATATATTTTGTACAGTGTTGGCTATTTGATACGTTGCAACTGCATCTGTGCTTATGTATGCATATATTACAGCATATATAGTCATTCCAATTGACCATAATATTTCATTTACAACTACTGGTGAAATTGTTTTTATGACAGTTTTGAAAAATTCTTTACTAAAAGATAAAAATTCTGATACTTTTCCAGCTATTGCATTTTTCCTTTTATAAGTGATTATTATTACAAGTGCCATTTCTACAATTCTAGCAATTAATGTAGCTATTGCTGCACCTTCTATTCCTAACTTTGGAAAACCTCCAATTCCAAATATTAAAAAAGCATTCAATACCGTATTACAAGCAAGTGCTATAGCACTTGTTATCATTGGCAGCTTAGCTTCACCAATCCCTCTACAAGAAAATGAAAAAGCATAACTTATTGCAGTAATAATATAACTAAAACCTACTATTCTAAGATAATTTCCACCAAGTTCTATAACTTTTAGATCATTAGTAAAAAATTTCATTACAAAATTCGGAGTAAAGGACGCAAATATATTAAATATAAGACCTGAAGCACAACCTAAAACTAAACATATACCCAAAACTTTTCTTACGTTTTCCTTATCTTTTTTACCCCAAAATTGAGCTGTAAATATAGAACATCCACTATTTACACCAAATATAACTAATGAAAATATAAAATAGAATTGATTAGCAAGTCCTACTGCGGCAATCTCATTTGCGCCCAATCTTCCTATCATAATAGTGTCTACCATATTTAAAGATGATGATATTAAGTTTTGTATCATTACAGGTATTGCAATTGTAATCATTTTTTTATAAAACTTTGTGTCATATTTTAAATTATTCTCCATTTAAGTCCCCCTTTAAATAAACAATTTTCAAATTTTTAATTTTTTTTAGTTTTTTAATTCACTATATTGAATATTATCATATATTTTTTTTCACTACTATATAATAGTTTACACAAAACTGAACATCTTTTTATGTAACTATAAAAACTTAGTATTTTCAATACTTATACATATTTCTTTTAAAAGTAAATTTTCTATTAACATAAAAATAAAGCCAACTCATACTATGATGAAATTGACTTTATTTTTATGTTAATTTAATTATATTTGTTATTGAAGTTTGCTTAATTCAACTGCAAGTCTTGCTCCAACTTTTGCATTGTTATAAACTAATTCTATATTAGCATCTAAGCTCTTTCCTTTAGTTATATCTTTTACTTTTGATAATAAGAATGGAGTTGACTCTTTTCCTCTTATACCTTTTTCATCAGCTTCTTTAACTGCATTTTCTATAGCAGTTGTTATTTCATCATAATCCATTGCAAATTCACTTGGAATTGGATTTGCAACTACTGCTCCACCTTTTAAGTCTAAATCCCATTTAGCTTTTAATGCACTAGCAAGTTCTTCTTCAGACTCAACTTTATAATCAACTTTGAATCCAGATTTTATTGTATAGAATGCTGGTAATTCTGCTGTTTTAAATCCAACTACTGGCACACCATGAGTTTCTAAGTACTCTAATGTTAAACCAATATCTAATATAGATTTACATCCTGCACATACTACTGCTACATTTGTTTTTGCAAGTTCTTCAAGATCTGCTGATATATCAAATGTTTCCTCAGCACCTCTATGTACTCCACCAATTCCACCTGTAGCAAATACTTTTATTCCTGCTAAATTTGCTAATATCATAGTTGATGCAACAGTTGTAGCTCCATCAAGTTTTTTGCTTACTATAAATGGTATGTCTCTTCTGCTTGTTTTTATAACATTTTCAGCCTTACCTAAGTATTCTATTTCTTCATTTGTTAATCCAACTTTTAATTTTCCACCAAGTATTGCTATTGTTGCTGGAATTGCTCCATTATCTCTTATTATTTTTTCCACATTTAAAGCTGTTTCAACATTTCTTGGGTATGGCATTCCGTGTGATATAATTGTAGATTCTAATGCTACTACTGGTTTACCTTCCTCTAATGCTTTTTTTACTTCTTCATTTATTTCTAAATACTTTTCTAACATAAAATTACATCTCCTTTAGTATACTATTTACATTTTCTAAATTAATATTTGGATTTATAGTGTTTTCATGACTTATTGCCATTTTTGAACATCCCATAGCAAAATTTATTGTATCTTCTATGGAATAATCTTTTATATAACTATATACAAGACCTGAAACGAATGCGTCTCCTGCTCCATTAGCATTTACAACTTTAGTTTCAGGTGGTTTAACAAATTTTTCAAAACCATCTGCATCATTATAATATATGCCTTCTTCTCCTAAAGATAAAAATACTCTCTTAACTCCTTTTTCTAAAAAGAAATTACTAACTTTTTTAAAATCATCATTTGAGTTAATTTCTATCCCTGATAACATTTCAGCTTCATATCTATTAGGTTTAATAGTATGAAACTTTCCTATTATATCTTTTACTTTTTTACTTTTTTCAGTAGAAACAGTATCTAAAAAGAACTCTGTTTCCTTAAAATTGTTTACAATATAGTCCATAACATCTTTAGGTATATTAGTATCAATCACTGCTACTCTTGAATTTTCTATTATGTTCCTCTTTTGTTTAATAAAATCAATAGACATATTAGAAAGTATATCCATTTCAGATATAGCAAGATGCATATCGTTAGATGAATCTAGTATAGACATATATACTGAAGAGTTATATCCTTTTAACTTTAAACTGTTTTCAAGGTCTATCCCTATATCTCTACATTCATTTAAAATTTTCATTCCATATATATCATCACCGATAGCTGTAATAAGTTTAGTGTTAACACCTAATCTCACTAAATTTTCTGCTATGTTTCTTCCAACTCCACCTAAGGACATTTTTATATTCCCTATATTAGAGTCTTTATATCTTAATTCATTTTGTGATATTCCAACTATATCTACATTTGCGCCACCAATAACTACTGCAAAATCTTCATCACTTACAATATAACCTTTTCCTTTTATATATCCTTTTTTTATCAAGTTTGTTATATGTACTGCTACAGAAGATCTTGTAATTTTTAGAATATCGCTTAATTCATTTTGTGATATAAGTGGATTACTCTTTATTAAATTTAAAATTTCTTCTTCTCTCTTTGTCATATCTTCACCTATATATTTGCTTATTATCTAAACATTTGTTTACGTTGATTTAATAATAACACCTTTCTTTAATAATTTCAACTACTTATTTTATTTTTTATGTATAATTTTAATATATTTACTTTTACTTACATATACTTAGAATATGAACTGGATAATCTATAGGGTTCCAAGTTTAAATTTAAAGTAATGTATTTCTCAAATGATAGTACTAATCTTACAGTTTATTCTATTATCATGTTTGGAACCAATTAACAGTTAGCAATTAACAATGATGGTTGATATTAATCACTTAGCTTTTAATATCTAAAAATAGAAATATAAAAAACTAGTTTTTATATTATTTTCAACTAATTTGTTATGCAAATTTAATAAAAAATCATTCTTTTAAATTGAGAATCAGTTAACGATGATGGTAAATATCTCTGGGGATTGAAATCCCAGCTACAATGTTTTATTTGCACTTCAAATAATATTTATCCATAAAAGTTCATTTTGGAGAATAAATTTCCCACTATAATATTCTTACTAACCATGGTTTTAATATTATCTATAACTATTACTTTGAATATTTTATAAAATTTATTTTTTATACTGGTATTTAAATAATTTCATTTTTCAACTTAAAATTCTATAGAATAAATTTAATTTTGTTAATATTTTTCTTTACTTTTTATTTAATATTTTTATATTGTTTAATACCTTTAAATATATGTTAATACCTATATTTACTTTAATATAATTTTAATTTTTCCTAAAATTCATGAAATATTTATCGTTTTTATAATCCTACAAATAAATTACTTATATATTTTGTTACTATAGAATTTAAATTCAAATGAATTTTAATAAATAGTCCTTGTTAAATTATTTTTATATTAATATAAAAATTTATCCCTACATATATATATGTAATTATATCTATAATTTTAATTTTTATATTTTACCTAATGACATTAATTTAATTGTATATTGATTATTTTAAATAATTAATATTATTGTATTTTTATAAGTGAACTTGTATTTTTTATAAAAAATAAAATTTTAGCATTTTAAACATATTTTTTTGTTTTTTTAAAAATTTTTATTAGATTTTTTTCTATTTTTTGTTTAAGTTTACTTTAGCTTTTGTTTTCTAGTAAATTTAAATATTATTTATATGTTTTTTACTTTTTTTGTATTTTTAATACCTTGTCATTTTATAATTAATAGCTAAAGAGTTTTCCTTTTACATTTTTCGTCACAAGTTAATATTATTGATAATTAAAAAAATTACCATTATTTTAACTTTTTATACAATATATTAAATTCAAGGTTTTACAAATTAGTTTATTTGCCTTATAATTTTACTTATACATACACTGAAAAATTTTTTAGGTGTTAAATTTGTTATTTTATAATATTAAAGGAGGGTTATTATGGGACTTTTTAGTTTCAAAGGTGGTATTCACCCACCACATGGGAAACATTTAAGCAAAGATACTGCAATTGAAAGCTTACTTCCCAAAAAAGATCTTATTTTTCCTATGAGTCAACATATAGGTGCACCTTGTGAACCTACTGTAAAAAAGGGAGACAGAGTACTTGTAGGTCAAAAAATCGGACAAGCAACAGGATTTGTTTCAGCTCCAATCCACTGTAGTGTATCTGGTACTGTTAAAGACATTAAACCAGTTCTAACTTCTAGTGGAAAAAAAGTAATGTCTGTTATAGTTGAAAACGACAACTTATATGAAAAAGTAGAAGTTACTCCTCATAAGGACTACAAATCACTTTCTAAAGATCAATTATTAGAAATAATAAAAGAAGGTGGTATCGTAGGTCTTGGTGGTGCATGCTTCCCTACTCATGTAAAACTTGCGCCAAAAACTGAAATAGACACAATTATAATAAACGGAGCAGAATGTGAACCTTATTTAACTTGTGACTATCGATTAATGGTTGAGAAACATTCTGAAATAATTGAAGGTTTAGAAATTCTAAAGCATATGTTTCCAAAAGCTAATATTTATATTGGTATTGAGGATAACAAAAGTGATGCAATATCAATTTTCAATTCTGCTTTAGAAGACACTAAAGGTATTGAAGTTAAATCTTTAAAAACTAAATACCCACAAGGTGCTGAAAAACAACTTATATATGCTACAACTAAAAGAATGGTTCCTACTGGAAAACTTCCAGCAGATGTAGGTTGTATAGTTCAAAACCTTGCAACAGTTTATGCTATACGTAATCTTGTTATAGATGGCATGCCATTAACTGAAAGAATTGTAACCGTTACAGGTGAAGCTATTACTACACCAAAAAATTTACTTGTTAAATTTGGTACTTCATTAACAGAATTAATAGATGCTTGTGGTGGTTTCAAACAAGATCCTGTTAAAGTGCTATCTGGTGGTCCAATGATGGGTATGTCTCTTATTTCTTTAGATATTCCTTCTATTAAAGGAACATCTGGAATACTTGCATTGACTAAAGATATGGCTGACTTATCAGAAGAATCTAGTTGTATAAGATGTGGAAGATGTGTAGAGGCTTGCCCTATGTTCCTTACACCTTATAAATTAAACAGCTATGTTTTAAGAGGAGAGTTTGAAGAATTTGAAAAATTAAATGGATTATCTTGTATAGAATGTGGTGCATGTTCTTACATTTGTCCAGCTAAAAGACACTTAACTCAAAGTTGTCGTGAAGGCAAACGTGTAGTAATGAACAATAGAAAGAAAAGTAAATAATTGAGGTGAATAAATATGTCTGAAAAGTTATTTACAGTATCATCATCTCCTCACATTAAGTCTAAAGAATCTGTTAACACTATAATGAGAGATGTTGTTATTGCTTTAATGCCTGCATTAATCGCAGGAGTTATATATTTAGGTATTGGTGCTCTTACAGTTACTGTTACCTGTGTAGTTTCATGTGTACTTTTTGAATATTTATTTCAAAGATTCACAAAAAGACCTATTAAGATTAAAGATTTAAGTGCTGTTGTTACAGGTATACTTTTAGCTTTCAATCTTCCGCCTACAGCTCCACTTTGGATGTGTGTTGTAGGAAGTGCAGTTGCTATAATTGTTGTTAAAGCCTTTTTTGGTGGAATTGGACAAAATATAGTAAACCCTGCATTACTTGCAAGAGCATTTTTACTATCTGCTTATCCTGGTCATATGACTAATTGGACTTTAGATGGTAAATCAACTGCTACACCACTTGCTATAGCAAAATATGGTGGTGCTTCAATGCCATCACTTACTGATGTATTCCTTGGAAACGTTGGTGGATGTATTGGTGAAATATCAGCACTTGCCTTACTTATAGGATTTGCTTATTTATTATATAGAAGAGTTATAACTTATCATATTCCTGTAGCATATATAGGAACTACATTAATCCTTACATTAATATTAGGATTTGTAGGAAGAGATGGTTTCTCTGTACAACAAGCTTTTGTTGAATTATTTTCAGGTGGTTTAATGTTAGGTGCAATCTTCATGGCTACTGATTATACTACTTCTCCTATGACTAAAACAGGACAAGTAATCTTTGGAGTGTGTTGTGGTATCTTAACAGCTGTAATACGTATATTTGGTGGATATGCTGAAGGTGTATCTTATTCAATATTAATTATGAACTTATTTGTACCTATAATAGATAAATATGTTAAGCCACGTGCGTTTGGGGAGGTAAAATAAGTGAAAGAGAATTTAAAATTAGGAATAATACTTCTTATAATAGCAGCTACTGCTGGGCTTATATTATCTGTTGCCCATTCAGTTACTATGAAACCTATTTTAGCTAAAGAAAAAGAAGAAAAGGAATCTGCTATGAAATTAGTTCTTCATGAGGCAGAATCATTTGAAACTGTTAAAATAGATGAATCTGAAGAAGTTCTTGGTGCCGAAGCTGGAATGAAAGATGGTAAAAACATCGGCTACTGCATAAATGTATCAAGTAAAGGATACGGTGGTCCTATCAACATGATGGTTGGTATATCAGAAGACGGAAAAATTGAAGGAGTTAAAATTTTATCATTAAGTGAAACTCCTGGTTTAGGTAGCAAAACTCAAGAACCTGAATTTATTGATCAATTTAAAGATAAACAAGCAGCTGAATTATCTGTAGTTAAAGATAATGCATCTTCTGACAATCAAATACAAGCTGTTTCTGGAGCTACTATAAGTTCAACAGCTGTAACAAATGGCGTTAATAATGCAATTAAATTATTTAACGACACTCTGAAAGGAGGCAAATAATTATGAGTAAATTTAATGAAAGATTAAAAACAGGTTTAATTATAGAAAACCCTGTATTTATACAAGTTTTGGCTATGTGCCCTACTCTTGCAACTACTAATAGTGTTAATAATGCAATCGGTATGGGACTTGCAGCAACAGCAGTTCTTATAGGATCAAATGCTGTTATATCATTACTTAGAAAATGTATACCTGATAAAATCAGAATACCAGCATTCATAGTTATTATTGCTAGTTTCGTTACTTTAATTCAATTTTTAGTACAAGGTTATTTACCAGAGTTATACAAATCTCTAGGATTATTTATTCCACTTATAGTTGTTAACTGTATAATTCTTGGAAGAGCTGAAGCTTATGCTTCTAAAAATAAAGTATCAGATTCTATATTCGATGCTATCGGTATGGGTCTTGGATTTACTTTAGCCTTAGTTATATTAGCCTCTGTAAGAGAAATATTAGGAGCTGGAACATTTGCAGGATTTAGAGTTCTACCTAGTTCTTATGAACCAGCAGGAATCATGCTTTTAGCTCCAGGAGCTTTCATGACTTTAGGAATACTATTAGCTGGATTAAATCAATTTAAAATTTCTAAAGCTAAAAAAGCTAAAAATTCTAAATAGAAGTAGAGAGGTGAACGGATTTGGAACTTTTTGCAATTTTTATAAGTGCATTACTAGTTAATAACGTAATATTATCTAAGTTCTTAGGAATATGTTCATTCCTTGGTGTTTCTAAAAAAACTGAAACTGCTAAAGGTATGGGACTTGCTGTTGTATTCGTTATGATACTAGCTTCAATAATTACTTACATTGTTAATAAATGTATATTAATTCCTTTAGACATTGGCTATTTATCTACACTTGCTTTTGTATTAGTTATAGCTGCGTTAGTTCAATTTGTTGAAATCGTTGTTAAAAAGACTAACCCTAGTCTTTATAAAGCTTTAGGTATATTTTTACCTCTTATAACAACAAACTGTGCTGTTCTTGGAATAGCCGTTTTAAACATGGACAATAACTATAATTTAATTGAAGCAGTTGTTAACTCTGCTGGTGCGGCCCTAGGTTATATGCTTGCTATAGTTTTACTTGCAGGACTTAGAGAAAGAATGGAAGAAAATACTGATATACCAGAAGCATTCAAAGGATTGCCTCTTGCATTAATAACTGCAGGAATTATGGCTATCGCATTCTTTGGATTCAATGGTCTTATATAAGGAGGTATTTTAATGGAAATTAAAGAAATACTATTTCCTGTATTAAGCCTTGGAGGTCTTGGTCTTTTATTTGGTTTATTACTTGGATTTGCTAACGATAAATTTAAAGTTGAGGTAGACGAAAGAATTCCTAAAGTTCGTGAATGTCTACCTGGTGCAAACTGTGGTTCTTGTGGATTTGCTGGTTGTGATGCTTATGCAGAAGCTGTTGTTAATGGTGAAGCTAAGCCTAACCTTTGTAATCCTGGTGGATCTTCTGCTGCTTCAAACATTTCAGAGATTTTAGGAATATCTGTTGAAATGGGAGATCCAGTTGTTGCTTATGTACATTGTAATGGAACATGTAATAATGCAAAAACAAAATCTATATATTATGGTGTAAAAGATTGTAATATGGCTATGAATACACCAGGAGCTGGTAACAAAAGTTGTGACTTTGGTTGCTTAGGTTTTGGTAGTTGCGTTAAAGCTTGTAAATTTGATGCTTTAGAAATAGTTGATGGAGTAGCAAAGGTTAATAAAGATAACTGTGTTGCTTGTGGTGCTTGCGTAAATGCATGCCCTAAGGGAATAATAAGTATTGTTCCTAAAGAAACTAAAGTACTAATTAACTGTAACTCTCATTCAAAAGGCAAAGAAGTTATGGATGCTTGTAGTGTAGGTTGTATTGGTTGTGGACTATGTGCTAAAAATTGTCCTAAAGAAGCTATCACAATGGTTAATAATCTTCCTGTTATAGATTATTCTAAATGTGTAAACTGTGGAATATGTGCTAATAAATGTCCTAAACATTGTATTGAAAACTTACGTAAACCAGTAAACAAAACTACTCCTACTGCGAAAGCTCCAGTAGCTAAAGTTGAAGCTACACCTAATGTTAAGAGTGAAAATAATGTTGAAGCTACAAAATCTACTGAAATTAAATCAGAACCTAAAGATGAAGTGAAAGTAGATATAAATGCTAAAACTAGTGAAGCTGTTGAAGTTAAGGAAATTGAAACTTCTAATGATAAAGAAAATAATTCAACTGAAGTTTCTCATCCTAATGAAGATAAACTAGAAAAATAATTAAACTCTATATTAGAAAAGAAAAACCTTTAGAATATTAAATATTCAAAGGTTTTTCTTTTAAATAAATTAGTATCTTATATATAGGGTTCCAAGCTAAAAAATGAAATTATTAAAATATTAAATGAGAATAGTGGTAGTAAAGGAAACAGTAATTCTTTAAAACGTTATTCATAAAAATTTTAAAGAATGATTTTTTATTAAATTTGCATAGCAAATTAGATTGAAAACAATATAAAAACATAGTTTTATAAAATATCCAAAGTAATAGTGATAGTTACTATTGAAACTATGATTAGTAAGAATATTATGATGGGGAATTTATTCTCCAAAATGAACTTTTTATGGATAAATATTATACTGATTTTATTTGAAGTACAAATAAAACATTATAGTGGGGATTTCAATCCCCGGGATATTCACCATAACTTTTCACTCTTCACTCTCACTTCTTACTTGGTTCCAAATACAAAATCAGGAACAAACTGTAAATTTAATAGTATCATTTGATAAAAAGATTACTTTAAATTTAAGCTTGAAGCCCTATAATTTTGCTTGCTTTTATAATTTTAAATATTAAAATGTACATAAAGAGTATTAAAGGAGGTTTTATTCTTGGAACAAGATGGTGTTGTAAAAAAAATTAATGGAGATACAGCAGATATAGCATTTATTAAAAAATCAGGTTGTGGTGGAAATTGTGGAAGTTGTAAATCCCCTTGCCCTTCTGATATTATTATAATTCCTGTAAAAAATACTTTAGATGCTAAAGTCGGTGATAAAATAAAAATTTCTGTAGGTAAGGAAGCTTTTTCTAATATGACTTTTTGGGCTTATGTGTTCCCTACTATTATGACTTTAATAGGACTAATTGGAAGTATGTTTTTATTTAAATCCTTAAACTTTAAAAACTATGAAGTTTTATCTGTTGTAGTTGGAATAATATTTTTAGTTATTTCCTTTTTAATTTCTTCTAAATTAAATAAAAAAGCTAAAGATGGAAGTTATAATTTTAAAATGATAAAAAAATTATAATATATTTTTGTATTTTAATAGTATAATTTTATTAAATAATATAAACTTTATTATATTTATTGTGTTAGATTTGACAGTTTTTTCTTTTAAGTATATACTTTATTTATCTTTATATAGTTAATTAAAGTATACTTTTAATTATATTAGAAACACTATATGAAGTAATACTATTTTACAAAAGTTTTAAATTTCGGAGGTTTACAATATGAATATTGCTTCAATGATTGATCATACTATTTTAAAGACAGATACTACTTTATCACAAGTTAAGAAAATATGTGATGAAGCTAAAGAATATAAATTCAAATCTGTTTGCGTTAATTCTTGTCACACTAAATTTGTATCTGATGAGTTAAAAGACTCTGGTGTTTTAGTTTGCACAGTTGTAGGGTTTCCTTTAGGCGCTATGGATGCAAAGGCTAAAGCTTTTGAAACAGCAAGAGCTATAGAGTTAGGTGCTAATGAAATAGACACTGTTATAAATATTGGTGCTTTAAAAGATAAAAACTATGATTTAGTTTTAAATGATATTAAAGAAGTTGTAGATACAGCTAAAGGAAAAGCTTTAGTTAAAGTTATAATTGAAACTTGTCTTTTAACTGATGAAGAAAAAGTTAAGGCTTGTGAACTTGCTGTTGAAGCTGGCGCTGACTTTGTTAAAACATCAACTGGATTTAGCACAGGTGGTTCAACTCCAGAAGACGTTAAGTTAATGAGAGAAACAGTAGGTCCTAACATAGGTGTTAAAGCATCTGGTGGTGTTAGATGTAAAGAAGATGCTATAAAAGTTATCGAAGCTGGTGCTTCTAGAATTGGAGCTAGTGCTTCTATTGCTATAGTAACTGATACTACTTCAAATTCTGATTATTAATATTTCAATATAAACAAAAACTTTCCTATATTAGGGAAGTTTTTTTTCATTTTATTATTTACATTTTAAAATATCTTTATAATTTTAAAATTTTCTAAACATTTTGATTATTCATAGATTGTTCAGTTTTCTTATAGTATAATAAAAAAAACTTAAAGTATTTCTTTTCCTTTATTAATTAGATATTTAATATCAAAATATGATATTAAATATCTAATTAATAAAATCTTTTACACGGGGATAAAAAGGGGGATTTATCTTGTCTAATTCGGAAAATACTTTTTTTAAAGTACTGATTGCTATTTTAAAGTTACTACCAGTAGTAGTTCTAGCGGTATTAATGCGGCTTGAATTTAATGTGTTAATAGCTGCACCACTTGCTACTATATGTGCTGCCTTAATAGCCTTTTTAACTGAAAAGTTAAAATTTAATGAGCTTATAGATTGTGCTGTAGATAATGTAAAAAATCTTCAATTAGTATTTTTTATATTAATGCTTGCATATGCTATGGCTGCAGTATTTATGTCTACAGGAGTTGGAGCTTCTATAGTTAACTTAGCATTAAAATTAGGACTTAATGCTAGAACTGTAGCTGTAACTGGATTTTTAGTAACTGCTATTTTATCAGTAGCAACTGGAACCTCTTGGGGAACATTTGCCGCTTGTGCTCCAATATTTTTATGGTTATCACATATAGTTGATGGAAATATTATATTAACTGTTTGTGCTATAGCTGGTGGTTCATGTTTTGGAGATAATATAGGTCTTATATCTGATACTACTATTGTTAGTTCTGGTATACAAAATGTTGAGGTCATTCATAGAATTAAACATCAAGGTGTTTGGTCTATAAGTTGTTTAATTATTACTGCAATCCTTTTCTATGTTGCAGGTATTGTTATGAAACTTCCAACAGATGTTTCAAATGCTAGTTTAGCTATTGATGCAATACCTAAAGAAGTTTGGGCAAATTTGGAGTTAAAAAAACCTGCTGCTATTGATCTTTTAAATCAAGTTAAATCTGGTGTTCCTTACTACATGGTAATACCACTAATCTTAGTTATTATTGCAGCTATAAAAGGAATTCCTACTTTAGCTTGTCTAGCCATAGGAATAATTTCTGCATTAATATTTGGACTATTTGCTGGAACAGTAACTAACTTAACAGAGTTTCTTGATTTAGTTCAAGGTGGTTTTGCTGAAGCAGGTGGTTGGGTTATTGTTATGATGATGTGGATTGCTGCATTTGGTGGAATAATGGCTAAAATGAAAGCCTTTGATCCGCTTTCTAAATTAGTAGTATTTCTTTCAAGAAATGTTCGTCAACTTATGTTTTGGAATGGAGTTCTTTCTATTGCTGGAAATGCACTTTTGGCCGATGAAATGGCTCAAATAGTTACAATAGGACCTATAATAAAGGAACTTGTTGATGATAATGTTGAAGGTGATGAAGAATCTATGTATACTCTTCATTTAAGAAATGCAACATTTTCAGATGCCTTAGGAGTATTTGGATCTCAATTAATTCCTTGGCATGTATACTTAACTTATTATGTAGGAATTGCAACAGCAGTGTATCCTTTGCATACCTTTACTGGAATGCAATTTTTAAAATATAACTTTATGGCCTTTGTAGCTGTAATTTCAATACTATTGCTTACTTTAACTGGATTAGACAGATTTATTCCTAAGTTTGCAATACCAAGAGAGCCAAAAGTTAGATTAAAAAAAAATAAATCACTTGCACATAATGAGCCTTCTAATTTTAATTAAATAAATTTATAAAAGAAGTAGAGATCTATCTGAGTATCTACTTCTTTTTCTCTTTATATAAAAAATGTCCTTAAAAAGAGAATATAATATAGGCTATTGCTTAAAATATATTTGTAACTCATTTTAGTCATTCAAAAGTAACATTTAAAATCAATTAAATTTTATAGAAAGGAGATACTTTATGAAAAACAAAAGATTAATCGCAATGATATCTTTATCTGTTATTTTAATTTCAAATTTTGCTAACAATACAGCCTTTGCTAAAACTACAACTGAAATGCCTGTTTTTGAAGATACTGTTCATGATAGCAATAGCGAAAATAAAAAGTGCGATACTAATGTAAATAATAATTGCATAGACTGGTGGATTGTGCCTAATAAAGACCATCAAACACCTAGAGTCAATACAGATATAAATTTTAAACTTGAAGATTATGATGCACACTATGTTGGTGATACCTCAAAAAAAGTATTATATCTTACATTTGATGAAGGCTATGAAAATGGCTATACTTCTAAAATACTAAATATATTGAAAGAAAATGATGTGAAAGCTATCTTTTTTGTAACTTTACCTTATGTAAAAGATAATCCAGATCTTATAAAGCGTATGGTTAATGAAGGACATATTGTAGGTAATCACTCACATCATCATCCTGCTATGCCTGATTATGCTGTAAATGAAGCAAAATTCAACAAAGAATTTTCAGATGTTGAAGATTTGTTTAAAGAAATTACAGGCACAGACATGCCTAAAGTTTTTAGACCACCAATGGGTAAATATTCTGAGAGAAGTTTAGCTATGACTAAAAATTTAGGCTATAAAACATTATTTTGGAGCTTTGCATATCACGATTGGGATATAAATAAGCAACCAAATCCTGATAATGCTAAAGAAAAAATTGTAAGCAATTTTCATGACGGCTCTGTAATGCTTATACATGCTGTTTCTAAAACTAATACAGAGATACTAGATTATGTATTAAAAGAAGCTAAAAATCAAGGTTATAGTTTTGAATTATTTCAATAAAATTTTATGAAAATAAAAAAGCACCTAAGGTGCTTTTTTATTAGTTATTCATTTCTTCTTCAAAAGACTTATCGTACGCTTCTACTACAGCTTGGAATTCTGCATCGTCTTCCACTTCTGTAAGCTCATATTTTTCGCCTTCTACATTTACGATTTTATATATAAACGCATCATCAGCATTATCAAGTGGTGCTAATAATAAATAAGTAGTACCATTTAATTCTATTCTATCAACTTCCTCTAATTCTATAACTTCATTAGTTTCTGGATCTATAAATTTCATTCTTTTCTTTAATTCCATTTTGTTTCTCCTTTTCTACTATAGGTTTCAATGTTATCCATTATATACTATTAAATAACTTTTAACAATAAAATTTATCATATTAGAATTTTATTAACTTTAATGACTTTTCCATTAAATATTCTCTTTCATTCAAATTTGGATTTTCCAAAACATCCTGTAATAGTAAATTAAGTATCTCTCCTACTTTTTTCCCCTTTTCTACACCTATTTCAATTAAATCATTTCCATTTATCTTTAAGTCTTTTATTCTCATAGGTTCATTATGTTCTAATATACTATTACAAGCTCTATTTAATTCATCTATATCTTCATATTTCGCATATGTTGGATGTGATGATATTCTATCTGCTCTCATTAAATTAAAAAGTGCATTTAAATTATCTTCACCTATATCTACTATATATTTTTTTAATTTAGCTTTACTTGTTATTCCAGGAACTCTCATATGATTTCTTATAAGTAAAGACACTTTTTCTATAGAACTATTGTCAAATCTTAATTTTTTTAATATGTCTTTAGCCATTTTTTCACCTTCAACTTCATGAAAATAGAAATGGCCTCCCTTTTTATCCATAGTAAAAGTTTTAGGTTTTGCTATGTCATGAAGTAATGCAGCTAATCTAATTTCTAAATTGTTTTCCACATTGTCAAGTACCATCATTGTGTGATTAAATACATCTTTATCATGATACCTACTTCTTTGGTCAAAATTTACTGTTTCTAAAAGCTCTGGAATTATATACTGTAAAAGGTTTAAATCAAGTAGTCGCCTGATTCCTTTGGATGGTGATGAACTTATTAATATTTTTATAAATTCATCACGTATTCTTTCAGCACTAATGTTTTTTAAAAGAATACTATTAACTTTTATTGCTTTTAAAGTTTCTTTTTCAATTTCAAGTCCTAATTGAGCTTCAAACCTTACAGCCCTAAGCATTCTAAGCCCATCTTCTTCAAATCTTTTTTCTTTTTCTCCTATTGCTCTTATTATTTTATTTTGTAAATCTTCTTTACCACTAAAATAATCTATAGTTCCAAATTTATTATTATAAGCTAGTGCATTTATTGTAAAGTCTCTTCTTTTTAAATCTTCTTTTAATTCATTGGTAAAAAAGACTTCGCTAGGTCTCCTATTATCTAAATACTCCCCTTCTATTCTATATGTTGTAACTTCAAAATTTTCTTTTTCTATAACAATAGTCACAGTTCCATGCTGTAATCCAGTGTCAATAACTTTATACCCTACTTCTTCAAAAATTTCTTTAACTTTAAGAGGTTTTGCATTTGTAGTTACATCAAAATCATTAGGATTTTTTCCTAAAATGCTATCTCTTACACATCCACCCACAACAAAGGCCTCATACCCATTACTATATAATGTATCAATTATATTATTAACATTTTTGGGTAAAATCAAAGTATCTCCCCCTCTAACTAAAATATATAATGTCGCACCATAGCAAAATAAAGTTAATCATTCTATTATATTTTTAACTTAACCAGTATATTATATCTTAGTTTTGAACATTTAATTATATTTAATACTTAGCTCTTAAGAATTGTATTACATATTCATCTGGACTTAATGCTCTAAATTCATAACCATCTTTTTTAAGTGTTTCTATAACACATGGTAATGCATAAACCGTAGTAGTTTTTGGTGGTGCATCATGCATAAGTATTATTGGAGAATTAAATTGTTTTGCTCCTTTTATAGCTTCTCTTATTATATTATCCACACTCATTGTTGTTGCATTTGCATCAGTAGAATCTACATTCCAATCAAAATAAGTTACATTGCTTTCTATTAAATATTTGCTTAAGTCCACCATAATATCTTTATGATATCTATCACTTACAGTATTATTGCTTCCACCTGGAAACCTTGCTATTTCTATATCATAATTACATTTTTCTTTTAAAAGCCTTTGAAGCTTTAAAAAGTCTTCTGAGTAGTTTTCAAGTGATGTATATATGTATTTATAATCGTGACTATAACTATGATTACCTATAGTATGCCCATTGTTTATTATTTCTTTATAAAGCTCTATAGATTCGTCATCTTCCTTACCAACAACAAAAAAAGTAGCTTTTATATCATACTTTTTTAAAATATCTAATATTTTTCTAGTATTAACACTTGGTCCATCATCAAAAGTTAAATACACTACTTTGTCATCAATTTCATTGGTTATGTAATATGATACCGCTTTCTCTCCATTGAAACTTTTTATAGTTTCTATTATTTTTTCACTGTTTTTCTCCATATCATCTATTAAGTTATTACTTTTATAATTAGCATTTACGGCTAAAGTGCTATTCACCTCGATTTTTTCACTAATATTTGTTATGATACCACTACTATAGCATATCATAACAACTAAACATACTAATATAAAAACCATATAAGATAAAAAATTTTTTTCATTATTCATATTTAATTCCTTCTTTAATCCAAAGTTTTGTATAATATATCATACCTTTTTATTTTACCTAATAAGCAGTAATTTATTCTTTAAAACCATTTTATAAAAAAAATAATTCTAAAATGAAATATAAATCTCATTTTAGAATTATTTTTAGATAATAAATTCCTATAAATTACATACCTTGCTGAATTTCTTTAAGTTTATCTTCAATAAGGTTCATAACTTTTTTTCTATCTTCAATATTATTCTCAAAGTCTAAATTATCTACATTTATTTTTAATATAGGTGATATGCTATATTCATCAAAATATTGTCTATAATTATCATTTAATTTTTCCCAATAATCTCTTTCAACTATTTTTTCGTATTCTCTTCCTCTTTTATTTATTCTTCTCATTGCTTCATCAACAGTAACTTCTAGATAAACTAAAAGCTTAGGAGCTTTACAATGTTCTATCATGTTTTCAAATAATTCTATGTAAAGATCAAACTCTTCCTTAGACATCTCCCCTGCATCTTGTAACATCTTTGCAAATATTATATCTCCATAAATACTTCTATCCATAACAGCATTTTCTATTTTAGATGCATCTTTTATATTTTTAAATCTCTTATTTAGGAAAAATATTTGTAATGGAAAACTATATCTTTCTCTATCATAATAGAACTTTTCTAATATAGGGTTGTCTACTACTGGCTCTTCAAACGCTACATACCCATTTTCCTCTAATATATTCATAAGGGTACTTTTACCTACACCCACTACTCCATCAATTACTAACATGTTCCAGTATCCTCCTCTGTTGATCTTTTCTAATGTCTTCTTATAGAAACTCATTCCAATTACTCCTTATATATGGTTCTAAGCTAGTATTTCAGTTTATACCTTTATCCTTTGATAAATTTATATTTAAATCCTAGTTTGCTATCTGAAAACAGTTGAAAATTAGAAAGTAATAATCCCAATGTTGCCATTTAATATTAAAATATTGCGTATAATTCAATTGGCACATTTCATTTTTCCTTTGTTGCTAAAATCTAGCCTACCTTCGTAGCTGAAATTTTAACCTTAGCGGTCTTTGATTTGGATATAAATTTTCCTACTTTCAATTATACTAATTTAATTATCAGTTGAAACAATAATAATTTAAATTTTCAACTATATCATACCAAATATTGTGTTTCACTTTTTTAAAACTACAAGTATTAGTATATTAATAATTTAATCTTATTTCAATAGATTTATTTAAATTTCATTTTTCATTAATCTTCACAATCTTCTTTCTTAATTCCACAGATACTAAATAAGCTATATTTATGTTTTTTATCTTCTATATCTTTAAAATCTGAATAAAAAACTCTGCCATCATTTAAAACATCAAAACCACTTTTTCTCAATATAGATTTAATTTCACCTATGTCAAATCCATTATGACCTTTAAAATCTTTATCATGAAAACTTCCATCATCTTTTGTTAAATCAACTATTATTATTTTTCCGCTTATATTTAAAAAACTATTTAACTTACTTAAAGTTTCTTCTAAATTCTCTATGTGATGTAATGCCATAGACGTATATATTACATCGTATTTTTCATCACTTTCTAAATTCAATATATCTCCACACCAAGTTTTCATATTATCTATACTATTTTCTTTTATCTTTTCATTTACAACATTTATCATACCTTCTGATAAATCTATTAACATAAACTCTTTAAAACTATCTATAAGTCCAAAAGATATAAGCCCCGTACCACATCCAAACTCTAAACCTTTACTCTCATTATTTAAATAACTTCCAATTTCCTCACTTATTTTCTTTGCTCTATTTACTCTATACTCACTATCCCATGTTTTTGACTTCTCATTAAAATCCATAATAAAAATTCTCCCTTATTTTTATAGGGAAACAAGCTCGAATTCAAAATAACAAATTTATCAATTGAAAAGCTTTTTTCTTTCATCAAGGAACAGGAATTATTTAAATTAGTATTTCTTTGAAATTTTTATGAATAACGTTTTAAATAATTACTGTTTCTTGTAACACTACCACTCTCATTTAATATTTGAATAATTTCATTTTTCAGCTTGGAACCCTATATATACTCATATATAAATTCTACAATTCTGACATATCCATTGTCAATTTAAATAAGAAAACTTTAAAATATTATACAAAAATTAACTATTGACAATTAACAATTAAAATAGAACTAAACTAGAACTCTACAATTGTCATTTAATAAATTTTTTCTCTTTATTTATAAAATGAATAGTACTGATATTCAAGTTTATTTTAAAATTTACATTTATAAGTAGTTTAAAATCCTACATAAAAATGGTAGCCAAGTTATACCTAGACTACCATGAAACAACCAATCTATACTTTTATCTTCTTTATTTTGCTAATTAAATTTATATATTCATTATTTAAAGTTGACTTTTTCTCTTCATCAGTTTCTATTGATAATAATGAAATAGTTTCTGATAATCTATTTTCTAAAACTAATAACTCATCATCATGTTCTTTATCTACTTTATTTATTAATTTATTTTCATATTCTAAATATTCATTATAACTTCCATCAAATTGTTCAATTCTTTTATCTTTAAATTCCATTATATAATCACATACATTAGAAATAAAGGCTTTATCATGCGATACTACAATTACTGTTTTATCTGTACTTATAAGTGCATTTTCTAATGACTCTATAGATTTTACATCTAAATAATTTGTTGGCTCATCTAATATTATCATATTATTATCGCATAATATAACTTTACAAATAGCAACTTTAACTTTTTCACCACCACTAAGCTCTGAAACAAGTTTATTTACATCATCACAATTAAAACCAAAGTGATTTAAGTTCATCATTATAAAGCTATTATCATAGGATGAGTTCATTTTTACATTTTCTAATATACTTTTATTATCATTTAAAATGTTTTGACTTTGATCAAAATATCCTATATAAGCAGTATTACAAACATGTATATTATCATTAGTTCTATTTAATATTTCTCTTATCAAAGTAGTTTTTCCACAGCCATTTTCACCTATTATAGCTACTTTTTTTCCTCTCTCAATACTAAAATTAGCATCATTTAATAGAACTTTATCTTCAATATATAATGTTAAGTTTTTAGCAGTGATTGGATGTTTTGAATTCATTTCTTTACCCTTTTGTATATTAATTTTTATTTCAATTTCTTTTTTAGGTTTTTCTTTAATATCCATATGTTTTATTCTATTTTTTATTGACTTTATGTTATTATCAAGAGTTTTCTTTCCACTTTGATCACCCATTTTTATTGTCTTAGCTTCAGATTGCCCCATACCTTTTGGCGCTTTATTTATTCTTTCTCTTAATTCTTCTTTTTTCTCTATAGCTTTTTCTAACCTTATTTTTTCTTTCTTATATTCACAGTATTCCTTTTCTTCCCTTTTTCTTTTTTCACTTTTCAACTTACTATATGTATTATAATCACCACTATACTGAGTTAACTTTCCATTTTCTATTTCTACAATACTTGTACAAAGTTCATTTAAAAAGCTTCTATCATGAGAAACTATAAGTAATGTACCTTTAAAATCTTTTACCATCTCTTTAAGTTCATCTATACTTTTAGAATCTAAATTCGATGTAGGTTCATCTAATATTATAAGACTAGTATTTTCAGTAAGTGCTTCTGATATCTTAAGCTTTACTTTTTCTCCACCAGATAAGTAGTCTTCATATTTAGTTGGTGCATTAAACACACTTTTTGCTTTAGAATCTAAACACTCGCCTAAAAAATTTTTTTGTTGGCTTACATAGGAATAACTATCTGTAATAAAAACCTTACCTTCATCTACTGATTCTTCTCCAATTAAAATTTTAAGTAATGTAGTTTTTCCTACACCATTACATCCAACAATTCCTATTCTATCTCCTTCTATAATCTCAAACTTTTTAATATCTAATATAACTCTGTCTTTGTAAGATTTTTTTACTTTATCTAACATAGCTAGTTGCATAAAAAGTTCCTCCTTAAAGAAATAAAAGCTTTAAACTGTAATTCTTATCATAAGTTTAATAAAAAACAAAATCATTTAATTAATCACATCAAAGATACGCTTTCATAAGGTAACTTTACACATCAATTAATCATATATATTATTTCATAAATGAAGTCATTGTATCCTATTATATTAAAAGATTTATTTGAATTATTAGTAAATATGTATTTTAAAATTCAAGTTATAGGAAAACAAGCCAATTTAAAAATAAATTGACTTGTTTTTTAATAATCATATTAATTTATAAGTTTATTTTGTTTTGCTATTTGAATATTCCATAATTCCTATTTCAAAAACATCTTTCGCATCTATGTTTTCAAATATTGCGTTTGAATATTCTTTAAGTGCTATCTTTAAATCTTCTTTTGTTCTTATTGTCCAACAAATAGATGGTACACCATTTACATTTTGTTTATCTATAAATTTTTTATTTCCCTCTTTAAATTCACAAGCTATAAAATTAGGTCTACTTTTGAAATTTAAAAGCATATTTTTAAGAACAAATTTTTTTAATCCATTCATATCTTCATTTTTAAAACTTCCAACTAATTGACCTCTTAATACTTCAGGATCATTCTTTTTAAACCATTCTAAAACAAAAGGATTAAAGGATTGAACTGCATATTCTCCTTTATAATTTTGCAATTCTTTTTTTACCTCTTCTTCTAAAGTACCAACTTTACCTTCATTTTTTATTTCTATTAATAGTGAAGTTTTTTCATTCACAAACTTTAAAACTTCTTCAAATGTAGGAATTTTTTCTTTGCTATCTTTTAATGTAAGTCCTTTTATTTCTTCATAACTACATTCATCAATATTCTTATCTAAGCCTGTCATTCTCTTTAAATTTCTATCATGAAAAACTACAACCTTATTATCTTTAGTCATATGCACATCTAATTCTATTGTCATTTTATTATTTATAGCATTTTCAAAAGATTTTATTGAGTTCTCTGGAATAGCATCATTATGTAACCCTCTATGTGCTATAGGTTTATTTAGTAGCCATGGTGTTGCATAATTTTTACTATTATCTCCATTCCTCATAAATGAACTTAATGCTTTTATAACTATTATTAAAACTAATATTATTATTGCAAAAGTAACTATTTTATTTTTTCTTAGTTTCACAAAACAACACTCCCATCTTTTTTATTATGTATATATAAGTGAATTTTATCTTCTACATAATAAACTATACATTTTGTATAAGCTTAAAAATATATTAGTTTCAACACTTTCAATGTATTTCTTTATAAGATACATGTAGTAAAAGTTAAAAATTTTTTTCTACTATGCTTTCCAAATACTTTTTAGCATCTAATATCCATTTATGCGGACATAAAATAACATTATTATCTATTATATAATTAATATATGTTAATGATGCCTTTTCTAGAGATATACTTAGTGCTTTTTCTACCTCATTATAAAATGGTGGAACATTCTCTTGATCCCATGCAAGTTTATCTGCTATAAAAAGTGACATATCATACTTGGATGGATTGCTTTTTAAAGTTGTATGACATTCTATTGCATCTAACACTCTTATATCTTCTATTTTAAAAACTTCTTTTGAAATTATCTTTGATATTCTTTGATGTAATATAAACGGATATTTCTCTTCTGCATTATCTATATAGCTAAAGTTTTCTTTTGCATATTTAGACATTTCATTTAAACTTACAATTGCACTTATATCATGAAGATATCCTGCATTTTTGCAAGCTTCTATATCTAAATTAAACATCTTGGCTATTTTCACATTCATTTCAGCTACATTCTTACAATGATTATATGTTTCTTCTTTCTTACATTCATAAAGTAACTTTCTTACGCCCTCTTCTAATGTATTATCTAAAATATTGGTTGTATTATAATTTAACTTTATTGTCATATTACCCTCCTACATATACCTTAATTAAATACTAGATAAATTTGATTTTAACTCAATATGTACTTTCGATATTTCATTTAATAAACCCTCTATTTCAGTACATTTTATTTGAGATTGAAATTATTTTATAGTTAATTATGTAAATTCGTGTTATAATATGTCTAAATATAAATTATTTTTAAAATTTTCTAATAAATATCGAAAGGTGTGTGATATTATGCATTTATTATATCGTGGTATATCTTTAAATGACTGTTTAGAAAAAGCTTCTCTTGAGTTAAATTTACCTAAAGAAAAAATAGACTATAATATCATAAAAAAATCTAATTTTTTTAATAAGGAATTTATGGTAGAGGTCATATTTGACTATCTAACTCTAGATAATGATAAAGTAGAAAATCATTATTTAGATAATACTTCTACTACAGAAGAGAAATTAGACAACACATGTTCACTGCCAATATCCCCTAGTTTTGAAACATCTCTTAAGGAATATGGTGCTAGTGTTAAAAATGGTGAAATATTAGTTTATGAAGATATCTTTAATAAAAATAAAATACAAATTACACCTTGTCATGGAATTACAGTTTATATTAACAATGAAAAATGTGATGAGAACTCTCAATATACAATTACTGAAGAAGATATTATTACTTATGAAAGTATTGAGAATGATTCATTTAGAAAGTTTAATATATCTATATCTGACGATTGTATGGAAGCTTACTTAACTGTTGAATACATACCTAAATCTACTTATAAATTGAAAGACAGTGCTATTAAAGAAATTTTAAATTTAGAAGTTGAAGAAGAAATTATAGAGTTTCCTAATAAATACACACTAATAGATATTGTTAAAGAATTAAATAAAATCAATGTAAAAAGTGGAGTTATTATAAAAAATATTAAGGATTGTTGCTTAAATGGTGGTGAAAACATTCTTATAGCAAAAGGTACACCTGTTATAGATGATACTAAAACTAAAATAGAACTTTTATTTGATTGCAATGATGACAAAAGTTTATATGATATAGATGAATTTAAAAACCTTTATTCTATGTCATATGTGAAAACTCAAGATATAATTGCTAAAATTATTCCAGGCTCCATTGGTGAAGATGGAATAAATATATATGGTGACATAGTAAAGAAATTAACTATAAAAAATACACCCATTAATGTAGGTGATGGCTGTAGAGTTAAAAATAATATAATTACATCTACAACTTCTGGACGACCTGTTGTTCAAAATGGTGTTATATCTGTTAACCCTGTTTATATGCTAGATAATATAGATGAGGATTCTGGTGACATTACTTTTAAAGGTGATATTGAAGTATCTAGTAATATTACAAACAACAACAAAGTTATAAGTACTAATTCCATATTAGTAAAAGGTAATGTTTTATATTCTAAATTGTCTTGTACTGGAAACATTAAAATTTTTAAAAATGTAATAAGTTCAACACTTATTTCAGGTGGAAAAGATTTAAATCCTTTAAAAGAATCTTATCTTAATACATTAAAAATTTATATAAATGAACTAGGTAATATAATAAATGCTACAGAAAGGTTATTAACACATTATCCTAATAAAACTATTGGAGAACTTACTAAAATACTTATAGAAACTAGATATAAAACCTTACCGAAACTTTCAACTAACATTCTGACATATAACTTAAAACAAGGCATTATAAATAGTGATGTTTTAGACTTTATAAAAAATAAACTAGTAGGTTTATGTAGTTTTAAAGTTTCTTCAATTAAAGAACTATATAACTTTAAATTTATTCTTGAAAATGAATTTAAGAATTTAAATGTAAATGTAATAATTCCATCTGATGTTTATATATCTTACACAGAATCAAGTTTAATAAAATCTACAAAAGATATTATTATTTCTGGCAAAGGTTCCTATAACTCTGAAATAAGAGCTCTCTCAAATATAAAATTTCTTGATGAAAACGCTGTAGCTATGAGAGGAACTTTATATGCTGGAAATCATTTAGATTTAAAAACTGTTGGAAGCCCTTCTGGAATAAAAACTAAATTACAAGTTGATGAATTTGGTGTAATAACTGCTGATAAAGCATATTCAAATACGTTATTTACCATTGGATATAAACAATATTTACTTGAAAGACCTATGAGAAACATTAAAATTCAATTAAACTCTCATGGTGAAATAGACATAGAAGGTTTAGATTTATAAATTATACTGGTTTTATATAAATTTTAAAATACATTATAAAAATTAAGAGAGAACAGTATTTTGTTCTCTCTTTAAATCATTTGTTATGCACTTAATGTTATTACTTTTGTAAATACTAGTATTGCAAGTAAAACTCCTGCTGCTACTCTGTATATAGCAAATATTCTCATTGGTCTTTTCTTTAAGAATGTTACAAACTTATCCATAACTATTATTGATACTATGAATGCAACGATAAATCCAATTATAAGAGCTATCCATAATGTTGGAGTCATTATAGAAAAGTCAAATTCAAATAAATCTTTTCCTGATGATCCTATCATTGCTGGAATTGCTAAGAAAAATGAAAATTCTGCTGCTATTGGTGTTGAAAGTCCTGCAATCCATCCACCCATTATTGTAGATGCACTTCTTGACATCCCTGGCCACATAGATAACACTTGGAATATACCAACTTTTAATGATTGCATGTAGCTTATATTATCTATATCTCTTGTAGCATGTTTTTTCTTTCTAAACATGTTTTCTATAACTAATAATAATATACCACCAACTATAAAGCCTACAATTACAGCTTCTGGTTTAAATAGTTTCTTTATATCACTATAAAATAAAACACCAACTATACCTGCTGGAATAGAACCTACTATTACATTTATTCCAAATTTAAAACCTGTTCTTCCTTGTTTACCTTTTGTAAAAATATATTTAAAAAACTCGATTACACTGTCTTTTATTTTTTTCCAATATAGCACAACTACTGCAAGTATTGCTCCAAGCTGAATTACAACTTCAAACATTTTTGCAAATTCACCGTGAAAATTAATAGCACTTCCTACTAAAATCATATGTCCTGTAGATGATACTGGAATAAATTCCGTTAATCCTTCTACTATTGCGACTATAATTGCTTTAAAAATAAATAAAATATCTAATCCCATTATAAATCACTCTTTCTTTCTAAATCATTAACAATATATATCTAAATTAATATAAATCTAAGTTATTTTGACACTATATATCCTATGTAACCACTCCCATCACCATCAAATTAAGTACAACAACCATTATTTTATCACATATAAGTTTACATGACAATTATTGATATTTTATTCCATTTCTTATATCTAGGGTTCCAAGTTCAAATTTAAAGTAATGTCTTTCTCAAATGATAGTACTAATCTTACAGTTTATTTTTATATTTGGAACCAAGTAAGAGTTAAGAGTGAAAAGTGAAAAGTTATAGTTGGTATTACTCACTTCGCTTTTAATATCTAAAAATAGAAATGCTTAAAAACTACGTTTTTATATTGTTTTCAACTAATTTGCTCTGCAAATTTAATAAAAAATCATTCTTTAAAATTGGAAGTCCAATTTTTACATTCACTTTCAATTTTCAATTTTCCATTTTCAATTAAATTAATTAGAATTCTCAGCTGAAACATAAATAACTTAAAGTTTCAACTTGGATACCCTTAAGAGTGAGACTAGCTCGGAATCATTTTATAATAAGTATTCTTTTGAAATCAATATATTTACAGCTTTAAAAAGAGTTTTGAATTCGAGCTTGTTTCACTATAGAATTAAATCTTCATTAAGTTTTACCTGCACTTTAAACTAGACAACCTATCTTAAATCTCTGTACTTGTGATTTTAATTCTTAACTGTTTGCCCTATTAAATTATTGACTAAAAATCTAATTATTTTCATATACCTTATATTAAATAAAAATTTATAAATGTACCATTCATTTGTCTAACATATATCTAATTTAAAATTACATTTATGTAACTTTGGATTTTTCATGTATTTTAAATACATTTATGTTATGATATACAAAATAAAAATAATTAGGGGGATTTATTTATGAAAGCAATATGTATAGTTGGAAGTCCAAACTCTAATGGAAGTACATCATATGTATCTGATAAAATTATAGAAGGTCTTAAAGTTAATAACATTGAAACAAAAAAATATGTTCTTGGGGAAATGAACATAAATTATTGTAAGGGTTGTAATTTATGTCATGAAACAAGAAAATGCATTCAAACTGATGATATGGATAAAATCTTTGCGGATTTATATGATTCAGATATTGTTATAATTGCATCATCTTCATACTGGGGTGATGTTACTGGACAATTAAAAGTTTTTTTTGATCGCTCTACTCCACTTTGTGATACAAATGGTGAAACATTAGTTCCTAAAGGAAAACTTGGAATTTCTGTTTCAATTAGAGCAGGTAGCCATGTTGAAGAAAATATACATTTAATTAACGCTATAGAACATTACTATGGTCACCTAGGCATAAAACCAATTAAAAGATTTACTATAGAAGGTGTAAACACTAAAAATGATCTTATAAAAAAACAAGACAAACTTAATGAAGCATTTGAATTAGGTAAACATATTTTAGTCTAATTTATAATTCAAATAACCTTGTAAATACAACGTTAAAATGTAATATTTACAAGATTATTTTCTTTTTCATGTTTTTAATTGTTTTTACAAGTATAATAGCTGTTATTACGGCTGAAAGTCCATCTGATATAGCTCCTGATAGCCATACTCCTGTAATTCCTTTAAACTTAGGAACTATTATCATACATGGTATCAATATAATTACTTGCCTTAATAAACTTAAAACCATAGCTATTTTCACTTTACCAATTGCTTGAAATAAATTAGATATGATTACTTGAAAGCCAACTAATGGCATCATCATAAGATATATTTTTATACCCTTTACAGTTGTATTTATAAGCTCAGAATTATCATTAAACATTGATATAAGTACTTTAGGTATAAGCTGAATAATTAAAAATCCTAACATAAGAATAATAGTTGCTACTATTACTCCATATTTTACTGTTTCTTTAACTCTCTCATAATTTTTAGCGCCATAATTAAATCCTATTATAGGTTGTGAGCCTTGATTTATACCAAATACAGGCATCATAAATATCATTGAAATACTTGAAATTATAGCCATAGCTGCTATTGCATTATCTCCCCCATAAGTTTTTAATGCATTATTTGATATTAATTGCACAAATCCCTGTGAAATTTGTATACAAAATGGCACCATTCCTATAGTAATTATACTTATTACAACTTCTTTTTTTAATTTCATATTACTTTTCTTAATTTTAAGTATACTTTTTCCTTTAGTAAAATAATATAAAATCCATATTGTAGAAATAGACCGTGCTATAATTGTTGCTATTGCAGCACCCCTAACACCCATATCTAATACAAATATAAATATTGGATCTAATATGATGTTGGCTATGGCTCCTATTAACATAGAAAACATAGCTGTCTTTGGACTACCATCGCTTCTTATTGAGTGATTTAACCCAAAACTTAACATATTAAATACAGTTCCTATAAATATTATTTCTATATAATCTCTAGCAAATCCAATTGTATTTTTACTAGCACCAAATATATTTAATATAGGGTCAATAAATACAAGCCCTACAACTGATGCTAAAAAACTTAGTAATAATAACAATGTTACTGCATTGCCTAAATGATTTTCTGCACTTTCTTTGTCATTTTCGCCTAATTTTATTGATATTTTATAGGAAGTACCTATTCCAACCATCATGCTAAAAGCAGACACTACTGTAACTATTGGCATTGCTATGCCAACACCGCTTAATGCTAAGTTGCCAATTCCTTTTATATGACCTATATACATTCTATCTACTATATTATATAAAGTATTTACAATCATCCCCACTATTGCTGGGATTGAAAACTCTAATAATAACTTATATATTTTCTCTTCACCTAATCGCTTTTGCATATCCATTATTTAAATCCTCCATATCCACTCCTTTAAAACCCTTTTAATTGTATATTCTACATGAAAGTTTAAATTACCTTTAACACTTTTTGACCAAAAATAATTTACTATAAAAAAAAATGATATACCATCTTGTGATATACCATTTCAAAAATAAATTATTTTGTTTCTAATGCAATTTTACCTTCTTCAATTTCATTACCATTTTCATCTTTTAAAGATCTAATTGTTTTTATAAATATTACCGCAGTTATAAGTGCTGATAATCCATCTGCTACTGCTCCAGATAACCATACTCCTGTAAGTCCTTTAAATCTTGGTAATATTAACATACATGGTATTAATATTATAACTTGTCTTAATAAACTTAAGAACATAGATATTTTCGCTTTACCAATTGATTGAAAAAAGTTAGAACTAACTACTTGGAATCCTATAACTGGCAACATCATAAGGAATATTCTTATTCCATGTACACCCATTTCAACAAGTTCTGGGTCGCTATTAAACATTGATATTAACATTTTTGGTGCAAGTTCAACTGCTAAAAATCCAATTGTAACAATAGTTGTTGCTGCTAAAACAGCATATTTAACTGCCATCTTAGCTCTTTTATACTTTTTAGCACCATAGTTAAATCCTATTATAGGTTGTGAGCCTTGATTTATTCCAAATACAGGCATCATAAATATCATTGAAATACTTGAAATTATAGCCATAGCACCAATTGCATTATCTCCACCGTATGTTTTTAATGAATTGTTAGCTATTAATTGAACAATACTTTGTGCAATTTGCATACTAAATGGACTCATTCCAATGGCAAATATACTTAATACAACTTCTTTTCTTAATATCATATATTTTTTCTTAATTTTAAGTACGCTCTTACCCTTTGTAAAGTAATATAATATCCATATAGTTGAAACAATTTGAGATATAACTGTTGCTATAGCTCCACCTCTAACTCCCATATCTAATGCAAATATAAATATAGGGTCTAAAACTATATTTGTTATAGCTCCTATAAGCATAGAACCCATTGCAACTTTTGGGCTACCATCACTTCTTATTGAGTGATTAAGACCAAAGCTTAACATGTTAAATATAGTTCCCATAAAGATTATTTGTACATAATCTTTTGCATAAACAAATGTATCTTTACTAGCTCCAAATATATTTAATAAAGGATCAATAAACACAAGTCCTATAATTGATATTAAAATACTTATTATTAGTAATAATGTAAATGCATTTCCTAAATGATTTTCTGCACTTTCTCTTTCGTTTTGTCCAAGCTTTATTGATATTTTTGCTGAAGTTCCTATACCAACAAGCATACCAAATGCTAATATTATTGTCATAATTGGTAGTGTAATTCCTACACCTGTAAGTGCTAAGTTTCCAACCTTAGGTATATGTCCTATATACATTCTGTCAATTATGTTATACAGAGTATTTACAACCATTCCTATAATTGCTGGAACTGAAAATTCTAAAAGCAATTTAGATACTTTTTCTTCACCTAATCTTTTTTGATGATTCATTCTTCAAACTCTCCCTTCATAAACCAATCACTTAAAACTATTTTCTTTAATACTTTTAAAGTAATATCTGACTCTTCTTTTGTTATTGTTTTACTTATAAGTTCTTTCCAATCATTTAAAACATGAAAAAACTCATTTTCTATATCATGAGCTTTTTTCGTTAATCTTAAATTATATGAACGTTTATCATCTTCTTTCCTAGTCCTTATAACATATCCTTCTTCTTCAAGTTTCTTAATAGCTCTTGCTGTAGTTCCTTTATCAACTCTAACTTCATCAGTCAGCTGTTCTTGAGTTATATTGTCATTTCTATATAAAAATAGTAGAAATAAATATTGTCCTGCTCCAATATTAAACTTAGCAAATTTTTTAGAATAGAACATAATTTGAGTTCTATATATTTCTGCTACATATCTACCTATAGAGTCACAATCAGTTATTTCTATATCATTTATATTCATAAAATTCACCTTCTAAATATTTATAATATAGTTGCGCCAACAACTATATTATCACTAATTAGTTGTCATTGCAACTAATTTAAGAATAAAATTTTATCTTATAAAAAAATTGTCTTATTTTAATTCTTGACATAATTATGTAATCCAATTTATTCTATATTAATAGGATGAACCTATACTTATTTTATATAGAAAAGAGGTGTTATAAATGAGCATTCCTATTTGGAAATATGCTTTATCTATGCTTACATACTTTGTAGTATTGCTATGCATAACAGAATTACTGAGGAAGAAATACAAACTTGCAAATATTGTTTGGATTTGTTCTTTGTTAACATTCCCACTTTGGTTAATGGGTGGTGTTAGTGGTTGGTTCCGTTGGGCAAAAATATTAAGTGTTATATTACCTACAATTGTAGTTGGTTTTTGCAGAATTGCTAACTTTGAAGAAAGAAAAGGTTCATTTTGGGAGTTCTTTCAAAAAGGTTGGATTCTTTGGTTCGTTTATGGAATACTATTTTTAAATATACTAGAAGCAACATTAAAAGATGTAAGTTTAGGAAACTATGCTAATGCAGCTTGTGGTTTTTTACTATGTGCAACTATCCCTTTTGCACCTAAGTTTTGGGAGTATTCAAAAACTGGTGAAGGTGATTTAATATGTTACACAACTGTAGGCTGGAATTTCTTATATACTACTTGGAATTTATGTTTTGTATATGGTGAAAGTCCTAATTACTTTGCTAGTACAATCTGTATTTTAATGGCTGCAGAACTATATCCTATTTTCAAGAAGAAACCTGAATTGTATATTATGTCACGAGTTTACACTTTAGCAACTCATATGATTTTACGTTCTTGTTTTGGAACAATGTTCTTAAAAGTAATGGATGCATCAACATGGTATAATGCAAGTTTTGCAAAATACTGGGGCATTCTAAACTTTATACTAATTATACCTTATTTATTTTGGTATATGTGGCAACTTCACACTGGAAAAGCGGAAATATCATTTAAACGAGGAAAAACAAATAATAATGTAACTACATTAAATACTTAATATAACTTTTGTATAGTAAAAGCCTTTTGTAGCATACTAAGTTTATAAATTAAATATTTATTTAAAACTTTAAGAAAGGACTTTTAAATATGAAAGATAAAAATCAAAAAGAATACACTAAAGAAAATTACTTAAAAAACGGTAATAAAACTCAACATCAATATGCTAATAGTAGTTTTAATACCACAATTGAAGAACCTGGAACAAACGAAAGCGGAATTATTGCTAAAAAGAAAGGTTTTTAGGTATAAAAAACAAGTTAAATATTAATATTTAACTTGTTTTTTTACTTTACATAAATTTAAACTTCTTTATAAAAAACTATATTATTAGTATATGGTTCAAATTTTAAATAACACATTTATCAAATAAAAACTGTTTCTTCATCAATAACCAGAAATTATTTACATAAGTATTTCTTTAAAAATTGATTTAGAAAATTTTTATGAATACCGTTTTAAATAATTACTGATTCCTTTAATAACTTTGTTTTCATTTGATATATTAATAATTTCATTTTTCAAATTGAAACCCTATAAAAATAATTTTAAGCATCTAACTCATTAGATATTCCACTTGAATTTTCATTAAAATTCCAAGGATGTTTTTTTATATATCCATTTCCTAAAGGAGTCATTATTGATAAAACTGCAAATACTATTAATACAAATGAATACCACATATATGGAACTATTTGAACTGGACTTACCATTCCATTTGAAAAACTTCCAGCTATAAGCAGTTGTGCTCCATATGGTATAAGTCCTTGCATTATACAAGAAAATGCATCTAGTAATGACGCTGTTTTTCTTGGATCTATATTATGTTCTTTTGATAATTTCTTTGAAAGTTCTCCACTTACAATAATAGATACAGTATTGTTTGCTGTTGCTGCATCAGTAAGTGCTACTAGTGCACTAATTCCTATTTGAGCAGATTTTTCACCTTTTATTCTCTTGTTTATTTTATATAATAAATAGTCAAGTCCGCCACCTTTAGATACCATGTTTGCAAGTCCACCAGTTAATAAAGATAACACAAATATATCAAACATACCTGTGAATCCTGCATATATTTCTTTAACAAAACCTAAAAATGAAAAACTTCCATAGAACATTCCAATAGCTCCTGAAAGAATAATTCCTCCAGTTAAAACAGCAAATACATTTTTCCCTGCTAATGCCATAATCAAAACAAACATATATGGAACTATTTTTATTAAGTTAAATGCATGACTTTCAATTTGTGGTGTAGTTACTGGTTTACCAAATATGAATAAAAATATTATTGTAACTATTGCTGCCGGTAATACAAATCCTAAGTTAACCCTAAACTTATCTTTCATTGATACACCTTGAGTTCTTGTTGCTGCTATAGTTGTATCTGATATAATAGATAGATTATCTCCAAGCATTGCTCCACCAACCAATGCTCCTAATGCTAATGGCATATTCAGCCCAGCCTTTTCAACAAGTTCAACAGCTATAGGTGCTACAGCAACAATAGTTCCTACAGATGTTCCTGTTGAAATAGCTATAAAAGCTCCTATTATAAATATACCAACTATTATAAATTGTGCTGGTATTAAAGTTAATCCTAAATTTACTGTAGCATCAACACCACCCATAGCTTTTGAAACTGCTGAGAATCCTCCTGCTAATAAATATATGATACACATAATAATTATATTGTCATCTCCACAACCTTTTATAAATGTATCAAACTTACTATCTAAATTTCCTTTTATAAGTATAAATGCAACTATTATTCCTATGATTGCTGCTATTGGTGCTGGAAATTGATAAAATGCCATTTCCTCACCTTTTATAGAAAGTATAATCCCCGATGATAAATATACTAAAACAAATACAACAAATGGTATAAGTGCTAATCCATTCCCCTTTTTTTCATTATTTTTCATTTTATTTTCCCCCTTGTGTAATTAATGACATTCATTAATTACAGTAGCTCATCCTTTTTAAATCCCTATTTTCCTTTAAGTCATTTACTCATTTAGTAAATTTATATCTATAGGATATTTTCCATACTTTTTAGCCGCATCCATAAACATTTCAATATTTTCAATTGGTGTATGCATTGGAATTTGACAGCCTGTACTTAAAACATATCCTTTTTTAGAATCATGACCTTTTCTAATACATGTTTTAACTGCTTCAAAAATTTCTTCCTTAGTACCTGAGTGTACCGCATCTACAGGTGGAACATTTCCTGTTATAACTACTCTATCCCCTATCATATTTTTAGCTTCTTCTAAATCTTCTACATTATCTATACTAAAGTTTGAAACTCCTGCATTAACAACATCTTCCCAAATTTCTTTACTTTTACCACAAATATGTATTCCTGGTGCACTGCCTGTTGTTTCTTTTATTTTATCAATATTCTTTTTTAATGCTGGTAATGAAAATTCTCTAAATTGCTTTGCACTTATTAAACTAGTAGATGATACTGGATCTGCAAATCCTATAGATAAACCAAGTTTAGCTACCTCTTCAATGTATTTATTATTGCACTCTGCAATTATATCCATTAAAGTGTGAACTTTTTTAGGATATTTAATCATCCATTTTAATAAATTTTCTGTTCCTACTACAGATGCTGCCACACTAAAAGGACCTGACATTGCTGCACTAACATCAACTTCATCTATAAGTGCATCTCTTGTTAGAGTCAATGCTTTAAGTAAAGTAGGTAAATTTCCATCTTTTAATGGATTAATTATTTTAAGTGATTCTATTTCATCTACAGATTTAATAGCTGGTTCTATTAAGTAAGAAATTCCATATTCAGGATACCCAACTTTTGCACCCATTGCTTCTGCAACACCTCTAAGACTTGTAGATATTCCTACTCCATCATGACGTAATCTTTTAAACAATGCTATTTCTAAATCGGCCATAAGCTCTGCTGAGTGATAATAATCACTTGCTTTAACTCCAGTAAATGGTGTCATTGTAACTCCCATATCTGGAACGCATATAACTCTATCAATTTCCTGTCCTTTAGAGAATGCTATCATTCTTTCCTTTGGTGTCATTTCTTCTCTAATCAATTTTAAAACCCCTTTCTTAAAAAATATTTATTTTAATATTTTTTACTCTACATCCTTTATATGTTAGCACCCTCCTATAACACTTTCTATAATTATAAATATTTCTAATAGATAAGAATTTCTTATAATTTTTTATAATATTATAAAAAGCAATAAAACCATAACTGATTTTATTGCTTTAATATGAAAAAATTGTATTTTTATTTCAACATAACAAATAATTTAATAGTCTAATTTTATAATTTGTCTAATCGCCACCAAAAACACTCCTCATCTTCCTTATACAAAGTCATACCTAATTTCTTTAATAAATTTTGAGATGGAATATTACTTTTTACCGTATCTGCAATTACACTTTTAACATCATTATTTAAAAATATCCATTCTATGATACATTTTAAAACTTCTTCCATGTACCCTTGTCTTCTATATTCTTTTCTTATAACGTATCCAATTAACACTTCACCATTTTCATCTGGATATCCTTTTATCATCAAATGTCCAATATATTTATTTTCATATTTAGATATTATAATCCATGTTGTGTACCACATATATTCTTCATTATTTTTAACTACATTTTTTAGCCTTATTAAAAAAACATTTCTATCTTTATCTTCTATATTCTTTTCAGAACAACTTAATCCTATATTTTTCTCAAACTTCTTAAAATCATTTATACACAATCTTAAATGTTCTTCATTTAAAGCTAAAATATCCAATCTTTTTGTATTAAGTTTCAACATTTTTATACCTCTTAATTTTTCTCATATAAAATTACTATTTACATTAACATTTCTAATTTCTCTATAATTTTATATATCTCTTCTACTCCTCTATTTATATATTTTATGTCTACATTATTTAATTGAAAAAATGGGTTATACCCTTCTTCGTTAACTATATATAATATTGATATATCCCCAATAGAAGGCAAACTACTTCTTAGTCCTTTTCTAGGTGAAATAGCTTTATTTCTAACATATACTTTTCCAATATCACATTCATCATCACAGAGACATGCATCTATAACTATTACAAAAGCATTTTCATGATGTTTATCTATATAATCAATTTTTTCTCTAAAGTTTTTTGCATGAATAGGATCATCTAAAGTTCCATAAAATTTAATACTCATATTATGTTCTTCCATATAGCTTCCAAGCATTGGAGCAAAACTATCTCCAACACATTTATCAGTACCTACATTAATTATTATTAATTCATCTTTTGCACTTAATTTATAATGCTCTAAAATAAAATTAACTACATCACTAATATTTATTTCATCTAATTTGAAACTTAACTCTTTATATAAAAGTTTCTCCATTCATCAATTACCCTTTCTAATATTAATTTAAGCTTTTATAAAAAATTCCTATAATAGTATTTTAAATTAATTTTAAGAAAATTCAAATTATTTTTTATATTTTATTTGATTTTTCACATAAAGTTTAAAATATATTACTTACAATTTTTAAAACAACTTCTCTTATCTTAAATTAAAATTTCTATATAAAAAAATAAGCTAATATAAAAAATTAGCTTATTTTTTTGCTTAACCTACACTTTTGTATAAATACATTGTATATAAACCAACAAATATAACAAATATTGAACTCATTAAAAACAAAATAGCATCCATTTTCTTTTCATTTTTAAAAGAATTATATGCATAAATTATATTTAATACACCTAGCATTAATAATGAAATTGACATACCTATTTTAGAGTCAATGACTTTAAATAAACATAATACCGCATTAGCTATAAGAGCTATGACTAAAATAATTATTACTACTTTTAACCTCTTCATTTTTGCACCCTATAATTCATTTTTATGTGCAACTAATGTAAATTCACCCGGTATGTTTTTATGTTCATCAAATCTAGGTCCTTCAATAAGTTTTTCAATAACAAATCCAGCCTCTGCAAATGATGTTATTATTTCTCCCATGGTCCAGTATCTTAATAAGCACTTAGGGAATTGCTCTTCACAATTAATTTCCATTAGTTTTTCATAAGCTACTTCTGCCTCATGTAAATCATTTTCAAAGTAATCACCTACTACATCTAAGCTATCAGCATTATTTACAAAGATATCTCTGTCTTTAAATATCTTTCTTATAGGATGAAAATCATTTAAAATTAACTTTCCTCCTACCTTTAACATATCATACACTTTTCTTGAAAAATCATTTAATTCTGAAAAATAATGCAGTATTCCACCTTCCATATATGCAATATCAAAGCTATTTTTAATATTCTTTATATCAACTTCTAAAAAATCAGACACTATATATGTTAAATCTACCTTTGCATTTTTTGAAACTTCCATTGCATAATTTCTATTTTCACTTGATATATCTATAACTGTAACATCTGCTCCAAGTACTGCAAGTGGTACTGCTTTCTTACCACAAGAACCAAGTATATTAACAATCTTCTTATCTTTAACATCTCCTAAAAATTCAATGTGTCTTCTTAAATATTTATTAGGATCATTAACCATATCAATAGCAACCTTATCTGGGTTTCCTAAATCTTTTATCCAATGCTCATTTGCCCTATAATTCCATGCTCTTTTATTAATATCACTTTGTTTTTTCATAAACTTCTCCCCTTTATATACTCACTCCACATTACAGTATAATTTCAATTATATCACAATTATAATTTTTATTGTAAAAGGATATAATGTTCCAAGTACAAATTTAAAGTAATATCTGTATAAAATGATAGGACTAAAATCACATATTAATTCTATTTTAATGTTGGGAACCAATTAAGAAGTAAGAGTGAAAAGTTATGGTAGTTATTACTCACTTTGTTCCTAATATCTAAGATGGAAATACTTAAAAGCTACGTTTTTATGTGATGCTTAAATAACAAATTTATCAATTGAAAAATTTTTTTCTTTCATTAAATTATTATATTTATTTTATAAAATTTTTATAACTTACATATCCTCATATACTGGTTCTCCTTCAATAAAACAAGATGGAATTCCAAGGTTTTGAAAATATATACACATCTTTTGACATGCAAATTTTTCTGTAGAATAATGTGTTCCTCCCAAAATATTAATATGATTTTTTTCTTCAAACTCATGAACTTCTGAATATTTTTTGTTATTTATAGAAACACCTGTGATAAGAATATTTACATTATTTTCAATCATTTCTTTAGCAGTTTCTATGCTATTTCCCCCACCTGCTATAATTGCTACTCTTTCATCTTTTATATGGTTGTTTCCATACAAATAAAGTTTTGTATCATGACCTAAAACCTTGGAAAACTTATTATGCAGTTCTTCCATGGTTTTACATGCTGTTTTACCAATTACACCACTTAAGGCTCCACAATAGTTTTTAAATGGTTTTTCAATTTCTATATCCAAAATATCAGCTAAAGTTTTACTTGTTGAATATTCACCAAAATTATCTAATGGCACATGTAAATTATATATCGATATCTTATTTTCTTTAAATTTTTCTATTAGTTCTTTATCCATTTGATAAAATGACTTTTCTCCTCTAATATCCCAAATAGAAGGATGATGTAAAAACAACATTGAGTTTTTAACACCATCATCAATTATACTCTTTAAAACTTCTTTAGTAGGGAAAACAGCACAATACACCTTTTCAATTTCATTTGTGAAATCACAAACTAACCCCATACTTCTTTCCTTAAAATTTTTAGAAAGATAACAATCTAATTTTGTCATAAAAATTGCCCAAGTATCATTCATCTCATTTGTTATAAAGTCCTTTTCTAATTTATAATACAAATCAATAGCCCTCATAAAAACCCCCCTAATCCTATAAGTATTATATACTTATAATTTTAAGTTGATTATATCTCTTACAATTATTCCTTGCAAATATATAGGAATACAAGTCTAAACTTTAAGTTATTCATGTTTTAGTTGAGAAATATATATTTAAACTATTGTAGAAAAATTAATAATTAACGATAAACATTTTTTTGAAATCAATATATCCAAGTGACGTTTGGCAAAAATGAATTCTCGCCTACAAAGGTGAAAATAGCATTTAAGAATAGACACACTTTTTTTCCTTTCGTAGTCTAGGTTTTAACCTTAGTGATCTTTAATTTTAATAGAAATACTTAGAAACTTAGCTTTAATATTCACTTTCAATTCTCAATTTTTCATTTTCCATTAAATTAATTAGAATTTTCACTTGAAACATGAATAAACTCATCTTTAACTATATATCTATATTAAAAATGAGATGACATTCATTACTTTAATTTACTTTATTTCTAGTTTATTGTATAATAATATAAATTTTATGCTTTTACTTTGGAGGTAGCATATGAATATTATTATTGAATTAGGAAAAGAATCTGATATAAATGAATTAGAAAATCTTTATAATGATTTAAATGATTATTTGGCAAGTGGAATAAATTATCCCGGATGGAAAAAAGGTATATATCCTATAAGAGAAGATGCAGCTAATGGAATTAAAAATAGAAATCTTTATATAGCAAAGTATAATGGTAAAATTATTGGTTCTATTATTTTAAGTAATACGCCTGAAGAAGCATATCATAATGCTACTTGGAACTTCAAATCTGACTATTCAAAAATTTTAGTTATATATACTTTTGTTGTTCATCCAAAGTTTATGAAATGTGGTGTAGGTAAAAGATTAATTGATTTCGCTACTGAATATGCTATTAATTTAAATATAAAATCTATTAGATTAGATGTTTATGAAGGTAATACACCAGCCATTAAGCTTTATGAAAAATGTGGTTTTAAGTATATTGACACTGTAGACTTAGGACTTAAGCATTATGGATTAGAATTTTTTAAACTATATGAAAAATTAATATAAAATAATATAAATAAAAAAATATTAGAACCACATAAAATTTAAGGCTCTAATATTTTCTTTATGCGAAATAAGTTGTTTTAACTATTTTTCTAGTATTCACTATTATGATATCAAAATTTGATATTACTTACTTATTTTAATATTTAGAACCAATTAATAACTAAAAAATAAGAATGAAAAGTTTCTTTACTAACATTATTCATATTTCAGTTGAGAAAGAGCAATTTAAAGTGTTATACAAAAATGAACAATTAACAATGAAGAATAAAACTGAAAGCTCAATTTTTTTAATAGATTTTTAAAATAATTTGTACAACAAATTAATTAAAGATTATATAAAAACTTAGTTTTTATAGATTTCTATTCAAAAATATTAGTAACGAAGTGAGTAATATTAACCATCATTGTTAACTGCTAATTGTTAATTGGTTCCAAGCATTATAATAAAATAAGCTGTGAGATTATTATTGTCATTTGAGAAAGCTATTATTTTGAATTTAAAATTGGAACCCTATATAATCTAATAAAATCTAACCTATAAATATTACAATTGCAACTACTACAATAAATAAAGAAGTTGCACTGTATATTACAGTATCCATTTTCTTTTGATTTTGAAAAGAATTATATGCATAAATTATATTTGATATACCTATCATTAAAAGTGAAATTGGCATTCCTATGTTAGAATCAATAACTTTAAATAAACATAATAAAGATATAACTATTATAGCTATACCTAAAACAATTATTGCTGATTTGAACTTTTTCATAACTCCCCCCACTTATCTACTTTTTTGTATATTGTTATAATTTATATTATATCATACCTACTACTTTTTATTTTTAAAATATATAAATTATAATTATTATATATAAATCTCTATTATAAATACTTATCTTGAAATTTAACTAATTTAGTTCCATAAGGACTAGTTTTAAATGTCATTCTAACTAATCCATCTGGTGGATTATGGGCACCTGTATATGTATCTACTTCTATAATTATATAAAACTCAAATTTTTCACTAGGCCTTTTTATACTAATTACATTTGCATCAAATAAATCAAAGTTTCTTTCTGTACCAAAATACTTTTCAATTGAACTTTGAATATATGGGGATAACATACTCATTAAAGCTTCATGACATAATTTTTGTGACTGCTCATTATTATTATCTTTATAATTTATTAATTCCTCAGCATTAACATTTAAAGTAGAAATATTTAAAAACAAATATACAGTAATAATTATTAAATATACAATTTCTTCAAATCTTTTCAATATATCACCTCGCTTTTATATCTAAACTTTTTGCTTTAAAAAGAGTTTAAATCTCTATAAAATTAAAAAGTATTAGAACCTTAAATTATTTTGATTCTAATACTTTATGTTTATACTCTTAAGTTTTCTTCCATTTCTTTTATAAGTTCACACTCTAAATGTTTTACCTCAACTACTTCCCCAAAGTAATTTGTGCATACATCAACTTTGTAATTGCAAACATTTCTAAATCGTTGTAATGGATTTTGTTTTGTCCCAATTGATTGAACTGTTTTTTGTTTTATTAAATGAGTTGTTTTTACTACTGCTCCACTGCTCATTACTATAACATCCCTATTTAATCCTATTGATGTATTTTTATAATTTCTATATCCCAATAAAATTTGACTTAAAATGCACATACCTATAAGAATTAACTTTAAAGGAATTGTTGGTATAAAATATACTGCTGGACTTATTAAAATTAAAGAAATTATATTTCTCTTAACTATAAATTTAAATATTGATCTTTTAGGAGGATTGTTGAAATGTCCCTCAAAATTAAACTCAGGTAATAATGTATTTATTATATGATTTTTTAATTTTTCATTAGCAACTGGAAATATTATTGCTTTTTTATCATCTTCATCACCATATCCAATAACTATCCCCTCCATATTATACAGTCCTAAAAATTGTCCTAAAAAATTTTGTTTAAGTTTTAACGCCTGTATTTTTTCTATAGGTAATGAATATTTCTTTTTAGTAATTAATCCATACTCTATATTTAATTTATTAGAGCTTTCATAAAGGCTAAAATTATAGTATTTTATAATCTCTATTAATATTGATACTACACTTACAATGATATACAAAAATAAAATCACTAATATAACACTTATAACTATAAATGCTATAGAAGTAGAATTTTTTGCAATATCTCCTATTCCATTTACAAAACTTTCTGCTTTATTATCTATTGAATTTAAAAAGTCTTCACTTAAAAATTCATTTATTTGAGAAAGTATAGCAAATAGTCCTACAAGCCATCCTAGTTTATTTTTCGTAATACCATATATAGCTAAATCCTTCATGCTAGCTTTTATATAGTATTCTTTTAAAGATTTATCTTCTTTAATCTCTTCACTACTTTTATAACTTTTTAAAAGTTCTTCTCTAAATTTCTTAGCAAAATCCATTTTTACTGTAATTTTTACTTCTGTTTGTCCATCTCCTACTGCTCCACTATCAACTTTTAAATTACAAACATCAAAAATGCGATTTATTAAGTTTTGTTCCATATCTACTGTACTTATTTTATCTAAAGGAATTTCTTGTTTTTTTCTTGATAAAATTCCTTGCTTATAAACTAACATTTCATCGCTAATATAAAATTTTATATTATACCATTTAATTATAGAATATATTAAAATTATTACGCATGCTAAAACTATATAATACCATTTAACTTTAAAGAATAAAATTATTAATAAAAATAACCATTCTTTTAAACTACTTACTGCTTCATAACCTATAAAGATCCAATGATTTTTATTCTCTACATTCATTATCATTTTCCACCTTTATTTTTATCTTGCTTTTTAAATACTCACAAATTTCTTCAGCTTTTTGAATTTCTATATTAGGTATTCTATGACTTCCTCCAGCTGTTACAATTTCTACATCAGCAAGTTTAAACATCCTATTTATAGGACCTTGATTTATCTTTATATGTTGTACTCTTATTATAGGTATTACAGTTCTTTTAATAGAAAATATACCTTCTGAGAAATCAATCTTATCATCAGTTATAGCATATTTCCATTGCTTATATTCTATAATTGGATATAATAATGTGTTTAAAAGTAATAGTCCTAAAATAATTGCTATTGTAAGATTTATAACAAAACTATATTTAGTTATCCAACCTAAATCAAAATAATCTCTTAAAAACCACTTACCTCCAATTAAAACTCCCGAAAATATAATTGTTGTTATAAGCCTTGCTATAAACCATGACTTTTTTGAGTTAGCATTAAGCTTATTATAATCCATATAATCCCATCCTTTATTCTATTATTTTTTTATATAATATCATATAAAGAAAATACACATCATATACTTTATAAATATTTTATAAATGCATATATGTTTTCACTAAGTATAAGGTATAATATATAAGAAGTTAAATTCAAATCTTAAAGTATATTTATAGGAGATTTTTTAAAATGAGTAAAAAGAAAAGTTTGTTACGCATACCATTAATAATATTATCAGTAATTCTTGTTTTATTATTAGCAGTTATTAGTATTTATTACATTTGGTTTAAACCTAAAGTTGAAGTTAAACCTATTGATTCTGAAATAACCATAAACAAAGGTGATATGATAAAAAAATTCATTCCTAATGATTTAAACTTTAGTAATAAAAAAATTACTGCTACTGCTACTGCTTCATTTAGTGAAGAAGAACTTACTGACTTATCAATAGAGATATTTAAAAATATAGATGAATTAAAACCTTATTTGACTGGTTCTAAAATATATTTAAATGACAACTCATTAGATTTATATTTGCATCTACAATATAAGAATATTCCTTTAGAAGGTAAACTTAAATTTACTTATTCAGTAAGTGATGGCAATGCTATTTTCCATTACGAGGAAGGTAAAGTAGGTTTCTTTAATATTCCAAGAGACATACTATTTTCACGTTTAACTGAAACTTCATCTGTTAAAATAAATAGTGAAAATGGAGATGTTATATTAACACTTGATGATTTAAATGTTGTTGATATAACAAATATAACTATCGAAGATAACCTTCTTAAAATAAGCTTTGAAGGTAGTATAAAATTTTAAAATAAAAGAAGCTGTTACATTTATAGATTTTATTATTTATAAATGTAACAGCTTCTTTTATTTTAAAAAGTAATTTATTTTTATCTTGTTATTTTTATTGACATAATGAATATATATATGAAATATACTGTTAATATCCAATTTTTAAAGTATTTATAGGGGGAATTTTTATGAGTAAATTATTTGATTTAACTTCTAAAGTTGCAGTAATAGTTGGTGCTTCAAGTGGTATAGGTGTACAAGTTGCTAAAGGCCTTGCAAACGAAGGCGCTAATGTAGCTATACTTGCTAGAAGATATGACAAGTTAAAAGATGTAGCTAAAGAAATTGAAACTCTTGGTGTTAAGGCACTTCCTGTTAAATGTGATGTTACAAGTGAAGAAGAAGTAAAAAATGCTGTTAATAGCATAATAAAAGAATATGGAAAAATAGATATATTATTTAATAATGCTGGTGTAGCCTCAATGGCTGATGTTGACAGTTTAGATGAAAATGAATGGAATAGAGTTATGGATACAAATGTTAAAGGTATATTTCTAATGACTAAATATGTTGTACCTTATATGAAAAATAATCATTACGGAAAAATTATAAACACATCTTCAGTTATGAGTTCTGTTGCTGCTAAAGCTGCTCCACTTCATGCATATGAAGCATCTAAAAGTGCGGTATTAGGTCTTACAAGAGGAATGGCTTCTTCTTGGGCTCAATATGGAATTACTGTGAATGCCATTTGTCCTGGCCTTTTCAAAACAGAAATGACAGAACATACTTTATTTGAAGAATCATTTCTAATGAGATATAACGCAGTATGTCCAGCATCAAGACCTGGAAAAGAAGGCGAACTAAATGGCGCTGTAATATACTTTGCTTCAGATGCATCTAATTACACTACTGGCCAAGCATTATTTGTAGATGGTGGTTGGACATCAGTTTAATTAAAACAATAAATTGTCAAGCTAAGTGTTGCACTTAACTTGGCAATTCATAATCTATTTTCTTTCTTATATAGAAAACTAATAGCTATTAGGTTTAATTTCTATAAATACACAAGTTTTTATACATATATAAATTTACTTTCAATTGTAATATTTTACTTAGTCTTCGTTAATCTTGACAAGAGAATATTTATATCAACAATCTAAAATATTAATTATTCTATCAGCTTCATTTGCTAAATCTTTGCTATGAGTAACCATCATTATGGTCTTTCCATACTGTTTGCTTAAATCTTTAATTAGACTAAATGCTATTTCAGCAGCTACAGAATCTAAAGATCCAGTTGGTTCATCTACAAGAATGATATCACCTGGTTTAAGTATTGTTCTTGCTAGTGCCACTCTTTGTTGTTCACCACCTGAGAGTGTATTAACCTTTTCATTTTTTAATTCATCTAAATGAACTTTTTTTAATATTTCATCTATTTTTGTATCCTTTTCTTTATTAGTGATTTTCAAAAAATTCATTGCTAAAAAAAGGTTCTGATAAATTGTCATATCATTAATTAACGCAAATGATTGAAATAAATAGTTAATTGTATTACGTCTTAACATTGTAGCTTTGTTGCTTTCTATTTTAGGAATTTCTTTTCCTTTTAGCCTAATTTGACCCTCATCTCTTGATTCTAAAAGACCTATCATATTTAGGAGAGTTGATTTTCCACAACCACTTGGACCAACAAGCGCAACAAATTCCCCTTCTTCAACAGACAAATTTAAATTTTGAAATATATATCTTTTTCCAAATTTTTTTGTAACATTTAATACTTCTATTGCTTTTGCCATAACTCTACTCTCCTTTAAACGCCATACGTATGTTTTCAATTTCACATTTAGTCATATACCTTGAAAAAATGAGTATTTGAATAACTGCCAAGATAAGCATTAACAGTAATCCAAACTTAGAACCTATAATAAACATAATGATAAGCTCAATGCATATAACAGAAATAAGCATAATAATTGGCATTCTATATAAATTAATAAATCCATATCCTAAAAATTTCTTAACATTAATTTTTTCCTGATTTGCAATTCTAAAAACTGCTGCAAGCGCAATTAGTATTCCTAGCAGAACAAGAGTTAATATTAAAAATACAATTCCAAACCATGCAACTGTAGCTATTAAATCTTTTTGTAATCCATCAATGTAATTTTTTACATTTGTAAATTCAATATTATTATCATTTAATTTATATTTTTCAAGTACATCCTTATCCAGATGTTTTTCTGCTGCTGTTTTATTTGCAAATTTTATATAACCATTAAAGGCATTTGCTCTAAGACTCTCTGATTCAAAATAGGTCATATTTTCTGGTGTACATATATAAATAACTGGATTATTACATGTGTTTTTATATGTTGCCTTAGTATTCCATGTAAACATGTTATCTTTAGAAGTATATTCTATAATTTTTACATTTTTCTCCTTATTAAATACAGTACTTATTCTGCCTTCTCCTTTTGTTGATGATTCTGTAAGCCAGTTTTTCAACTTAACTTTTTCATTTTCTGAATATGATTTTGGTATAAGGTACACTCTTATTCCTGATTTTGCCTCGTTTATGATATTACTATCAATATTTAAACCCATAGCCTCTATATAATTTGGCGAATATAAAAAATACCAAAATGGGGTTTCTGGAATATTATCATATACCTTATTTTCTTTCCATACCTTTAATACTTCATTATCAAAATACGTTGTGTTTATTAGATATACTCCATCTTCTTCATACATTCCTTTGTACCAATCATACAAATTTTGATCAAACTCTTTTGAATTTCCACTAAATGAACTTTGATCATTTCCCATAGAGACATTTTTTAAAACCTGAAACTCTGATACACTATCCCACATTTTTGAAAGCCTTGCATTTTATGATATTATTTTTATAGGGGCATCCACATAAGTCCCACAAAACACTATTCCCACGCTTACTCCAATATATGCTATCAATCCAAAAATATATAATATATTTTTTGGTATTCTGCCCTTAATTGCATTCAATGGATTAATTGATATTTGAATTATAGCAGAAATTGCAATTTCTAATATTACTAAGATGACGTTTATAACTGCAAATAATATAAAATAACTAATAAATAAACCTGTTATTTTGCCCCAACCAGAAAGCAGAATTCCTATCACGATTTGAAGTGGAATATTTAAAATTGCATAACTAACAAATATTCCTAAGGTTTTATTACAATATGTGGCTCTTGACCATCCTAAAAGTGCTAATTTACCACTTTTACTTATGTTTCGTATAGTTATAATCATAAAATAAACAGCATTTAAAAATACTTGAGCAAAAATAAATACAAGTATTATTGTTTTTTGAAAATTATTATCTATAACAGAACCACCCATACTATTGAGAAGATTATCAGCGGACACATTACATGCTAAAGCTAATCCCTGTATAAAATCATTTTTATTACTATCATTTAATCCAAGCACAATGTAATTTCCGTTAATAGTACCACTTTCTTCTATTAAGTAGTCTAATTTTTTGAAAACAGTTTTTTCTCCAAACCTAAATGAAGGAATTTCACCAACACTATAAACACTACCTTTATCTATTCCAAGAGTACTTTCATCCTTTTTTGATAAAAGGAGCTTATTAAGTATATCTTTATCAATAATTTTTTTACCATAAACCTCAAATGAAACTTCATTATTTTCAACATTACCATTTATGCCAAAAGTATAACCAGAAAATATACATTCATCATTTAATCTTGAATCTTTTCTAGCTACAAAGAGATTTTTTTCAAGTGCTTCATTATGTAGGAATTTTTTAATATTATCTTTAGAATCCTCGGAAATATCTTTAAGATAAACATTAAGTGCATAATCTGTTTTTAAATATTTATTCCATTTATTTTGATAACTACTATTCATCATAAAAATAGCAAGTAAAGCAATTAAAATGCCTTGCACTACTATTAATATAGCTCCAATATAGCGAGTAGTACCAACAAAAGATACTTTTTTCATTATCGCCACCCCCAAATAAACTATAGCTTTATCTTTCTTTAAAATTAATCATAATATTTAGAATTGTTTACACATTTAAATAACTTAAACATCACAATTTAAATTTGCCAATATAAGGATTATAATAAAGCATTGCTAAAATTATAGTCTTAAAATATAAAAACTATTTTAAATAAGTTTCTCTACATAAATTATACACTATTTTTTATATTGCAAATATACTTATTTTTCTATATTTATGTATAATTTACTAATATTATATATAATGTCAGTAATAAAATCTACAATATTCAACTTTTTTCATAAAAAATAGATATACCTAAAGAAAGGCATATCTATTTTTTATATTATTTAAGCATTAAGAAAATTTTCAAGATCTAATTTGTTTTTAAGTTCATCTAATCCTACTCTATCTATATAATCTCCTAATCTTTCTTTTCCTTCTGCGTTTTCATCATACACAGCAATTATGTTTTCAATTAATTTAGTTACTTTTTCTTCTTCTACATTAATGCAAAGTTTATCACCAAGTCTTGGTTTTACTCCACCTTTTCCACCAACATAAACTGTCCAACCTTTAGGACCTCCAATAAGGCCTATATCTCTTGTGTGGCTATCAGCACAACTATTAGGACATCCACTTATACCCATTTTAAGTTTGTTAGGTAGATTTCTTCCATGATAAGCACCATCTAATTTTGTACCCATTCCTACTGAATCTTGCATACCTCTTTTACAGAAAGTAGTACCTGGACAAATCTTAACACTTCTTACACAAAGACCTATTGCAGCACCTGGCTTCATACCTAAATCTTCCCATACGCTGTCTATATCTTCTTCTTTTAATCCAACAATAGCTATACGTTGCGCACCTGTAACTTTTATAGCTTGAGCATTGTATTTATCTGCCACATCAGCAATAGTTCTAAGTTGATCTGAAGTAATAAGACCACCTGTTAAATGTGGAGCAATTGCATAAGTTTCCTTATCTCTTTGAAGTACTGCACCTTTTTCTAATAAATCTTTCATAATATATAATTCCTCCTTAAAACGCTTTCGTATAATACTAATTATTAACTAATAATTAGTATTATACTATATATGTATATAATTTACAACAATTTATTAATAAAATAATATTCACTTCTTACATAAGTATTTCCATTACAGCATAACTTTATTTATAAAACTACAAAAAGAAACCAATTAATGATATTATCACTAATTGGTTTTTAAATTATTTTTTATTAATTTTCTTCTAAAATGCATATTCCTAAAGCACCAGGACCAGTATGTACTCCCATAGCTGCTCCTATTGTTTCTAAAGAAATATCTGTTATGTTAGGATGATTTTTAATATCATTATAAAAAGCAGTTGCTTCTTCTAATGCATCCCCACTTAGCACCCATACTCTGCATTTAGATGATTCTAAATATGTCATTAAAATCTCTTTAAGTTTTGATATTGATTGTTTTCTTCCTCTTGTTTTACAATATGTATAAAGTATACCTTCTTCGTCTGAAGATACTATAGGTTTTAAATGTAGTATATTTCCTATTTTTCCCGCAACTCTACCTATTCTTCCGCCTTTTATTAAATAATCTAAAGTATCAAAAGTTATAAACCCATGAACTTTATTTTGAATTAATGGAAGGCTTGTCATTATCTCTTCAACACTATGTCCTTTTTCTATCATTTTTGCAGCTTCTAATACAATAGCACCTTGAGGATATCCTAGTGTTTTAGTATCAAAAAACTCAAATTTAAATTCTTCATGATGTTCACATAATAGCCTTAAACTATTAAGTGTTCCTGATAGTTTACTTGATACTGTAGCTACAATTATATGTGTATATCCTTCAATTTTAAGCTCTTCTAAAACTTTATTACAGTAATCTACATCAGGTAATGAAGTTGTTGGCAATTCTTCTTTTAAAGATGCATACATTTCTTCTGATGTTATATTAACCTTGTCCAAATATTCTCTATTTTTATAAATTATTCTTATTGGTAGTAACTTAATATTGTACCTTTCTAAAGTTTTATTATCTAGATCACAACTACTATCCGTTAATAATGCTATTTTTTGCAACCGCAACTCCTCCTTAGAGTAATGTATATTAAATCAAGCTTTAAACTTCATAGATTTTTAAACCATTTAATTGTAAGGCTTGTATAATTTATTTTTTCAAATTTATATGTATAAATTTTTTATACATAGTGTTTAAACTATACCATAATATTTTACGTAAAACAATATTTTTTATACGACTTAATTTTATTTTATTAAATTTAAGTATGAATATTTGTAATATTGTTTTATTTTACTTTCAAATATTCTTATAATTCTACTTTATTCTTATGTTTTAAACAAAAATACTTTCCAAATATGAAAAGTATTTTCTCCAATTTATTCTATATTTCTTATTGTTTTTGCAATTTCATCTGCCTTTAAATCTTCAAGTTTATAGTAATCTGCATTCATTTCAGTTGCAAGTTCTTTAGCAAGTCCTAGCTTTATAAAATCTTCTTCTGTATCTATAACTATAGTTTGTATTTTTTCTTCACTTATAGTTTTTCCTATTTTTAAAGCTTCTTCAAATGGATCACATTTGTTTATAGCTTGATTAGTTCTACCGTCTGATAATATTACCATGACTTGAATCATGTCTTTATCTTTCTTTTTATAATTTTTTAATACTTCATATGCCTTAGATAATCCTAATGAAAGTGGTGTCTTACCTCCAGTTGGCAAATATTCTAAATTTTTCTTTGCAAGTTCTACACTTCTTGTAACATCTAACAATAATTCTGCTTTTCCTTTTCTAAATGCAATCATACCTACCTTATCTCTCTTTTCATAAGCATCAGTAAGAAGTGACACTATTGTACCTTTTACGGCTTCCATTCTCTTTTTTGCTCCCATTGAACCACTTGCATCAACAACAAACATTATAGTGCTTCCTGTTCTTCTTTCTCTGACCTTTTCTCTAAAATCGCTTTTCTTTATATCTATGGCAACACTTTTCTTTTCATCTTTGTTTTGATGAATACAAGCAGCTCTTAAAGTAGCATCAAATGCTAAATCTTTAACTTTTTCTTTTGGAAAATCATATTTTACATATCGTCCTTGAATTAATGTTGTTCTTGTTTTACTTCTCTTTCCAGTACCTTTTCTTTTCCTTTTTTCCATAGGTTTTATATCTAGTTTTTTTACTTTAAATATATTACCTATATCATCTAATTTATCACTACTAGAACCTTCATTATTGCTTTCTTGTTTATTTTCTATATCTAAATCTTCTTCTAATTCATTATTATTAGTATCATTTTCATTATTTCTAGACTCATCTTCTGAATTTAAATTGTCCTCATTATTTTGTTCATTTGAGCTATTATTATCATCATCCTTTTCCTCTTTGTTTTCTTCTTTATTTTCATCATCTTCTTTTTCATTTGGAAGATTTCTCATTCTATGAAGTAAAGCAAAGCGTGAAGCTTCTTTTATATCATCTAGTGTCACATTTTTTCTAGAATCTAATGCTGCAATTGCCTTTGCTGTTTCAATGATTACAATTTCTCCTCTATGACCTTCACAATTAGCTTTATCACAAATTTCTGCTGCAAGTTTCATTGCTTCTTCAGAAACTTTAACAAGATTTAATATTTTTTTAGCTTTTTTTATACTATCTAAAATACTATTATTTTCACATTTATATTTTTCTATATATTTTATAGGATTACTTTCATATTCTAATCTTCTCTTTATTATTTTTTTTCTTTCATAAATATTTTTATTACTATGTATATCTAAATATAAACCAAATTTATCTAATAGTTGACTTCTAAGCTCTCCTTCTTCAGGGTTCATTGTTCCAACTAATATAAAATTACATTCATGTGAAAAAGATATTCCCTCTCTTTCCACTTTATTAACTTTTGACGATGATATTTGCAGTATTGAATTTACTATGTTATCACTTAAAAGATTCACTTCATCTATATAAAGTATATTTTTATGAGCTTTTTTAAAAATACCTTCTTCAAAAGTTCTTTTTCCTTCTAATATGGCATCTTCTATATTTATACTTCCTATAAGTCTATCTTCTGTAATATTTAAAGGTACATCTACAATTTCTACATCATCTATAATTGCACCTAAACTTCTAACTAAAGTAGATTTTGCAGTACCTTTTTCACCACAAAGTAAAACTCCTCCAATTTGAGGATTTATTATATTTAATACAAGAGCTTTTTTAGCATCATCTTGTCCTATAACCGCAGCAAAAGGATATATACTTTTAGTAATCATTTAAAATTTTTCCTCAATTATTTCTTTAACTTTTGAAATATCAAAACTCTTTTCTTCAAAAGGTTTTTTTCTCATTCTATGAGGAAGTACAAATTCTGCTGCTTCTAACATATCTTCTTTAATTACTTTAGTTCTACCATTAAATGCTGCTATAGTCATAGCTGTTTTTATCATGCTAATATCAGATCTGTGTCCATCTACATCCATTTCAATACTTATAATTGCTGCGATTTCTAAAATATCATCATCATATTTAACTTCTTTTAAAATACTTTGTGCTTTTTCAATTTTTTCTCTTAACTTTTCTTGACTATCTTCAAATTTTTCTTGAAAACTTTTTTTATCTTTTTCATATTCAATTCTTCTTTTTATAACTTCTACTCTTTTTTTAGTATCTCTTTCTCCCATAACATCAACAACCATTGGAAATCTATCTAAAAGCTGAGGTCTTAAATCACCTTCTTCTGGATTCATAGTTCCAACTAATATAAATTTTGATGGATGTGAAAAAGAAACACCTTCTCTTTCTATTGTGTTAACTCCCATAGCTGCTGAATCTAAAAGTACATCTACAATATGATCATCAAGTAAATTTATTTCATCAACATAAAGTATATTTCTATTTGCTTCTCCTAGTATTCCAGGTTCAAATTTCTTTTTACCATTCTTTATTGCATATTCAATATCTAAAGTTCCAACAACTCTGTCTTCTGTGGCACTTACAGGAAGATCCACAACCTTCATATTCTCAGTAACTAACTCTATCTCTTCATTTTCCTCAAATTTTCTTTTACATTCATTACACATACTACTTTTATCATCAATACTGCATCTAAAAGCACAACCCTTAATCTCACTTCTTAATGGTAATAAATCAGCTATACCTCTAACAGCTGTAGACTTTGCTGTTCCCTTCTCACCTCTAATTAAAACTCCTCCTAAAGTTGGATTTATAACATTAAGTATCAATGCCTTTTTCATAGACTCCTGACCAACTATTGCTGTAAACGGATACATATTCTTTCTTTCCATACAATTCTCACTCTTTCTATAATAAAACTTTATTTTGAACTTCTACATATTCATTTAATTGATTTAATGAAGTAGTTATAAATTCATAAGTTAAATACTTTGGATTCACACTTTCAACTATTTTTTTAGCAGTATAACTTCTAAAAGGTTTATGTTCATCTATATTTATTACATGACCATGAATATTTTTCTTCATTTCTTCTAATGTAAATTTAGATTTATCATTTCTTTGTTTTCTTATTTGTGCCCTAACATAATCTCCACTTAATGAATAATTAAAATGAATTCCTTTTATAAAGGATTTAACATCTTTTAAATCTTCTAAAACCTTTAATATATATTCTATAGCTTCATTTTCTGAACTTATATTAACATTTGTGTTAATTAAATGACCTGTATCTAGCATTATCCCTTTATTCTCATAATTTATCTTTTCAATAAAATTCCTAGTTTCTACTCTATTTAAAAGTGTTAATCCTGGCCACCACAAATTTTCAAATAGAATTTCTATTTTAGTATCTAATCCCTTTAACACTTCATTTATAAATTCTACAGATGCTTTTAAAACTTCTTCATTAGAAGTTTTAAATTTGTAATTATAAGTTTCTTCTAGTTCTACATGTGATATATGAAAAACCACATATTTTGCTTCAATTCTATCTGCCATTTTTATTTCATTTCTAAACTTTTCAATTAAAACCTGCTTGTCCAAACTTCCATAATAAATTCTAATCTCTTCATCATTTTTAAATTGTCTTTTTAAAGCTTCTTCATCTTCATTCCAAAAATCAACCCATATAGGATAATAAGATAAATGAACACCCTTTATTAATCTTTTAGGTATTATATCTTCATCCAATGCACCAACTCCTAATAATTCAACACCATCTAATGAATTTTGATTTAAAAACTTCTCTATCTCTTTATAATCACCTTTAAACCTCTCCACATCATACCTATAAGTTGACATATTAATAAGCATCATACTCTCAACCCCCTTCAAATTTAAAATAACATCTTTATCAAGTAATATTATTAAGCTTACACTTTATTCTATTATCATGGTTAAAACCAATTAAGAATTAAGAGTGAAAAGTGAAAAGTTATGGTAGATATTACTCACTTAGTTCCTAATATTTTTGAATAGAAATCCATAGAAACTAAGTTTTTATATTGCATTTAAATAATTTACTTTGCAAATCTAATAAAAAATCGTTTTTTAAAATTGGATCTCCAATTTTTACATTCACTTTCAACTTTCAATTTTCCATTTTCAATTAAATTAATTAGAATTCCCAAATGAAACAAAAATAATTGTACTTTTGAACTTGTTTCGCTATATAGGGTTCTAAGTTCAAATTGAAAAACTTTTTTTAATCAAGGAACAGGAATTATTTAAATAAGTATTTCTTTAAAAATTGATTTAGAAAATCTTATTAATTTGTCTTTTATTTTCAAGACCTGAACCCAAGGACGGGTTCAGCGACTGCCTAGACAGGACGTCGATTCAGCCGTTTAGTCTTGAAAATAAAATGGCAAATTTATTAGAGTTTCTTTGAAATTTTTATAAATAACGTTTTAAATAATTACTGTTTCTTGGAATAATTTTGTTCTTATTGGATATTTTAATAATTTCATTTTTCCAGTTCAAACCCATTAAATCAATTAAAATTATCACATATTTCAAATGACACTTTTCTAAGGTAACAATCTTCTTTTGAAACCTGCCCATTAGAATTTATAATACTTCTAGCTGGGCATCCTTTTGTACAAATATTATTAAATCTACAACTGTTACAACTTTCGTTTTCTGCAGTATTTATAGTAATCATTCTTAAGGATTTCAAATCATGTACATTTCCCATATAATACTTTTTACTTCCACTTAAAGATCCACAAGGATATACATCTCCACTTGGATAAACAACCATAGAACCACCATAAGTTGCATGACAATAATTTGTATTACAATAACTTGAAGAATGTTTAATTCTACCTTTTGCATCCTCAATTTCTCTTATTATCACTTTTCTATTTGTTAAAGAACTTAAATACTCAGTTTTTTTATAAGCTTCATTAAGATATTTTTCTATATCCTTGTAACTTGCCACCTCTAAATTATTCTTTTTTGCTCTACCTGTTATTCTTAATAAATCTAAACCTATTCCATTAACATTACCAAGATAATAAGCAAGCTCAATTAATTTACTTAAACTTCTTATACTATCTTTTGTTATTACTGTGTTTAAATTTACTATTACTCCATTTTTACCTAAAGCTTTTATACCATTTATAGCTTCTACACTTTTCCCTCTAAGTTTTTCATTTATGTCTAATCCACCATCAAAACTTATACCCATTTTTATATCCATTTTTTTAATTTCTTTAGAAATTTCATCATCTATTAACGTTCCATTGCTTTGCATTTGTAATGTTATTTTTTTATCTTTACTTTGAACATAATTATAAATATCTCTTATAAGAGAAAAATTCATCATTGGCTCTCCACCAGCAAATTGAATTTTGAAACTATCACTTTTAATCATATCAATAGCTTTTTTAGCTGTATCAAAAGTCATATATTCCTTCTTTTCTCCACCATTTGCATAGCAATATTTACAATTTAAATTACAATCATTTGTAACCCACACAACTAACAACTTAACATTACTAAACATAATCTTCTAAATCGCCTTCTACATTAAGATATATTTTTCTAAGCTCATTTAAAGTGTCTTTATCTCCATTCCACATACCTCTTTTATTTGCTTCTAATAATCTTTCTGTCATATTGTAAACTGCCCATGGATTAGCCTCTTTTATCCAATCTCTTCTTTCTTCATTTAAAAGATATTCTCTTGCAACACCATCATACATCCAATCTTCTATAACACTTGATGTGGCATCCCATCCAAACATAATATCTACCATAGCTGAAACTTCCTGTGCCCCTTTATAACCATGTTCTTTTAACCCTTCAAACCATTTTGGATTCAATATTCTTGATCTCATTATCCTAGCTGTTTCTTCATTTATATCTTTTAATTTAACTCTTTTAGGATCACTGCTATTTCCTGAGTATGATTTTGGCATGTTGCCTGATGCTCTACTTACAGCAGCTACAAGCCCACCATGATAGTTATAAAAATCATCACTATCTAGCATATCTATCTCCATTGAAGATTCATTTTTAACAGTAACCTCCACACTAGACAATCTTCTTTCAAACACTTCCTTAACTTTTTTACCATGAATATTTTTTCCGTAGGCATGTCCACCCCAAAGAGTATACACATCACCTAAATCATTTCTATCATTCCACTTTTTACTGTTGATTAAAATATCTACACCTGCACCATAAGTACCTGGTGGGCAACCAAAAATTCTCATACCAGCTTCTTCTTTTGCCACTTCTAAAGAAATTCCTTCACTTAAAAGTTCATCTATTTCATTTAAAACATGTTTTCTTAAGTAATTGCTTTTTTCATCTTCTGGAAGACTAGAAGCTAGATTAACAGCATCTTCTATAAGTTCAATAAGATTTGGAAATGTATCTCTAAAAAGACCTGTAATTCTTAATGTTACATCAATTCTTGGTCTTTTTAGCTCTTCTAAACTAATTTTTTCAATACCAACTACTTTTTGAGACCCTTCAAGCCACTTTGGTTTAATGCCCATAAGATATAAAATTTCTGCTATATCATCACCAGTAGTTTTAATAGTTTCCCCTGAATAAACTACAATTGAAATACTTTCAGGATATTTCCCCTCATCTTTTAAATATCTATTTATTAATTCATCACCTAGTCTTTTGCCAACTTCCCAAGCTGATTTAGTTGGAACAGACGTTGGATCTATCGTATAAAAATTTCTACCAGTAGGTAATATGTCCACTCTTCCTCTTGTTGGGCATCCAGAACCACCACTAGATACAAACTCTCCATTAACACCTTTAATAAGATTTTTTAATTCATCAGTTGTATCATTTAACTTTTTAGTTACAACCTTTGAAACAAACTTAAGTACTTTATCTAAATCACTTGCTTTTTCTTTATCAAAATATTTTGTAATTATAGAAGTTATAGAATCTTCACTATAATTTTCTTTATGAAAATCATCTATAATTCTTCTACTTAAATCTAAAAGCTTGTCCAAAATCATTAAATTAGTTTCATCATTTTCATTTTTTTCATAAGGCTTATCTTTTAAAGTGTTATAATTTATATTTTTAGCTATGCATACACTTTCTATTAATGAAGGAACTTCTCCATTAGGTAAATTTAAAAGTGCAACTATCATATTTACATATCGTTTTTCTTTTGGAGCAACACCAAATATATGAAGCCCATCTTTTATTAAAGAACATTTAATTTCTTCAATCCAACCATGTAATTTTTCTATGCTATTAAAACTATCTTCTCTTAACTCTTCCTCTTTTATATTTAAATCATCATGAAAATTATTCTTTATCATTAGCTCTATAAGTTCATTTTTAATTCCATCTACTTTACCTACATCACTGTTTTTAGCATGATAATATTGTTTTATAAGTTCATCTATATTTTCCATTTCTCCATATAGTCCACTCTCCATCAGTGATGGAATTAAGTGATCTAAAACTGTTGCATATGACCTTCTTTTAGCCTGTGCACCTTCACCAGGAACATCTATTATATATGGATATAAGTTAGGAATATCATCAATGTTTATATCTGGATAACATTCATCTGTAAGCCCTATTTCCTTACCTGGAAGCCACTCTAATGAGCCATGGGTTCCAACATGTATAATGACATCTGCTTTGAATACATTTCTTATCCACTTATAAAAAGCTATATATTGATGTGGTGGAACTATATCTGTACTATGATAGACTTCTTCTGCTTTATCTTCATATCCTCTTGCTGGTTGAAGTCCTATAAACACATTTCCATTAAGAATTCCTGGCACTGGGAATTTATCATCATAAACCATAAATTCTCCTGGTGCTTTTCCCCAATCTCTCTCCATTTTTTCTTGTACATTGTAACTTAATTTTGAAAACCAACTAATATAAGTATCTTTATCTATTAAATCTATGCTTTTTTCTTTAACCTTTTCTTCACTTAGCCACTTAGAATCATTGCTAACACAATCTATGATATTATTTATAATTTCATCACCATTTTCAAAATCATAATCTAGTTTAACATTATTACTTTTTAATTCATTTACAATGTTAAAAACACTTTGTGGTGTATCTAATCCAAAAGCACAACCTATCATGTCATTTCTTGGTGGCATATTATGAAATATTATTGCAACTTTTTTATCTTTGTTTTCTTTTCTTCTAAGTTTTGCAAAATTAAGTGCTAGCCTACATACCTTATTTACACGCTCTTCAATAGGGAAAAATGCATACCTATCTCCAAGTTCATCTCTTATAAGCTCATTAGTTGCTGTAGCTACTGTTATAATTTGGCCATCAAATTCAGGATCATAAACATTACCGCAAAGTGCCATACTATCTATTCCCTTAATTGATTTTTTAAAGCTTTCATAACTTTGATAAGTTCCAATTGCTTGAAGCACAGGTACTTTTAATTTTTCAAAAATGCTTTCTTCTACATATGTAGTTCCATCTCCTGGATTTCCAAGAATACTTTGTGCATGAGCCATAGTATTTATAACTACATCTACTATAGGCTCATTTTCTTCCATTAAATACTTATCTATAACATATTGAATGCCTTTATATCCTACAGATTCATCTTTTGCAGATGCAGTATATACAGCTAAAGGAACTCCACCTAAATTTTCTACTTCTTCTATAAATTTATCTATATGTCTTGTATTATTTTCAAAGTAATAATTACTATAAAACAATATTCCAACTACTGACTTATTACTATCTTTTGCTTTTTTTATATACTCTTTTTCATCTTCAACTTTTCTTCCCTTGTAATAAATCCCTTCCCAAACTCTTTTTTCAGCATCACTATAATTATAGTTTTTATTACTATAGGTAGATGCTAAGTATAAAACCATATTTCTAAAGTTATTATTTCCACCTATTTTATAGTATTTAAATATGCTACCAAACTCTTCTTTTGATATACTAGACTTTCTAAGTAAAAGTTCATTTTCTCCATCAACTGAAGAATATATAAAAAACTTCTTTTTCCCATTAAATTCATCTATCAGTGAATTCACTGTTTTAAAATATGTAATTCCACTATGAAGTGATATAAAGATAAAATCTGATTTATTAAATATATCTTTATATTCATCTAAATTTTCTTTATCATTTTCAATTTGTCTACTTTCCAAAAAATTAAATACAAATTCATTTTTAAATTCTTCTTTTAAATTTCTACAAACTTCTTTTAATCTATACTGTGCATCAAAATTTGACATTACAAATGTTATATTAAACATCTCTTTTCACCCCAGCTATAAGTGTTATAATAAGCATAAATTTATCTATTAATTTTGAAATAATCTGGTCTTTTGAATCTTCAACATTAATATTTAACTTAGCATGACCACTTAATGGACTTTCTAAATCAAAATTACTGCAAATTTCATTTAAAATATTAATACATTCTAATGAAACTTCTTCTTTTGATAAAAGCTCCCAATCTAATTCATCTATAAGATGAGCATATAAAGATGTTAGTGTTACAAGTCTATTATTTCTTTCAATTTTATGTACACTATTAATAAATTCTGCTTTTGTTAGGTCTACTTGAGCTTTTTTATGAATACAAATATTCTTGTATTTTTCCCAAAGTTTATCTTCATCTACTTTAAATCTTTTCATTCTCTTTAAAAAGCTATGTTGATACTTTGGGCTTAATTCTGTTTGTAAAAAAAGTGCTTCTTTTACTGCTGACTTTACAGAAAGTCCTATAAGTTCACCAAGCTTTGAATGTTTTCCTGCATCAGTTAACTTATTATCTGAACTTGGATTAGAAACTACTATTATTCCATCAGTTCCTGAACCAGTAGCAAGTCCTCTTGAATACATGCTTCCTGCCATAAGCTCTGTAATTGCTGCTGTCTTTGCTTCTGTCGCTGTAACCACTGACCTAACCATTGTTCCTTCTGCTAAATCAGCATCTATAACCAAAATAATATTAATAGTTCCTAGTTTTAACTTACTAATTTTTTTATTTCTTTCAACATAAGATGCAGGGTCACCAGCTCTTCCACCATTCACATCTATACCACCAGTTACTATTGCTGTTACTTTAACATCTTCAAACTCTTCCTCTTTTATAGATACATTATCCATTGATGCAGCAGTACAAAGACCACTTGCAAATTCCCCATCAAGTCCAAGCTCTGTTGCTGTTATCATCATATGTTCTTCATAAGTTTCCCCCTTCATTGTACAAGCAATTCCTGCACCAGGATTAGAATCATTATTAAAAACATACTTCAAATCTTCTCTATAACCTCCATTTAAAGGCCCTGAACTAACCACCTTTTTTTCACCTTTAAAAGGTATAACTATACTTTTATCATATCTATGTACTTCATCACCAGTTGACAATTTATATATCATCATAAAAAAACCTCCTCATCACATGGTTTTAATCTCTTTCTCAAATGATAGTACTAAAGTTACATTTTATTTCTATTTTTATATTGAAAACCAGGTAAGAACTAAGAGTGAAAAGTTATGGTAGTTATTACTCACTTTGTTCCTAATATCTAAAAATAGAAACACATAAAAAATCATTCTTTAAAATTGGAAATCCAATTTTTACATTCACTTTCAATTTTCAATTTTTAATTAAATTAATTAGAATTATCAACTTAACCATGAATAACTTAAAGTTTCAACTTGGAACCCTATAGTTTGTAAAATTATTAATTAATACTGAATTCACATTTAATTTATCGATTTGTATTTGAAACCAATTAAGAATTATGGTGAATATCCCCGGGGATTGAAATCCCCGCTACAATTTTTTTATTTGTACTTCAAATAAAATTAATATAATATTTATCCATAAAAAGTTCATTTTGGAGAATAAATTCCCCATTATAATATTCTTACTGACCATAGTTTTAATAGTAAATATACCTATTGCTTTAGATACTTCAGTTTTATCATTAATTGTTAATTTTATTTAACGTTTTAAATAATTCCTGTTTCCTTTACTAACATTAATCACATTTACATCTTAAATAATTTTATTTTAGAACTTTAAATTATATTAAACATTTACTACTTTGTAAAATTCCTTTAAAACATCTGAAACATTATTAAAATAAACTATATTTTTATAATTATCACCATATAGTTTCATACTGTCTTCTTTGCTTCTTAAAGATACTACAGTTTTTTTTCTTTTTATGGCTTCTTTAATTATTTCTGTATTTTTAAAGTTTATATCTCCTATGATGCTGCCTGCATCTATTACAAAATTAATATCATTTAATTCATTCTTTATATGTACAACATCACCATCTTCTACTTTCTTATATGGCTTTAAACTGTATATTTTTATTCCCATAGTTCTTGCAATTTCATAATCTATATCATTCTCATAAATTATACCAGTTGAAATTCCTATATCTGATTTTGTAAATATTCTATATATTGGTGTTCCTTTTCCACATCCACCTAAAACAAAAACTTCTGGTTTTAATGTGTTTTCTATTTCAACAGAACCTAATAAATTATTATAATTAGACTCCATTCCATATAAGTTATTTATTATCTTTTCATCTACAACATCTTCTGGTGCTCCATAAGCAAATATTTTATTATCCTTTACAAGAACTACTTTATCAGCACTTTTAAGAGCAATATCAATTTCATGTAAACACACAATAACTGCTATATTTTTATCTTTGCTAAGTTTTTTTAATATATCCATAAGTTCTAATCTATGCTTTATATCAAGATGAGTAGTTGGCTCATCTAATATAATAATTTCTGGTTCTCCAGCTAATGCTCTTGCAACTAAGACTTTTTGTTTTTCACCATCACTTAATTCGTCAAAATAACGCTCTTTTAACTTATCCGCATTTACAGTTTTTAATGCATCAAATACAATTTCATTATCTTTTTCACTAAGCTTTCCAAAAAATCCTGTGTGAGGATACCTTCCCATAGCTACAACTTCATATACAGTTGTAAGAGAGCCTTCAAATTTATTAGTTAAAACTAATGCTAATTTTTTAGCTAATTCTTTTTTATCAATTTGAAGCAAATTTTTTTCTTTTATATAAACTTCTCCACTTATAGAAGTTAAAAGACCTGATAAAGTTCTAAGTATTGTTGTTTTACCAGCTCCATTAGCACCTAAAAAACATAATATCTCCCCACTATTCACTTCAATTTCAACATTGTCTACTACTATTTTCTTCTCATATCCAACAGTTAATTTATTTGTATTTAACATAATCATAATGAAGCCCTCCTTTTTAACACAAGGAATATTACAATTGGTGCTCCAACAAAAGAAGTTACTGCACTTATTGGAAGTTCCACTGGTGACACTATTGTTCTTGCAATTAAATCACAAATAGAAGTAACTATTCCCCCAAGCATTATAGTTCCTGGCAAAAGTACTTTATTATCTGTAGTCTTAAATAGCAATCTTGAAATTTGAGGAACAGCTAGTCCAATAAATGCAACTGGACCTGCAAAAGCCGTAACAACTGCTGCTAAAATACTTGAAATGGCTACAATAGCTATTCTAAATCCTTTTATATTAACCCCCATACTTTTTGCATACTCTTCACCTAACAAAAATGCATTCAATGGTTTTACTATACACATACTTAATAAAATTACTGGAATACCTATTATAATAAGCACTTTAACTTGATTCCATGTAAATGCAGAAAAAGTACCCATTCTCCACATTGTAAAACCTTGAAGCTTTTCTTTATCTGCAAAAGCTGTTAATACACTTGTAACTCCACTACATAAATATCCAACCATCATACCTATTACAAGTAATGTAACTACATTTTTAACCTTTCCTGCAAATAAAATTACTATAGCCATAACTATAAGTGAACCTAAAAAAGCACCTAACACTAACATAAATGGTGATACTGTCTCAAATCCAAGAGTTACACCACCAAGCATTATAACTCCAACAAATAATGATGCTCCAGATGAAACACCTAAAACATAAGGCTCTACTATTGGGTTTTTAAAAAATATTTGTAATAAAAGTCCTGATGCTGCAAGAGAACATCCTCCTATAATCGTCGCTACAGCTCTTGGGAATCTAATATTCCAAACTATATCGTAAAAAGGATTCACTGTAGCTTCTTTATTAAATAAAATATCTAAAATTTCCCTAAGCCCAATCTTAACCGAACCAAATCCAACACATAACGCTAAAGTTAAAAACAGCAAACACGCTAATATAACAAAAACTATTGCATACCTAACCTTAGACTTTCTTAAAAAATCCATATTTTATCCTCTCCAAATTCAAATTTAAAGTAATGTCTTTCTCAAATTCTTGGAATACTACCATTCTCATTTAATATTTGAATAATTTCATTTTACATTTAGATTTATATATTTTGATTTAAAATATATAAGATGTACCAATTCAAAATAGTACATCTCTATATTTAATATCTATTTATATGTCAGCTCTATTTTTAGAGCTTCTGTAGGATTTTTGTTTTTATTCTTTATAATTTATATAGTGTTTAATTTCATTTCCAGTTGAACCTGGGTGGAACATTTCCATTAAATCTATAATAAGTTCATCACTTTTATCTATTGATTGGAAATAATCCGGTGCAAAACACCATACTTTTTTATCTTTTACAAGTTGGAGTTTTTCAAGTATAGGAGCTTTTTCTACTACACTTTTTAATGTTGGACTATAATTTGTTGAAGATGAATAAACAAAAATATCTGCTTCATTAGCTTTTGCATATAATTCTTCTATACTTATAGTTCCACTTCCTACACCATCATCTTTTAAAATATATTCTCCTCCAGCCATTTCAATCATTTTTGCAACATATGAATCACTTTTAGGAACATATACTTTACCTTTACTTATAGTTGCCCATACTACTTTTGGTTTTTCTTTGCCTTCTATCTTTTTACTTACAGCTTCTACATTTTTTATTGCCTTATCAAATTGCTTTTCAGCCTCTTCTTCTTTATCATAAAATGCTGACATTAACTTAGACCATTCCATTCTTCCATATGGATTTTCCTCTAAATATTCATTATCAACTACATAATTTATTTTTAACTCATCTAATTTTTCCATAAGTTTTTGTTGACCAGCTGGACCACTATAAACTACTGCTAAATCCGGCTTTAAAACTGATATCTTTTCAAAATCTGGAGAATCACCTTTTCCAACAAATTCTATATTTCCATTTTCAAGTCCTGTTTTAATTTCATCTATACTCCAATTTTTAGCTTCAGTTGTCACAGCTTTAACACTATCAAGTTCACCTATTGCTCTTAAAAGACATGCCTGAGTAGTTGAACCTAACAACACATTTTTAGCTGGTGTTTTTATAACTATTTCATTTTTAAATTCTTCAGGTACTTCTTTTCCTTCTGGCACTATTATTAAAGTTCTTTTATCACCATCAACAACTTTTTTAATTCCACCCTTAAGATATTTCACACTAAATGCTTTTGTACACTTAAGTGGCATTTCTGTTCTTATATTTAAAACCTTTTCTTCCTTATCATAATTAAATCTTGCATCTATAGCATCACTTAAAAATTCTATTGGAACATATATATCTTCCTTGTCAGCTTTAGTTTTTTGTTCTAATTTTATTTCTTTTGAATTTACCTTTGCAGTTTCACTATCCTTATTTACTACAATTTCATCATTATTTATTTTTACTACTGCGTCTTTATCATTTAATTTAAATTCACACTTAAAATAATTACATGTATCTTTTAATGAAACAAAAACTTTCTCTTCATCAATTTTAGTTTTAACCACATTTTCTGTTTTTTCATTATCTACAACTACACTTGACTCTGTACTTTTCCCTTCTCCTATTGAGCACCCAATGAGACTCATAGATATAGCTGTACATAATGCAGCACTTATAACTAATTTGCTTATTCTTTTATTATTTCTCAACATTCCCTTATCCTCCAAAAATATGTACTTATTAAGATTTAAACTATCTTTAATCTTATTTTTTATATAAATTATTAATTTTATATTTTAGCTTTAAAATATATATTGATTTTTGCAATAAAAAAACCTCTTTAAATAGAGGTTTTTTTAATATATCACTAATTTTAAAAACATTAAAAATATTTTAAAATTAAAAAATAAATTTTGATATACTTTGATTTCCCTCCGAAACCTCTGATCTAAACATCTATTTAGGCAGGTCTCCTGACTAACGACTTAACCTTAGTCATCCTTCCCAGTTAAAAACCAGTGGATTTGACTTCGTATCCGTTACAGTAGCGGGGGCTGTAGTGGATTTTCACCACTTTCCCTATTAAACTCTTTTATAAAATGCAAACTTTTTAAACTTAAAAACTTGTACAACTTATATCATGAAATTAATTTCACAGTGAGTACCTAAATATAACTATTAAATTTTCAAACAACCACATTATATTGCTAAATTTTACATAATTCAATACCATTTTTTGTATTGTTTTGATGATTATTTTATATTTTTTAATTTTTTATAATATTTTTCTAAAAATCAAACTAGTTTCAATGCCCTATTTATCTCATTTCACGTTATATTTATTTAAGTTTTAATATACTAAAATTTAAACACATTCCATTTTGGAATATATGGTTATTTTTGAAATTTTTATAATCTACAGCTGATAATTTTAACTTTTTTTTACATAATTGTATTAATACATAGTATAATTTTTATTATTAATTAAAATACAAATTTGTATAAGTGAGGTACTGATTCATGAATAATAAAATAACTCCTGAAAACATCAACTTAATTTTATCTAATATCTCATTACCAGATGGCTTTTACATTAGAGAATTTGAGGAAAATGACTTTTCATATATTCAAAAAATATATGAAACTGAAGGTTGGTTAACCATTATAAAAAGACCTAATGATGCTATAAAAGCCTTTAAAAACTCTGATATAGTTCTTGTTATACTTTATGAAGGTAGCATTGCTGGTGTTCTACGTGGATTAACTGATACAGAAATAACTACTTATATTATAGAATTAATAATTAATAAAGATTTTAGAGGAAAAAGCCTTGGAAAAGCTCTTATCAATGCTTGCCATTTATTATATCCTAAAACAAGAATTGAACTTCTAGGCAGTAATAGTTCTAAAGATTTTTATAAAGCTAATGAATTTAGAGATTTCTTTGGTTTTAGAAAAAGCTTCAAAAATGACTAAAATCTACACTCTAAACTGAAACATGAATAACTTAAAGTTAAAAACTAAGTTATTCATGTTTCAATTCAAAGTTTTAATCTAATTTTTTTACATTCATTTTTCACTTAAGGTACTTTGCTTTAAACTTGATAATTATTATTTATTTTACTACCTTTACTTTATCTTCTTTGTCATAAAATGCACCCATTAGTTTGCCCCATTCATTCTTTGCATTTTGATTATTTTCTAAATTTGAATTTTCAACTACATAATTTATATTTAACTCTTCTAATTTCTTTACTATATCTTCATAATCCTTTAATCCTCTATCAACTATAACAAGCTTGGGACTAAAAAATGATATCTTATCAAAATCAAATTCATCATCTTTACTTACATATTGTATAATTCCATCTTGAAGCCCCATTTTTAATTCTATTTCATTTGAAGTTGCTGCTTCCTTTGTAACTTCTTTTATACTTTTTATTTCGTCTATATTTTTTAAGATTCCTCCTTGGTGCTCTGATGTTATTAAAACATTTTTTACTGGTGTTCTTACAATATTTTCACCTTTAAACTCTTTAGGTATATCCTTATCTTCTGGAACAAGAATTAAAGTATGATTTTCTCCATCTATAACCTTTTTTACTCCACCTTTAAAATATTCAACACTAAAACCACTAGTATATTGAAGGTGCATACATTTTTCTATAATCAAATCATTTTCTTCCCTATTGTAATTAAAATTTGCATCTACATTATCTTTTAAAAAATCTAACGGTACGTATATATCATCTTTATCCCTTTCTATATTAGCCATAAGATTAACATCTTTTTTATTAACTTTTATAATGTAACTATTGTCACTTACAACTATTTCATTATTATTTATATTTGATATTGCTTTATCATCTTCCATTTTAAAATTCCCATCAAAATAATTTGTAGTGCTTTTTAAAGATGCAAATACAATATTATTTTTTACTTTAGTTTTAACATCATCAGTATTTTCATAGTTCTCAACTTCACTTGAACTTGTACTTATATCTTCATTATTAGAACACCCTATTAAAGATGTACAAATAACACTTCCTATAACTAAGCATATTAACTTTTTATTTAACATTAACATTTAAAAATTTCCTCCCTAAACCCTACTTAAAGAAATTTTGTGCAAAATAAAAAACCCCTATAAAACAGAGGTTTTTCAATATAACTTTAAAACGCATCAAAAATACGCTTTAAATTAAAGCTTACATTATCATAATTCAATCTCCCTCCGAAATTTCTTTTACATACTTATAATTAGGTAGGTCTCCTGACTAACGGCTTAGCCTTAGTCATCCTTCCCAGTTAAAAACCAGTGGATTTGACTTCGTATCCGTATACAGTAGCGGGGGCTGTAGTGGATTTTCACCACTTTCCCTATTAAACCTATTTAGGTACCTAAATATATTTTATTCAATTTTCAAACAATTACATTGTAGTACTAATCTAATAAAAACTCAATAGTCTTCCTTGTAATAATATTTTATTTTTTCATTACTGAATTTGATTTATAGGAAAACAAGTTGAAAAATGAAATTACTATTATTTCAATTGAGAAAGATATGTTTAAACGAGTGTACAAAAATTAACAATTAACAATGAAGGATAAAACTGAAGTCTCAGTTTTTTAAATCAATTTTTATAATGATTTGCGAAGCAAATTATTTAAACACAATATAAAAACTTAGTTTTTAGATATTTCTATTCATAAATATTAAGAACAAAGTGAATAATATTAACCATCATTGTTAATTGCTAACTGTTAATTGTTAATTGGTTCCAAACATAATAATTGACTTAATTGTAATATGGCTAGTGTTATTTGATAAAGCTATTATTTTTGAGTCAAATTTGGAACTCTATACTAATTTATTTTATTTCTTTTCTTAATTCTTTCACTTTATTTATATCTAACACTGTTTTTAATGCTATTGTTTTATCATCTAATATATCCAATAAATTTATAGCAATTTTTAACTTTTGCTTTTCTATACCTTTTTCTATTCCTTTTTTGTAAACTTCTGGATCATATAATGTTTTTGTCATCGTAATCACCTCTTCTTCTATTTTTTCATCATTAAAATAATTTCTATTTAAGTATTCTACTAAGTTTTGTATTGCAAGAAGCATTTTATGAAAATCATCATGTAGTATTTCATTTTCATGTAATAAATATCTATTTTAAAATGAATTAATCCTACCACCTAGCAATCAAAACAATATTTTCACATTAAAACATAGCTATACTAATGTTAATAATTATATTATAATTTTTTCTAAAAAAGTTCAAATTCCCATACAATAAAAAAGATAGATAACAAAATGTTTACCTATCTTTTATATCCTATAAATTAATTCAATTTTTGCATTTATTCCTTATCATAAAATACACTTATGAATTTTCCCCATTCATTTTTTGCATTTTGATTATTTTCTAAACTTGAATTTTCAACTACATAATTTATATTTAACTCATCTAATTTTTTTACTATATTTTCATAATCTTTTAATCCTCTATCAACTATAACAAGTTTTGGACTTAAAAATGATATCTTATCAAAATCAAATTCATCATCTTTACTTACATATTGTACAACTCCATCTTGAAGTCCCATTTTAATTTCTATAACATCAGAAGTTACAGCTTCTTTTGTTACTTCTTTTACACTGTTTATTTCACCTATGTTTTTTAAAACATCTATTTCATCTTTTGATGTTGCTAAAACGTTTTTTAGTGGTGTTTTTATAATAGTTTCATTTTTAAACTCTTCTGGTACAACTTTTCCCTCAGGAACAATAACCAAAGTTCTATTTGCTCCATCTGTAACTTTCTTAACTCCACCTTTAAAATACTCTACACTAAATCCACTTGCATACTGAAGTTTCATACTGCTTTCTAAAGTTAATCTTCCACTCAATCTATCATAAGTAAATCTTGCATTTACATTATCTCTTAAAAAATCTAATGGCACATATATGTCATCATCATACATTCTAGCCTTTGTCATAAGACTCACACTCTTAGAATTCACTCTTGCAACTTCTCTTTCAGAGTTCACTACTATCTCATCACCATTTATATTAACTATAGCTTCATCACCATTTAATTTAAAATCCCCTTTAAAAAAGTTCGAAACATCTCTTAGTGATGCAAAAACAACATTACTTTCCATTCTTGTTTTAACTACATCATTATTACTAGTCTCGCTCATAACTACATTTGAACTCTTTAATTCCTCTTCCCCCATACATACACTAGCCATACCTGTAACCATAACGCCACAAATCATAGCTCCTAAAACAACCTTACTTAATCTCTTGCTTAACATAACAAAATCCTCCTTAAACTATAGGGTTCCAAGTTCATCTTCATAATTATTAGTTCCAAAACTTGGATACCCTTAATAGTGAGACTAGCTCGTAATCATTTTATACTAAGTATTTCTTTTGAAAGCAATATATTTACAGCTTTAGAAATAGTTTTGAATTCGAGCTTGTTTCCCTATAATAAACCCTCTTTATGCAAAACATAAAACCTTTTGTAATGAGATGCTATGTTTTACATAAACATTTAAATAATTAATGGAAATATCACTACCATAAAATTTAACCATATATGCAATTATTTCCTTAACCACCTCTATATTAGTACTACTATTTACAAAAAGCAATGGATTTTGTGTTTTTTTTAACATTTAAATTTATCTTTATAATGAGAAATCATTAAATTTTCTAACTATTTTACTATATTAAAGCACTTTTCTCATTTATTTACTAATTTCGACAAATATTTTTCATATAATTAATGTTAAATTTATAACAAGTATAAATTGTTCAATTTTTAAATATAAAGTATTACTTTTACTAGATTATAATTATAACTTCAGTTCTAAAACAATTTTTAATATCTTCTTAGTGATAAATAATCCTTTAAAATATTTGTACCTTTAGTAAATATAAATTTATCAAAGTTCCTATTAAGATCTTCTGTATTTATATCATTTACTAAAATATCAGCGAGAAACCTTTCTTCTATTAGTTCATCCGCAAAGGTTATTAATTCATCAAATAACTCATCAATTTCTACTTCTATTGTATCTAACATAACCCATTCCCCCCTTACATCTTAATCTTAACGTAAGGTATATATAATTGTCTGCCATTAATTTTAATATAGAAAAAGCATAGAGTTGTGCTCTATGCTAAAATGAACTTTTAAGAATAGATTCCATTAATCTATTACTATAATCCTTTTGTTTTTGAATTTTCCTTTCTAATTCATCACACAATATCATTAATGAATTAACTTTTTCTACTATGCGTTTTTGCTCTTGTAATGGTGGAAGTGGAATAACAAGTTCACTTAATGAAACTGCATTTACATTAGGTTGACCTGTTCCCTGTGATTTATCAATTATCTGTTTCCAATATGTTGGAGTTTCCAAAAATAATTTTATATATTGTGCATAACTTATTTCTAATGGTATCATTCTAATTAAATATGATGCAAATACTGCAACACTGCTAACATTTCTTACTAAAAATGACTTGCCAATAGTTCCCCCTGTTCTTGCAATTAAAATGTCATTATTTCTTAACTTGCAACTTTCTAATTTTCTATTATCTATTTCACAAAATGGTACTTTGCTCCATTGGACAGTATTATTTTGAATATCTGTAATTCTTACAAATTTGATACCTGTATCATTAGAAACTGCCGATGCTGTATGACCATAATGAATGTTTTCTAATAATTCTCTTATCCTAATATACTTCCATCCACAAGGCAATTCAAATAGTTTTTCTTCTTCACTTATATCTGCTAAAGGCTTTTCTTTCTTTATCTTCTTTTCTTTAATTAATCTTTCTTTTTCTTCTCTTATCTTCTCTAAAAGAACCTCTGCTGGTTCATCATTTGGATCTTGTTGTACTAATTTTCCTTGTACTGCTAATTGAAGTATACAATTTTTCAATTCTTTTACTGCATTATCTCCTAAAGATAAATCTTTAAAATTTAATAATATAAACCTTAAAACTTCTTCTAATTCTTCTACACTATCAACATTACCTACAGCATTAAATACAGATTTAGCACTTAACTCTCCATAATTAACTTTTTTCTCTAATGCTTTTTCTAACTTATCACAAAAAGCCATTAATGAATTAACTTTTTCTACAATACGTTTTTGTTCCATAAGCGGAGGAAGTGGTATTATTGTATCTTGAATTCTTTTCAAAGCCAATTTAGGTTGAGCCATTTGATTTACTTTATCTAATAAAATTCTTTGTATAAATGTAGATTCAATAAATGACTTTAACCAAAATTTATTTACCTTACATGGTATTATTCTTGCTGCATTTTCAGTTAAATTCATATTATCAAATTTATCAGGAACAATACCTACCTCACCTATTGTTCCAGCAATTGTAATATATAAATCATCTTTTGTAATAATATAACTCTTTATTTTTTCATAAACTTCATCACTTATATATTTCAAATCATAATTTTTAATAGATCCATTTTTCATATCAGTAATTCTAATATAAACATGACTAGTTTCCTCTTGTAGTAATGAATAACCTTTAGGCAACCTCTTGCCACCTTTTAATGTAATTATCTCACCTATTCTTGTCAATTCCCAACCATAAGGCAACTCAAAAGTCTTTTCAGTTTCACTTATTTTTGCTAATGGCTTTTCTTTCTTAATTCTCTTTTCCCTAATTAATCTTTCTTTCTCTTCCCTAATTCTCTCAAGTAAAACACTTGCTGGTTCATCATTAGGATTTTGCTCCACTAATTTCCCTCTTACTGCTAAATCAAGTATAGTTTCTCTTAACTTCTTAACCTTTTCTGGTCTATCAAAGATGGTTTTAAACTGTTCTAACATCATATCCATATTAATTGCCACCTAAAATCTTTGTTAATTCTTCTATAAGTTGATTTTGTATTTCATCTACTTCTGCTTTAGCATTATTATACTTTTCAAGTAGTGCAACTGGATCTCCTAAATCCTCTTCTTCCTTATTTGGATTCTTAAAATCTAAATTATAATTTCTGTTTTTGATTTCTTCAATTGATACCTTCCAAGCATTTTCACTTTCTTCTCTATTAGTCCACCAATTCTTTTCAAGTTCAAACTCTTCACTTCTTATTGGTTTAGTTTTTGTATAGTTTTTATATCCTTCTGGTAGTGGATGTTCAAAATACCAAACTTCCTCTGTTGCTTTTCCTTTTTCAAAAAATAGAAGATTTGTATTAATTCCTGTATATGGAGCAAATACACCATTAGGCATTCTAACTATTGTATGAAGATTAAATTCACTTAATAGTTTTTCTTTTATCTTAGTTTTAACACCTTCACCAAAAAGGAAACCATCAGGTAAAACTACCCCTGCTCTTCCATTTTCACTTAATCTATACATTATCAAAGTCATAAATAGATCAGCAGTTTCTTTTGTTTGGAATTGGCTTGGGAAGTTTGTTAATACTGTATCTTCTTCAATTCCACCAAAAGGAGGATTCATTGCTATTACATCTATCATTTCTGATGGTTTTAAATCCCTTACATTCTTCATAAGAGAGTTATCGTGCTTTATTTGTGGCACATCTATATCATGAAGAATTAAGTTTGTTGTTGCTAATAGATGTGGTAATGGTTTCTTTTCTACACCTATTATTGATTCTCCTAATACCTTTAAATCTTCAACCTTACTTTGTTGATTTTTCATATGCTCAATAGCACAAGTTAAGAACCCAGCAGTACCACAAGCAAAATCTGCTACCTTTTCACCTAATTGTGGATTTAATGTTTCTATTATAAATTGTGTTACAGGTCTTGGAGTATAGAATTCTCCTGAATTTCCTGCACTTTGTAAGTCTTTTAATATATTTTCATAAATATCATTAAATAAATGCCTGTCTTCACTTGCTGTAAAATCTATTTCATTTAATTTATTTATAACCTGTCTTATTAGTGCTCCAGATTTCATGTAGTTATATGAATCTTCAAATATAGCCTTAACTAAGAAACTTTTTGGGTCTGAATTTTCATCTAGTTCTAATTCCTTTAATTCTTTAAATAGTCTGTTATTAACAAAGTCTAAAAGTTCATCTCCTGTGATTCCCTCGTCATCAGCAGCCCAAGCACTCCATCTTAAATCTTCTGGAATTATTGGTTCATAGTCATCTTGTTCTAATTCCCATTCTTCTTCCTTTGCATCAAATACCTTTAAAAATATCATCCATACTAATTGTGATATTCTTTGAGCATCTCCATCTACTCCTGCATCTTGACGCATAATATCTTGAACACCTTTTATTACTCCTGTAACTGACATATCTTTAGTCTCCTTCTATCTAGTTTAAGCAATAGTATATAGTTCTTTAACTAATTCCTTAACTGCCTTTTCATATTCTTTCTTTCCACCAAAAACCTTTTTTACTATTTCAAGTTGTGTTCCAACTTCCTTAAAGTCTGGTAGTTTTAAAACCTTAATATCTTCTATGTTTTCTATTCCTTCATTTGAGTATTTATCAAGAAGTTTTTCTAATACTATTCTTGCCTTTTCATTATACTTACCAAAGTAATTTCTCTTTTTAACATTGTTTGCTCTTTCTTTTCTTGTTAATGCTGGCATATCAAAGGCAACATGGCATACTAAATCAAATACATCCATATCCTTTCCTACTTCTTCAATTAAATCTTCTAAGAAAATTCCTTCCTCTTCAAAGTGTTTTCTTAATTCTTCTTTCTTTTCAGTTTCAGTCCATTTTCTTAAAAATTCATCTAAAGTAGAGAATTCCTTCTTTATATTCTTTTTAGTGTAATCAATTAATGATTCAGTTATTAACTTCCCATCAGCGCCATAATATTGAACTCTATCATTAATAACTCTTACTTCTACATCATTAACATAATACTTCTTTCTTCCCTCTCCACCTTTAAAAGGATCATTTATAAATCCAGAACCATTAGGATTATCATCACCTGGTTCATCATAAGTTGTTCCTTCATTTTCTTCATCTAATAAATTATCATCAATTATTTCATCTTCTTCATCTGGAACTTCATCAGTTGAAACTTCTTTAATTCTTACAGGATCTCCATCAAAGTCCTTATCTGCAAATAACCTTGAAACATCTCTAAAGTCTATAAGCGTAAAATACATCTTTCCATAATCTTCTCTTATTCTTGTTCCTCTTCCTAAGATTTGCTTAAATTCAATCATTGAATTAATTTCTGAATCTATAACTATAAACTCACAAGTTTTACAATCCACTCCTGTTGTTAATAACTTTGATGTAGTTACTAATGTAGGATATTTTTCACTTGGAGTGATGAAGTTTTCTAATTCATCTTTTCCTTCTTCATCATCCCCTGTAATTTTCATTACATACTTGGAGTTTTGTGAATATAAATCACTATTTTCATTAATAAGTGCTCTTTTCATTCTATCTGCATGGTCAATATCTGTACAGAAGAATATTGTTTTAGCCATTCTCTTATTATTTTTCTTTAAATAATCACTTACATATTTAGCAACTATTTCTGTTCTTTTTTCTAGTATAAGATTTCTATCAAAATCCTTCTTATTATATATTCTATCATCTAACTCTTCACCATATTTATCTCTTTTACCTTTTTCAGGTCTATAGCCTTCTAAATCTCTATCTAATCCAACTCTTACTACTTTATAGGGTGCTAAGAATCCATCATCTATTCCTTGCTTTAAGGAATATGTGAATAAAGCCTCTCCAAAGTAATCTATATTAGATACATCTTTAGTTTCCTTTGGTGTAGCAGTTAATCCAACCTTTGTAGCAGAATCAAAATGATCTAAAATTTCTCTCCATGCTGAATCATCCTTAGCAGAACCTCTATGACACTCATCTATAATAATAAGGTCAAAATAATCCTTACTATACTTTTTATATAACTTCTTTTCCTCTGTTTCACCAGTTAGACTTTGATATAGTGCGAATTGGATTTCCCTTGACTTATCAGCAGTTCTATTTTTTATCTTATTAATATTATCCTGAAGAGGTTTAAAATCTCCAATTATCGTTTGATCTACAAGTATATTTCTATCGGCTAAATACAGTATTCTCTTTTTCATACCTGACTTAAATAACTTATAAACTATTTGAAAGGCTGTATATGTTTTCCCTGTTCCTGTTGCCATTACAAGTAAAACTCTGTCCTGCCCTTTTGCTATAGCCTCTACAGTTCTATTAATTGCAATCCTTTGATAATACCTTGGTGGGAAACAATCTTGGTCATAGTAATAACTATGAGTTACTACATCTTCCTGTTCTTCTGTTATTCCCTTATAGTCTTTATATCTATTCCACAACTCTTCTGGAGTTGGAAACTCATCTAAAGCAAGTTCTCTTTCAATAGTTCCTTCTGTTTTAGTTCTATCATGCTCTATAAAGCCATCACCATTACTTGAATATACAAACGGAATGTCCAAAATTTCACCATAATTTAATCCCTGCTGCATTCCTGCATCAAGTGTATGTTTATTATCCTTAGCCTCAATGATGGCTAGAGGTAAATTATTTTTATAGTAAAGGATTATGTCAGCCCTTTTTCTTTTTCCCCTTGTTACAACCTTTTTTCTAACAATTATTCGTCCATCTGTAAAACTTATCTCTTGTGCTATTTGCTTTTGCTTATCCCATCCTGCATTTTCTATAGCAGGCATAATATACTTTGAAATAATACTTGCTTCACTTAGGCTTTTCTTATTCACAGTAATCCCCCTTTACCATCTTCTATACAACTCTATTTTAACATATAATTCACTTGTTTTTTAGTACTATTTGTTATTTTTACATATTTTACCTCAAAACCTTCACAATTGAAAACAATATATAATATTCTAGCTTATTTTATCGGATTTTAAGTCAATTGTGCTATTAATTGCTATTACTTTTTACAACATAATTATTTTTAATATCATGTTTAATTAAAAACATCATTAGTAAATAAATTATTGTAATTTTTTTAATGTTCATGGCTGATTTTGAACTTTTGATGTTATAGTTAAATATTACATTAAAAATTAAATTTCTTAATTATATTATAAAATATCCTCTAATACAAAATATGTTCATTAGCTTACTTCATAATATTTTCAATAAAAAAAGATAGACTATTAAAAATCTATCTTTTTTATAAATCTACTTATATACGTTCATAAGTTATTTGTTACACCTATATGAATAATTATATCATTCTATAGTTTATTATTTTTATTTACGTAATGTACATAGTAATTCTATCTAAAATTTTATTTTTCAAGTCTGACTATATAGTATTGATAGTTAAAACTAAATACAAAGTTTTTCATCTTGATAGCTTCAATATTTATTTTGTTCTTGCTCAAATGTTAACTAATATATAATACTATTTCTTTAAAATAAATACTGCTATACCCTAAATTGCCTTCCATTTTTATATAGTATCTAAAAAAATCAACCTTATTTCCTGTGTACTTTTTCAATCTCATTTGCTAGTTTATTAACTACTTTAAACTAATTAAAATTTCAAGTTCTATTCTTATAAAATAATAAAAACATCTTTGTAGTTCTTCTAATAATACAACTTTATATTCCTTTTTATCTTCATTAATTTCTCAGAAACTTTTGTAAATTACCAATACCATTTTTCCAATAATCTTGTTGCCTTTACCTTACAACCTGTTTTAGGATTATCTACATTAACAATCTCAACAATACCTGCATCACATAAAACATCTGATATAATATTCGCCGTTCTCAAATTTATATTTAAGACTTCTTTAATTCTCTTATCTAATCCATCTGGTGTTTTTTCTTTTATAGCATTGCGTGAATTTTGTGGAAGTATTTTAGTAGTTTCATCATTAAGTATTTCTATTGTAGACTTAATTAATTCATGAGATATTTTTATCCCCCTAAGTTTAAAGGGTATAGTACCAAAACTTAATTCAACATTATTATATATACGTTCTAATAGTTCTAATGTAATATTATTTTTCATAATTATTTTTTAACCTCACTCTAAACAAATTCTTTTGTCATTAAGTATAGCCCAAATATATGCCGGCCCCCTAACAACATTATTAATTACTCCTGGCCCTTTAAGTGGCATCATATCAAATGCTTTTTTAAACTCACTTTTAGATAACTTATATTGTGTCCTACTTGTTACAAGACCATCATTACATATTTTATAAGTAAAATCTAGACCTCTCTTAGTCTTAAAAGTATTTCCTTCATTTTTAACAATTCTATTCCATACTTCATTAAACAAATTGTACTTCATTTATTTTGCCTCCAAACTCATCTTCCTAAATAACTACTTTCTTTAGTTGTCATAAAATGCATAAAATCAGAATCTATAACATATATAATAAACTATTAATTAAAAAAGATTATCTAATGATTAACTTCTATTTCTCATCTATATAAAATCTTATTTTTATATTCAATACTCTATTTAATCAAATCTATTTCTACAGATTATAGACGGTGTTACTAACTTTCAGTTATATCCCTTTTTATCCTTAAAACTCCCCTTTACCATTATCCATATTATGTATAATAACAATAAAGTCATATTAAAATCATTATCTCATTTATCTTTTCAAAATATTTCCCAATACTACTACCACTACGACAACGTAATAATTTCCTCAGGATTTCATTGCATAAACATATGCTTTAAATCTTGGTGTTTTCATATCTATACCTCTTTTTGTTACACCTATATAAATAATTATATCGTTCTTTATATAAAGATTACCATCTATTTACTCTATATTTAAATTTTTTATTTCGTAAAGAAACAGGAATTATTTAAATTAGTATTTCTTTAAAAATTGATTTAGAAAGTCTTATTAATTTGTTTTTTATTTTCAAGACCTGAACCCAAGGACGGGTTCAGCGAATGCCTAGACAGGACGTCGATTCATCCGTTTAGTCTTGAAAATAAAATGGCAAATTTATTAGAGTTTCTTTGAAATTTTTATGAATAACGTTTTAAATAATTACTGTTTCCTTTACTACTACTATTCTCATTTAATATTTGAATAATTTCATTTTTCAGCTTGTAACCATGTATTACATTTATCTATTTTTACATAAATAAAAATAGATAGACTATTAAAAAGCCTATCCACTTAAAGTATTTACATTGTTTCGCAATGAAGCCAACTTTCATCCTGATTTTTACAATTCAAACAAGTTATATTAGCACTAATCCACTCAAAAGCATTAACCCAATCGCTTTCATTTAAAGTTTCTCCATGGGAATTTTCAAGGCAACTTTCATCAATAAAATCTTCTTTTCCTTGAGAAGCTATAGTAACTTCTATTTCAAATTTATCATTGTTACACTTTGAACATTTTGTAATGTTTAAAGATTCTTCTCTATTTAAAAAGTTATCATTACATACAAATCCATTCCATCCATGTTTATCTTCGTCAAACAATATTAACTCTTCATTACATAATGAACAAAAAACTTTCACTATCATTTTATTATTACTTTCATAAATTTTAAAACTTTTTGAACCACATTTACATTTCACTATTCCTTTAATTTTAAATTCGTCATTTTCATCACCAATTAATTCTAAGTAATTTTTTAAATGACTAGGTATTGGGTACTCCATTAAATTAAATCTCCTTTTATATAATTTTTTTATTTTTCTTTTTGTAGTTTTTTCGTTTTTTTATTTTAATTTTTAAAAATCTAATAATCCATTTTATAATCTTAACTAAGATTATAACTAACGTCTCAATTGTTCTTGAAAGTATAAAATATAAAATTACAGCTTCAAAAATTCTACTTAGGAAAAATCCTATTGTGCCAAACTCCATTGTCTTTCTTACTCCTTAAATTTAATATATAACACTTATTCTAAATTATGATATTAAACTTAAAACATCATCCACCACGGTTTCAAAAATAATCTCAGGTAAATTTAGATTAAATGTGTTAGTTATATTATAAAATATCCTCTAGTACAAAATATGTCCATAAGCTTATTTCATAATATTTTAAATATAAAAAAGATAGACTATTAGAAATCTATCTTTTTTATATTATTAAATTTTTTAAATTTAGTTACATATGTAAATAAGTTATTTATTCCAATAATGTAATGAACTTTCAATTTGTATGAACTCATATTTCAATTGTTTATATATCTATATTTTTCCTAAGGATTTCATTGCATAAGCATATGATTTAAATCTTGGCGTTTTCATATCTATATCTCTTTTGGTTACACCCATATAAATAATTATATCATTATATAGTTTATTATTTCCATTTACAATACGCAAATTACCTGAATTTACTTCTATTTGGATTATAGTATGTTTTTCTATATCACTTATAAGTTTATATGCTCTTATATCTAATTCATCCAAATTTACATTATAACTATACTTTAAACTTTCTAAAAACATTTCTTTTTCAATACCTGAAACTTGAAAAGGAACAGCATTATAATTTTTAATTAAATATTCTTCAACTTTTAAAAAACTTTTATTATTAGCTTTTATTTTTGATGATGCATATTCTAAAAACTTATTATCATCATCTATATTAATTTCAACTTCACCATCTGAGCCACCAATTATATTATGTGTTTTTAAAAAATCTTTTTCATTTAAACAATTCACAGCATTTTATCTCCTATATTATATTTTATCTATTTTTTCATATTTAATTTCGCACAATATTAATTACACATATTATACATTATTTTTATATTTTACCCAATATTTCTCATTTAATATAAAAGGTATTCTCTATTTACTTCATATTTTGAATATTTGTTTTCACTTGAATTTAGTTTACAATAATTTGTATCGTCTTAATTATAATTATGTAAACTAAAATGGATTTTAAAATAGTACTTTAGATTTTTTATCCAACATCACGGACTTTTTTACATGGGTCTGTGGATTCAAAAAAGATCACACTTATATAGTTAAAATTTAAAATAATATATTTATCAATTGAAAAACTTTTTTCTTTCATAAAGAAACATGAATTATTAAAATTAGTATTTCTTTAAAAATTGATTTAGAAAATCTTATTAATTTGTTTTTTATTTTCAAGACCTGAACCCAAGGATGGGTTAAGGTCTTGAAAATAAAATATCAAATTCATTAGAGTTTCTTTGAAATTTTTATGAATAACGTTTTAAATAATTACTATTTCCTTGGAATAACCTTTTTCTCATTTCATACTTAAATAATTTCACTTTTCATATTACAATTACATAGTTTCATATATTCCTTTTTTATTAAAATTAAACTTCCTATAACAATAATTGTGTCTACTACTGGTTGAGTATACCAAACTGCTGGCAATTTAAAAATTGAAGTCATTATTATAACACTTGGAATAAATAAAATTATTTGCCTAAACATAACTAATAATCCTGAAACTTTTCCATTTCCTATGGATTGAAAGAACGTAATAGCCATAACTATACATCCATTTAACGGGAATATACTATAAAAAATTCTAAAGTATTTAATTCCTTCTGCTACTAAATTTTTGTCTTTTATAAAAAGACTTAGTATTTGCCTCGGATATAATTCTATTGGAATCCAAAATAATAGTCCTAAACATACAGCTCCAATAATAAAAGTATTAGTAGATTTTCTTACACGATTATAACTTTTAGCGCCAAAATTAGTTCCCACTACTGGTTGTAATCCTTGAGACATTCCCCAAAGAGGTATAAATGAAAATGAATAAATTCTCATTACTGCTCCCATTAAAATTCCTTGATTATCTCCACCATATTTAAATGCCATTCTATAAAGTAAGGTTTGTTGCACAAGTGATAGAACTTGCATCATCATTGCTGATATACCTACAGCAAATACCTCCTTTTGAATATTACTATCTAATTTAATTTTTTTGATTTTTACCTTTTTGCTTTTTTTCTTAAAATAATGCATTGTAATTGCAGCTTGTATTATCTGAGAAATTACTGTAGCAGCTGCGGCTCCTTCTATGGCTCTTTCTTTAAATAAAATTATTAATATAGGATCCAAAATAATATTAAGAATTGCTCCAAATGCCATTATCAGCATAGCTTTTTTCATAAGTCCTTCTCCACGCATTACCATATTAGCACTTTGAGCAAAATTAACAAAAATTGACCCTAAAAATATAATTCTTAAATATCTAGTACCTAGATTTAAAATCTCTCCTGATGCTCCACTTATTTGTAAAAGTTGTTTTGTGAAAACAATTCCAACAATCATTATTATAGTAGATAAGATTAAAATCCAACCTATTAAATTTCCCATAATTGAATTTATAACCTTTTGATTTTTATTGCCTATAGCTCTAGATAAAACTGATGCAGATCCAACACCTATTAATGTAGCTATTCCAGTATTTAAAAATGTTATTGGATATGAAATAGAAATTGCAGCCATTGCATTTTTTCCAATAAGCTGACCTGCATATACCCCATCCATAAATGAGTATAGACCTATTACTACCATTCCAATTATAGCTGGTGTACACAGCTTAAACATTAATTCTACAGGTGACTTTGTTAAAATTTGTTTTCTATTATCCTCCATTTATACCCCTCCTACCTTTAAATTATAAATTTAATTTTTTTCATGCTTCTAATAAGATAATTTTTGAATTTTCTTGATATTTTTCTCTACATTTCCAATTATATACCAAATGATAAGGATTATCAATATCATTTAATTGTGAATTTTATTAATTAATTTATGACTTCACTTTAACAATTTCATGTGGTTTGTAAACTTTTTGAAAACTTCACATTTTCTTTTGTTGTTTTTTTCATTTTTCACCTATATAGAGATTGAGGATCTTATAGTACATAAAATTAAATTTATATTTTAGGGGGTTTTATTATGTTTTCAATTTCAAATGTTAATCAAATTTATTGCAATGAATTAGGATTATCTTTAGATGATTTGCTTATTTTAGACTATTTAAGAAAAGGTATAGATAACAAGAAGTTTATGTGTAAGATTATTGATGATGAACGATATTACTGGATTAATTATAGTGATGTTATAACTTTCTATCCTATTCTTAATATAAAAAAAGATACTCTTTATAGAAAATTAAAGAAGCTTTGCAAATGTGATATTTTAAAACATAAGACTTTAAAATGTGGTGGCACCTACTCCTTTTACACTTTTGGAAATAAGTTTAATACTATATTTAAAAATAGCAATGAGGAAAACACTAATACTTGTAGCAGAAAAACTGCTACTTCTAATTGTGATTCTATAAATCATAAGAAAGCTAACTTTAAAGCTCTTCTTAACAATATGATTTTTTCTCAAGATAAAGATAATTTTTCTATATTGGATTTGTTTTCATGTGATACTGAAGATAATTCCTATGACATAGATTTTTTATCCAACATTAAGGATTTTTTTACATCTATCCTAGGATTTAAATCCTTAGCTAAATATATATTTAATATATTAAATAAAATAACTTCGTTATTTTATAATTTATCTAAATCTAAAGATTTAGATATTAACTCTATAAATAGAGTTAATAATAATAACAACTTAAATACTAATAATCATAGTTTAGATATGGATTTAAATTACAATACCTCTAAGGATTTAAATACTGATGACTTTGAAAATGAACTTTATAGTTATTACAATGATTGTGGTTTTGGTTCTTTAACTAAAGTTACTAAAAACATTCTTGATTCATTATGTAAAAACTATGGTGATGAAACTTTAAAAAATGCTATGACTGAAGCTGTTAAAAATAATGTTTTAAATCTTAACTACGTAGAAGGTATCCTTAAAAACTGGAAAAATAAAACTCAAAAACCTACCATAGATAATTTGGAAACTAAACTATATAAAAAAGAAAAAGATAGTTTTAATAACTTTGAGCAAAGAAAATATGACTTTGATCAACTTGAAAAAGACCTTTTAGGATGGTCATAATAAAGAAATACTCCTACCTAATTAAAAGTAAGAGTATTTTTCATAATTATATTTTAAATATATCTATTTCATTAGTTAACTTCTCTGACATTGTACTTAATTCTTCTGAACTTTCATTAATAGTTGTAAATACTTCTGCTTGTTCATTTATAGAAGCATTAACTTCTTCTGTTATGGCTGCTATTTTTTCTGCTGAACTTGCTACTTCTAAAATAGAATTAGTTACATTTTCATTTTGTGAGTATACTAAATTAATATTATCTTGTACTTTTTTTGAACTTTGTAAAACCGTTTGTAGTATTTTAATCATACTTTCAAAAGATTTTTCCATTTCTTTGAAAGAATTTTTTTCCTTCATATTAATTTCATCAGTACTTACAAGGTTATTATTAGTAACTTTAGCCATATCATTAATATTGTTTATAATTGAAGAAATGTTTTTTGTTGCTTCTTGAGTTTGTGTTGATAAATTTCTAATTTCATCTGCAACTACAGCAAATCCCTTACCCATATCACCTGCTCTTGCAGCTTCAATAGCAGCATTTAATGATAATAAATTTGTTTGATCTGCAATAGAACTAATACTTACTAGGAATTCAGATATATTACTAAGACCATTAAGTAATTCTCTAATAGTGCTTTTTAAACTTTCAAAGCTTTCTAGAGATTCTTCTTTTGAATCTATTAATGATTCTATTTTTTTACGATTATCTTCTACAACAACTACTATTTCTTTATTTTGCTCTTCCATGGAATTATTATGAACTTTTAAATTTTCTACAGTTTTATCAAGTTCATATACAATTTCTTTACAATCCACAGAGCTTTCAGCCACATTACATATCTTAGTTGATATTTCATTAATAGCCTCTACAATTTCCTCATTAGATGCTGCTGTTTCTTCATTAATTGCAGCAAGATTACATGATTGCTCATTTACACTACTAGTGGCTATTTTGACTATATTTAAAATACTAGATAAATTCTCACATGTATAATTTAAAGAATTTGCAAGTTCTTCAAATTCATCACCAGTGTTTACATCACTTATTCTTACTGTTAAATCTCCACTTGCTATTTCTTTTAATTTATCTGTAATTACTCTTATTGGCTTAATCATTTTTTTCATTATATACTTTACTATTATAACAGTTATAATAAGTATTAATAAAGTTAATCCATTTACAACTAAAGAAGTTGTTTTTATAGGTGCTTTTATAGCTTTTACAGTTGCTGCTGAAAAAATTGTCCATCCTGTATTTTCTACTTTTCCACATAGCGCAACTTTTCTTTCATTTTTATAACTATAATGAACTTCTTTTACATCACTAAAACTCTCCTTAGCTAGTGAATCAAGTTCATTTACACCGGTTAAGCCACCTATTAATTCTAATGAGCTATGATATATAATGTTTCCTTTAGTATCCATTAATGCTACGTTGAAGTTATCATAATTGTACTTTTCAAATATAGGAACAAACAATGTAGAGATTATATCTTTACATACAACTCCAATAGTTTTTCCATTTGAATCTTTTATGCTTCTTGCAATTACATTTATGTAATTTCCAGTTTCATTAGACTTTATTATATCTGAAATATATAAGTCTTTTCCATCTTTAATAGATTTAAAATAATCACGATCAGAAACATCAGTTAAAAATGCTTGATTATCTGACGCTGTAACAATAGTTCCATTCATATTTACTATGTATACAGTTTCAATATTTTTATTATTGCCTTCTTCCTTTAATATGTCATCTAAATATACCTTTTTATTTAATAATTCTTTGTCATTATTCTTTAAATTATCTGTTTTCAAATTTAAAAAATTTATAACATCATCATCATATATGTACTTATTTAATTCAACAGCTTCTTTATTTATCATATTTTCTATAGTTGCTGACAACCCTTTGACATCCGCTTCAAAATTTTTAAGTTTTCCTTTAAATATTACATCTTCAAAAATTACAAAACTTACTTGTGACAAAGTAATTGTACTAACAACTAAAATAGCAGCTACCATAGCTACCATCTTCCATTCTAAGCTTTTAACAATTTTCTTTTTTTTAATACATTTGCTCAATTTTAACTCCCCCAGTCATCTTTTTATTTTTTATATTTTATTAAAATTATTTATACTACTTAAATTTTAAAATTTCTATTTTATTCTCATATTTTACTATTAACTCATTCTAAAATAGCAACCATAATATATTAAATATTTAACATTTTTTATATTTAGTATAATTATTTTAAAATAATACCACAAATTTACTAAATTATTTCTTATTTGTTAATGTTTTTATTGGTATAATTTAATTATTTTATAAATTTATACTAATATTACATTATAAAACAATAGAAATACCTACTAAATATTTCGTATATTTTCTAATTTTATTAACATTTTTTTAAAATAAAAAATAATTTTTAATTTTTTGTTAATATTTTTAAAATAAAAATCATAGATAAATTTATATCTATGATTTTTATTTTTATTTAATCTTTTCTATGTTCTATTTCAAAGTTATTATACATTTTTTTACTTCACATATTACTTTTTCTTTATTCCATCTTAAAAGTTCTTGAAAGCTATTTGTTTTAAGTAATTTTTTCACAATATTATATCCATATGCATAACCAGCTCTTTTAGGTAACTTTTCATTACCAGTATCTCCTGCAAAATATTTTGATGTATACTCATCACTTTTATTATCTAAGTTATCTATTATATCTAATTTTACATTACTCCATTGCAATTCGCATTTTTCAACAATTTCATTAGCATTTTCTGTATTGTGATATATACAAAATCCTTTATCTTTTATATTACATAATTCTTCTGATGCTGCCACTGCAATTCCTTCAATAAATAATCGTTCTGCCAATGTAATTTTACCAAATTCTATTAAATTATTGTGTATATTATGTGTAATTTCATGAGCTAAAAATATTTTTATTGCATCCTCATTTTTCATATACTCAATTGCAAAAAATGCCGTAGTTTTATTGTTAAATTCAGTTACCCATCCATCAACCATGTATAATCCCACAAGCAATACAAAATTTAACTCTAATTTTTCATTTTTAAAATTAAATAACTCATTGCATTTATCACAGGTTTCTATTATATACTTATCTATATTTTCACTAAACTTTTTAATGTTTTCATAATCATTATTGTATCTATTAAAAGCATGCTCATATCTATTTTCTAGTCGATACTCTTTATCAAATATTCTCATTAATTTTAAATAAGCATCAAAAATATCTTTATTTTTCTTTTCATAAAGCAAATTCCATAATTTTGACTTTTCATCAAAGTTTTTTTCTTTAGATTGCTCATAATAATTTACAAAATCATTTGATATATTTTTTATATTTATCTTCATAAAATTTTATTTATTCACTAAACTCTTTTCAATCACGCTAATATAATTTTAGTGAATAAATTTCCCCTTTTTTATTTTAATATTACAATGTATAACGTATGTTAAAAGTTAACTTAATTTATTTTACTACATATATATTAAATTATATTAAATAAAAGAACTTCAAACAGAATTAATCCATTTGAAGTTTCTCTTTTATATTTCATTTAATATATTATTATAAATTCTACTAGCTTTCATCATGCTGTATTTTATTTCTACTACATTAATTAATATTAATTTATCATCATTATTTTGTAAATTATTAAAACACTCTGTAACATCTTGTTCTGTAATATCTTTATTTAAAATTAATTCAATGTCATAAATTAACTTTAAACTGTACATATTATTCTTTACATATGTTTTAAAGTTGTTTATAAGTGATCTTATCTCATACATAAATATACGCTGACTATATAAGAATTCATCTATACTACTTAACGATAATGTATTACTATTATTACTTATTTTGTTATTCAAAAATTCGTTTATAGTTAAAACTTCTTTGAAATCATCATTTATTTTTAACTTTTTAACACCTATATCATATAACTTATCTACTATACTTTTATTTAACTCTAAGGATGATTTAATTTCCCTTTTTATAACATCACTAATTCTATATGGGAGTATTATTTTACTTGCATATAATGCAATCAATGTTCCAACAATTACAAATATCATTCTATTAAAAAACACATAATTAACAGTATCTATCATTGCTGCTGCCCCTAATGCAGACACTGTTGTGCAAATCATTTGATATCTATACTCAGTTAAATAATTACTAATATATCCAACTAAAAGTATAATAAATGTTCTACCAGCCATAGATGGCACTAATGAAAATAAAATTTCAAATATTAAAAGACCTATTACAGTTCCTATAATTCTATCTTTTCCTTTTGTTTTGCTTGCTTCAAAATATGGTTGAACTATAGAAATCAAACTAAAAACTAACCATTTTCCATATTGAAGATTGAATAAACTTACTATAAACACTCCAAGACTTGTTATCAATGCCCCTCTAAATGCAAATGTGAATTTAAGCGAGTCTCTATTAATATTATTTTTTAAATTATTCAAACCATATATAACTTTAGATGAAATATAATTTTCATCCATTTTTTGAACATAATCTTCTTTATATCCTAAGTCATCCCTTAATGTTTCTATACATTGATATAATTCAAAGTTTAAATAATGCATTTTTTTAAATTGTTCAATATCTTTTAATGCATTTTCTAAACCAACTATCAACTCTTTTAAGCATAAGTTTCCTTCAATAAACAAATTTAATCTGACTAATATTTTTTGAACTTCAATTATCACTGTATTATATTCATCTTCTTTGCCATACATTTTCACTCTATTCAAAACTAAATTTATACGTTCTAAATATTGACTTATAAATAAGTACTGCATTATATTAGTAGGTAATTTTATTTTTGAATCTATTCTTTTATAAATAGATTCCAGTATGTTTTTTAAATTATTGTAGGTTACATTATTTATTTTTTCTATAGATTTATCACATGATAAAATCAAATCTATTTCTTCAGATATATATTTTATAGATGACTTTATTCCATGTTGAGCTTCTTTTTTCAATTTATTTCTATTTACAATCATTTGCATTATCATAATTAACAAACCACAACTAGCAAGTCCTATAAGTCTTCTAGGTAATAAATCAAAAGTTACAGGTGTATATAACATAAAGAAATATCCCAATGTAAATGCTACATAAGTAGGTTTTTTTGTATTATATGTGAATGAATATAATATATAGAATATAGATATAAATGTTATTATAAATCCTAAAAAAGCATTAACTGATGCTATATATGTTAAAACTCCTATTCCCACCTCTAAACTCACAAAGTATATTGTATTTTTTATTGGATTAATTGTATAATCCGTTCCTAATAATGATAACGCTGCAGTTATACCAGCTACTGCAACTAATGTATTTTCATTCCCAAATACAGTTTTAAATCCTACTATTGTTCCAACTATAACTATAAACAACATAGTTGTAGATGCAATTTTATTTTTGTCCATAATAAAATCCTTTGCTGCTTATAAAAAGCTATTCACTTTAAGCAACTTATCCTTTCAACAAATTTATTTTTCTTAATTATATCTTTATACAATAAATTATTTAGCCATGAAATTAATTGTGACAACACCATTTTAATATTATTGAAATTGAACTAATACACTCCTTTCACTATGTACTTTGCTTTTTCTATATGTAAACTATGTGGCTACAATCTAGTATTTTATAAACTTATTAATTCGTAATCTTAATTTTCAATTCTATCTTTGATAATGATTTCTTCATTTTAAATTAATATTATTTAATTTCTCATTTGAAATCCTCAATAAGCAATATTATTGAAATTTAATTAATTTGTCAACTATGGTTTATAAAAAAATAAACCATAGTTGTTTTATTTAAACGATAAATTATAATATTTTATTTTTAGTGCAACTTTTATGCTATGTTTACCGTCTAATATATAGTAATGCAAGTTTAAACTTTAGATTATACATATTTCAATTGATAATTTTAATCTATATTTTAAAATTTTAAATTTATTACAAATATAGTAATAACTATAATTTTACAAGTGTTCTTTAATAAATATAATATTTTAAATTTGAGCTTAGAATTTTATAGATATAATTAATTTTATTTACTTTTATATTTCCATATTTAATAATTATTAGGAGGTGATTTTTTGGAAAATTTAAATTCTTTAACTAATGAAGCTTTTAACACTAGTTCAGATTACTTGAGTTTAATAGAAAATTCTATTTTAGGATCAAAAGATTCTTTTGCTGAATTAATTTTTTTAAATAAAGAATATCTTTATAAAACAGCATTTCTATATGTAAAAAATGAAGTTGATGCATTAGAAATTTATAGCGAAACTGTTTATAAAGCTTATATATCTATTCATAAACTTAAAAATCCAAATTTCTTCAAAACTTGGATAACTAAAATACTTATAAATAATGCCTATAGTAAACTAAATAATAAAAATAAATTTATAGATTTAGATTGTATAAAAAATAAATTTACTAAAGAAAACACTATATCTATTGAGGATAAATTAGACTTGTATAATGCTATTGATAATTTAAAACCTAAGTATAAAACAGCAATTATCTTAAAATACTTTCAAAATTTATCAATAAAAGAAATTTCACTTGTAATGAATTGCAAAGAAAACACAGTAAAATCTTATATTTACAGAGCAAAAGATATGTTACTTAAATATTTAAAGGAAGGATATGATTTTAATGAATGATTTAAAAAATATTGATATACCTAAAAATATTGATAATATAACTATTGATTCCATAAATAGAGCAGAACATGATAATTTGAAAAAGAAAAAATCACACATAAATTGTGCAATAGCACTTTCTTTGAGTATATTAATATTGGGAGTTTCTTTTAATAATATAACAAATGCATTAGAAACATTTAAAAATTCTATAGCTACTTTTTTCCATGACAATATAAATGAGTCTATAGTTAATTCTTATACAACTCCAATAGGACAAAGCATTGAAAAAAGCAATATAAAAATTACAATAAAAGACGTATTATTAGCTGATAATCAAATATATATTTCCGTAAATGTAAATAAATCTAACGTTAATTTTGAAGATATAAGTTTAAAATTAGGAAATTCACCAAAAGAATATAATTGTATATCAGGTAATTATAAATACAATGATGATAGTTCTCAGGATATTTTATATACTTTCAATATTGATAACTTAAATTTAGATGAAGATTTAGATATAAATTTAACTTTTAATAATGCTGCAATTAAAAATATAAATTCTGACTTATTAAAAAATGATTTAAAATTTAATGCTAAATGGAATTTCAAATTTAAAATAAATAATAGAAATCTTAAAAATAATATTGAAATAGTAGAAGTAAATAAAAATAATGTTATAGAAGACACTTTAGGATTTAATATTGAAGAAGTTAAAATATATCCATTTAAAATAAAAATTAAATTCACATCAGCTTTGCTTACTTGTCCTAGTAGTTCTTTAGTTTTAAAAACACCTAGTGGCAATGTATTTCATCCTTCAGATAGTACTTACAATTATAATGACAATATTGGATATTATAATTTTATTCTAGATACTACTAATTTAACTGAAATAAGCTTAATAAAAGTTGATCTTGAAAATAACAATCACATATTAAATGATTGTTATCTAAAACTACGTTTAGATTAACTCTTTAAAATTAAAAGGTTGTACAAGTTCTAAGAATTTGTACAACCTTTTATTTATATACTTTTACTAAGTTATATCATCTTTTATACAAAAATCTAAATTATTTGTCACTGGATTTTTATAAACACTAACATCTATATCATATGCCATTTTTATATTTTCTTCAGTTATAACTTCATTGCATTTTCCATTAGCAATTACATATCCATTTTTAATTAAAATAAGTTTTGTGCAGTATTTAATGGCAACTCTTAAATCATGTATTGTAGTTACTATTAATTTTTGTTCTTCAGTAAGTTTTTTCATATACTTAAATATTTCTTCTTGATATTTTATATCTAAATTTGATGTTGGTTCATCTAATAGTATTATATCTGTTTCTTGTGTTAGCACTTTTGAAAATAATACTCTCTGCCTTTCTCCACCGGATAATTCTGTTATTTTCTTTTCTCTTAAATCAATTATATTCATGTATTCCATATATTTTTTAGCAATTATTTTATCACTTTCTTTTAAATCATATCCACTTTTCATATAAGGATATCTCCCCATTAAAATAATATCTTCACAACTAAAAGGAAAATTTATATTTGTATTTTGATTCATGAAAGATATATTTTGTGCTAATATTTTATCTTCATATTTTTTAATATCTTTACCTTTTATACAAATTGTACCTTCATATGTATTTATACCATTAAAACACTTTAAAAGAGTGCTTTTTCCAGCTCCATTAGGTCCAATTATCCCAACTAACTCACCCTTATAAAATTCTAAATTAATATTTTTTAATATATGTTTGTTTTGCACCTTAAAATTCAAATTTTCTATAGTCATTATAGCTTCATTCATTATAATATAACACCATCTTTTCTGTTTTTATTTAATAAATATAAAAAGTAAGGTGCACCAATTATGGACGTAATTATTCCTACACTTAATTCTATTGGTGATAATAAAATTCTAGCTATTAAATCGCATCCAATTAGAAATATGGCACCAAGTAATGCACTAGAAGATAATAACAATTTGTTATCAGGACCTACAATTAATCTCATTATATGTGGAATAATTAACCCTATAAAACTTATTCCACCACTTACACTAACAGCTAAAGCTGTTGTTATAGATGCCCATAACAATATCTTTTTTCTAGTTTTATTTGGATTTAACCCTAAGGAATGGGCTTCTTCATCACCTAATAATAATATATTAAGATCATGAGAATACTTTCTAAGCATAAATATACATATTATACTTGGAATTAATATTAGCTTTACATGTTCCCATCTTCTATCTGCTAAGCTTCCAATTGACCAAAACATATATGATTTCATTTGTTCTTCATTTAAGCTTGTCAAAATAAATGAAATTATGCCTCTTATAAATGTACTAATAGCTATACCTGATAAAATAAGACTTAACATTGATGCATGCTCATTTTTTCTATTAGCTAAACGATAAATTAAAAGTGCAATAAGCAATGCACCTAAAATAGCAAAAACAGGCACAAAATATATACTCATTCCACTTAATCCTAAAAATATTGCAACTATTGCACCTAAACTAGCTCCACTTGATATTCCTATAACTCCTGGATCAGCCATGGGATTTCTAAAAATACTTTGTACTACTGTCCCAGCTATAGCAAGACTTGCCCCTACTATTGCTGTTACAATTACTCTTGGTAGTCTAACATTAAAAATTATACTTTCAAAACTTCTGTCTAAAATAAATATATTTTTATTAAATAAATTGTTTATAATGATTTTTATAGTTTCATCAATAGGTACATTAACAGCTCCAATTGAAGTTCCTACAATTATAGAAACTATTAATGATACCATTAAAATTATATATAACTTTTTCTTTTTGTTTCTAATAATAATCACGCTCCATAAAAATAAGAGATTACTTAGAAAATTAATACTAAACTATTATATAAAGTATTAATTTAAAATAATCTCTTAATTATTTAACTATTTTTTATATACATCCTTATATATGGATTCAGCCATAAATTCAACACCTTCTATTATGTGTTGTGAAACTGATGTCATATATCTATTTGATGCAATATACACTCTTCCATTTTTTATTGCATCTACATTTTCTAAACTCTTATCGTTTTTTAAGTCTTCTGCAAAGGCTTCAAATTCTTTCAAATCATCTTTTTCCCATGCCATTAATACTAATACTTCTGGATTTAATTCTATTATTTTTTCTTTTGATATTTTTGCAACACCTTCAAGCCCTGCTTCTGAAGATACATTAACTGCACCTATATTCTTCACAATATCATCAAATATTGTATTTTTTCCGTTACTACTTCCATGCATATTATATGCCATAACTTTTACATCTTTAAATTTTGAATCTTTAATAGTCTTTTGAACTTTTTCTAATCTAGTATCAATGTCCTTAACTATTTCTTTTCCTTTTTCTTCATTTCCAACTATTTTAGATAAATCTATTATAATCTCTTTTTGCTCTTCTATTGTTTCTGGAGTTTTATATCCATAATAAGTTATATTGTTTTCTTTTAATTGCTCTAAAAACTCTTTTTTAATCCAACTTGAGCCTATAACTAAATCTGGCTTTTGAGCTAAAAGCACTTCAATATTATTTTCTATTTTAGGAAATTTTGTTGCTTTATCTGCAACATTTGATACTGCTTTATCATCTGCATTTTTTCCTGATAATCCTACAACCTTATCATCTTCTACAATTTCTAATAGCATTTCATCCATACCTAATGTTAAAGATGCAATTTTACTTGGCTCTTCCTTTACAACTAAATCATTTCCATCATAATTTTTTACTGTTACTGGATAAGTAGCTTTACTAACTTCCTTTGACTCAGCCACTGTTTTATTGCTATTTGCATTAACATCATTATTCTTTGCTCCACAACCATATAAAACTGTAGATGTAGCAATTAAAGTTACTACTAAAATCTTGTATAAATTTTTTCTCATTTGTTTCCCCCTAATGTACACTAAATTTAAAAATATATTAAAAACACTGTATTTTTTAATATATCCTGCATAATTTTAGCATCACCTGTAATCATTTACAAATAACATTTTGTTATCACTATAGGGTTCCAAGTTCAAATTTAAAGTAATGTCTTTCTCAAATAATAGTACTAATCTTACAGTTTATTCCATTATCATGTTTGGAACCAGTTTACAATTGAAAATTGACAATTGACAGTTATGGTTAATATTACTCATTTCATTCCTAATATTTAAAATAGAAATACATAAAAACTACATTTTTATATTGTTTTCCACTAATTTGCTCTGCAAATTTAATAAAAAATCATTATTTAAAATTGGAAATCCAATTTTTACATTCACTTTCAACTTTCAATTTTACATTTTCAATTAAATTAATTAAAATTCTCAATTGAAATAATAGCTTTATAAAATGATAATTTTAGAGTTGTAGTTTATTCCTATTATTATATTTGGAACTAAGTAAGAAGTAAGAGTGAAAAGTGAATAGTGATAGTGAATATCCCGTGGATTGAAATCCCCACTACAATGTTTTATTTGTACTTCAAATAAAATCAGTATAATATTTATCCATAAAAAGTTCATTTTGGAGAATAAATTCCCCCATTATAATATTCTTACTGATCATAGTTTCAATAGTAACTATCACTATTACTTTGGATATTTTATAAAACTATGTTTTTATATTGTTTTCAATTAATTTGCTGTGCAAATTTAATAAAAAATCATTTTTTAAAATTGGAAATCCAATTATCACTTGTAAGTTTATTCAAAATAGAAAGAGCCATATCAAAATTTTATTTCGCTATGGCTCTTTGATTAATTACATTATTTCTACAGATCCCTCATAATATTCTTCTCTATTTTTCTTTTTAAGTTTAACTTGTGGTTCTTTAGGTATTCCAAATAACGGTATAAACCTATCTAATCCTGTTATTGTAAGTAATAACAATGAACCAACTGCAACTATGGCCATTACATTGTATCTAATAAATGAAATTGCTGTAAATTTATATAGTGGATATACTGCATTAGCTATGGATACATAAAATCCTAAGTAAACATGCCAAGGAATTAATTGAGAACCAAATACTCCAAGTGCACTTGAAAATGTGGCATTTCTAAGATAAAGTTTGTACATATCTTCTTCACTACCTTCAACATTTTCATCTACTAATTCCTTTATAATTGGTCCTATAGTAACTATTTGAGCCATTTCATCTGCTAATAATGCATTTCCTAGTATTGATAAACAACCATTAAAAAACATTAACTGTCTTACATTTCTAGATACAAGTATAACAAGTTTTGATATAGGCTCAAAAGCTTTCATTTTTGCCATTATACCCCCAAAGGCTCCAACCCACATCATCATTACAATTACAGTTTTTCCTGCATCACTAAATCCTACCTGAACTAACTTTAAAAACTGAGGAATAGTCGTAGTTCCTGCAAGTAATCCTAATAATAAAGAGGATACTATACCCATAGATAAGCATGCTATTGTAGATATTCCTTTTATTGCAGCTACTATAACAATTATTAGTGGAATAATCATATATAAAGGAACTCCCACTTTAACTTGATTTAAAAGATCTACTGCTTCTGGTCTTTTCTTTCCAAGAACTGCCCAAACATCTTTAGGAATTGAATCAATTGCTGATGCCGCATTAACTGATGCTACATTTGAAAGCTTCATTGATATGCTTAATACATAAAATATTATTGCAGTTATAACAAGACAAATTCCAGACCAAACTCCTTGATTTTTAATTCTATCTATAACTTCAACTTTTTGAATTCCCGAACTGACTACCGTTGTATCTGATATTAACCCTATATTATCACCGAAACAAGATCCACCAGCAATTGCTGCTACTGTTAATAATACATTTCCTTCAACTATATGTGAAAGCCATAAAAATATTGGTGCACATGCAGCAAAAGTTCCCCATGAAGTACCTGTTGCCACAGATAATATTGCTGTTACTAAAAATCCTATTACAGCTACTGACCTTGCTGTAAGTCCAAGTTCCAATGCAACATTTACTATTGCTGCACCAACGCCTGTAGCCATGAATGCTGATGCCATTGCATATGCAAACATAAGTATAAAAAATACTAATTGCATTGATTTAACATTTTCGACTGAACAATCTACCAGTTCATTAAATTTTATTTTTTCTGTTACATATGCTACAATTGCAGCCCAGCAAGTAGCAATTGGTGCTGCTATTAAAATTTCCATACCACTTAACATAAGCCCAACTAAAATAGCAACTGGTGAAAGTTTTAAGATTCCATTTAAAATTTTCAATTTTATTTCCCCCTTTTTTATATAAGGCTTCAAACTCATTTTCAATTTTTTATAAGTTTCTCACCTTATATCAACCCCATAGATATAATTTATTATGTATTAATTTACAATATTTTAATAATTTTTGAATAAAAATTCATTTGCTTAGTATAATTTTAAGCCTTAAAATTTGTATAGGTAAATTATATTTGCATATGCCAACGAATTCAACAGTTTTTGAAATTTCTAATAATTTGTTAATATTTTGTATATATTTTATGGAATTTATTCAACTTATTCTAATTTATGTAATTTTTTTATGTAATATATTAAACTAAAATCCCTTTAAAATATACTATTACTTAAATATATTTATATTTCTAAAATCCACATTATAGTTATCTATAGGATTAAAGGTTCAAAATGAAAATAATATATTTATTAAATGATACTACTAAACTTACAATTTATTTCTATTTTTGTATTTGAAACCAAGTAATAAGTATGAGTGAAAAATAAAAAATTATACTAAATATTACTCACTTCTTCCTAAGATTTAAATATAGAAACACATAAAAACTATTTTTAGATAGTATTTAAATACTCTTATTTATTTTAAATTTTGTTCATTTTATATAAAAATTTATATTTAAACCTATTTTTTCTTATTTTTAATATAAATTCATTTTTTATTCATACAAAATTAATATTTGACGCTAATAAATAATCTTTCTATACATTATTACTTTATAATTATACTAATATATTTTTGTATTCAACTATTATTATACATATCCTTATACACAAGATTCATAATATTCATATCATGAATTTTCCTGTTATCTCTAATTTAAATTTTACTTTTAACGCTAAAAAAGCCACGAATAAAATTAAATTATTCATGGCTTTATATAAAATATAAATGTTATATAACTTTATGACCAGATTTTTTTCTTTCTTCAATTATATCGTTATTCTTTTTTACCATTTCTTCTTTTGTAAACCCTGGTAATTTTTCTGGCTCACCATACTCCACACCAAAAGTATCAACAGTCATTTTTTCAATAGCAACTTCTTCTGCAGCTTTATGAAAAAATCCTATTTCTATTGTTTTTATTTTACTTATTCTATCTACCTCATCCATTCCCTCTACAACTCGTCCAAAAGATGTAAATTTTCCATCTAATTGTGGTGTATCTACTGTTACAATGAAAAACTCACTATTTTCAGTATTAAATTCAAATCTTCCAAGACCTATAGTTCCTCTTGTAAATTTTAAATTATTATCTACACCATTTTCCTTACATTCACTTTTTATACTATATCCAAGAGTTCCTGTTCCATCATTATCAGGACATCCACCTTGAATAAGTTTATCATTTTCAACTCTCCAAAATAATAAACCATCAAAGAAACCTTTTTTTATTAACGCAATAAAGTTTTTAACTGACTCTGGTGCTTCACTAGGATACAACTCTATTTTTATTTCTTTACCATCTCTTATTTTCATGTTAACTATTGGATTTTTCATTTTAATCTGTCCTTTCTAATAAAGTTATATAATTTTCTAATTACATTATATACTAATATTGTTTTAATTCATAATTTTAAAATTATTTCTTTAATATATAAATTATTTTCTACACATAATAGCATTAATCAAAATTAAAGTTAGGTGAAATTTATGATTGAAAATATAATTGAACATTATCTCCCATTTATTATAAGTGCTTTAGAATTTATGGGTATAACAGTAATAACTATTGGTGGTTTTAAAGCATTTTATCATTACTTGAAGGGATTAATTTTAAAAGAAGAATATCCAGTAAAACATCAATTTGCAAATGCTATGGCTACGGGACTAGAATTTAAGCTGGGAGCTGAAATTTTAAAAACTGTTTTAATTAGAAGTTTAGACGAAATAGTGATCTTAGGTTCTATAATTCTTTTAAGAGCCCTTATGACAATTATAATTCAATGGGAAATGAAAAATGATGAAAAAACTAGGAGAGAAGAAAGATAATCTCCCTTAGTTTTTTCTTAGTAACTTATTAAATCTTAATAAATACATAAATACTGAACCTACAAGTACAACTATTGAAATCACCATCCAGGATGTTGTTACTCCATAACTTTCAAGCATATTCCCCATTATAAATGGTCCAATAGCATTTCCTGTTCCATAAATAAGTGGAATCACAGCATTTACTCTTCCTCTATGAGAAGCTGGTGTAAGATTAGTTATAAAAGTTCCACTATTAGTAGAAATAGCAACTTCTCCTAATGTCATTATAGCTATGGCCATAAAAAACATTGGAAGTATTTCTATAAATCCACATAACCCAAATGCAATAGCATACAAAAGCCCACCAAAAGATATTATCTTTAATATATCTATTTTTCTTGTGCATGCAGTTAATACTGGTGTCAATATTATAACTAATATTCCATTACATCCACTTAAAAGTCCAAAATATTTAGCACCCTTACTTCCAAAAATACTTCCAAGTTGTATAGGTATAGCAAATCCCCACTGAGAATATGCAAACTGGAAAGTAAGCATAATAAGTGCAAAGTATATAAGTATTGGTCTTTTTAAAAACACCTTAATAACCGATCCACTTTCTTCACTTTCAAATTCATCACTACTATTTTTTTCATCTTCATTTTTAACATGAGTTTCTTTAATAAAGATAGTTATAAGACTTAAAGATATTAGTGTTGTAATTGCATCTCCAATAAAAACTAGCGGAAGATAATTTTCATATAATAACCCACCTATTATAGGTCCCACAGAAAATCCTAAGTTAAGCCCCATATATATAAGTGAAAATGAAGCTTTTCTATTTTCCTTAGTTGTAATATCTCCAACCATTGAATCATATGCTGGATTTGCAAAAGAAGAAAAACAGGCTACTACAATTATCATATACGCAAGTTTTTTAGACGGATTTATAAAACCACACACTATAAATAAAATTGAAGCTATTCCTTGAAAAATAACTATAACTTTCTTTCTTCCAACACTATCAACAAGCTTTCCTCCAAGTATTATACAAGGAGCTTGAAGTATGGCTGCAAAGGTTACTAATGATCCTGCTTCCTTTACTGTTAATCCTATTTTTTGAGTTAATATTAAAGAAAGTAAAGGAAAAACAAATGCCCCAATGCAATTAATCATTTTACCAAAAAATAATATATAAACCTCTTTTGGTAGTCCCCTATATGTTTGTAATAAGTTTGTCTTTCTTTTCATGACATTCCCCCTGTGTCATTAATATTTTCTGAATTTTCTTTATTATACTTTTTCATTTTATTACTTTAAGTTTAGAAAATCAACATTATCCTATTTCTAATGTATACTATACTAAAAATATGTATCTTAATTACTGTGTAATTTTGAAATAATTATGAATTTTCTTTGTTTTTGTTGATATTATTTGTATTTAGTTTTATACTGATTAATATAAATATATTATTTGTTAAAAGGAGGTGTAAAAATGAATACTCGCTTTATATATAAGATGTCAAAAATTAGAGCTATATCTGTTAGGATCTCTGCATTTTTATGCTACTAACGGTATTGTTATGCCTAATTTTAGATGTGTTATGAATAAAGCAAGTAGTTCATCTTTCACCGGTTAACCTTTTTAAATTTTTAAATGAAAATTTATCCGGGTAAGTATGACCTTGCCCGGATTTTTATATGGAACTCTAAGTTGATTTAAACTATAAATTTCAGATAAATAATAAAATCTTAGTATTATATAGTAAAACAATTTAAATTTATCTTTTTTACTGTAAAAGTCTTATTTTTAAGTTGCTGTTAAATATTTCTATTTTAAAATTAACAGTTTTAAAATAGACAATGTATTGTTTTTAATATTAAGATTAAAGTAATTAATTTTTGTTATCTTTTATTAGTTTTAATAATTTATAGTGATAAATGTACTCTATCTTTAATTCTTTCAACTTACTAAAAAATCCGGGCAATGAAATATAGTTCTATCTATATTTATACTTGCTCGGTTTTTATTATGTTAGGAGGAATTTATAATGAGTGAATTATCATTAAACAATGTATCAAAATATTTTGGAGCTACCTTAGTTCTAAAAAATATTAACTTTGAAGTTTTTAAAGGAGAAAAAGTAGGCTTAGTTGGAAGAAATGGATGTGGCAAAAGCACTATTTTGAAATTAATTACAAAAGAAGAATCTATAGATAAAGGTGATATCATCATAAGAAAAGATGCTACTATTGGATATTTAAGACAAATACCACAGTATGATAAAAATCATACTGTTAGAGATATTTTGAATATAGCATTTAATGACATCTATGCTTTAGAAAAACAAATAAAATCTATAGAAAAAAGCATGAAAGATGCAAAAGGTATAGAACTTGAAAAACTATTATCAAAATATAGTAATTTACAAGAAAAATATGTTATATTGGGTGGCTATGATAAAGACGAAAAGTTTAGTAAAGTTTGTGGTGGCTTAAAAATCACAAATACGTTTTTAGAGAAAGATTTTGACACCTTAAGTGGTGGTGAAAAGACAACAGTAATGCTTGGTCAAATACTTTTAGAATGTCCAGATATGCTTTTATTAGATGAACCTACAAACCATTTAGATGTTGAATCCCTGGAATGGTTAGAAGGCTATTTAAAATCCTATAGTGGATCTGTAATTATAGTGTCTCATGATAGATATTTCTTAGATAATGTTGTGAATAAAATAGTAGAAATTGAGAACTTTGAAAGCACTGTTTATAAAGGCAACTATTCTAAATATATAAGTGAAAAACATGAGAATAAATCAATTCAATTAAAACATTATAAAGATCAACAAAAAGAACTTAAAGATATGGAAGATTCATATAAAAGATTCCGTAAATGGGCTCAAGAAGGTGGCGGAGAAAAGTTTTATAAAAAAGCTGAAAATATGAGAAAAAGAATAGAAAGAATGGATAAAATAGATAAGCCAAATTTAAAAGAAAAGAATATGAATCTTTCATTTTTAGACACTGAACGTTCTGGAAATGAAGTAATAAAGGCTATAAATATAAGTAAATCCTTTGATGATAAATTACTATTTAAAGATGGTAATTTTCTTATAAGATATGAAGAAAGAGTTTCTCTTATAGGTTCAAATGGATGTGGCAAATCTACACTTTTAAAGATTTTATTAAATGATGAAACTTTAGATAATGGAGTACTTTCTTTAGGTGCTAATGTTAAAGTTGGCTATCTTCCTCAAATAGTTGAATTTGAAGATGAAAATCTAAATGTTTTAGATTGTTTTAGAGGCAATTTATATCTAAGAGATGGAGAAGTACGTGAATATCTATCGAAATATATGTTTTTTGGTGAAAGTGTATATAAAAAAGTTAAATCTCTATCTGGTGGTGAGAAAACTCGCTTGAAACTTGCTAAGTTGCTTTTTAATGAAGTTAATTTATTAATATTAGATGAACCTACAAATCATTTAGATATTGAATCTATTGAAAATCTTGAAAAGTCACTGCAAAATTTTAAAGGTACAATTTTCTTTGTATCTCATGATAGATACTTTATAAATAAAATTTCTACAAAAATAATATCTATAGAAAATAAGGCCTTTAATATTTATGAAGGAAACTATGATAATTATAAAACTATAAAAGCAAACCTAGTTGAAGAAACTCAAAAAAATTCTATAAAGAAAGAGAAGAAAACTAGACCTGTTAGGACAAATGTAAAAAAGAAATTGGAGAATGATACCTTAAAACTAGAAGATAAAATTTCTGTATTAGAATCTAAAATTCAAGAGTTAGAAAATTATATGCTTACATTAGGCCCTAATTATGAAGAAATAAATAAATGCTTTAGCGAAAAAGAAATTCTTCAAAATGAATTAGATGAAGTCTTAAATAAATGGGTAGAACTTTCTAGCTAATTAAAATAAATTTAAGGTGACTTTTTGGTCACCTTAAATTTATTTACTAACTTATTCTATAGGTTCACCTTCAAAGTTTTCATATTCTGGAGGATTTTTAGAATTACCTACGTTATTTTGATTTTTATGTAGCTTTTGTCTTCTTTCACCTTTTTGTAGTGAATTGTTAGGTTTATGCTGTTTGCTCATAAAGTCTCTCCTTCCTTTAGGTTTAAATAAGCTTTTAGGTATTATATACTTTAACATTTATTCATTTATTTAACTGGAGGGCGTTATTATGGTAGTAGTTATTAGTGTAGCTTTAAGTTAAACTATTTTATGATTTATGTATTTTAATTTCTAATACCTAAAAGCTTAAAATTAGTTTTACCTTTTTAAAATTTTTGATACATGGATTTTTATTATAAAAATAGCTTTAACTTGAGAATTCATTTCAAGTTAAAGCTATTTAAAATTTCTTTATTTATCTGAATTTGGACTTTCTGCTACTAATTTAGCAAGATCTACAAGTGTTGATGGTAATTTAGAGCTTGCTGGATACGCTAAATATCTACCATGCCATGTTGGATCAAATTTTTCTTTATATCTTCTAAGTCCTTTAAAGCTATATATTTTATTTCCATAATTAAATACATATCTTCCCATTCTTTCTTTTACTTTTGAAAATTTATTCACTCCAACATTTGAAAGTGGTGCCATTCCTAAATTAAACTCCTTATATCCTTGTTCTTTTGCCCAATTAATAAATGAGTAAAAAACAGCATCCATTGTGCCATTAGGTGGATTTGGAATTAATCTCATAAGATCTATTCCTACAGTTTTATTGTCATAATTTGGCATAATAGTACCAAATGCTATTATTTCCCCTTCACATTTTACAATTCCAAGTGGTGCTAAATTTATATATTCTTCATTGAACCATCCTAATGAATATCCCTTTTCTTTTCTATCTCCTAACCATTTATCTGAAATTTCTTTTGTTTTTTCTAAAATTTCCTTATCAAATGGTGGATATAACATTTCGAATTCAAAAAGTCCTCTTTCAATTCTATTCTTTATATATCTAAGGTCTGCTTTTTTCTTTCCATTCAAATTAAAACCTTCTAATTGTACAAAAGCTTCTTCTCCTAACTTAAAGAAGTTAAACCCATTTTCATGATATATAGGAAGATTTTCCTCATTTATTTCATAAAATACTGGTGTCATGTGATATTTATCTGCAAATTTTCTAAACTCACTAATACCTTCTTTAAATAAACTTTTATCGCCTATTGGATCACCTAATGCTATCATCTTATCATCATATGTTTTAAATGCAATTAATACCTTTTTATCCATAGCATAAAAGAAATTCTTATCCTTTAAAAATAATAGATGTGTTTTACTGTTTCCTTCATACTTCTCTAGAAACTTCTTCAGTTCTTCTAAATCTTCATTATCTGGCATTTTTAACTCTAATTTTTTTAAACTTAAAAATTGAATCATAAAAACTATTATAAATAATATAAATAAGTACGTAAAAATGGCTTTTGGACTGTACATAAAATCTTCTATTAATGAATTATATCCTAATAAAGGCTGTCCATTATTTATAACTTTATATATAGCTAAATAAAACAAACTTATAAATAATATTGTTACAAAAGATAAAATAGCTGTCTTTATTTTCATTGAAGATTTTTCTCTATAAAAACTATCCTTTGCTAAATATAAAAGAAATGCTATTAAACTTAAAAATATTGCTTCTTCTATGTTGAAGCCTTTAAGTAATGTTAATACTGCACCTACTATTAAAAGAATTTGTGTTGCTCTATATGCACTTTTTACTTTATCCATTATACCTTTTGAAAGTATTATTAATATAAATCCTATACCTGTTATTGTAACTTGTGAAAATTGCAATATAGGCGTAGACAAAAACTGATGCACTATTTTAAACCTATCAAGTAACATTGGTACTGTTGAAGTTACTAAAAGTAATGCTCCACAAAATAATGTTAATGCACCTAATGCCTTTATTCCAAATTCATTTAAGAATGCTAAATTCTTCTTATTTTTCTTTAAAGTTTTAGAATGTAAAAATTCTACTACCAATGCTGCCATAGATAAAAGCCATGGAACTATATAGTAAAATATTCTAAAAAATAGTATTCCACTTAAAATACCTGGAGAACTTATTCCTAAAAGCTTAAATCCATATATACAAGTTAAATCAAATGAGCCTATGCCCGCTGGTATAAAACTACATATACTTACAGTTATACCTAAACAGAATACACCTATACCTTCACTAAGTGTTACTTCCGGTACAAAATACTTTATTATCATTGCAAAAAATAGTCCTGCAACAAGCCATTCAGTTATTGCAACTGCTATCATTTTCATTTTTATCTTGATTGATACACTTGGAATAATTTTTCCTTCACATTTATTTTTAATATAAGGAATCTTATCTATAAATAAATAAAATGGTATATATAATCCAATTATTAATGATAAGATAAAAAATAATTTATTATTAAGTGTATATGCAAATTTAGAATTTATTAAAATTAGTCCTGAAAGCCCTGTAAGTGTAGTTAACCAAATCACAAAAGTCATCTTAAAAGAATCTTCACTTGAAACATCTTCCTTTTTATAGAAAGCAGTTCTAAGTCCACCAGCTGCAACTCCTCCAGCACCTATAAAGTTATTAGTAGTATTAGCAATCCAAGATACCTTAAATGTTTTGATTTTCCCTATATCTATACCTAGTTCTTTGCAAAGCACTAAATCATATAGTGTTGTTACTGCAAGTGCTGCTAACCCTAATACAGTAAACCCCATAACCACTGAAACCTTCTGATTTTTTATAATGTCACCTAACTCTATAAAATTAATCTCATTAACATCATTTCTAAGTAGCATTAAAATAAATATTACTATGCTAAGTCCCATCAAACTTTTTAGCATAAGTATCTTATTTCTCCTACTAAAAATCTTTTCTTTTTTCAAAAATAACCACTCCTAAATATAATCTATTTTATCCCTTTTTAATCTAAAATCTATTTTACACTACTTTAACATTTCATATAATTGATTTACATTACAAATTCTTTACATTAAAATTACAAAATTGTAATCTCAAATTTACCAAACATTAATTAATAGACATATTATAATAGCTTGTTATAACTTTTTCTACATTTTAAATTATTTTTAAGATTCTATTAAACTTTCTCAATTCTTCAATAATAATTATAACTTTAAATTCTACATTATTTCATAACAAATTCTTAATATTTTCTTAAGATTAGACATTAAAGTTTTAAATCGAAAAGCAACTTTTATTTTTAAATATTTATGATAGATCTTGTATGCTAACATAGAGTACCATTTAATTTTCTAACATACTTTGCTATTTTATTGTAAAACAGTGAATTTATTAGGCCTTTAATTTTAATATTTGCATATAATTCATAATCATCACACTTTGAAAAATATCCGAAATTCAACATTTAGTTTAACTTTTTCATTAAATAAATAATTTTATTTATTATAAATATTTAACTTTTATTACGTTATTTTATTACAAACTTCCTATTTATATATTTTCGACATAATTTTAATATAATATGTAACATATTAAATACTAATTCATATATTATACTATAAATACAATTACTTCTAAAGTAAAAATAATTGTTATACCCTTATTTTTACTTTAAATTATATAAAGCGAGGTAGGAATTAATGATAAATCATAAAGATTGTTATAGTTGGACATGTGATTGCTGCAATAAAGGTGATCATAATAACTCTAAAAAGTGTGAGTCAGACTACTGCGATAAATATGATCACGATTCTTGTAAAGAATATGATTATGACTGTTATGATAAATGCGACCATGATTATTGTGATAATAAAAAACATGGTTGTTACTACAAGTGTGATTATTGTTGTTATTACAAATGTGATTATGACTATTATGATAATTCTAAACATCATAATTCAAATAAATGTGAACACCACAATTCAGATAAATTCAAAAAAGATTATTGCGATAGATGCCATCGTAAATCTTGTGACAGATGCTCTGATGATTATTGTGATAGAAAATGTTGTAAAAAACATTATGATGATGATTGCTATGATGATTATGATGACAGATGTAATCACAAATGTTGTAAAAAGCATTACGATGATGATTATGACAATGACTGCTGTCATTGCTGTTGCCATAAAAGAAAACCATGCTGTTACTAAAAGTATAATTAATTCTAGATTTATTGATTTAAAGGCTTTGGATAATATCCAAGCCTTTTACTTATGACTATCATTTATTTAACCTATTTATTTAATCCTAATATTTTGATTAAATATTTTATAATAGTTAATAATCTCTCCATAATAATTATAATTATTATGGAGAGATTATTTTGTCACATCATGCAAGAATAATTAATATAAATGTCATATATCATATAGTTATAGAACAATCTGATTCTAAACCACTATTTCCTAACGATACATATAAAGATGCACTTCTTGAAAAAATAACTGAAAGCAAAATAAAATATCAATTTGTAGTTTATGCTTATTGCCTAATGGATACCCATGCTCATTTTATAATTGACTCAAACGGAGAAAAAATTTCAGATATAATGAAAAATATTAATCTCAGATATGCAAAACACTACAATAAAAATAAGAAAACAAACGGACCATTATTAAAAGAAAGATTTTTTAGTGAGCTAATAACATCTGATGAATACTTACTTAAAGCCTCATTGTATATTCATGCTAATCCTAAAGATACCATAAGATTTAGTTCACAACCTCAAGCTTATAAATATTCAAGTATGCGTTTTTACTTAGGTGAAAAAGATGAACTTGAAATAATTGATAAAAGTTTCATACTTAGCATTCTATCAAAAAAAATATACTATGCTATTGAATCATATGCTCAACTTTTTGAGTATACATTAGAACAAAATGCTAAACACTTTAAAGAATTAGACCTTTCTATAAAAATAAAACTTAAAAACAAAGAATTTAAAATAGACATTAATAATATAGAATTTGAAGTAACTCGAAACATCCTAAAAAGAGATTTTGAAACAGAACAAATAATTAAATTCATTGAAGAAGAAACAGGTATACTAAAAAGCTCATTTTTAAGCAAAAATACCCATGGTGTAAAACTTCCAAAGGCCCTTTTTGCATTATTATCTGGAATATATACAAGAAGAAGTACTTATGAAATTGCCTCTCTTCTTGGTGGAATCTCTATTGAACAAGTTAGTATGCTCTGTAATGATGCAATTCAATTAATATTACATAACCCAGACTCCAAAAATATAATTCAAAAATTTTATAAGGAAAATAAATAGAAATTTTTTATACCCTAAATGTAACTACATAAATTTTTTTGAATTAAATTTTTCTACTTTAATACTTTGTTGTTGTACAAGCCCTATTTTTATAAATCTAAAATATACTTTTGTATAAAACTATATGTATTATTACTTGTCCAAATTTATTTTGCACAAAATATTTTTTAAATATAGGTGACAGTCACCAACAAATGATGACTGTCACCTATAAATCATATTTTTGTTGCAATAATTTTATATATAGGAACCTCCATTCCATTTGTTCTTGTTGCATATTCCTCTAATTTTTCCATTTCTTTTTTTATTCCATTTACAATGTCTTTATCTTCAAGTTTGTTTAGCTTTTTATTTAATCTATTATTCGAAAATTCTAAGCAATTATCTCCTAAAAATTTAGATGAGTCCTTTTCCCATTCTATATCTTTAAATCCTTGAAGTTCTAATATTTTTGCTAATATATAAGGATTAATTTCATTAAAATGACTGTCCCCTAATAACATTGAAGTTGCTCTACGCAATTGCCATTTTCTTTTCCATACATATTCCATATCATTTGTTTCTATATCTATTGGATATTCTTCTTCTATGTATAATGCTCCATTTTCTTTTAAAACTTCATTAAATTTATTTATAGCTAAAATTTCACTTCCACATTTAGAGTTTATTGAACATAAAGTATAATTACAGACTAAAAAATCTATTGAATTATTTTCAATACCTTCAAGTATACAACCATCTGTTTTAATAAACTCTACTTGTACATCGTAATTTCTTATTTCCTCTTCTATTTTTTCAAAGTTATCATCATTTAAATCTGTAGTTATAAGTTTGCATCCATTAAATTTGCTCAAAAATTTAGCAAGCTCTATTGTGGTTCCTCCCCTACCAGTTCCAACCTCCAACACAACTTTATTAGAAAAATCTTGACCATAAAAATTAATCATAAACATACCTCATTTCTATTTTAAATAAGAAAATATTGTATAAATTTTCAAAATATACTACAATAGATATTGTACCATATTTTTCCGTATACTTTTGGGAGGTATTAATATGTTTTTTGATGAATCTTTAGTAAAAGATTATTTAATAAAATGGCAAGATATTTTAAGATTAAAAGATTGGGATATTAAATATGAACTTGTAGATGTGGAATGGCGAAAAAGTGGTGATATAAAAATTGATATGACTGACCGAAAAGCTATTCTTCTTATAAACACATTTAATCCTAAACAAACAAATTTAGAAGCACTCGTTATCCACGAACTTTTACATTTAAAATTATGGGGAATGGATCAAATGCTTGAGGGATTATTATATTCAGTGTTTGGAGAAGATGACTCCGATCCTAAGTTTAACTTTGCTTATACTGAATTCATGCATATATTAGAACCTACTGTTGAAGATTTAGCAAAAAGCTTTTTAACTTTAGGTGGAGAAAATAAAGAAATTTCTTTTGGTCGTGTTCAAAAACTTGTAGATGAAGAATTAAATAGATAAATAAAAAATTTATTTCTGAGGTATAAAATGAATAATATAAAACTAAAGAAAATAGTTACAAATAATAATGATGACTGTCACCAAATGAATTATGACTGTCACCTTACAAATCTTTTGAATAATGATAAAAAGCTGCAATTAGCTTTAGGATCTAAAAATATTAATATATCTATAGACGAATTTATTCATACTAATTATGAATGGTGCAAAAGTACAAATTCTGAATTATTTGCGATAGTTCTTAATGATGCTGCCATAGGCACAATTTCATTGAGTAAACAAGATATGGTTAATAAGAAATCACAAATTGGTTATTGGATAGGAAGCTCTTATTGGAATAATGGCTATACTACTGCTGCATTTAAAGAACTTTTAAATTATGCTAAATCTAAAAACATGAAATATGTCACAGCTAAAATCCAAGAAAACAATATTGCTTCTATTAAAATGTGGCAAAATGTTGGCGCTGATATAAAGTTTAAAGAAAACTATTTTTATGTTGCATTAAATTTATAGAATATATAAAGGAGCTTTAAATGAAAAAGAAATATACTGCTTTAATATTTATTGTTATTTTATTAATAATTTGTATTACATTTTTCAAAGAATTTAATAGATATTCAAACATTATAAATTCAAACTAGGATATAGATATTCCAATATGTTCAAAAGAAATATATGAAATTGATAGTGGTCCAAGTTTCCATGGTGATGGTGAAAGATATCATATACTTAAATATAGAGACACTAAAAAAGTTCATACTACATTAAATTGGCAAGATAGTAATAACCTTATTTTAGAAGATGATGTGAAATCAATTCTTAATAATTTAAATGTTCCAATTGAATATCATCCTAATTTTAATCATGACTACAAATTCTATTATATCTCTAAAGAAAATAATGGTTCAAAGATATATATGATTTTAGATGATAAAACTAATAACCTTTATTAGGATAGAACATTTTCAATAAATTCATATTAATTAGGATGCTTAATTTTATATTTCGTAATTAAATTAACTATTTCTACCTGAATTTGAGCATATTCTATGTAAATCATTAAGAAAAGTTTTAACAGAGACTGAAAGGAGTTTTTATGGAATATTTTGATATTTTAAATAAAGATGGAATACCTACTGGTAGAGTAGCCCCTAAAGGAACTGATGTTTTTAATGATGATTATTATTTAGGTGTGCATGCTTATTTGTATAACTCAAAAGGTGAATTTTTGCTTCAACAAAGGGCAAAAACGAAAGAATTTTTACCTGGTGGTTGGGATATACATATGGGTCATGTAATTGCTGGCGAAACTGGAAAAGAAGCTATTCTAAGAGAAATTCGTGAAGAACTTGGTTTAAATCTTAATGATATAACTTTTATTAAACGAGTATGCTGGGAAAAATACAATCACCTTATTGATATCTTTATCGCATGTATCGATGTTAATGTGCAAGATTTAGTTCTACAAAAATCTGAAGTTGATGATGTTAAATATGTTTCTAAAGAAGAAATGCTTTCCCTTATTAAAGAAATGGATTATAGACCAAAAGAATATCGAATTGCAATTAAAAATTATATAGAAAATGAAATTAAGATTTCTTAATATAAAAAATGGCGAGATTTCTCGTCATTTTATTAGATAATTATTTTCTACTACCATCTTTATTAAATATTCTTCTTAACTTAATTTCATCATAAACTATCATAAGTATAGATCCTACAACTAAAAATATCATTTGTATATTTAAATTAACTACATCATCAAGCCCTAATGTGAAATTTAAAATTCCTCCTATACTCATACTTACTATTCCAAATACACTCATGCTTTTGCCACCTTGTTTTTGAGCTTCATCCCAAGTATCTTGGTTTTTGTATGCCATATCCGTTCTATACCCTATAAAACTATTTATTTTTTTAGGTGGAAATTTATATAATATTAATCCACAAATAAAAAATACTATTCCTGTTAATAAAGATATCATACTTTAACACATCCTTACTTTTTTTAATATGTAATATTTCAAATACTACATGTTTCTAAGATTTTCTTAAACATTTTTATCAATATTTATTTTCCTACTACCATCCTTATTAAATATTTTTCTTAAGTGTATTTCATCACAAATTATCATAGTTACAATTCCTCCACTACAAATTAACATTTGTATGTGCATACTAAAAGTAATATTTTCCTTCATTGCAAACCATAAAATTGAACCTAAAACTATACTTACTAAGCCTAATATAATCATGCTTTTTCCACTTTGCTTTTGAGCCTCATCCCAAGTTTCTTGATTTTTTGATGACATAGGTGTTTTATATCCCAGTGTACCATTTATATCGTTAGCTGGAAATTTACTTAGTACTACTCCAAAAATTAAAAATATTGCACCTACTAATACACATATCATTATTAACTACCTCAACTTTCAACTCTAATAAAAAGCAGTATGCTATACATAAAAATTATATATACCTTTAATATGTATATAATGTTAATTATACACTTATTATGTTATAAATTTACTATATACTATGAATATAGTATTAACATTGTGTTGTTAAATAATCCTTTTATTGAAATATATGGTTTAATTGTATTATACTATTTATTGTTAGCTTTTTTTCTTCTTTTTTTATAAAGTTTCAAACTAATAGTTGAAATTAATTTATCTGAGACTTTTCACATCAAACTATTGGATTCCAAGTTAATCTTCAAAATTTAGATGCCATTAAGTGTAAGATTATCTTTGAAATCCTTTAAAAATTACGTAATTAAGGAGTACTTTAAATAAATGAATACTTTAGAAACTGACAGATTAATTATAAGAAAGTTCTCACCTAGCGATTGGAAAGACCTATATGAATGTCTTTCTAATGAAGAAGTTGTGAAATATGAACCTTATAATGTACAAAGTGAAGATGAATGTATAGAAGAAGCCTACCTTCGTTCAAACGAAGATGCTTTTTGGGCTGTTTGTCTTAAAGATAGTAATAAATTAATAGGAACTATATATTTTCAAAGACAAGAACCACTAGAATTTTTTACGTGGGAACTTGGTTATGTCTTTAATATTTTATATCATAAAAATGGTTATGCTACAGAAAGTTGCACTAAAATTTTAGAATATGGCTTTAATAATTTAAATGCACGTAGAATAGTTGCAATGTGCAACCCACTTAATGTTCCTTCTTGGAAATTATTAGAACGATTAAATTTAAGACGTGAAGGTCATTTAAAACAAAATATATTTTTTAAATATGATGATGAAGGAAATCCTATCTGGAATGATACTTATGAATACGGCATATTAAAACATGAATGGACAAGCTAGTAGGAGGTTTATAATGCATGACAAATACTAAAGCTATAAAATTTAATAAGATGATTTATGATAAAACTAATGATGAATTAGGTCTATTTGAAAAATATGATGATGTTTTGTATGAGATACAACAAAGAATATTTAACTATAATGCTAGTTCCATAGTTGATATAGGCTGCGGAACTTGTAATTTATGTGGTGAATTAAGTGATAGTTTAGATGTTATAGGTATTGATAATAACTTGGACATGCTTTGTTATTCATCTAATAAATTTAAAAATATGAAATTAAAATTAGGAAATTTCTTAGATGAACCTTTTAAAAGAAATTTTGCTGATATAGTTGTGTCTACTTATGCTTTTCACATTTTAAATACTGATGAAAAGAAAAAGGCACTTAACAATATGTTAGGATACTTAAAAAGCAATGGAAGAATTATAATTGCAGATTTTATGTTTTATAATAATTTAGAAAAAGAAAAGTGTAAAAGTTTATTTTATGAAAGAAATAGAAAAGATCTTGTAGATTTTATAGAATCAAAACATTATACAAATTTAGATGAGTTTACTAATTATATAAAATCATTGGATCTAACCTTTTCTATTGATCATATTATAAATTTTACATGGATATTAGAAATAACTTTTAAATAGCAAAAATTAAGGAGTTTAAAAATATGTGTACTATAAAAAATTATGAATTTAAAAAAGTTTCAAATAGAGATGTTGAAGATATGCTTACATGGAAATATGGTGGCATATATGAATTTTTTGACAATGATTTTTCTGAAGGTAAAATAAGTTATATAAAAAGCTTTCCTACTATTGAAAATGTTTATTCTATTTACTCTAGTAATGAATTAATTGGAAATTGTTCATTTTACTTTAATAATGACCTTCCTACCTTTGCTATTCAATTAAGACCAGACTTAACAAGTAAAGGTATGGGCAAAGAATTTTTAAATAATATTTTATTATTTGCAAAAGAAAAATATAATTTAAATAAAATAGGTCTTTCTGTACTTAAATTTAATGAAAGAGCTATAAGGCTTTATAATAGTTTGGATTTTAAAGTTACTAATGAATTTATTGGTAAGACAGTTAAAGGTGAAATGGAATTTCTAAGCATGGAAAAAGCTTTATAAAACTTAAAATAAAACTACTAAATGATATTAGTATTATATATTAACATCATTTAGTAGTAAATTTATAATATTTTAAGTTTAATTATGAAAATTAATTGCTAATTCTCCATCACCTATAACTACAATAGTAGAGTTCTTAGAAACATTGCCTATATTAATCTTTTCATGATAATCACCAAACTGCTTAAATATTTGTGTAGCTCCATTATCATTAACAATAAGTATACATGCGAAACTATTTTCACTTATAAGCTCAGCTGTAGTACCATCATTCAATTCATCCTTAATGTGATAAATACCCTCTTTGTAAACATTTGACGTAGGAATAGTATCTGCTGCTTTAACATTAACAACTAAACAATTACATAATAGTAAGACTGTCACTATAAATTTTTTTAAATTCATTTCATCACCTCTTATTAAATTGTCTTATACTCGTAGTATTTCATTAAATCAAAAAAATATTAAAATAAATTATTAATTTTAGGAGGTTTTCCATTTTGGGAAAATATAAATCACTGAAAATAGTAATATTTTTGCTTGTAATTGCCTTAATACTTTTAAATTTATTTCATATAATTAGTCGTAAAATTTTAACACCAATTTTGATAGTTATATTAGTTATTATAAATGTTATAAATATTAATGACCCTTGTAATAATAATGAATCACCTAAAACAAAAAAAGAAATTATTCTTTCTATTTGGTCTATAATTACTATAATTTTAATATGCTTCTATGCTGTAATACTTTTCCTTTCTTTTTTAAATACTTAACAAATATGACATACTGATGTCTTATTTAAAAGTTTATACTTTAATTATAAATTTAATAAATATTTATAGAGTTAAAAGTTCATCTTTAAAATCAATACATTTAAACTAAAATAGATAATTTAAAATTAGACTTTACTTCTCTATTGGAGGTTTTTTTATGAAGTTAAGTATAAACATAAATTCCTTGTATATATGTGTTAAAGACATGAAAAGAGCTATATCATTTTATGAAGCCTTATTTGATCATTCTGTAGATACAGAAGATGAGGTGTTCAGTATTTTTAAATTAAATGACTTTAATTTTTGCTTATTCAATAATGAAAAAGTAAATGAACACGTACTGTATGGTTATAACTGTTTACCTAGTTTTGAAGTTAATAATATAAACTTATTAATAGAAAAATTAGAACTTCTTAAAGTTAAAATAGTATTTCCATTAAGTAAAATTAACCATAACTTAGTTTTGGAATTTGAAGATAGTGAAGGTAATCATATAGAAGCATATTATAAGATAAAATAAGCATATTATTTTAAAATTGAATTTATTTCCATAAACATCCATAAATACAAATGTGTTATAATAATGTAGTTTAATAAATTTACTTTTGGAGGATTTGACATGAATTTTAATATAACATTGAATTCTTTAACTATTGCTGTTAAAGATATGGATAGAGCAATAAATTTCTACGAAAACTTTTTTAATGAAAACTTAAATGTAAAAAATGAAATTTTTAATGTTTTTAATTTAAATGGATTTGAATTTTGTTTATTTGATAATGAAAAAGCATTTGAGTCTGTTTCATATGGTACAAACTGTTTACCAAGCTTTGAAGTTAACGACATAAATTTAATAGAATCAAAACTTAATAAATTAAATGCTCAAATAACATTTCCATTAACTCAAATAAATAATAAATTAGTTTTAAATTTTGAAGATAGTGAAGGCAATCTTATAGAAGTTTATTCTAAATTAAATTTAAAATAGAGATAGGTTAAACCTATCTCTATTTCTTATTACAACATTATCTTATTTTATAACATATTTCTTAAAACTTATAATTATACTTATTTACTTTTTAAATAAATCTCCTAATGCTGCAAATGGATTGTCCTCTGCTGCTTGTTTCTCTGCTTCTTTTTGCATCTTCTTCATGTAGTTTTTAACATCTTTTTTATCTATCTTACCGCCTTTTTCAAAACGTTTCTTAAATACAGATGCTTTTTCTCTAAAGTTACAATTAGCTCCAGAGCATACATAAATTTGACCTTCTCCATGTCCTTTTATCACAAGTTTTTTCTTACATTCTGGACATCTAGCATTAGTAACTCTACTTACAGCTTCTCTATGTCCACATTCTCTATCTTGACATACATTCATAACACCATTTTTAGTTTTTACTTCTAGCATGTATTTACCGCATTTAGGACATTTACTACCTGTTACATTATCATGTACAAATTTATCACTACTACCTTTAACATCATCAACAAGTTTTGTTGCATAATCTCTCATTGAACTTGTAAAGTTTTTATCATTTGCTTTTCCTTTACTTATACGCTCAAGTTCCCCTTCCCACTTAGCTGTTAAAAGTGGTGATTTTAAATCTTCTGGAACCAAATCTATAAGTTGTTTTCCCTTAGATGTTGGAATTAAATCTTTACCTTGTTTTTCTACATAGAACATATTATATAATTTCTCTATTATATCTGCTCTTGTAGCAACTGTTCCTATTCCACCTGTTTCCCCTAAAGTTTTTGCAGATTCTTTATCCATTTGTACATATTTTTGTGGGTTTTCCATAGCTGAAAGTAATGTAGCTTCATTAAATCTAGCTGGTGGTTTAGTTTCACCCTTTTTCATATCTACAGATAAAATTTCTACTTTATCTCCTTTTGACATCTTAGGAAGTGTTTGTTCCTTTAAGTCATCACTATCATCATCTTCTACATCTCTATCATAAAGAGCTTTCCATCCTTTAGATTTTACAACTTTACCTTTAGCTACAAAGTTTTCCCCTTTTACATCTACTTTTATAGTAGTTTGTGTATATTCAAATGGATCTAACATAACAGATAAAAATCTTTTTATAACTAAATCATATACATTTTTTTCTTCACTACTTAAATGTGATAACATAACTCTTTCTTCTGTTGGAATAATAGCATGGTGATCACTTACTTTATTGTTATCTACAAAAGATTTATTTGCTTTAATTCCTTTTCTTAATACATCATCACAGAATTTTTTATAGTTTCCAAGAGAAATAGATTTTATTCTATCTTTTAATGTTGGAACTATATCTGTTGTTATGTGTCTTGAATCTGTTCTTGGATAAGTTAATATTTTATGATTTTCATATAATCTTTGCATTATTGATAATGTTTGCTTTGGAGAATAACCAAAAATTTTGTTACAATCTCTTTGAAGCTCTGTTAAATCATAAAGCATTGGTGCAAAATTCTTTTTGTCACTTTCATTGACTTCAAGTATAGTACCTTCTTCTCTATTAACTTTTTTAACTATATTTTCAGCACGATTTAAATCAAATAATCTAGAGTTATTGTTTTTATCTAAATAAGTTAAATTAAATCCTTTGCACTTTGCATTTATAGTATAGTAGGCTTTGGGTTTAAAATTCTTAATTTCATTTTCTCTATTAACTATCATTGCAAGAGTTGGTGTTTGAACTCTACCTGCTGAAAGACTTGCATTATATCTACAAGTTAATGCTCTTGTAACATTTAATCCAACAATCCAGTCAGCTTCTGCTCTTGATATAGCTGCTTTATAAAGATTTTCATAATCCTTACCTGGCTTTAAATTTTTAAACCCATCTAAAATAGCCTTATCTGTTTGTGAACTAATCCATAATCTTGAAAGTTTTCCTCTGTAGTGACACTTATCAAGTATCCATCTTGCAACGAGTTCCCCTTCTCTACCAGCATCTGTAGCAATAACAACTTCATCTATATCTTTTCTTCCTAAAATGTTTTTAATTTCATAAAATTGTTTTGCACTTTTCTTTATAACTTCTAATTTCATTTTGTTTGGAAGCATAGGAAGGTTTTCCATATTCCAACTCTTATATCTATCATCATAACTTTCTGGTGATGCTAAAGTAACTAAATGACCTAATGCCCAAGTTACTATATATTTATTTCCCTCTATATATGATCTTTTATTTTGATTGCATTTTAAAACTCTAGCAAGATCTCTACCAACACTAGGTTTTTCTGCTAAAACTAATATTTTTCCCATAATTTCCTCTTTTCCTAAAGAATATCTTTAAATTCATTTAAAGATTCATTATATATTTTATATAATAAGTTAAAAAATAATTTCATTTCAAAGCCTTATTTTATATCCATATGAAAGGCCGCCAAGACTGAAGTCTCATCTACGAAAGAAGAAGTAAAAATTAAATAGATAAACTATTTCATTCATCATTTTCAATCTTCAATCTTCAACTTTCAATTAACAAATTAGATAAGAATTCATTCTTGCATAAGACTATTATTTATATTTTACCTTGTTTTAACTGTTTTCTCAAATAAGTCCTAATTACTTTTTAGCTTTTTGAATTTTTAATTTTTTCCCTTTTATAGTTATTTCTTTGTTATTTTTAAGGAACATTTGTCCTTTATTATTTAATATATCTACAAAAGAAAATCCATCTTGAACGTCTATAATTCCTATATCTTCTCCAGTTAGTCCCTGTACATTGCTTAAAGCTCCAACTATGTCTATATTTCTTAATTTCTTTTTCTTCCCGCCACTTATATGAATTTTTGTAATTTCACTGTGAACTTGTTTCTTTTTATTATTTTTATTCTTTATAAATTCCTTTTGACTTTCTTTAAATTTTATTTTTCCATCTCTAATTTTTTCACCTTCTGGAAAAGCTCCTCTTTCAATGTTATATCCAATATACTCTTGAATTTCATCTAAGAACTTTTTCTCATAATTTGATACAAATGTAATTGCCTTTCCTTCTTTTCCAGCTCTTCCAGTTCTACCAATTCTATGTACATAGCTTTCTTTTTCCATTGGCACTTCAAAATTGAAAACATGAGTTATATCTTCTATATGAATTCCTCTAGCAGCTACATCTGTTGCAACTAAAACCTTAAATTCATCATTTTTAAATTTTTCCATAACACTAAGTCTTTCTCTTTGTTCCATTTCACCATGAAGTTCTTCTGCTAAAAAGCCTTCTTTTCTCATAAGCTCATAAACTGACTTAACTTTATTTCTTGTATTACAAAATACTATGCATTTATTAGGCACTTCACTATATATACTTTGCCATAATAATTTAAACTTAGCATTATCCTCAACATTTACAAAGCTTTCTTTAATTCTATCTCTGTTAAACACTTTAGATTTTACATTTAAAACTTTAGCATTTTTCATGTAAGATTTACTTAAAATTTCTATTTCATCTGGAAGCGTTGCAGAAAATAATGTTGTAACTCTATTTTTAGGAAGTTTATTTAATATGTCTTTTATTTGATCTATAAATCCCATATTTAGCATTTTGTCTGCTTCATCTACAACAACATATTTTAACTTGTTAACTTTTAAAGTTCCTCTTTCTATGTGGTCAGCAATTCTTCCTGGAGTTCCTATTACAATATGTACTCTTTGTTTAAGTTCTCTTATTTGATCATTAAATGGTTGTTTTCCAAAAACTGCAGCACATCTAATCTTTTTTAATCTTCCTATATCAGAAATATCATCTTTTACTTGCATTGCAAGCTCTCTTGTTGGAACTAAAACTAAACATTGAACCTCAGAACTTTCTACTTCTACCTTTTCACAAAGTGGAATACCAAAACTTGCTGTTTTTCCACTACCTGTTTGTGATTTAACTATAATATCAGTATCTTTTAATATGTATGGTATAGCCTCTTTTTGAACTTCTGATGGCTCATCAAATCCTAGGTTTTTTAGAGCCTTTAATATATCTTCACTTAAATTTAAATCCTTAAATAATATGTTTCCCATTGTATCTCCTTTTTCATTAAATATAATAATAGGAAACTAAGCTTATATAAATTGCACATAAACTCAGTTTCCTATATATATTATTATCTATAAATTTTTCATTAATGTACTATATTATAATATTATAATTTGTTAAATAGTTCAACTCCCTTTGTTTTTAGCATGTTCCAAATTACAAATATTACTGATAAAAGTATAACTGCTAACACACCTATAAACACTGCAAAATTTTCTATTCTAAAGTATATATATATTAGTGTTGGAATAGCAATGATTACCATACCAAAAAGCATTGAAATCATTGTACTTGCACTTTGCTTTACCACTTGAGTTTCTGATGTCCACATAAGCTTTGGAAAATATAAATTTATTAGAAGTCCTCCCATTGAAATTATAAATGCATATAATGTTGGTATTAAGAACACTCCTATTAAATAAACTCCACTTATTCTAAACTTAAAACTTAGAACTAACATATTAATATATAGAAGTGGTAATATAACTAATAAATTTAATGCTATTTTGCTTTTAAATATCTCAGTTTCTTTTATTGGCATACTTTTTAATATCCATAGATTAGGACTTTCAAGAGATATTGATGGTGCTGTAGTGCATGTCAATGCTACAAGTCCTGATCCAATTAAAATTATATAGCTTGGTAATATTTCTGCCATCATTGGCATTTCTAATATTACACTAATTTTTTCTACACCTACAAATATTAATGCTACTGAAAATATTGTAAATAATATCATTCCTACAGATGTATTTAAAACATAAATATTACTTGAAAAATATCTTCTTACTTCTTTTCTTAATAATGCTTTAACTGGACTTTCTACCTTTAACTCTTTAAATTTATAATTAGATTTTTTGTAGCTCTCTTTAAGTTTTGAATTTATAGTTTTAAAACTCCTACTAAATACTAATATAAATACTATAAAAGGTACTATTGATATTAAAATAAATTTAATTCCATTTATTATACTAAAATTTTTAAGTGCCTCTGTAAAATAGTATGATGGTAAATACATCTTTTGCATTACTATACTTATTGCATTACTATTCTCCATTACATACTCAATTATTTTATCACTTCTCATAGATAAAACCATAATTAAAACCAAGCTTAGAACACTTAATAAAATTGCTACTATATTTTTATGTTTAGATCTTGATGAAAAGAAACTTATGATAAAAGCTATTATTGAAGCTAAAACTATTGGTATTAATGGTACAAACACTGATAATACAATTACATATATAAAAAATATAAAACTTACATTACTATTTATAAAATATGATATTGCAAATGGTAAAAGCATTATTAATGATATACAGTAATTTATAATTATAAGGCTTAAAATTTTGCTTAAAAGTATTGTTGAAGATTTTATTGGCATTGCTGCTAAAATATCATAATCTTTATTAGAAAATAAATAACCTTGTGCTTTATATATTGAAGTAAAAAATACAAATACTGTGCTCATAGTAATAGCAAAAGTAAGTAGTACATCTAACTTACTTATTTCTTTTAATACTTTACCTAAAGACATAGCATATACTGTAAACATGCAGAATAACATAGCAAAACTCATAAATATCAACAAAGATGTTCCTAATATTTTATTTTTTTCTGACTTAGACTTTTCTTTTAGTATTTTATTAATACCAATAGAGTTAATAAAATTTACTTTTAATAATGTAATTAAATTACTCATTTTCTATCATCTCCATAAATACTTCTTCAAGTGAACTATCCCCCTTAACTGTAGCCACATCTCCAAGTGCTACAATTTGTCCATCTTTAATTATAGCTATTCTATCACAAAGCTTTTCAACTACTTCTAAAACATGACTTGAGAAAAATATAGAACCACCACTTATGCAAATTTCTTTCATTATTCCTTTTAATGTATGTGCTGCTTTAGGGTCAAGTCCTACAAATGGTTCATCAAGTATAAGCAATTTAGGTTCATGAATTAGTGCTGAAATTACAGCTAATTTTTGTTTCATACCATGTGAATATGATGAAATTAAATCACCTAAACTATTTGTTATTTCAAATTCATCACTATATTTTTTTATACGATTTTCTCTATCAATTTTTGATATACCGTATATATCAGCTACAAAATTAAGATATTGTATACCTGTTAATGCATCATATAAATCTGGATTATCTGGAATATATGCCATAATTTTTTTACATTCAATAGGTTTATCTTTTATAGACATATTATCTATTAAAATTTCACCTTCTTCAAAATCCAATATGCCTACTATTGATTTTATAGTAGTTGTCTTTCCTGCACCATTATGCCCAATAAACCCAAATATTTCTCCATCTTTAACCTCTATATTAATATTACTTGCAGCCTTCTTTTTTCCGCCACTATAAATTTTAGAAAATTCTTTTATACTTAACATAATATCCATCCTCCCAAATAAAATTGCCTTTTTAGATATTTAGATAATTATCTAAATATCTATATACATATATTATTCTCACCTTATAAGTTTGTCAACATTTTTATAATTTATATTTTGAAAATTTAAATTTTGCTAATATATACATTAAATATGCAATATAATATAAATATATAATATATTTTATAGGAGTTTATAATGAATAAATTTATTGATATTATTATAGGACTAGGTATTAATATTTTCATACTAATATTATTTGTATTTAAAATGATTGTAACTTCAGATGTACCTGTATCTATGTCACTTAAAGAATGTACATTTATATGTATACTCTTAATTTCTATTTTACTTATATACAATTTTTACATAAATAAAACAGAATTTTTGATAATAAACATTATATTTATATTGTTTCCACTATTTTTATGGTTTACTTCTATGAAGCAAGCATTAATTTATAATTATCATAAATATGATACCTTAACTTGTATTATTGGTTTTTCTATTATATTAATTCTTTTATTAAAAATAATTTATATAAAAATAAAAAGAATTAAAATTGTTAAATAGACCTTAGTACTAAATTTCTATACAATAAAAAGAGTTCATTGAATGCTTATTTTTCAATGAACTCTAAAAACATTAATTTTATTAAGCCACATACCATGATTCTTGATTTTTATACATCTCTTTATATATTCCATCTATATTTAATAGTTCTTTATGTGTTCCTTCTTCTTCAATTTTTCCATCATTAAAAACTACTATTCTATCAGCACGTTTTGCAAAACCTAACCTATGTGATATAAATAAAACTGTCTTATCTTTTGCTAAATCATATATCATATTATAAATTTCAATTTCCGATATTGGGTCTAAATATGCTGTTGGCTCATCTAATATCCATATAGTAGAATCACCTTTTGCTAAAAGCCTAGCTATTGCAAGCCTTTGCCACTGACCTTTTGATAGTTCTATTCCATCTTTAAGTTGACCAAGTTCTGTATCTATACCCTTAGGCAAATTGAAAACTATTTCTTTTAAACCCACTTTATCTAGTAAGTCCCAAATTTCAATTTCAGAAAACTTATAACTTTCATTTCCTACTTCAATATTTTCTCTTATAGTCATTTCATATTGAGCAAAATCTTGTAATATACATGAAATACTACTTTTTAATATACATTGAGCTTTCAATCCACTACTTCCATCTACCATAATTTCACCACTTGTAGGATTTGTAAGTGCCATTAAAATATTGGTACTTGTGGTTTTTCCACTTCCATTATGACCAACTATAGCAATTTTTTCTCCACTATTTATATGAAAATTAAGATTTTTAAGTGCATATCTTGTGCCTTGAGGGTAATTATAAGTTACATTTTTCAAAACTATATTCTTAACCTTTTCATTTATAGCTATTTTATCATCATTTTCATAATTCATTATCTCATAATAACTTTTAATGAATTTACTATCAATTTCATTTTGTGCAAGTGTACTCTGTACACCTTCAAAAGTATCTATTACACCATTGAGAAGTTCATTACATAGCATTAAAAAACCAATTTCAAGTCTGCCTTTAACTATTTCATATGCAACATAAATAAGCATAGATATATATGGAATGTTAAAAACTATTCTTGCCAATTGTAATGTAATTTCAAACTTCTTAAATATTTTCATTCTACAAGTATACTCTTTTTCATAAAGTTCATCCCATTTACTACTAACGAAATTAAATAATCTATTAAATTTAAACTCTTGATGAGTAATCTTATCTCCACTAAGACTAAAAAAATAATTTTGCTTTTGGCTATATGGTTGTATTTCATCCCAAATATTCATTATACTATTGTACATGTTTCCTGCTAACTTATTAAATACAAAAACTAAAACTAAATATATTGCTACAACTAGAATATTTATCTGTATAAGAAAATATCCATAAATAATTGTTTTAAAGACTGCTTGTATATAAAACATAGTACTTTCTATAAATTTTTTCATAGTTTCTAAACTCTTGGTTCTTACTTCATGAATTTTTACGTAAGTTTCATTGTTTTCATAATAATCTATTTTAATATTTGAAAGTTTAGTGTTAAGACTATTTTCAAATGTATATGAAAGTTTTAAATTGACTTTATTTGTAAGTAATATATTTATAACATTGCTAAATTTTAATATTAATTTTGCTAAAGAAAATATAGTTATTCCTATAACTACAGATTTAAAATCATGAGTTTTATTAAAAATCCCATATGCTGAGTTTATAGTGTATTGGGTAGCATTTAATAATACATATACAAAACATGCTGAAAATATATTTATAAGTATTAAAAAGACATATGAGGCTGGACTACTTTTATAAGCTATATTGTTTACTTTTTTTAAAGCTTGTATCTTATAACTTCTACACACACACTTCACCTTCTTTATAAATTTCTTGTTGTGAATTAAACAATTCATAATATTTGCCTTTTAACTTTAAAAGTTCTTCATGTGTTCCACTTTCAACTATTTTCCCATTATCCATTATGCAAATACGACTAGACATCCTTGCAAATCCAATACGATGTGAAATTAAAAGTGCAGTTTTATTTTTAACTATATCTTTGAATTGATTTAACATTCTCATCTCTTCAATTGGATCTATTGATGCTGTTGGTTCATCTAATATTAGTACTTCTTTGCTCCCCATATAAGCCCTTGATAAAATTACTCTTTGCCACTGTCCAAGACTTAAATCCTGTCCTCTACTATCATATTCTTTACCAAGTATTGTATTTATTCCACTTGGCAATTTATTTATTACTTCTTTTAAATTTCCCTTTTCTATTGCACTATTAAAACTATTTTCATCATTAAGTTTTTCAATCATTCCAACTTGTACATTTTCCTTTAATGATATACTGTACTTTGTAAAATCTTGAAATCCTATACCAAAATATCTATATAAACTTTCTTTATCATAATTTCTTATATCTTTTCCATTTAGTTTTATAATTCCCTTGTAATCTTCTAAAAGTCCACACATTAACTTTGAAAAAGTGCTTTTCCCACTTCCATTGTATCCAAGCACACTAACAACCTCTCCCTTATTTAATGAGAAATTCAACTTTTCAACTGCATCCTTATTTCCATTAGGATATTTGTAACTTACATTTTCAAATGTCAAACTTTCAAATTTACCTTCAATATCATCAGTTTTTAAATTATGATCTGAAGATATATTTTTTAATGCATCTAAGCTTATTTTTCCTGTGAAATTTTCATATTTTTCTACATATTGATAATTATCCATTAAATCCTTTGAAAGTATATCTACTATGCTTTTTATATTATAAGTAAGCGACCACATTATTGAATTCAAAAACACAAATTCTCCTACATCTATAGTTCCATCATATACAAGATATAAAAAGTATACTGTTAGCCCATATGTCATAAACGCCTCAATAAAATTTGTAATATTAGTTAATATAGTTGCCTTCACTTCAAATTTATATTTTGAAACTGTATAATTTTTATATGAATCATCCCATTTATTAAGGAATTTATTTTGAAGATTAAATATTCTAATCTCTTTTGCGTATTTTCTTGATGAAAGTAACTCTCTATAATAGTTAGCAGTACGTTCTTCATTAACATATTCTTTATTTAAATTCATACGTTTTTTTACAACATATTTATTTATAAATACTAAAATTAAAGATAAAATAAATACACATATAAGTACAAGTGAGTCAAAACAAGAAATAGCTAAAACCGATAACATAAGTCTAAACACAGCTATTGTAAACTTATTAAATACTGTAACTGTAATTTTTGTAGTATTATCCATATTATTTCTTACAAACTCATAATTATCATAAAAACTTGTTTTATAAAAATTGTCTTGTTTTGTGTTATAACTTTTATACATAAAAAACTTTGAAAATAGTTTTTTAGATTTTTTAGTATATGCATTTATCATCATATCTTCAAAATTTATTGTATTTCCACCTATGCATATCATTAAAAAGAAAAATAATATAGGAATTGCTACTTTAAAGCTAGTTTCTTGAATACTTTTGTAATGTAGTATTGTATCAGTAGCCATCTTAAATGAATAACTCATTCCAATTTTTGCTAATGCTATAATAAATAATGTAGTTAAATTTAAAACAAAAAATATAGGAGCTGAAACAACACTAATCTTGCAAAAATTTAATATTTTCTTTAACACATACATCACTCCCCAAGGAAAAGAATTGTTGATATGCTTTTTTCCTTATCAAAATTTACTTCTTTTAATAATCCTCTATCTACTAAGTTTTTTAATACATAAGTTTTCAACTTTGCTATATTATTTTGACATATGTACTTTATAGTTTTATACATATGAATAGGCTGATCTATTTTTTCAATTTCATATACTTCCTTATCAAATTTTTGTCCTATTTTTATAAAATCATCTGAAGGTACTGGTATTATTTCATTTAAAATGTTTTTGCTTTTTAAATAAACTACATTCACTTTATATCCACTTTCATTTTTAAATAAATATCCTTTATCTATTAGCCTTCTATAAATATCTATATTTACATCATTTTCTTCTAATTTTCCATTTATAAAATGATATAGTCCTATATAATCTGACATAATATTATCTCGCCAATCAAAATCTCTTTTACTCCATACAGTATTAATCTGCCAACCTAAAATAGGTAATTCACTGTTACTTCTATACATGTCACCACAACAATTATAATTAAATTTATCAATCTTATTTATTTTCTTATCTAAAGTTGCAGTTGAGATGTAATTTCCTCCATCTTTACGTATTACACTAACTTCATCAAAAGTTATCTTTTGTAACTCAGCAAATATGAATTTCTGCATTGAATATGGGATTATACTCCACATTAAAAAGTTAAAATCATTATCTGGTGAATAAATATTAACTTTTTTAAATATTTCTCTATTCTCAAAAAATTGAAGAAAATATTTTTCTACTAATATATTTGCATATTTTTTATATAAACTGTTTAATTCTTCATATTTTTCTTCTGATGGTTCTTCAATTAAAATATTAGTTTCATATTTTTCGCATTTTACTTTATTCATAAACCCATATTCTTCAAGTTCATTAACTTCATCTTCTACAAATATAGGTGATATTCCCAGCTCCTCTGCAATTTCATTTATTGTAAGTGATTTATGATAAGCTGAATAAGATATATTTTGAGTTATTCTCTTTTTTAAAAAATCTTTAGTATCACCTCTACTACCTGGATTTCCTAAATGCCCTATATTAGAAAAGTTAATAGGATTAATTCCTAAATTACCAATAGTTCTTAATACTTCCATACTATTTTTCATCTCCTTTTTAATCTCATAAAGATGCCACTTTACAGTTCCCTCTGACAAATCTAGTTCTTTTGCAATTTCCCTTATTTTTAATCCTTTATAATAATGTAACAAAACTATTTTTCTTTGCTGCCTTGATAAAAATGCAATTTCTAATCTAAGTTTTCCTATGATTTCTTTTTTCACAATATCATTTTCAATATTTTCATTTTCAATAATATTTACATCATCTATAAAAACATTGTTAATAACCCTTGTTTTCTCACTTAAATACTTTGTCCAAACATTATGAGCAATTCTAAAAACATAACTATTTAAATCTATAAAGTTATCTTTTTTTATAAGTACATCATAAATTTGAATTATAATCATACTTGCTAATTCTTCTGCATCATTAATATTCCTAGTTTTATTCATTGCAAAACCATACATAGGTTTTATGTATTCTTTTATCACTCTATCTGCATCCTGTTTTTTCAATATCAATTCTCCTTTCAAATCTCTGTATATTTATATACTGTCTACATTTGTAAAAAAGTTGGCAAATATATATAAATTCTTCAAAAAAATAAATAACTCCTTCTCTTGAGTTCCATCTAATATTTTATAGGGTTCCAAGTTCGAATTCAAAATAACAAATTTATCAATTGAAAAGCTTTTTTCTTTCATCAAGGAACAGGAATTATTTAAATTAGTATTTCTTTAAAAATTGATTTAGAAACTCTTATTAATTTGTGTTTTATTTTCAAGACCTGAACCCAAGGACGGGTTCAGCGACTGCCTAGACAGGATATCGTGTGAACTAAATTTAGAAATATGTAATTCAAAATTCAATGTATATTTTTTATAAATCAAGGAAGTAATTCGCATTAATAATGGCATTTTATTAATGTGAATTGCTGACGAAGAGTTATGAAAAATAGACTAGAATTTAATTACATAGCTCTGAATTCAGTTCACTTATAGCCGTTTAGTTTTGGAAATAAAAAAAGCCACCATAAACTTAACTTTTACTAACTAAGTTTATAGCAGCTATTTCTATTTATATATAATTATTTTCTGTAGAATTCTCTTATTTTTTCACAAACATAATCTACTTCATCCATTGTTAATTCTGGATATATTGGAAGTGCTAGTATTCTTTCTGATACTCTTTCAGCTACAGGGAAATCTCCTTTTTTATATCCTAAATAACTAAAGCAGTTTTGCATGTGTAATGGAATTGGATAGTATATACTAGTTCCTACACCATTTTCTTTTAGATATTCATTTAACTCATCTCTTTTTTCACAAGTTATATTAAATACATAGTAAACTGGTATTTGATCACCTTTTATTTTTGGTAATGTTATTTCTGGAATATCTTTTAATCTTTCAACATATGCATCATGAATCATATTTCTCTTTTCTATTGATTCATTTATATATTTTAATTTTACTCTTAATACTGCAGCTTGAATGTTATCAAGTCTTGAGTTATATCCTATATATTCATAGTGATATTTTTTCTTAGCTCCATGAACTCTTAACATTTTAGTAGTTTCTGCTAATTCATCACTATTTGTAACTATCATACCACCATCGCCATAAGCTCCTAGTGTTTTAGTTGGGAAAAATGAATACATACCCATATCACCTATAGTTCCAGCGTGTCTATAAGTATCTCCTTTTCCTTTCCATTGCATTCCAAAACCTTCTGCAGCATCTTCAAGAACAGATAAATTGTGTCTTTTAGCTATATCCATTACATCATCCATGTTAGCCATTTGGCAGAAAAGATGTATTGGAAGTATTCCTACTGTATCTTTTGTTATTCTTTCTTCAATTTTTGTAGTATCTATATTGAAAGTATCTTCATCTATATCTACAAACACTGGTTTTCCTTTATGCTTTGCAAGACATGAAGTTGATGCTAAGAATGTAAATGGAGAAGTTATTATTTCCTTTCCATCTTTGTATCCTAATATATCAGATGCCATAACTAATGCGTCTGTTCCTGATGCAACACCAATAGCATGGTTTACATTTGCAAAATCTTGTATTTCTTTTTCAAAAGCTTTTACTTCTTCACCTAAAGTTTGAACTCCATTTTTTATTGAACCAAGTATTGCTTCATTAAATTCAGCCATTTTTTCTTCATATTCTCTTTTTGAAGTATAAAATCCTACTTTCATTTTCTTATCTCCTTTATTTTTCACTTATTATTTTTTCTACTATAGCTATTAACTCATTTACTAGATATTCTGCATCATCTAAAGATAATGTAGAATACACTGGAAGAGATATTTCATTCTTATATTGATTATATGCATTTTCATAATCTTCTATTTTATATCCTAAGTTTTTATATAATGTAAACATAGGAAGTGGTGTAAAGTGAACATTTGTAGCTATATCTTTTTTAGCTAATGCTTCAATAACTTTATCTCTATCTACTTCTTCAAAGCCCTTTATTCTTAATGGATATAAGTGATATGATGTTTCCATTTCTTCATTTTTTGAAAATGGTATAATAGCCCATTCTTTATCTTTTAATGCACTACTATAAGTACTAAATATTGCTCTTCTCTTTTCAAGCATATTTTCATATCTTTCAAGTTGTCCAAGTCCTATTGCAGCATGTAAATCAGACATATTACATTTAAATCCATCTGTTAATATATCATATTTCCATGCTCCTGCTTTCATTTTTGATAATGCATCTTTAGATTGTCCGTGTAATGATGTGTATTTTAATTCACGATATAAATCTTCTTTTCCGTGGAAGTTATTATCATTAAATGTTATTCCTCCACCTTCTGCTGTAGTTAAATTTTTAACTGCATGGAATGAAAATACATGGAAATCATATTGAGCTCCAACTTTATTTCCTTTATATGATGCTCCAAATGAGTGAGCTGAGTCACCTATTAATATTATGTCTTCTCTATTTAATTTTTTAAGTATACTTCTTACTTTATCATAATCTAATGGTACACCTGCAAAATCTACAGTTATTATAGCCTTTGTTTTATCTGTAATTGCATTTTCTAATTTGTTTAAGTCCATTAGGAATGTATCTTTTTCTACATCTACAAATACTAATTTTGCATTTCTATGTAAAACTACACTTGCACTTGCTGTATAAGTATAAGGAGTTGTTATAACTTCATCGCCTTCTTTTATATCAAAAACTTTTAGTATAAGCTCCATACCTGAAGTTGCACTGCTTACTGCTACACCATGATTGGCATTACAGTACTTACTCATTTCCTCTTCAAATTTAGCAACTTTTGGTCCTGAAGTAATCCAACCTGATCTTAAGACCTCAACTACTTTTTCTATTTCATTTTCTTCTATATCTGGTGGTGAAAAAGGTATTTTTCTCATTTTGAAATCTCTCCTTTTTATTATTATTTTTATCTATTTTTCAAAATTTTAATACTTTTTAAGTATTTTAATTATTTTTTGCCTCTAAAATATCCTGTATCTTTTGATATATAAATATATTTATTATGCTCTTTTTCTTCCTTTAATATTTTCTTTAAAGTTTCTAATTTAGTATCATTAAGTTTTTTTACTATATCACTTTCCATAGAAACTATATAATCTATTAATGCTTTTTCTTCTGTTATCTTAAGATTATCTATATACCTTTTACTTTCTACTTCTCTAAAAAATTTTGACAAAATTTCAAATCCATTTTCAAGTCTGAACTTATCAGTTAAATTAAAACTTTCTGCCTCTAAAATGCTTTTATCTATCTCTCTTAAAAACTCTCTCATCTCCATCATATGCTTTTTTCCCACAGTTGACGCATACATATAACCATCTTTTTTTAATACTCTTTTGATTTCCAATAAAGCCTTTTCTATGTCTTTTACATGATATAACATATGGTTAGCTATAACTATATCAAAAGTTTCATCATTAAAAGAAATATCTTCAGCATTCATATTTTTAAATTTAAATCTTTTCACTTTTTCATCTAAATTTAATTGTGCATCTAAAATCATTCCCTCTGAAAAGTCAGTTAAATAAATTTCCCAATTATCAGGTATTTTGTCGTAATTTTTTTCCCATAAACTTGCATCGCCACAGCCTAACTCTAAAATCTTACATGGTTTATCTAATGGTAATTCTTCAAAGAACCATTCCATCCAGCCTTTTTTATTATGACTAAATTTATCATGTATATTTATTCTAGCCTTCAAATTTGATGCATTTTTATATTGTTCTATCCATTTATTATCTTTATTTATAAGACTTATTATGTTAATAAACTTATTCCAATTTAAATTTTTATCTTCTTCTATCATATTTAAAGTTTCATCTATAGCATGAATTACATTAAATTCATGATCTATTTTTTCTTTAATTATCTTTTTTTGTATTTGTAATGATCTTTTAAAATCATTATCATTTAAATCTTCTTTAAGAATATCTTTTATTTCGTCTAAAGATAATCCAATAAATTTTAATGTTAATATTTGTTGAAGTTTAGGAAAGTCTTCTTTTGTATAAAGTCTATACCCTGCTTCATTATATGATGATGGCTTTAAAAGTCCAATTTTATCATAATACCTTAAAGTTCTCATTGTTATTCCAGATTTCTTGGCAAACTCACCAACAGTTAAAGTATCCTTCACTTCTTCTTTCATACTAACAAAATTCACCTCATTTTAAACCTAATTTATGGATATATTTTATTATTTATTTAAATTTACTATACTTAAATATTAAACCTTGACGTTACGTTAATGTCAATACTTTTCTTTAAATTAATTTTTTTCCTATGATATCTAATAACTTTAATTTTTTATCTTATAACCATTTCATAGTTTTAAATACATATCTATTTAAAACTAAAATTAATTAAAAGTAATACTCCTAATTAGTCATATTTTCTATTTTAAAAGTATACTATTAAATATAGGCAAACTTAATATGCCTATATAATATTTCATATCTTTATAGATAGATACATTGGAATTTTAATATTCTTTCCACCAAACACTATTCATACAAGTGTTTATCCAATGTATCTATTTTTCTATTTTACACTGTAATTTATAAAATTTAAAATTATTAAAGAGAGAAGAAAAATACTTCTTCTCTCTTTAAATTTATTATAATATTAAATTTAATATACTACTCTATTTTTACCATTATTCTTAGCTAAATATAAATTTTCATCTGCTAGTTTAAGTACATCCTTATTTTTACTTTTAACACCTATTCCTAAACTCAGTGTAATTTTTAGATTATCTTTTAATCTAACCATCTCCATAAGACTTCGTATATTTTCTGCTAAATCTATAACATATTCTATATGTTTATTTTTCACTAAAATACAAAATTCTTCTCCACCATATCTAAATAAAAGTTCTCCATTATCTAATAAATTATCAATAATTTTTGCAGTATTTTTTAATACTAAATCTCCTGTATCATGTCCATACATATCATTTACTTTTTTAAAGTCATCTATATCTATCATTATAACTGATATATTTTCATTTCTAGCTATTGCTTTGTAATACTGATAATCAAAACATCTTCTGTTATAAATTCTAGTAAGTCCATCTATAATAGTTTGTTTTTTTAAACTTTTTAATTTTTTTATTAAAAAACTTATCACAAAAGATACAGTAATAATACAAATCATCAAACTTTTATAGAAAATTATTTTTCTATCATTACTTTTGATTAATTCATCTTCTTTTTGCAAATTATCCACTATATATCTTCTATTATCTTCATTTCTCTTAAATTCATCTTCTTTGTATGCTTCTATTAACAATTTTTGATAATTTGCTCTTGACTTATCATCACCTATTTTATGGTAAGTACTGATAAGCTTTTCATATACTTTAATTTTTCTCCTGTCAAATTCATGTGAAAGTTTTAAACATTCTTTATAGTATTCTATAGCTTTTTCATAATTGCATTTTGCTAAATTTAAATCACCCAAACTTAATATATAGTAATAATTAGTATATATTTCTGTAATAATATTTTTATTTTTTAATTTTACATCACTTAATAATTTTTCAGCTAAATCAAAATGTTCTTTTTTTATATTAACATTAGCTTCAATTATTTTTCGCATATTTATAAAATCATCTGTAGCATTGGCCTTATTTTCTTTTTGCAAATAATCCATATAACAAACTGTTTTTAACGCCTTTTCATGCTGCTCTGTATCTTCATATAACTTAACTAATTTCATTAAAATATAATGTTTTAAATAAACATTTTTATCATTACTCTTATCAAGCATTTCAAATGCCTCTACTATTGATTTTTCTCCACTTCTATAATCATTAATCTCACAGTAATTACTTCCTAACTCTCCTGTTAATTGTGCTAAAGAATACCTATCTCCTAATTTTTCAGCAAGTTTAATTGCCTTTAATATGTACTTTACAACCATTGAGTAATTTTTATCTATACTGTAGCACTCATAATAATTTTTATATAATTCTAATTTAATTTCACTTGATAAATTATGTATATTGCTCTTTATATATTCTAATTTACCTATTCCTATATAACCTTTTCCTGATGCAACTGCAAGATATTTTGCCATATTCATAATGGGTTTATACACATAACTATATTGATTTTTAGGTATATATTTAAAAGTTTTATTATAAACTTCATTTGCTTTTTCATAGTTCCTTTCAAATGCCCAACATTTAACTAAAAATTCTCCATTATATGAAATTGCAAGTAAATTCTTCTCACTTTCTATATACTTCATAGCCTCTTCAAAATACTTTTTAGCATTATCAAAATCATTTTTATAATAACTAAAATACCCTAGTATGAAATATTTTTCAAAAGTATCTTTTTCATTTATTATTTTAATTCTCACATCTTCAATATATTTATTATTTATTATCTTATTATCATTAGCAGAATCTACTATTCTATCTATTATTTCATATTTATTATTATTTTTATTAAATCCAACTAACCCAAAACTACATATTAATATGATTACTACAAATATTTTTTCTCTCGATTTTGATATGCTTGCTATGATTACTCACCCCTGACACTAAAAATACCTTTTATATACCAATTTTTATCTTATATCCTAATAATATATATTTTTTCATATATTAACATAAATCATATTATATCATTTTTTTATTGTAATTTGAAATTGCTTACTACTATATTATTTATATAATAAAGCCCTATATTAACACTAGTTTTTCTATAAATATAAAATATTTATTAAATTTTATTGATTCCATTCTTAATAATATCTATAAACAAAAAATATATAAAAAAGAACACTATCAAAGTAGATAATGTTCTTTTAATATACAACTTTATTTTTCCCATTTTTTTTAGCTATATATAATTTTTCATCTGCATTTTTGACTATATCAAAACCATTTCCTTTAAATCCTATTCCTAAACTAATAGTGACTTTCAAATTCTCTTTTAGTTTAACTGAATCAGTAAAACTTCTTATATTTTCAGCTAAATCAATAACTTCATTTTTTGTTTTTCTTGTTAAAATACAAAATTCTTCTCCACCATATCTAAATGCTAAATCATCCTCTTCCAAAAAATTCGTTATAATCCCAGCTATAGTTTTTATCACAAAATCTCCTGCATCATGTCCATAATTATCATTTATTTTTTTAAAATCATCTATATCTATCATAATTACAGAAATACTATTATCCTTTAAAATAATCTCATTAAAATAGAAGTCAAAATATTTTCTATTATAAATACCAGTAAGTTCATCTGTTATGTTTTGCTTTTCTAAAAATTTTAATTTTCTCATTAAGAATTTAATTATCATCAACGATAATATAATAATTATCAATAAAATCTTATACACTACTAATTTATTATCATTATTTTTTATTAGTTCATACTCTTTTTCAACATTATTGATTATATTATCTATATTTTCTTGATTTCTAATAATTTCATCATCTTGATATTTATTTATTAATATATTTTGATACTTAGCTTCAAGTTCCTTATTTCCTAAGTTTCTATATGTATTTATAATTCTATTTATTAAATTCACTTCTAAAATATCAAACTCTTTAGATAAATTCAAAGAATTCTCATAACATTTTGCAGCACCTTCTAAATGACCTTGTTTTTCATGTAGTTTCCCTAAAGTCACATAATAAAAATAATATGTATAAAAACTATCTGTTTCTTTATTATCTATCATTTTAGATATATTAGATAGTAAATTGCTTGCAACTTCAAATTCTTCTCTATTTATATGCTTATTTATCTCTAATAAATCAATCATTTCTTTAAAATCTTTTGAGATTTCAGCACCCAATTCACCATGAAAATTTTCTATTTCATATGCTATCTCTAATGCTTCTTCGTATTCTTCTAAATCTAATTTCAAATTCAATAAACTCATTAGAACATAATTTTGTAAATATGTATTTTGCATATTATTTTCCTTTATTATTTCTAAGGCATATAAAATATGTTTTTCACTTTCTTTATAATTTCTAAGTTCACAGTACATTGTCCCTAAATCACTCATTAAATGAGCCAAATTGTAATTATCCCCTATTTTTTCTGATAATTTTATTGCTTTTAATAGATATTTTACTGACATTGAATAATTTTCATCAAAAAGATAACATTGATAATATGTTTTATATATTTGAATTTTAATCTCATCAGATGCATATGATAAATATTCAGTTATATTGTCCAATTCTTTTATTCCAACTTCACTTTCACCAGATGCAAAAGTTAATCCATTAGCCATATTAAGAATAGGTTTATAAACAAGATTATATTGTCTAGTAGGTATATATCTACACGTAAGTTCATAAACCTCCCTAGCTTTTTCATAATCTCCACTTATTGATAAGCATTCAATTAAAAATTGTCCATTATATGCAATACATAATAAATCTTTTTCATCTTCTATATAATCAATAGCTTTTTCAAATTTTATTTTAGCTTCAGAAATTCTGTCGTTATAATAATCACAATATCCTAATATAAGATATTTTTCAAAACTTTCCTCATTATTAATAACCTTTTCTTCAATACTATCAACATAACTTTTATCTAAAATTTTCTTGTCATCATTATTTTTTATTATTTTATCTATAATAATATAATCATCAAAATATATTTCATTTTGTTTAAACTTAATTACAACAATACAAAGTAATATCATAGTTCCAATATAAATAAATAAATTAAACTTTTTATTGTTAAATATAATTTTCACCCCTACCTTAATAACTTCAGATGCACTTCTATATTCGTATATTTTTATATTTATATTATAGTATAATTAAAATTTTACATATACATTTAAATTATTATATATCTATTCAAAATATTATATATATGATTATATATGTAATAAAAAAGCATATTTTCATAGTCATTCTTCTATAAACTAAATTCTAGATCGAATTTTTATTTAATTTTTTAACTGATGTTTATTTTTGATATTATTTATATAATTTCTGCAAAATAAAAAAAGCTTTCATTTTGTTGAAAACTTTCTTTAAAAATATATTAGTTTTATTTTCTTGCAATTATTATTACTGTATTTTCTTCTTTAAAATTTTCTAATAGCTCTACTTTTTCAAATCCTGCTTTTTTCATAGCATTAATTTCATGTTCTAAAGTTAAAGGTGTATCAAAATGAACAAAAACATCCTTGCCAACATTATCTCTTTCTTTTCTTCTTTCACACTCTAAAAATAGTAAATTTTCTATTTCTTCTGTTTTTGCAATATAATCACATTCAATATAACATCCACCTTTTTTTAAGCACTTATAAATTTTTTCAAATATATTTACTTTCTTTTCTTGCTTAAAATGATGTAAAGTTTCAAATGATATAACTGTATCATACTTTTCTATACCAAAAGGCTCTATGAAATAATCTCCACAAATTAACTTTAAATTTTTATCACCATGTTTTTTTTCAAGTTCATCTAACATAGTTTTTGTTAAATCAATACCTGTTACATTAATGCTTGGAAACTTTTTAAATATATAATCTAGTTCAATTCCAGTTCCACAGCCAATATCTAATATATTTTGTGTATTTTTAGGAATCAAATTAGACATACATTTATAATATTCCCTCCATATATTTATCATATGTTTTTCATATCCATCTATTCGTTTTGTAAAAAAGCTTTCCATTTTTTCAACTGGCTCATCCTTAGTTTCATTAAGCCAATTTTTTAAGCCCTCTAAATATACTTTATCTTCTTTCTCCATAATCCTCATCCCCTATGAATTTTTAGTATAAACATTTATATCTTAAAGCCCCCATCTTATATAATATATACTATAGATAAAAAGCTTAAAGTTCTACCTTAAGCTTATTTCATAAAAAACTATAATCCAATTTTATAATTTTTAAAGTTATTTTTATTTAATATTTTTTATATTATTTTACTTTATTGTAATCTATTTGTATTATTTTATTAATTTCGCTTTGTTATAATTATTGTAGTTTAATAAAACATTAAAGGAGCAATAGCATGGGGGATGGTGATTTATTTAAAAGTATAATTATAACTATTCCAATAATGGTTTTAATTGTTATATTTTTGAAAAACAACATAAAAACTAAATATAAACCTTTATTCATAGTTGGATTGTTTATATTTACTCTATTTATTTTGGCTATATTTTCAATAACAGGCATTTCACCTATGAGTGGATTTCATACAGATATTAGATTAAAAGAAATATCCTTAATTCCATTTAATGAATCTATAGGAATGATTTTAGACATTCCTAATTTAATGAAAACTGAACATATATCAATTGGAATAGCAATTTTAGGTGTATGTTTAAATATAATAGGTAACATATTACTATTTTGTCCAATAGGTTTCTTTTTGCCATTATTATGGAATGATTTTAGAAAATTCTCAAAAACAGTTATATTTGGATTTTTAGTATCTTTAATAATTGAATGTTCTCAATTATTTTTAATTCGTACTACTGATATAGATGACTTAATATTTAATACTTTAGGTACAATGATTGGCTACTTATTTTTTAAAGTTTTCAAAAAAATATTTCCAAATTTTTCCGAAAAATTCACCTTACAATATAGTATCCAATCAAAAACAAATTCTAAATTATTACCTATACTTTGTTTTATAGTTCCATACTTAATTATTGTATCGCTAGGTTTTTATCAGCGTTCTATATTAATATCCAATATAGGTAAATAAAATAGCTACTCTTATTATTAATATAAACTATCAAACTATCACTTTTATAAGTATTAAAACACTTATAATGAAAAAAGATTGAAAATCACTATATTTTCAATCTTTTTTTATTATATTATAGAAATACAAGTTGAAACTTTAAAATATTCATGTTTCAATTGAGAATTTTGACTCGAATTTTTAATCTATATTTTTTACGGATTGGCCCCATAAAAGTAGACTCTAAATGCTAATTACTAGCTTATTCTTAAAATTACTATTTTTTAGATTATAGAACTCATTTGGGGTTCTATAATCAATTGAAGAATGTATTCTTTTAAAGTTATAGTTATCTACGTATTTTTCAATAGTGTTAATTGCATCTTTAAAATTTTTAAACAGCCTGCA